>NZ_WUTY02000001.1:3275861-3931034 GCF_009828925.2 Methylicorpusculum oleiharenae
TTTGTAACAATGGGTGCTTCTTGATCGTACACTAATCGACTGTTAGACAAAGGCTTTTTGCAATTGGGTTTGTGATAGTCTTTACCTTCGATTTCTGATGATACAAAGGCCTCTTTTTGTTTACGCGATTTTCCTGCAGTTTGTTTGCCGGTGAAAACCTGTGACACGACTTACTGTTTGATTTGATCATCTGGCAACTATTAATCATTGAAATCACCATGAATTGGCTCATACACCTTTTTAGCCACGAATCTGTTTCTCACTCGTTGTTAGTGATCAGTCTGGTTGTTTCAACCGGGCTGTTATTAGGAAGATTGTCCTTGTTCAAAATAGAACTGGGCATTGCCGGGGTGTTATTTTCCGGCCTTGCTTTCGGCCACTTTGGGATTACGTTGCCCAAAGAGGTCATGCACTTTCTGCGAGAGTTCGGACTCATTTTATTTGTCTATGCCATTGGACTTCAGGTGGGTCCCAGTTTTGTCAGCTCGTTTTTTCGCTACGGTATCAGGTTGAACGTGATGGCCGCTTCGATTGTGCTGCTGGGTGCTGCGATTACTGTTCTAATCAGTATTTTCGGTGATATTCCTATCCCTGTAGCGGTCGGGCTATTTTCAGGCGCAACCACCAACACACCTTCATTGGCGGCTGCACAGGAAATTCTTGCCGGCATATCCGGAATCAATCCTGAGACTCTGAAACTACCAGGATTGGGCTATGCGGTGGCATATCCTTTTGGCATAGTTGGCATTATCCTGTCTATGCTGCTGACGCGAGCGGTTTTTAAAATTAACCTGGCCACTGAAGCTGAAGACTTCAGCCGCATACAGCAGGAAAACGCCAAAACACCGGTTTGGTGTGATTTGACGGTGGAAAATCCAAATCTGAATAACTTGACCATTGGACAAGTTCCTTTTTTTGATGCCATGGGCGTGGCTGTAACCCGTATTCTTCATAACGGTGAAGTCAATATAGCGACAAATGACACCTTATTAACGACAGGCGACGCCATTCGTTTGGTCGGCGAAAAAGAACATTTGGATAAATTGAAAATTCTGATCGGGCCTGATTCCAGCTATAACCTGAAAGAAATTGCGACCAATCTTTTCAGCGGCCGCTTTGTCGTAACCCACAAAGATGCTGTGGGTCAAACCGTCAGCAACTTGCGGACAATGTACGGGGTGACTATTTCCAGAATTCACCGTCCGGATGTTGAATTTACGCCTACCGGGTCGGTTCATGTTCATTACGGCGACGAGTTGAATGTAGTCGGAAGCAAGGAGAGTCTGGCGAGTCTTGAAAAAGTATTGGGTAACTCGTTGGAGGTGCTCAGTCATCCGCAGATCGTTCCTATTTTTATCGGCATTACCTTAGGCATTTTGTTAGGCAGTCTGCCCCTTTATGTGCCGGGTATTCCTTCTGCCGTTAAACTCGGCTTGGCGGGTGGTCCGTTGATCGTGGCCATTTTGCTCAGCAGGATCGGCAATTGGGGTACGATGACCTGGCATTTGCCGAAGAGTTCGAACATTATCCTCAAAGATGTGGGGATCGTTTTGTTCTTGGCCTGCGTGGGCTTGAATTCGGGTGACAAGTTTGTCAATACCCTGATCAACGGTGACGGTTTTTACTGGATGGCTTGTGCGGTAATGATCACCATAGGGCCATTGCTGATTGTTGCGTTTGTGGCGAGGTTCTTCTACCGGGTTAATTTTCTGTCGATGTGCGGTTTGCTCGCCGGCAGTATGACTGATCCGCCGGCATTGGCTTTTGCTAACAGCTTGAATCCCTCTGCGGCAGTGTCAATTGCCTATGCAACGGTTTATCCGTTAGTGATGATATTAAGGATTATCTCTGCGCAGATGATCATTTTGTTGTTTCTTTGATATTTGAGAGACTGCCCTCAATACGGGCAGTCTGCCTTACTTTTCCTGTTTTTTTCTGTAGTAGCAACGCATTGATAAGTAACCCATTAAAGCGCCCCAGAGGATCAGATAGCTTTCATGAATCAGCATTTCAAGTTTCAGGTTATCCACACTGCGAACATAGTCGGCGATATGGTCGGCAAGCAATAAAGCTACCACCAAATACAATGCGATTTTAAGTTTCAACCGGTGTTTGTAGCTTACCCAAATCCCTAAAATGATAAAGCCTGTAAAAAAGCGAATCAGGTTATGAATAAACATTTCCAGATTGATGTTTTCCAGTCTTAATGCCGAATCCATAAAATACTGGATTATCAAGCCCAAGATAAAAACGGCTGTCAGTAGTTTCATTTTGTTAATGTCCGCGTTTTGAGTTAAAACTTTTTTAATAATTTAGCGTAGGTTTTATTCCCTGTTTTCCTCAATCCAACAATTAATGCCCTTGCCTTGAATGTTGGGTTGGCTGTCGCCAACCGCAACCTACATGGCGCTTCACCTTTAGTTTTGTTGCTCAGCCGAATACTTACAACCATTATTAGTACTTTATTAGCATTTATTCCGTTAAAACGCCGTCACATTGTTCAGGTAGAAGCAAAGGTGCCGGCGCTTTTTTTGGAACCGCCGATGGCGTTTTTGCTTCAGCAGAAAACCACCAATCCAGCGATGCATCGCAGCCGTTGCTGTTGGGCACAGGATTTTGAGTTTTGCAATTAGGGCTGTCAGTCGGGCATTTCAAGCGGACATGAAAGTGATCGTCATGCGCCCACCAGGGCCGGATTTTTTTTAACCAGGGACGTGCTTCAGGACCCTTGTTATTACATAGCTGCCGCTTGATGGCTGCGTTGACAAAGATACGGTCAACTTCCGGCATCAGCGCCGCAGTTTCCAGGACTTGTTCTATGGCCTGTGACCATTGAGACGGGTTAATAGTGTCCGAATGAGGCAGCAAAACAGAGGGTGCCCCCCATTTCTCGCGTTCGCCATGGCTTAATTTTCGTTTAGTTGCTTCTCTGGATAACAAAAACCAGATGTCCACATCCAGTCCGGATTGGTGGCTGCGATGTCCGCTAGGCGTGGGTCCGCCTCTAGCCTGGCCCAAATCGCCGATCAATAGCGTTCCCCAGTCTTTGTCGACGGCGCTGCGGCCCAGTTTTTCTATGAACTGAATCAAATCGGGGTGGCCAAAATAGCGTTGACGCGATAACCGCATGACCTGATAGCCCTCGCCATTTTCGGGTAAAGTCAAGGCTCCCCGCAAACATCCGGCGGTGTAATCGCCAATACTTTCAATGCCATTGATTATCGGGGTAGGGGAGGTGACAGTTGCCCAGCGGTTCGCAGCCAGCGAAACACAAGAGGCGCTCAATAGTGCCCCGCTTAAAAGACTTAATAACACCTTCATGATTAGTACAAACTCCCATTCAAAATAAATGACTTAATAAAGGCTATGTTTGCGTTAATAGTGGGCGTCGCCCCGGCAGGGATTGCCGGGGTCCAGAAGCCATGGATGGCGCTGGACTTTCACATCCTTGTGACCTAGATTCGCTTACGCGGTCTAACGGCTCCGGCAATCCATGCCGGAATGACGGTGTTGATTTACTTTCAACTACTAACGCGAACATGGCCTAAAAAAGCGCGCAGGTTAATCTGCTTTTACTCGGTATTGACGGATTACAAGATAGCTTAAAATAAAAACAACGAGATCCAGATTTTTTGTATCGAAAACTGAGAAAAATAACCCGCTCAATATCTCGTTAAAGCGCGCTTATTGTCCTCTGTCTTTACGTGTGCGGCAATTCCTTTACTTGCTTTACGTTTGTAAATCCTTATAATCGGCGGCCTTCTTTCTGGTGCCCTTTGATTTATATCATCGGGTTAAACGGGAAGTCGGTCAGGTATTGATTGCCAAAGCCGACGCTGCCCCCGCAACGGTAGATAAGTAAAGAATCATCATCAAGCCACTGTGTCTTTTGCATGGGAAGGCGGTGATTCAGGCATACGCCACTTATAAGCCCGGAGACCGGCCCGAGAGTTGATTCGAGACAGCGGCGGGCTGTTTGCGAAAAGATTCCCCTGCGTTTCTCTTTGCCTTGCCTTTTCGCTGTCATTTCCTAAGCTTCATGCGCGGGCGGCGCAGAGGATATAATGCGAAAACTCATTTTTAGTTCATTAATTTTAACCGGTGCGCATCAACCGGTTCTGGCCCAAAATACGGAATCTGAAGATTCATACCATCTGCCTAACATGGTTGTTACTGCAACCCGTTCTGAACGGGAAAAGAAGCAGTTAGCGGCCGCCATTACCGTGTTTACCCGCGAAGATATTGAAAAATATCAAGTCAATACCTTACCTGATTTGTTAAAACGAGTCACCGGTGTCGATGTCGTGCAGTCAGGTGGTTTAGGTAAGCCCACCAGTATCTTTATGCGCGGCACAGAATCGGACCAGGTTTTGGTCTTGATTGATGGGATTCGTTTCGGCTCGGTTACTCTTGGCACCTCTCCGTTTGAAGTGATCCCCATTGATCAGGTCGAAAGGGTTGAAATTATCAAGGGTCCACAAGCCAGTCTTTACGGCTCTGAAGCGCTAGGGGGGGTAATTCAGATTTTTACCCGCAAAGGCGTTCAGAAACAAGAGCCCACTTTTACATTGGATGCCGGCGGTGGGTCTTATAATACAGCCAAGGTTTCCGGTACTGTCAGCGGCGAAACTAACGGCACCTGGTATACGCTAGGGGCATCTCATATCAATACCAAGGGCTTTGATGCAAGAGAACCGACTTCAGGTTTTTTTGGCGTCAATCAGCCAGACAATGATGGTTATTATAATACCGGTCTTAACGCCAGGCTTGGTCACCGCTTTGACAATAAGGCGGAAATTGAAGCTTTTTTCATGCGATCGGAAGGTAAAAATCGATTTGACGGTTCTAATGAAGATCAAACCGAATTCTTTAATCATGTCGTTGGCTTGTCAGGACGGCTTTTTTTAACTGACTATTGGGAGTCTTCGCTGCGTTTGGGGCAAACCAGAGATGATAATGATAACCTGGATTTGGATGGCGACTTTTCTACCAATTTTGATTCAACGCGATGGAATGCCACCTGGTTGAATACGTTCAAGTTATCCGATGATCATCAGTTGATTTTGGGTTCTGATTATCGCTATGACGAAGTGGAGAGCACCACCTTGTATACTGAGCTCAGTCGGTACGATGTGGGTGTGTTTACCGAATGGCAAGGCCGTTTTTTGGACAGTCATTTTCTGACCGCCTCGGTTCGGTTCGATGATAATGAAGCGTTTGGTGATTTTGTCAGCGGTAATATCGGCTGGCGGTTTAATTGGGATTATGGCTTAAGCGCATTTGCCAGTTTCGGTAACGCGTTTAAGGCGCCGACATTTAACGAACTTTACTTTCCTAATTTCGGTAATTCCGGATTATCCGCCGAGGAGTCAACTTCAGTAGAAGTGGGTTTGGCCGGAGATTATGATTGGTTGCGCTGGGAATTGCGGGCTTACCATACCGATATTGACAACCTGATTGGTTTTGCCTTTAATCCCAATACCGGTAACTTCGGCGCTGAAAATACCGATAAAGCCCAGATTGACGGCATCGAAGCCGAAATTGGAACCCAGATACTGGGAGTGAACGCACAATTGGGAATGAGCCTGCTGGACCCTCGTAATCGCTTGACCAATACGCGTTTACCCAGGCGGTCTAATAAATCCTTGTCACTTGATTTATCCAGGTCCTTTGGTGCGCTGGAAACGGGGGCAACTTTACTCGCTCAAGGCTATCGCTATGACCGGCAGGATAATACCAATAAAGTCGGAGGCTTTGTCACCGTTGATTTGCGCAGTGCCTATCAGTTCAATAAAAACTGGAAGTTAAGCGGACAATTGAATAATTTACTGGATAAACAATATCAAACCGCCGATACTTTTAACACAGCGGATAGAAACTTTTTCTTATCAATACACTTTACGCATTAATAATTTGGCCAGGGACGGCTATCACTTTCCCACTTTGGAGCTTTACTATGGCAATACCCACATCATCGGCACTCAATCAGCCATTGACCAAACCCGGCCCCATAGCCTTGATTGGCTTGATGGCAATGACCCGCATGGATCATTTCGGTTCGGCTTTTGCCTTGCCAGATGCATCCTTGGCGGTCTTTTTTCTGGCGGGCTTGTGGTTTGGTGGTCGAGGCTTGTTTTTGACTTTGTTGGTTCTGGCAGGACTTATCGATTATGTTGCGATAGCCCAGATGAATGTCAGTGATTTTTGTATTTCTCCGGCCTATGTTTTTCTGGTACCTGCTTACGGGGTACTTTGGGCAACCGGTGCTTACTTTCGCGAAAAAGAGTTGACCGGATTGACTGATCTGACTGGTTTATTCGGGCTGTTGTTTTTGGCGGTCTCACTGGCATTTTTGCTGACTAATGGCAGCTTTTATCTGTTGTCTGACAATGTCAGTAACCGCTCATGGGAGGCTTTTCTGGGGCAGTTTACGCGTTACTATCCGCATTATCTGACCGGAACGATGGCCTATGCCGCCGCAATCGTCTTGCCGGTGATTCTGTTTAAAGGAATTATGGCGCATCGCTGGGATTCAAAGTCGTTGTAAACTTTTTGGCAGTAATGGATTAACACTGCAAGGATGCAGTAAATGCCTATTTGATTTCTGGGTAGTAGCGGAGCTAAAAAATCTTGTCGATCAAGGACATGATGATTTCCACGGCAATCAGCCAAATGATGATCCATTCCAGCGTTGACGAATGTAGATGTTTTTGTTCGTCAGCCAGCATTTCCAGAAGCTCATGGATGGTTTCCAGTTTTTTCGACAGCACTTCGGTTCGCTGCTTGATCTCAAGGTAATTCGCTGCCATCAAGTAAATTGATTGGTATTCCGGGTGTTCCCAAAAAAATTCTGGCGTATCCAGCAAGTCGTAATTCAGAATAATATCGCTTTTGGTCAAGAACAGCTGGCCGCGAATTTTAGCCATTGCATTTCTGCCCAGTCTGATTTTGCCTTCCCGCGCCAACGATTCGGGTAGATGGCTGGTGGTATGGATAGTGTCAATGGCATTGCCTTCAAATGCAGCCAGTTTGATCGACTGTGCCATGGCGTGTGACAAGGCAACATAGACTTTGATATCGGCGTTTTGCAACTCGATATGATCGTGTTGAATGCGGTCTTGTTCGCAGTTGACCTCGTAGCTGAAATTATCTTCCTGAGCTTCCGCCTCCGGCTTTACCGCATAATTTAAAAGAATTCTGTGCAGCTCTCGCCGGTCATCCAGATTCACATTCCAGTGCACTACAACGCCGTATGCAAAGACAATAGACACGCCGTTTTTATGATCGATTGCGACAGTATCTCTGAAGACCTGAGAGCGGGTGGTGTCGAGCAACTTTTCTTTTAGTTCGTTAAACACGAATGACTGCGCGAGACAAACGGTTAAACAACGCTGAATAACTTGATGTGAAGACATTGTATTATCTACGAATTTCAAATGTGCGAAGGATAACATACAACGACTCAATTGAAGTTTCCCAATAATTTCAAAAAAGAACTGCCATTATGCTTGGGCTGCAGGCATTATCGATAGGGTCTGCGTAAACGTGTTAAACCCATCAAATAGAGCACTGTTCGCGACAGGCGTTGAAAGGATGACAGAGGCTTCATCCCTGCCGGAACGATAGCGTGCGGCAAAGGCAAAGTAAGCATTTTTGCCGGGCTCAGATCGACCATTTTTTACCGGGTAGAGTGATACTAACCGCTATTCAAGCTATTCAAGCTATTCAAGCTATTGAAGGATAATTATTAAGAGAAATGAACACTGCATGCATACCGCCAGTTATCGAAAACGAAAGCCCTAAACCCTCTCAAGGTGCCATTGCGCTGTTTGTTAAAACACCGGGCTTGTCTCCCGTTAAAACTCGCTTGGCGGCAAGCCTTGGAACCGATGCTGCTGAAACTTTGCATTTAACTGCCGCTCAATCTGTGACATCGGTCATAGCGGATGCCTGTCAACAGATTCCGTTACAAGGGTATTACGCAGTCGCGGAAGTCGGGGCTTTGGATCATTGGTATTGGCAAGCGCTGCCGACAGTCTGGCAGGGGGAAGGCGGCCTGGGTGAACGTATGGGGCTGATCTACGAACAGCTTTTACAACGCCATCCGTATGTGCTTTTGGTGGGCGCCGATATTCCTCAAATGACCAGCCGTCAAGTGTGCGATTGTGCTCACTGGTTATCCGCTACTGATTTTTCTCGATTCGCTTTTGGTCCGAGTTTTGATGGTGGATTCTGGCTCTTTGGTGGTAATCGACGGCTTTCTCAGGCACTTTGGACTCACATAAGTTACAGTCAACCCGATACAGGAGAACAATTTTTAAATGCAATTGCACCTTTTGGTGATATTTTTCAGACAGACAGCTTACAGGATGCCGATGAATTAGCTGATTTAGTCCGGGTTATGTCCGCATTGGAGGCGCTTGTTAAACCCACGCCCGAACAGCAAAAGATGACAGACTTTTTGACGCAGTTAACGTTAACAAACTGTTGATTTCCCGTGTTGCCGGATTTGAAAAATTGGCAACACATGCGAATTAGATATTACAATTCTCTGTGCTATGGTTAATAGCTCTTGAACAAGTCTAATCTTGTTTAGTAATTAAGACACATGGCATTAAGACTTAACTTATCGCAACGTTCAGAAAAAATAATAAAAAGAAAGTAAGAGGAACCTTACCTGACCGCTTCGTATCACTCTTTTGAGAGGCGCTCTGACAATAAAAAATCCGGCTGATCTACGGGTTTTTAATAGTGTGGTGTGGTTCAGCAACCCGGTTAGAAAAATGCCGGGTGAACTTAATTAACCCGATACGGAGATATCCTTTGCGCTACTCAAGTAGATTTTTTGTAGAATTCATCAAACTGGCCGGGCCGTTCTGGCATTCGGAAAATAAAGCCACTATTCATAAATTGTCCCTGGGGCTAGTTTTATTTACGGTCATGCAAATTGCTATTGCAGTATTGCTGACCGAATGGAGTGCCAATCTGTTTAATACCCTGGATCAGCGTTCCATGTCAGGTTTGACCAAGCAAATTGTGATTATCGCGCTGATACTTATTGCTAACGTGATAGTCACTTCAAATCACTTGAAAATCAAACGCCAGTTACAAATTGATTGGCGCAGCTGGCTGACTCAACGCTTGATTGGCGAGTGGATGAATAACGGCCGCCATTATCAAATCACGCACATGGAAGGCCGGCATGACAATCCGGACGGCCGCATCGCTGAAGATATCCGGATAGCCACCGAATATGCGATTGATTTAATCCATTCACTTTTTTATTGCTTGCTGCTGATAGTCAGTTTCACGCAGATACTGTGGAGACTGTCCGGACATATAACGCTTAAATTTGGCGGTCTGGAATTGTCGGTTTACGGGCATCTGGTCTGGCTGGCGATTATCTATGCCGCGTTTGCTTCAACGCTGGGCTGGGTTATCGGGCGTCCACTGACTCAAGCCACCGATGCCAGACAAACTGAAGAGGCTAATTTTCGCTTTGGCTTGGTGACAGCGCGCGAGAATTCTATCGCCATTGCGCTTGTCAGGGGGGAAAAAACCGAACGGAACCGTTTTCTGCATTTGTTTAATGACATCTATCGTGCTTGGCAGAGACAAACCCGTGCCTGGTCCAATATTCTGATGTTCACTTCCGGCTATTCGGTCTTTTCCATGGCTTTTCCCATTCTGATATCGGCCCCGCGCTACATTGCCGGATTCATTTCATTGGGTGCTTTGGTCCAATCCGCTCAGGCTTTTCAACAAATGGCCGGTGCCTTGTCATGGCCGGTCGATAACATGGCAAAAGTGGCCGAATGGCGGGCATCGGTAGAACGGGTTTTAGGCTTGGTCGATGCGCTGGATGATCTGGAGAAAAAGAATAAAGACGAAACACAACAGCGCATAAGGCTGGTCAAATCTGAAGAATCGGTTCTTGGTTTCAATCAGGTTTGTATCGCTAAACTGAATGGAGAAATGATCATCGCCTGTATCGAAGATCAGATTAAAAAAGGCGAGCACGTCCTTATATCGGGCAATGGCGCAACGGCCGCCAAACTTTTCAAGGCAGTAGCAGGTTTGTGGCCCTGGGGTAAAGGAACCATCTATTTGCCCGATGATGAACCCATGTACTTTATGCCGCCAAGACCCTATTTGCCGACAGGCACGCTGCGTTCGGCAATTTGTTACCCCTATCCTGTGTCGGCTTTTAATCAGGCTGATCTTGAACAGGCGGTCGATGCCGCTGGGCTTAATGACTTACTCGAACAGCTGGATCATGTTGAGCAATGGGAGAAATCGTTGTCCCGCGAACAACAGCAGCGGTTGGGATTGGTCCGGTTACTGCTGGTCAAGCCCAAGTGGATTTTAGTCCAGGAAGCTTTTGATTCACTGGATCCCGTAGGCGAGGCTGACATGCTGCGATTGATTACTGAAAGGTTGCCGGACGCCGCTTTGCTGACCATTATGAACCAACCGACCGCAGATGCTTTTCATGAACGCCGTTTGACGCTTTAAGCTAGAGCAGATCTGATGTTTGAAAATAAACGCAGGGAAAAGGTGCGTGGCGTTAATCTGGGCGGCTGGCTGGTTTTAGAGAAATGGATGACGCCCAGCCTCTTTGAAGGCCTGGAGGCACTGGATGAAACCGCATATTGTGTTGAATTGGGCGAGCGGGCCGGACCTTTATTAAAACAGCACTGGAACAGCTTTATTACTTGGGATGATTTTGCCTGGCTGGCTAAAACCGGCATCAATGCAGTGCGAATTCCTGTCGGACATTGGATCTTCGGCCCCGACTATCCCTACCATGCTGCCTATGGGTCCTTGCGTTATCCCTTTGTTCAAGGCGGCATCGACATTCTGGACCAGGCGATGAAGTGGGCTGTAGAATGCGGTTTGCATGTTGTGCTGGATTTACATGCCGCACCGGGGTGTCAGAACGGCTTTGACAACGGCGGCATCCAGAATGTCTGCGAGTGGCATACTCAACCCGCTTTCATCGATTATTCTCTGACAGTTCTGGAACGGTTGGCGGAAAGATACGCCTCCAGTCCGGCCTTGCATGCCATTCAGACATTGAACGAGCCTCGCTGGGACATCGCCACTGATGTATTAAAGCAATACCATCTGGAAGCCTATCAGCGTATCCGGCAGCACTGCCAGCCAGAGCAGGTGGCGGTCGTAGTTCATGACGGTTTTCGTTCTTACAAGGAATACCAGGGCTTCATGAGCGAACCCGACTATCAGAATGTTGTGTTCGATATTCACCGTTATCAGTGTTTTGTTCAAGAGGATATTGATCTGGATATCTATGGTCATATCCAAAAAGCGGCTATTGACTGGAAAAACGAAGCTGACGACATTATTAACGGTTTAACGTTGCCGGTTTATGTAAGTGAATGGAGTTTGGGAATGGATAAGAACGTGTTTTCTCTATGGGCAGAGGGCTCATTTAATCATACGCTGACAGCAATCGACACTGTGCAATTGTCTATTGCCAATCGTGCTTTTGCCGCTGCCCAATTAATCACTTTTGAAAAATATCTGGGTTGGTTTTTTTGGAGCTACAAAACCGAAACCACCCCGGAGTGGTGTTTTCGTGATTGTGTCGAGCGGGGCTGGCTTCCGGATAAGTTCGCCTGAATCCGGCAATCCTTGCAATAGCATCAATCCCCGTAACCCAGGTTGCGAGTTTCTTTTAATACGCTGTTTTCAAACAGTAAAAATTGCTTTAATTTTCGTGGGCCGAAGTTGTATACCCACTCATCTATGACGACTTGTTCATAACTTTCAATTTCGAGTACACCTCGATTATGCCGTAATCGGCTTCCTTCAACGCCTAATCGGGTTTCGGCGTAATCCGGTTCCCCGCATTTTTGCAGCACATCGATTTTATGTTCGCCTATCCGAACCAGTCTTTTACCGCATCGTAAGGCAAGGGCATCATTAATGCCGATCACAAATAGAAAGAGTAATACCGGCAACGTGTAATTTTTCATGGCAGTGGCATCGCGGGTTGTAAGAAAAAAATTAGCCTAAAAAGACCGGTTGGAATACTTTGCAAACCACCCATGCTTCGCCTTTTGCTCAACATGAATTTTGTTCCTGCATATTTTACAAGCAGTATTTTAAACTTCGCCTGAAGAAAGAATAGATAAAATGAAATGGGCTGAATAATCCGATCCAAATTGTTTGCCTGTAAAGTGAGAAAGCCATTTTCAGCGCTCAAGTCACCCTTTGCTTCATGCAAATTTCAAATCCTTAAGCTAACTCATTGAACTATAAAAACTACCTGAAAAACCTCTGCCTGTGGGTAGAAAATTCCTGCTGACAGCACAATATATTGTGCTAGTATATTTTCACAGCCACTACATAAGGTGTATTTACGGTTAAAGTCATTTTTTGTCTGTAACTTAATATACATCAATATCTTAGACGGCTCCGCTCCGATTTAGTGCGAAAAAAACAGTCAATTGCTCAACCAGAAAAGGGAATCAACGAATGACCGCTACACTCCATATTGTTACGCCAAACGATGACGAAATTCCGCTACAAAGTGCTTCGCTTGACATTTGGGACAGTAAGTACCGCCTCAAAACCAAAGACGGCGTAGCCATCGATACCAACATTGATGAAACCTACAAACGGGTCGCCAAAGCCCTTGCTGGAGTCGAGCAAGACAAGGCACTGCAAGAAAAAAATTACAAAGACTTTTTATGGGCGTTGCGCAAAGGCGCAATTCCAGCCGGTAGAATTGTCTCCAATGCCGGCGCGTTGGAACACAAACCCGCCACATCGACGATCAATTGTACCGTATCCGGCATCATCGAAGATTCTATGGACGATATTCTGTCCAAAGTCCACGAAGCCGGTTTGACGCTGAAGGCCGGTTGCGGCATTGGTTACGAATTTTCTACCTTGAGGCCTAAAGACGCGTATGTATCCGGTGCTGGTGCCTACACATCCGGGCCGCTGTCATTCATGGATATCTACGACAAGATGTGTTTCACCGTCTCGTCTGCCGGTGGCCGCCGTGGCGCACAAATGGCTACGTTTGATGTCGCTCATCCTGATGTCGTCGATTTCATCCGAGCCAAACGCGAAGACGGCCGCCTGCGTCAATTTAACCTGTCGCTGCTGATTACCAGTGAATTTGTAGAAGCGGTCAAAAATGATAAACCCTGGGCGTTGTCATTCCCGGTCACCCAGCGTGAAGCCAAAGTCGACAAACTGGATCTGACTGACAGCAGCAAAATCGTTTGGCGCGATTTACCCAACAAAAAGGGTTATGTGGTCAATGACGCAGGCCTGGTGGCTTGCCGCATCAGTAAGGTCATGCCGGCCCGCCGCTTGTGGGACATCATCATGTCCTCTACCTATGATTACGCCGAACCGGGGTTTATCCTGATCGATAAAGTCAACGAAATGAACAACAACTGGTTTTGCGAACATATTCGCGCGACCAACCCTTGCGGCGAGCAACCCTTGCCACCTTACGGCAGCTGTTTGCTGGGTTCTATCAACCTGACCCGCTTTGTAACGCAGCCGTTTGGCAAAGACGCGCAGTTCGATTGGGACGCGTACCGCAAAACCATCCGCATTTTCACGCGCATGCTGGACAACGTGGTTGAAATTAACGGTCTGCCACTGGAAAAACAACGCAAGGAAATCACCGGTAAACGCCGTCACGGCATGGGCTATCTGGGCCTGGGCTCGACCATTGCGATGCTGGGCATGAAATACGGTGAAGCGGAATCACTGGCGTTTACCGAACAAGTTACCAAGGAATTGGCGGTTGAAGGCTGGAAAGCCGGTCTGGAACTGGCCAAAGAAAAAGGTCCGGCACCGATCATGAACGAGCTGTTCACCGTCACCGGCGAAATGCTGCATAAACGTCCCGAAATGAAACAAGACGGTTATAAAGTGGGTGATCAGATTCCCGGTAAGATCCTGCACGCCAAATACAGCCGTTACATGCAGCAACTGGCTAAAGAAGAGCCGAAGCTGGTTGCCGAACTGGCCGAAACCGGCTGCCGTTTTACGCATCACAGCTCCATTGCTCCAACCGGCACAATATCGTTATCGTTGGCCAACAATGCCAGCAACGGCATAGAACCCAGCTTTGCCCACCATTACTCACGCAATGTGATTCGTGAAGGCAAAAAATCCAAAGAAAAAATCGACGTATTTTCGTTCGAACTGCTGGCTTACCGCCATTTGGTTAATCCTGAAGCCATGCCTTACAGCGATGATCCAGCCAGGCAACTGCCGGATTATTTTATCTGTGCCGATGAAATCACGCCCAAACAGCATGTCGATATTCAAGCGGCCGCACAAAAATGGATAGACTCATCCATTTCCAAAACCGCCAACGTGCCTACCGATTATCCGTATGAAGACTTCAAGTCTATCTACGAATACGCTTACGACCAAGGACTGAAAGGCTGCACCACGTTCCGGTTCAATCCGGAAGTCTTCCAGGGGGTGTTGGTCAAGGAATCCGATCTGGAAAACACGACCTACCAGTTCACGCTGGATGACGGTCACGTAGTGGAATACAAAGGCAACGAAGAAGTGGAATACGACGGCGAAATTCATACCGCCGCCAATTTGTTCGATGCGTTGAAAGAAGGTTACTACGGCAAGTTTTAGGATTGTCCGACCAATCAATTCTGCCGAGGAAACATTATGCCTGCCATTTCAATGAAACTGTTGCAGGCTTGGATAGAATTGCATAGAGACGAATTAATAGCGGATTGGCAGTTGGCCGTGTCTGGTGAATTGCCTTATAAAATCGAACCGTTGAGGTAGCACTATGAATCCACGCGTTAAATCCGTTCAAGCCACCGATGATTATGCGTTGGTTCTACAATTCACCGATGGAGCGCAAGGTGTTTATGACTGTAAGTCATTACTGGACTTTGGCGTGTTCAAGGAATTACGCGACAAACCCTATTTTAAACGTGCGTCGGTCGACAACGGTACGGTAGTCTGGCCTAACCAGCAGGATATTTGTCCGGATACTCTCTATTTGGATGCCGTTAAATTGGAAAACGCATCCTAAGTCAGTTTGTTCAAAATTTGAGTGGCGCCCTATTCAGCGCCAGTACCCCCTTTTTTTAGGCCCAAGATCATGACCCTACACAAAATTTCTCAAAAAATCGTCAGTTATAAAGTGCTGACCAAAGAAAATACCGAAGCAGCCCAGCCGCAAGAACCCCAGCAATCTGTGGAAAGCATGCATGAAAATGTCGAACGCCCGGAAGTGCTGATCGGCTCCACCTACAAGATCAAAACGCCGCAGTCCGAGCATGCGCTGTACATCACCATCAACGACATTATTCTGAACCAGCACACCGCTCACGAAGAGCGCCGCCCTTACGAGATCTTCATCAACTCCAAAAACATGGAGCATTTTCAGTGGGTACTGGCACTGACACGGGTTATCTCGGCTGTATTCCGCAAAGGCGGCGATGCGACGTTTTTGGTTGAAGAATTAAAAGCGGTGTTTGATCCCAAAGGCGGTTATTTCAAAAAAGGCGGCGTGTTCATGCCGTCCCTGGTCGCCGAGATCGGCTGTGCCATCGAAACCCACATGAAACACATCGGCATGATCAAACCGGAAATCATGACAGACCATCAGAAACAGTTTCTAGCCGATAAACGCCGCGAATTTGAAGCCATGCACGGTGAAACGGAAGGCGAGTCTTTTCCGGAAAAAGCGGTGCTGTGCAACAAGTGCAGCACCAAAGCCATGGTGTTAATGGACGGGTGTATGACTTGTTTGAATTGTGGCGAGTCGAAGTGTGGGTGATATAGAAGACATTAATGAAAAAAAAGAACTGGCGTTTTATGCTGCTGGAGTCTCTGCTTGGTTAAACACTTCAATGGAGCACGATAAAAGTCTTCTTACGCTGTCCGCCGGAGGGATTGGTATATTGTTGACGTTAATAAGGACCGTTGGGATTCACTCCCCAGAGACATTGGTTTTATACGTTGGTGCTATCATTGGCTTTCTAATCTGTTTAGTGGTTGTGCTGGTTATATTTAAAAAAAATAGGACTCATATTGAGCAAGTTTTAAAGGGGCATCAAAGCAGTGACAGTAACCTAGCATTTTTGGACAATGTCGCTACTGGTTCATTTGGTATTGGAGCTCTTTTGTCGACAATCATTGGTATTTCATCAGCTATACAAACTTACACAATAGAGGTAACAAAAATGACTACAGAGAGTTCCAAACAATTTTTGACGATCGATTCGGCAAGAACTGAGAAACTAAGTGTAAACGGAATATCAAACATGGCTCCAAAGTCGCCTGTCGAAAAAAAGAGCTTTGATGGTATCAGTGCTTTAAAGCCTCAAGCAAAACCACAGGATAACCAATCTCAAAATCAAAAGCCCCCCGGTGAGGTGAAATAATCATCGATTAGTCGCGAAGGTTTCAAGAAAGATCGGGACTCAATCTTTGAAATCACGAAATTGCCTCATTGCAAGACTTGATCCCCTTAATAAATTCATGCAAAAGTCAGTAGATTGGCCGGATATGTAAATATACGATATGTAAGCTTAACAACGGTGACGACTTTTGCGTTGCGGCTTCACTTCCACAACAAAGCCGCGCGTGTTGGCGGCGTTAGAGAGCAGGTAATTTATGATAAAGCACCAACTTGTGGACGTTTTTACACCGACATCAACTGCGAAAGTGACATTTGTAGACCGCCTAAAAGAAGATGTAAATATCCGGTTAGTACGAGCACTTGAACTGCCTGGTAACCAGGTTGTTATCTATGGTCATTCTGGTTCTGGTAAAAGCACCTTGTTAGAGAATGTTCTCTATAGAACCTATGAAAAGCAAGTAAACACAAACTGTATGAAAGGTATGACTTTTGAAGAGGTCATACTCGACGCATTCGATCAGCTACAAGAATTCTATGTTAGCGAGGTTACTAATGATAAGAAAACGAAAGTTGATATAAAAGCAAAAGCTGATTATCTAGCAATCCAAGCTCAAATAGGTGCAGTCTATGAAAATGTAGACGGTCAAAAACAAGTCAGAATGCTTCCCCCCCAGTTAACTCCTCAAAATCTAGGGAGGCTATTGGGTCAATCCGGCTATTGTTGGGTCTTGGAGGACTTTCATAAGATTGAGGGTGAAGAGAAAGATAAACTTGCTCAAATGATGAAGGTTTTCGTCAACCTTTCGTTGAAACACAAAGACCTAAAAATTGTTGCATTAGGGGCAGTTAATACTGCTCGGCAGGTAGTAAAGTCTGATAAAGAGATGCGCAAACGAGTATCTGAGATCCATGTAGATTTAATGGAGCCAGAAGAAATAAAAGAAATAATTAACAAAGGCTGCAAAGCTTTGAATATTAAGATAGATGACGTTTTACAAAATGACATAGTACGCCATTCAAATGGACTTGCGTCAATCTGTCACAAAATTTGCTACCTAATGTGCAGCTCAGCCTTTATAACTGAAACTTTGGATAATACTCTTGAGTTTAATATAGAAGACTTACATAAAGCCCTTTCTGAGTATGTTAAAGATGAAGAAGATACGTTGAGAAATGCTTTCGATAGTGCATTAAAAGTTGAAAAAGTAGAGCCTACTTTACGGGTCCTTGTCGCGCAGGAACCAAATGGTGCTCACATAGAAGATCTATATCAATATGCAAAAGATAACAACATTAAAGTGAGCAAGAAAAAGCTCAAAGAAGACCTTGAAAGCCTTGTAAAGGAAGAGTTTGGTGAGCTTGTTAAGCTTGAGGATAACTCTCAAAAGTATTCTTTTATTGATCCTTTTTACCGAAGTTTTGCAATGGCGTACTTTGAAGAAAAAGATAATCGAGTAAAAAGAAATCGGCCGAATGACAAAGAACTAATTGAATTGCTCAATAAAGCAATGAGGATCGTAAAGGTGAGTTACAGCTTTGAAGAGTTGAATATGGAATAAAGTCTTGCTATCACGCATTTGTGTGATTGATTCCTGACCATTCCCCTTTGGTCGCTGAACGCTACGCGATAAAGCTACGCATACATTTTCTGCTTAGTAGTTGAAAGTAAATCCGTTCTGGGGCGACAGCAACTATTAACGCGGACAAAGCCTTTTTAAGAGGGAGGTCAACAATTAAGCTTTGGTATGTTCGGGCACTCAAATTAGCTCGTAGGATGGTTTCGCGATAGCAAACCGTCAACCTCAGACCTAGGGCGGATTGCCTACGGCGAATCCACCATACCGATTTTCCGGAAAAAGCGGTGCTGTGCAACAAATGCAGCACCAAGGCCATGTTGTTATTGGATGGTTGGATGACGTGTTTGAATTGTGGGGAGTCTAAGTGTGTTTAATAGTAAACTGCTCAATATATTTATGCGATGGACGAATTAACTACAACCGATTATTTTCGTGACAACATATTGCTGAAAAGGCCTTATCTAAAACTGGAGTGGTGCCAAACCGCGTTATCTCATCCCATTCGCCGGGAAGTTCAAGATGACGGACGGATTCGGCATTGGATATTTGTGCCTTAGCTCAATAAATTCTTGCGGGTCGTCACGCTTGAAGACGGTAAAACCGTCCACAATGCTTTCCCTGATCGGAGATTTAAACTATGAAACTAAATTACGACCAAAAAACGGACTCTCTTTACATTCATTTAGCGGATCGGCCTTCCGTCGATTCAGACGAAGTGGCCGATGGCGTTGTTTTGGACTTTGATGAAAACGGTGCTTTGGTCGGTATCGACGTCCAGCATGCCAGTCAAAAGGCCGATATTCAGAATTTGTCATTGCTGCATTTGCCATTGAGGGAATTGGATGCCGCATGACGCTATCGTTATCGAATAGCGTGTAGATTGCGGTATTCAGAATGCGCGACGGCTACTTCGAAAAAGGCGGCGTATTCATGCCGTCTCTGATCGCCGAAAAACGCCACGAATTCGAAGCCCACCACGACGTGGCAAAGAAAGATTGGAGTCAAAAGATTTGGGTCAAGTTTTGCAATCACGCATTTGCAACCACCGGGTTCGGTCGAATTGAACCTCTGATAGCTCGTAGGATGGTTTCGCGATAGCAAACCGTCAACCTCAAAGCTAGGGTGGATTGCCTGCGGCGAATCCACCATACGGGTTTTCCGGAAAAAGCGGTACTGTGCAACAAATGCAGCACCAAGGCCATGGTGTTAATGGACGGGTGCATGACGTGTTTGAATTGTGGGGAAGTACTATAAGTCTGCTCTCTTCTCTACCCATCTTGTTCTGCCCAAGAGTTGTGTTAAAATCCTCTTTGCCTGTCCAACACGAGGTAAATGTTGTGGAGATTCAATCTCTTACTGTTTCTGAACGTATTATTCTTGCCGAAGCCCTATGGGACAGCATTGTTGCTGAAGATTCGGAAATAGAGCTCACAGAAGTTCAGAAAGCGGAACTAGATCGGCGACTCGCATCTTTCGAAATTGATCAGCTCGTAGGATCTTCGTGGTCTAATGTTAAAGCTCGAATACTATCTAAGAAATGAAATATAAACTCACGCTTCGGAAAGAAGCAGAGTTTGATATCGAGGAGCAATTCGAATTTTTCGAAGAGAAAAGGGTAAGCCTTGGCCATGATTTTCTACTTTGCGTAGAAGAAGCCTTAGATAAACTTCAAAAGAATCCGCTCATTTACCGCAAAATTTTCAAAGAACTAAGGCGCACTTCAATAACTCGCTTTCCTCTCCGTGAATTCTATTTAGTTCAAAATAAAAATATCATTGTTACGGCTGTGCTTCATGCGAAGAAAGATCCTACGTCTTGGAGAAACCGCACATAACTGCGTTTTGGGAGGTTCGAAATGAGCAAGCTGGATAAAGAAGAGCAGGAAATTCTGGACATATTCGATGCTGGAGAACTCCCGAGGTCACTTGATTCCGAGGAAAGGAGGACGCGGCATCAGCAGTATGCAGAGGCCATGTTCAAGAAAGATGCACGTATCAATATCAGGCTTTCTTCCAAGGACCTTTAGGGACTTCAGAAGAAAGCACTGGTGGAAGGCATTCCTTATCAGACACTGGTTGCCAGCATTCTCCATAAATATGTGGAAGGTCGCTTGCATGAGGTGCTTTAGCTAACGCCAGCCATGCACCCCCCCTGTGCCAATATGACCTGAGACACCTACCCCTCGGAAATTAGAGTATAAAGGTAGGCCAGAATCATGAGCAAATCAAAAGCAGAGACCATGGAATCACCACAAGTAACTGCGCCGGAGGTCGCGTTGGAAGACGCCCGTAGGGCGGCTGAAAACGCGACCTCCGGCGCGCGGCCCGACTCAGAGGTGGTTGCCACCGCCCAGCGCCGACAATTTACCCGCAGCGACAAGCGCCGCATCCTGGAGGCCGCTGATCGCTGTACCCAGCTGGGTGAGATTGGCGCTTTATTGCGCAAAGAAGGGATTTACTCCTCCCATCTGTCCACTTGGCGTAGGCAGCGTGCTGCCGATGAGCGCGCCGCGTTGGCGCCGCAAAAACGTGGGCGTAAGGCCGACCCTGCGCAGGCCGAGGATCGTCGTGTGCACCAACTTACCCAGGAAAATGAGCGTCTGCGCCGCAGACTGGCTCAGGCCAATGCCATTATTGATGTCCAAAAAAAACTTTGCGTCTTGTTCGGTCTGTCGACGGACGAGACGCCGAGCGAGTCCTGCTGATGCAAGCCCTTAACCAGTTGGCCCCGGAGGTCGGCCTGGCGCCGGCTTGCGCGGCCCTGAATTTGAACCGCAGTTCGGTCTATCGCGAGGATGCCCGCCGGCGCCTCTTGGTGCCTGTGCCGGTAACGCGGGTGCCTCGTCCGTCCGCCCCGTTGGCTTTCTCGACCAGTGAGCGCCAGCAACTGCTGGCGGTGCTTAACAGTGAACGCTTTGCCGACTGCTCGCCGTATTTTGTCTATGCCACCCTGCTGGACGAGGGGCGCTACATCGGCTCGGTGCGCACCTTGTACCGCGCCCTGGAGGCGGACGGCCTGTCGGCAGAGCGCAGGCGCCAACGGCTGCACCCGGTTTACACCAAGCCGGAACTCCTGGCCACCGCGCCCAATCAAGTCTGGAGTTGGGATATCACGAAACTCAAAGGCCCGGCCAAATGGACCTGTTTCCACCTGTATGTGATCCTGGATATTTATAGCCGCTATGTGGTCGGTTGGATGGTCGCTCCGCGGGAAACCGCCGAACTGGCCGAGCAGCTCATCGCCGAAACAGTGGCCAAGCACAACATCACGCCGCATACGCTGACGCTGCATGCCGACCGCGGTTCCAGCATGCGCAGCAAGCCGGTGGCCGCCTTGCTGGTTGATCTGGAGGTCGCCAAGACCCATAGCCGGCCTTATGTCTCAGATGACAATCCCTATTCCGAGGCCCAGTTCAAAATCCTGAAATATCGGCATGATTTCCCCGCTCGCTTCGGATGCCTTGAAGATGCCCGCAGCCATTGCCAACGCTTCTTCGCGTGGTACAACCAGTCCCATTGCCACTCGGGCATCGGTTACATGACCCCGGCCACCGTCCATTTCGACCAAGCAGCTACGGTATACCAAGCCCGTGCCAAAACCCTGGAAACGGCTTTCCACGCTAATCCTAAGCGATTCAAAGGAAAGTGCCCCTTGCCGCCCA
Organism: Methylicorpusculum oleiharenae; assembly: GCF_009828925.2. Lineage (NCBI taxonomy): Bacteria > Pseudomonadati > Pseudomonadota > Gammaproteobacteria > Methylococcales > Methylococcaceae > Methylicorpusculum > Methylicorpusculum oleiharenae. Next base: position 3,297,499 of record NZ_WUTY02000001.1, read on the forward strand.
AGTTACCCAACACCGTTTGGATCAATCCGCCTACCAACACCAAGGGAGAAACTTGACCCATAAATACACAACAGTTAGACACTAAATAAAACAACTGGGTGTCTCAATGTCATTGACACATTCCGACCGGATGCCAGATTTTTCGCTTCATTACAGGTTTTGTCACCGGTGATGGCTGGCGTTAGGTTTTAAAGCAGTGATCAGTGATCAAAGATCAGACTCAAGTCTTGCCACCCATTCGCTTCGTTCTCTGGACGCTACGGGATGAAGCTGCGTAGCTCAGGTCACCTCCACGTTTTGCATATTTGAAGGATAAGCAAATGGCTTTTGTACAAGAGTCAACAGGATACGAAAAGACAATACTTTCCGATCTTCAAGGTGCATGGGTTGTCCTCAGATCCTCCGTGGTTGAGGCGGCAGGTTTTGAAGGTTGGGATCGCGCTATATTCCACATTGACGAGGCCATGAGTTGGGAGAGTGTTCGAAACTTGAAAGGGATGTCCCCGCTTCTTCTGATCATAAGAAACATTTGTGTACAAGGAAAAGCACCCGAGGAGGTTCTGGAAAACATCCAAAATGTTGACGAAGTTCTGAACGAAGTTTTTTTCGAATTCATCAATTGAGGCTTTACATCTATACAGGCTTCGCCGAACACCTCACTCAAGTTGCGTAGGTTAGTCTTCATGCTTTCGTAACCCAACAAAAACGCCATGGCCTTGAAATGTTGGGTTGGCTTTCGCCAACCGCAACCTACTTTGCCGATAATATATTTCTTCTCGATTGGACCTTCAGATTCATTAAAACGCTGATCGTCAACCTTTAGTAAGAGGGCGGTAAAAGCGGCTCAATGCCTTCGAATTTGGCAGCAGGATGATGTTTGACAATCACTTGACTGATTGCGTCTATGCGATCTTTTGGAATATCCACCATGACCAGCAATTGGCCCGCTTCAATAGCTTCCTCATAGTTTTTAACTTTTGAATTACCAACTTGAAGACCTGCCAGTCCGCTCATGATGGCGCCGATGGTCGCGCCATAAAATAAAATGCCTAAAAGCGGTCCTCCTGCAATTGCAAAACCGGCAAATCGCAAACCCACCATGCCTGCCAAAACACCGGTTACACCGCCCAGTGCGGCTCCCCTTTCCAGCGCAGGGATGAAATCAGTTTTCTGAAATACTGACGCTTCGGGTATATCTTCCAATGGTGTGTCTCGTTTTGCCAAGATGTGCAGGTAACGGTCTTCTATGCCTTCTGCACGTAACTCATCAATAATTTTATGTGTTGTGGCAATATCTGGGACTAAAAAATATATTCTTTTCATAAGGTTATCCTGTTTTTATGGGGAGGGTAATGTGTCGAATCAAGTTCAGGATTTCATGGGTTTCTGAAACTTTTTGACAACTGAAATCAAAAATAACAACGCACTGGCAATAATAATTAACGGTCCGGCAGGTATTGCCGTAAACGTTGAAGAAACAATGCCAAGGATGCAGGCGAGAGCGCCTGTTATAGTGCTTATAATCGAATACTGATGAAGATTTGAACTGATATTTTTGGCCGTACAAGCAGGTATAGCCAGCAGCGCTGCCGTCATTAAGCCCCCGACGATACGAACCCCCAACGCGACGGTGACAGCAATACAGATAAGGTAAAGGGTATTGTTAAATTTCAGGTTTACACCATTAATCTGGGCCAAGTCGGCTGAGATGCTGGCTAGAACCATATCGGAGTAGATCGATTTGATCCCGCCATAAAGCACTAGTGACAAGAGCACGGTAATCAACACAGACATGGAAGAGATTTGCGAAACATTACCCAACAGAGCAATATCAAGTTCTTCTTTGGGTAGAAACAGAAAGGCCGTTGCTAAAGAAGCTGAAAATACCACTGCTGTGAGCGCTTCCAGATGTAATCCTGTTTTACGTTCCAGGTAACCTATCGTCAAAACGCCTAGAGCCAGAAATAGAGAGGCACCTAACGAAACGTCAAAATCATAAAGCAGAGCCAGCGCGATACCTGGCAAAGCGAGATGGCCTAAAGCACCGCCCATCAAGGTCATGCGTTTGGTCAGCATTAATGATCCGAGATACCCCGAAACAGCTCCAACTGAACTGCCTAAAATAAGTGCAAGGATAATTTTGGCTGACATGTTGTTAACTGTGCAGATGTTTGTAAAATTTGATACCCGTTCCGTAAAGCTGTTTCAACTTTTCCGGTGTCAGCACTTCATCGGGTTTGCCCATGCAGAATTGTTGCTTGTTAAGACAAAGCACTTGTGAGGCATATTCCCAGACAATATTCAGGTCGTGGGTCACTACTAAAATCGTTAAATCATTTTTCTGCCAAAACTGGTGCAATAAACTGTAAATAGTTTCTTCGCCACCGACATCAATGCCCGACGTCGGCTCATCCAGAATTAGCACGTCCGGATTTTCCAGTAAAGACCAGCCGATCAGCATACGTTGAAATTGTCCGGTAGAGAGTTCGCCAAATTGACAACTTAAAACTGAGTTATCGAGACCAACATCCATCAGTATCGATTGAACAGCTTTAGTATCTTTGGTTTTAAAAGCGAAGAACTCGGCTATTGTCAGCGGCGGGAGGTTTTGCCTCTGCAAAAATTCTTGAGGGGGAAGGTAGCCGATTTTTCTCGCATTCCAGGCGATACTGCCTTGATAGGGCAACAGATTCAGTAAACCTCTGAGTAAGGTGGTTTTGCCGGCACCATTGGGGCCCAAGATAACCAGAATATCGTGCGGGGATACCGTAAAAGAAAGATTCTCGATAACGGGAAGGCCTTCATAAGCCATCTGTAAGTGGTTGACCGTCAGGATAGTATCGTGTTTTGACATACTCTATCTCTTGTCAAATTTCAGGGCATCAATCATGGTTCTCTAAAGAGGATAGAGACCAGCGGAATAATATAAATTGGCAGAAACTAAAAAATAGTGAATATGGACGTTAGCACGAGTATATTAATATTGTCTAATGTTAATTTAACTAGCAGGATAATTTAGGTAGCTGCTTTTGGTTTTGAATAAAGCTCCAAGGGACGAAAAAATGCGGCCGCTTATTATCCATCATAGGAAAATTGAAACAGTCATTCGCTTAAAGAGATTTATATATGATCGTATTCGGTCCTGTGCCCTCAAGAAGGCTGGGTCGTAGTTTAGGTATCAATAACATACCGCCTAAACACTGCTCTTACTCTTGTTTGTATTGCCAGGTAGGTCCGACAAAAGCTACAGAGATAAAACCCTCTGCTTTTTATGATCCTGAAGCTATTTTTAATGCCGTTGTGGCGCACCTGGAAAAGCTGAAGGAAAAAAATGAATCAGTGGATTATTTAACCTTCGTACCTGATGGCGAACCTCTGCTCGATGCCCGTCTGGGGGAAACTATCGCGCTTTTGCGCCGCTTGAATATCAAAATTGCCGTGATCTCCAACGGGTCGCTGATTTGTCAGGAGCCGGTTCGTGACATTTTGAAAATGGTTGACTGGGTTTCGCTTAAGATTGATAGTGTCGATGTCGACGTTTGGCAACGCATTAATCGGCCTCATGAAAAAATGGGATTGAAACAAATAATGTCAGCAATGTTGACGTTTGCAGAAGAATATCAAGGAACCTTGGTCACCGAAACCATGCTTCTCGAAGGCATTAATACAGACGATGATTCTGTGTCTCGTCTGGCTGCATTTTTGCAAAAATTGGCACCCGATACCGTTTATTTAGCCGTACCTACACGACCTACTGCCGACTCAAGCGCGCTCGCGCCCGCCGCTGATACAATAAATGAAGTCTACCAAACGCTAATTCAAAGTATTTCTCATGTGGAACTCTTGACCGGTTATGAAGGCACCGCATTTGCAGCGACTGGCAATTTTGCCGAGGACATACTGTCCATCACTGCCGTTCATCCTATGCGAAAAGATGCAGTTTTAATGCTGCTGGATAAATGCCATGAAGACTGGCGTATCGTGCAACAGATGCTAGAAAAAGGACAACTGCAGGAAGTTGATTATCAGGGGCATTACTTTTATCTTAACTCCAACCATCATGCCCCATGATGTTTTCCATTCTGCTCTGTTTTTGTCGTGGTTATTGCCGGTCGTTGATATTTTAACGGCACGGTAAAAGATGAGTAATAGTGAAAAAATGACCGGAACACCCATTGATCAAGAGCGTTGACAGTATGCCTTTATTGGAGATTTGTCATGCCGGTTATGCGGCAGGCCAAAATAATATTCTTGATGATCTGAATTTTGCTATCGAAGAAGGCGAAATTCATGCTCTGATAGGAACGAACGGAACCGGCAAAAGCACGTTAGCGCGATTGATCATGGGTAGCGAAGGTTATCGCTTAGGTTCAGGCCAAATTTTTTTCGCCGGGCAGGATATCGGTGAATGGCCGCTACATAAACGCGCTCAATTGGGTATCTCAATGGTCTGGCAGGAACCGGCGCTGTTCGAAGGCATCACGGTGCGCAGTTATTTAAATTTGGGTAGCAATCAGTGCGATCTGCCCGATTGTCTGGCTCAGGTGGGCCTGGAGCCCTCTGATTATCTTGATAGACTGCTAGACAAATCGATGAGTGGCGGCGAAAGGAAACGCATTGAGCTGGCTTCGATGCTGGCGTTGAGGGCAAGGCTCTGCATTTTGGACGAACCGGTATCAGGCATTGATCTGGTTTCAATGCAGAATATTCTGGGCGTGATCGGCAGGATTAATCAAAACGGAACATCGATTCTTTTGATCACACACCGGGAGGAAGTCGCTGCCATTGCCGACCGGGCTTCGCTGCTTTGTGGAGGTAAAGTTATCATGACAGGCATACCGGAATACATTATCAGTCAATATAAAAAAAGACATTGTGCCATTTGTAACGGTAAGGCGTGCAGCTATGCAACGACTTGAGCAATTTTTTTCGTTATTGAACATGGCCGGCATCGATAGCGCTGTTCTAAATGACCGTACTAAGGCTCATGTCGTCCTGGATGGCCAAATCTTGCTGAGTCATCAAGAGATTCCCGGTGTAACAATGACTATCGAGGATAAGCATGAGGTCCTGACTGCCGAAATAACGATTGTTCGTGATAACGCGGTTTCCAACCCGATTCATCTTTGCTTCGGTCTGCTGCAAGCTATCGGCCGGCAGCGCGTCAGCCTGCATATCTGTGTAGAGCCCTGTGCCAAAGTCCATTTTATCGCTCATGGCGTCTTTGCCAATGCAGATGACGTCAGACACGCTATGGAGAAAACCATTGAAGTGGGTGAGGGGGCAGACGTGTATTTTACCGACAGCCACATTCACGGTATGTCTGGAAATATGAAAGTTATTTCATCGGGACAGGTAACAGTAGGAAAAAAAGCAAGATACCGTTCCGATTTTTCTTTGACAACGGGTAGGGTAGGTCGGCTTGATTTGAAAGAATCAATAGTGGCTGACGATTATGCGATTGTCGAGCTGGTTTCTCGTGTATTTGGGCATGGCACTGACCTGATCAACATCAACGAAGCGGTCAGTCTTAATGGTCAGTTTTCCCGCAGCATCATCAAAAGCCGGGTTGCCTTGGAAGGTCAAGCCAGAGCGGATATAGTCAGTATGACCGAAGGCCGGGCTGAAGGCGCGCGCGGTCATATGGATTGTATGGAAATCATTAAAGATACGGCTGTTGGTCAATCGACGCCCATCGTTAAAGTCAGTCATCCATTAGCCAAGATAACTCACGAAGCGGCCATCGGCACCGTTGACAAAAAACAAATGGAGACGCTGATTTGTCATGGCCTATCGCCAGAGCAGGCAACGGATATGATTGTGTTAGGTATGTTGCGATAAAATCAAGATTCATCAAGTTGCGACAGTCAATTTCATGCTAATCCTCGATCAAGCGCTCTAAAATCATATTTTTATAAACTATTGAAAAAGAGTGAATCAATAATTGGGCGGTAAAAGCGGCTCAATGCCTTCGAATTTGGCAGCAGGGTGATGTTTGATTGCGTCTATGCGCTCTATTATTGACTTCTGGAGGTGCGGTATCGAACCGACATTGGCTGATTATGAGTTTAACGTGTTAAGCAGGTTTTTTTAGCAGGGTCAGACTTCTAAACAATTCATTGACCTCGAACCAGGGATTCCCCTGAGAAACGGCATTGCACGATTCCTGACACCCTCTATTTTGTTCTGGAATTATGTAGGTGTAATTCAACTGGAATAAACACGAGCATAAATGATGAACAACAAAAATGTAACGCAGCAAGCATTGTCAAACAAACTACTTGCCAACATCGATGCCTACTGGCGCGCAGCCAACTATCTGTCAGTCGGTCAGATTTACCTTTACGATAATCCACTGCTGAAACGGCCACTCAAGCTTTCGGATATTAAACGTATGCTGCTCGAACATTGGGGAACGACACCAGGTCAGAACTTTATTTACGTGCATTTAAACCGGATCATCAAACAATACGACCTTAATATGATTTACGTGTCCGGCCCCGGCCACGAAGGCCCGGCGCTGGTCGGCAACACTTATCTGGAAGGCACTTACAGCGAAATCTATCCCAACATCAGTCAAGACGAAGCAGGGCTGCAAAAGCTGTTCAAGCAGTTTTCGTTTCCCGGCGGCATCCCCAGCCATGTTTCTCCGGAATGTCCGGGTTCGATTCACGAAGGCGGTGAGCTGGGTTATTCAATCAGCCATTCGTTCGGAGCCGTGTTCGATAATCCCGATCTCATTGTGGCTTGCGTGGTCGGCGATGGCGAGGCAGAGACAGGGCCCCTGGCCACATCCTGGCATTCCAACAAGTTTCTTAATCCGCTCACCGATGGAGTGGTGCTGCCGATACTTCACCTCAACGGCTACAAGATCGCCACGCCGACTGTTTTTGCCCGCATTGAGCCAGATGAATTGGATCAGTTTCTGCGCGGTTGTGGCTGGGCACCTTACTACGTAGAAGGCGATGAGCCGTCGCTGATGCATGAAGCGATGGTCGCCACCCTCGACACGGTGATGGAACAGATACAAACCATTCAGCACAACGCCCGCATCAATGGTGATTTGACCCGGCCGCGCTGGCCTATGATCGTGCTGAAATCGCCCAAAGGCTGGACCGGTCCTAAATGGGTGGATGGCCAGCAAATCGAAGGCAGTTTCCGCTCGCATCAGGTGCCGCTTTCTGATCCGGCCAGCCATCCTGCGCATCTCCAAATGCTGGAAGACTGGCTCAAGAGCTACCGTCCTGAAGAACTGTTTGATGAATCGGGCCGCTTACTTTCGGAGCTGGCCGAATTGGCGCCTAAGGGCGAGCGCCGCATGGGCGCTAACCCTCATGCTAACGGCGGTCTGCTGCTGCGCGATTTGATAATGCCGGACTTTCGAAAATACGCAGTTGATGTGCCGTCACCCGGTTCCGTTAACGCCGCTGATACCCACGAACTGGGCGTTTTCTTGCGCGATGTGGTCAAGCTTAATCAGCCGCAACGCAATTTCCGTATTTTCGGCCCCGATGAAACGCTATCCAACCGATTGAACGCTGTGTTTGAAGTGACCCATCGGCAGTGGGATGCACGAACGCAGGGCAGTGATGAATTTCTGGCTGAAGACGGACGGGTCATGGAAATGTTGGGCGAGCATCAATGCGAAGGCTGGCTGGAAGGCTATTTGCTCACCGGACGGCATGGGCTTTTCAATTGCTACGAGGCGTTCATTCACATCATTGATTCGATGTTCAACCAGCACGCCAAATGGTTAAAAATCACTGCGCAGTTGCCTTGGCGAAAGCCCATTGCTTCGCTCAACTACTTGCTGGCCTCGCACGTCTGGAACCAAATCCACAATGGCTTTACCCATCAGGATCCTGGTTTCATTGACCATGTGGTCAACAAAAAAGCGGCAATCGTGCGCGTTTATCTGCCGCCGGATGCGAATTGTCTGCTTTCCGTGTGGGATCATTGCTTACGCAGCCGTCATTACGTTAATGTCGTGATCGCCGGCAAGTACCAAGCACCGCAATGGCTGACCATGGAGGCCGCCGTTAAGCATTGCCGCGAAGGCATCGGTATCTGGCAGTGGGCCAGCAATGATCATGGTAATACGCCCGATGTGGTGATGGCCTGCTGTGGCGATGTACCCACTTTGGAGACACTGGCCGCAGTGTCTATCCTGAATGAACATCTGCCCGAATTGAAAATCCGGGTGATCAACGTCGTTGATCTGATGAAGCTGCAGCCTCAGAGCGAGCACCCGCACGGTTTGAGTGATACGAATTTCGATGCTCTTTTCACTAAGGACAAACCGGTCATTTTCGCTTTCCACGGTTATCCCTGGTTAATCCACCGGCTCACCTACCGACGCACCAATCATGAGAATATTCATGTGCGTGGCTACAAGGAAGAAGGCACGATTACCACGCCTTTCGATATGACGGTACTGAATGATCTGGATCGCTTCCATCTGGTGATGGATACCATCGACCGGCTGCCACAGACCGGCAAAAAAGGCCTTGATCTGAAACGGCAACTTCAAGATAAACTGATTGAGCACACGCAATACATCAACCAGTACGGTGAAGACATGCCGGAGATTCTTAATTGGAAGTGGAGCAACCGCCCATGAATTCACAACAAGCCAGGGTCCAGGGAGACAACGACCTATTAAGCAGGGATGAAAATATCGCCAAGCCTTTGCACCTTTACCTGATTCGTCATGGCGAAACCGAGTGGGCGATCTCCGGTCGCCACACCGGTAGCTCGGATATTCCATTAACCACAAATGGCGAGAATGAAGCCCGTGAACTAGGTAGGCACATCCGCGACATTGATTTTACCCAGGTGTTGTGCAGTCCGCTCATGCGAGCTCAGCGAACCTGTGAGCTGGTTGGACTGGATCAAGCGCCTGAAATCGAGCCTGATTTGGCGGAATGGGCTTTTGGTGATTTTGAAGGACTGCATTTAGCCGAGATTCAAAAAATACACCCAGGCTGGGATGTGTTGGCGGACGGTTGTCCAAACGGTGAAATGCCCGCACAAATTTTAGCGCGCACTGATCGGCTGATCGCCCGTTTGCGTAGGCTTAAAGGCAATGTTGCCTTGTTTTCACATGGCAAGTTCGGCGGCATTTTGGCGGCGCGGTGGATCGGATTACCGATCACTGAATCCAGTCATTTCCCGCTGGGAACCGCGTCAGTGAGCATGCTGGGCTACGATCATCATCACCCCGAGGTGTCAGTGATCGACTTGTGGAATGTGGTCGGACATAAATCATTGGAGACTTTAAAGTTAGCAGGTACGACGGAGAAAGGCTAAGACTCAATTATGACATGAGCGCCGATCAAACCTCACGACGCTATAAATCAAGTGATTATTTAGTGCGTTTGGGCCCTTATTGATTGAACCGTACCAACAGGCTGTGAGACGCAACATTTTGCGTCGCTATCCATTGAAGCGACGTCCATATTTTTTGGAGAATGAAAATGCAACAAACGATAACGCAGTGCTTGACAGACGCTTTGCAAGATGAATATAAATCGCGTGCGACCTATCGAAAAGTAATTGAAAAATTCGGTCCGGTCCGTCCATTCGTCAACATTGTTGAGGCCGAGGGTCGCCACGTCGACGCCTTGATTGCATTGTTTGAGAAGTATCAAATACCGGTTCCGGAAGATCGTTGGTCTGAACGGATCACTGTTCCAGATACGTTTGAACAAGCGTGCCTGAATGCGGTCGCTGACGAAAAAGCCAATATGGCAATGTATGACCAGCTGATCGCTGCTAGTCCGGAACCGGATATTCGCCGGGTATTGGAAAACTTGCAATCCGCTTCCCGTGACCGTCATTTGCCGGCTTTCGAACGCAACGCTTCGAAACACGGTAAAGGTGGCATGAGAAAGCACGGCTAGGGTGTCCCGTTGAATAAATCAACTTCCTCATTCTAGCGAATGCGGGGATGACGAAACGTACAGTGCTGTTCTGACTATCTTCCGTACGGCTCAATTAAGAACGCTCTTTCAGGGAAGTTTCAAATGTGTATCAATTTATGTGACATGAAGCGGGGTGATCGGGGACGCGTGGTAGGTTTCCGGAAAAACTTTTTGCCTTATCAAAAGAAACTGCTGTCTATGGGTTTAACGCCTGGCACTGAATTTGAACTGGTACGCATTGCGCCCTTAGGCGATCCGGTTGAAATCAGAGTGCGCGGCACCGATCTTAGTCTGCGGCGGGGTGAGGTGGCTGGATTGAAAATTGAGCGTCTTAAAAGCGAAGCACCCCGTTTGAAGCCAACACCGGAACAGAAGTCGGAATATACCATCGCTGTCATCGGCAATCCCAACTGCGGTAAAACCACCCTTTTTAATGGTCTGACCGGTGCCCGTCAACATGTTGGCAATTGGGCGGGGGTTACTGTCGAACAAAAAACCGGCTTTTACCGTTACGAAAACAAAGCCATCAAAGTGGTCGATTTACCCGGCATCTATGCGCTGGACGTGAATGAGACGGCTACTTCTCTGGATGAAAAAATCGCCAGGGATTACATCCTTTCCCAGCAGGCCGACCTGATCATAAATATCGTCGACACCTCCCATCTCGAACATAACCTGTACCTGACGATACAACTGCTGGAAATGGAACTGCCGATACTGGTCGTTTTGAATAACATGGACGATACCACAGGCAAAGGTATCAAAATCGACAGCGATGAATTGGCCCGCAACCTCGATTGCCCCTTGGTTTCGTTGACCGCAACGCGGGCCGATGATATCAGAGCCCTGAAAGCGACGATTAACCAGTTAGCCGAAAATAAAACGCTGTCGACTTTCTCTATCGACTATCCGCTGGAGGTCAAAGCTGCGCTGGATAAGCTCTCGCCATTAGTTGAACAAAAATTAGCCAACCGGTTTGGCAATTCGCGCTGGTTTGCAGGCAAACTGCTGGAGCGGGACGGTTTCGCGCTGAGTCATGCCGATGCTCTGCTGACTGAGACAGCGGAAAAACTGCGCAATGAGATTGAAGACAAAGCCACTGAAGATGCGGATATCATAATTATTGACAGCCGCTACGGATTTATCAGCCTTCTGGTACAAAAGACACTGACCCGGCAATCCGGGCAGGCTCGGAGTCTGTCGGATAAAATCGACAACGTGGTATTACATCGATTTTTAGCCATTCCGATCTTCCTCGGGGTGATGTATTTGATGTTCACCTTCACCATTAAACTGGGCCGGGTCTTCAAGCCGTTTTTTAACGACCTGGCTCAGGCATTTTTTGTGGACGGGTTGGGCGCATTTTTAGGACTGATGAACAGCCCGCAATGGCTGATAACACTGATTGCCACGGGTGTTGGTAACGGCATTCGGGAGGTGGCTGCGTTTATCCCGATTCTCGGTTTTCTGTATCTGTTTATTTCAGTACTTGAAGAGTCCGGGTATATGGCCAGAGCGACTTTTGCGATGGATCGTTTCATGCGTGTATTGGGACTCCCCGGCAAAGCCTTTGTACCAATGATCCTGGGCTTTGGCTGTAACGTCCCGGCCATGCTTGCGACCCGCACGCTGGAGCGTCCGCGTGACCGGCTCTTGAGTCTGGTGTTGAATCCATTCATGACTTGCGGCGCTCGCTTGGTGGTATTTACACTGTTTGCCGCCGCCTTTTTTCCGGATAACGGCGGGATGGTCGTGTTTGTACTTTATATGATAGGGATTGTGGCTGCTCTGCTGACGGCGTTACTGCTGAAACACAGTTTTCTGAAAGAGGAATCCTCTCTGGTGATGATGGAAATCCCCAGCTATCACATCCCGAAGCTGAAAAATGTATTGATTAACAGCTGGACTCGGCTCAAAGCTTTTATGGTGCGGGTCGGTAAAATCATTATTACCATGGTGGTGATCTTGAACCTGCTCAGTTCGTTGGGAACAGACGGCTCATATCAAGCGAATAATATTGAACATTCAGTGCTCAGTGCGGCTGGGCGTGCATTGACGCCGACGCTGGCGCCACTGGGTATCAGAGAAGATAACTGGCCTGCAACCGTTGCGTTATTTACCGGCATTCTGCATAAAGCCGTCGTGATCAGCACGCTGAAAACCATCTACTCGGAAAGTCCCGCCGCTAAAGCAGCTCTTCAAGCGCAAGAATTTAATCTTTATGGTGCGGTCAAACGGGCTTTTATGACAATCCCCATGGGGCTGAAAAAAATGATCGGGATTGGTGTAACGCAACCGACTAGCCAAAATACATTTATTGCCGAATTGCATACTCATTTTGAAGGACAAGTAGGCGCTTTTGCCTATTTGCTGTTTATTTTGCTTTATTTTCCCTGTATTGCCACATTGGCGGCTGCCTATAGAGAATCCAGCCTGCGCTGGTCGGTGTTCATGGTGTTCTGGTCCACCGGTCTAGCCTATCTGACTGCAACGCTGTTTTATCAATTAGCGACCTATAGCCAGCATCCGCGAACCTCAATGGCATGGCTGACAATGATTGCGTTAATCATAATCGCTGTGGTGCTGATATTTCGTTATTGGGGCGGACAGCATCAAGCTTCTATGTCCAACAACGCCATTAAACCTTCAACCAAGGACTAACGAATGCCTTATAAAACTTATTTCGACAAAATTGATGCCCAACTGCTGAAAATCAGCCCTGCTCGCGACATTATGTTATTGCGCGTGATTGCCGCTGTCATTCCGGTGGTGTGTTTTGCTTTGGATGCCTTCTATGACATGCCGGTGCTTTATTGGCTGGGCATCCCTTTTTATCTGATCTGTCTGGCGCTTTATCTGGAAGCCTTGTTAAAAACCATCTTATTGATGCACAAGGTTTCAGCCGAATTGTTAATCGTCTTGGTGATGATAGTCACCCTGCTTGACGGGGAGCCGTTGAGCGGTGCGATGGTGGCTTGGTTTATCGGCTTGGGGTTGTATATCTCGTTTACGATTATTAGAAAAAACCGGGAAAAAATCGAAGCGCTTATACAGGACAGCAAGAAAACCGCACAAGTCCTGCGCGGTGATCAAATCCATGAAATTCCGCTGCTGGAGGTGCAAAAGCAGGATGTGATCATTGTCGCCAAAGGCGCCATGATCACTGTCGACGGGCTTATCAGCGACGGTGAGTCGTCTATCGATGAAGCCTTTGTTACCGGCGAGCCGTTTCCAGTATTTAAGCAACGCGGCGATGCAGTGATTTCCGGGACATTGAATTTGACCGCGCCGCTAAAGGTGGTCGCGGAAAAAAAACGGTAATGACGCGTTTATTGCGATTATGACCCGGGAAATCGAAGCCGGTCTACAGCAAAAATCCACCTTACAGAAACGCGCCGATTTAACGGTGCAGGTGCTCATCCTCGGCGTCACAGCCTATGCCTTTTTGCTGTTGTTCATGACCGGCAGTCTGCATCTGATGGCTACGGCGCTTGCCGTGGTGTGTCCCTGTGCCTGGGCCTTGGCAACGCCCACTGCCTTTGCCGCCAATATCGGCCGCTTGGCGCGTAGCAACATTTTGGCACGCGGCGGCGAGCCGTTGGAAAATATGCAGGATATTAAAACCCTGATTTTGGACAAAACCGGCACCGTCACCAAGGCCGTGCCGGAAGTCAGCCAGGTGATTGCCCTCGCCATGCCGGAGCAGGACTTGCTGACCTTATGCGCATCGGTTGAATCCCGCTTCGACCATCCCATTGCCAACACGATCGTCGCTTATTCCAAAGGGCACGGTGTGTCGCACTTGTTAAACGTGACCCAGGTTGAAGACTTGCCGGGCCGTGGCATAAAAGCCCGAATCGGCGCAGATACCGTATTGATCGGTAGTCAGGAAACCCTGCAGCAACTGGATATCGAACTACCGCCTTTAGATTACACCGGCCGGGCGATTTGGGTGGCTGTTAACCGCGAAGTTAAAGGTGTCATTGTTATTCGCGACATTATCCGTGCCGAAATGCAGGGTTTGGTTGCCGCTATTCATGAATGCGGCATCGAAACGGTACTGCTGGCCACGGGTGACAATGAGGAAAGCGAAGCCAAGCGGGTGGCTGAATACATCGGTGCTGACGGTTATTTTTACAACTTCAAGCCGGATGACAAAACCGCTTTAGTCAAGAAAATGCAATTGCAAGGCAAAGTTGCCATGGTGGGTGACGGCGTCAACGATGCACCAGCCCTGGCTGCGGCCAATGTCGGCATTGCCATAGGCGGGCACAAGAATGTCAGTTTGGCGGTCATGTCTGCCGATATTGTGATTCTTGGCGACGACGCCAAGGACTTGATTACCATTCTGCGACTTAGTCGAAAAATGGGCGGCATTATCAAGCAAAATTATACCTGGGCAATGGGCTTTAATGCGATTGGGCTAACCCTGGCAACCCTCGGCGTGCTTAACCCTATCGTGGCCGCGCTATTTCATCATCTCAGTTCGGTCTTTGTTGTGGTCAATGCCAGCCGTCTGTATTTCACCGGCATTGAAAATTCTCCGGTCGGGCCTTTGTTTCAGAAAATGGATGAAATCACCCGTCGAAAGCCTATGAGTCCGGCAGAGCCATTGGTGATCAGTTCAGAAAATGCTGCCGAAACCATTGTTGAACAACAGCCCTGAGCGTAAACCGTTATTCAAAAAGAGACGATAAATGTTGTTATGGATCATGGGCTTTAGTGCCTTAGGCAGCGTCGGGGCTGTGGGTTGCGCAGCCTTGTTTTTGTTTTTTCCTGAAAGTATTCGCAAAGTGCTTATCCCTTGTCTGATCAGTTATGCGACCGGGACACTGCTCGGTGCCGCATTCCTGGGCATGCTTCCCAATGCACTGCTACAAGCACCGGCAGTTTCGGTGATGGCTACGGTACTGGCCGGTATGGTGGGTTTTTTCGTTTTGGAGAAACTGGTCATTTGGCGCCACAGTCATGATGCAGAGGGTCAAGTAGATGACCGAGCCGCATCGTTAATTCTGATTGGCGATGCCTTTCACAACTTTGTAGATGGTGTGCTGATTGCAGCCGCATTCTTGACATCTGTTCCATTGGGAATCACCACAGCATTCGCAGTGATTGCGCACGAGATACCCCAGGAGGTTGGTGATTTTGCCATTCTACTCGACAGTGGCTACTGCCGAGGAAAGGCATTGCTGATGAATGGACTATCATCCATCGCCACCCTGCCTGGCGCACTGATCGCCTATTACTGGCTGGCCGAGACACGCGAAGCAACGCCTTATATTCTGGCGATAGCTGCTGCCAGCTTTATCTACATCGCGACCGCAGATCTCATTCCCATGCTACACAGGCAGGCAAACGCTATTGCTTCGCTTCGTCAGCTAGTACTGTTACTGGCAGGTATTGGTAAGATTGCAGGGTTTCATTTTGGATAAAACATGAATACTCAGGCAAAAATTGAAAGCAACCTTGGGTTCCACCCCGGTTTGGCTGTGATGAAATAAAGAATTTGACTATCTCGGCCACTCCGAACAAATCGCCAAAGCGGCCGCGGCGGCTACCCATCAGGGAAAGACCAAAACTTATTATTCCTGCAGTCGATACAGATATTCTGTCAGCGCCAGAATGCGACTGCGAGCAGCTGATTCGCTATCTTGCGGAGGATAATTGTCGAAATACAATGAACTTTGGTTATTAAATGCATTCCCCCAGATCGGCATTTCTCGTGGTCCATGCGCTTTGACCTCCTGACGTCCGTCTATGATCTGAAAAACCCGGTCAAACGGGAAAACGCCATTGTTATTCTTGGCGAGTACGGTCAGGTTGGGCACTGGTCTCGCTAACAACGATTTTAGCGGACCATCATCACCCTTGCCGGTTAAGCCATGACAAACGGCACATGCCGAATTGTATTCATTTTTTCCGACATCCACCTTTTCCGCTGCAAAGACAATATTTGATAAGCTGATCAGCAGGATTCCGATAGATGATAATGACAGAGCCCGGATTTTCTTAGAAATAATCATGTTGCCTCCAAAAGGGGTAGTGGACAAAAGGCATGGATTCAGTGATGGCTGTGTTCATGCGCATGTCCATGTTCATGTTCATGGGGTTCAAAAGGTTCGGTTTTCAGGGTGCCGTTTAAAAAATCCTTCACGGCTTTTTCGGGATCCGTTTCTTTGGTTATCAAGGCTTGAATGTTTTTCTGTTCCAAACGCCGAGCCAAGCCTGCCCCCATGCCTCCGGTAATCAGCACTTGCATGTGATCCAAAGGGGATGGCTCGAAAGGTGATGAATCATGGAACGATTGTTCTTTCGGCAACTTCAGTAATTCTTTCTCGACAATTTCATTATTCTCGATGGTATAAACCCAGAATTTTCTGCAACGGCCGGTATGACCGGTTATTTCTTTTCGGTTTTGACTGGCAACGGCAATTTTCATATTAATTCTCTATTGAGTGGTTACAAATCATCCTTTCAATAGGCTATTGAAAAAAAGCGAATTAATAAGACGGCGGTAAAAGCGGTTCAATACCTTCGAATTTGGCAGCAGGATGATGCTTGACAATCACTTGACGGATTGTGTCTATGCGATCTTTTGGAATATCCACCATGATCAATACTTGGCCATTTTCAATCGCATCGGCATAATCTTTAACTCTTGAGTTACCTACCTCAAGACCGGCCAAACCACTCATCATCGCGCCGATGGTTGCACCGTAAAACAAAACCCCAAGTACAGGGCCGCCGGCAATCGCAAATCCGGCAAAACGCAAGCCAACAAGCCCTGCCAGTAAGCCTGTGGCAGCGCCCAGAGCCGCACCTCGTTCAACTGCAGGAATAAAATCGGTTTTCTGAAATTCCGAGGCTTCAGGCATATCTTCTAAAGGCGTGTCTCGTTTTGCCAAGATATGCATATGGTGTTCCTCTAAGCCCTCTGCTCGCAAATCATCAACAATTTTATGCGTTGTCTTTATGTCTGGGGCTAAAAAATAGATTCGTCTCACTGTCTTCTCGAGTTTGATTTGATATGGATAGTACCGGCAGGAAGAGGAACTCCGGTTTACTTGATTGATAAGCCAGTCTGTTATGTGAGTAATTGCTTATATTGTCCTGAAAACGCTTGCATTAAAGCAAGAATTTTGATGGTTTCTTGAGGCCGCATTCAGGAAACAAAGTGCGTCACTGAAACTTTTGGCTGGCTTGGTAGTGGCGGCATGATCAGCCGGGGAGGGATGAGTCAATGCCGTTAACGCCATCGCACTGTATCTATAGGTAGAATATTGGAGGAGCGGGCCATGCCCGCGATTGAACCACTTTTAATCGCGGGCATGGCCCGCTCCTACCATTAACGGAATTGAGGGCTGAATTGGTCTCTACAAGTTATTCACTACTCGGTTTTTTCTTTATGCCTGTGAAAGTGAGGATACTAGCGGGTATCGTGCTCATGCTCGTCATCTTCATACAATTCCAGCCACATCGCATTGATGATTGCTAACGCACAGGCCAAACTGACACCCAATATCCACGCGAAATACCACATAATTGTCTCCTCAATACAAGCTGGTTTGATTTTGTTGAATATGTTCAACCGTCACTTTGCCCCGCATTACCCGGTAAACCCAAATGGTGTAGCACAAGACAATCGGCATCAGTATCACGGTTGCGAAAAACAATAATTGCAGTGTATGTTGGCTGCCGCCTGCGTCCCACACAGTAAGGCTGCTGTTGTAGTCAAGACTGGACGGCATAATGAAAGGAAACATTGAGCCTCCGGCAGTCACTATCGCCGCAATCATGACCAGACTGCTGACCAAAAAAGCCAGGCCTTCATGTTCGTCCTTGCTTAATTTGATATTGAGTGCGCAACCCAGCAGTGCCGTCACGGGGGCAATTATTAATAAAGGATAGTGTTGGTAGTTATCGAGCCAGGCACCAACGGCTTTTTCTACCGTTTTAGTCAATGGATTCAGGGCATGCGAAGTGTCCATGAGTTGCGTGATACGATATCCCTCTATACCGAAGGCGATCCAGAATCCGGCTAGCATAAAACTGAGTGCAAAAATAATCGTGCTCCAGCGAATAATCCGCTTTGACCGCTCAGCCAAATCACCTTCTGTGCGCCATTGTAAAAATACGGCACCATGCAGGCAGCATAATGCAATGGCAATGACGGCTGTCAATAAGGCGAACGGACTAAAGAGATCCCAAAAACCTCCCGAATAGGTTGAGCGTAAATCGGCATCCAGTTGAAACGGTAATCCCACTATCAAGTTGCCAACTGTCAAACCCAAGACCAGCACAGGGACTAATCCTCCGCAAAATAAAGCCCAATCCCATGTAGATCGCCAGCGAGTATCCACCAGTTTGCTTCGGTAATCAAAGCCGACCGGGCGCAAAAACAAGCCGAATAAGAGCACCAGCAGACCTGTATAAAGTCCTGAAAATAATGTGGCATAGACTAAAGCCCAAGCCCCAAAGGTGATGCCGCCCAAAGTGACCAGCCAGGTTTGGCTTCCTTCCCACGTCGGTCCTACAGTATTGAGCATCACTCGTCGCTCGTCATCGGTTTTACCCAGAAAAGGCAATAGCATTCCTATACCAAAATCAAATCCATCCAGAACGGCAAATCCGCACACCAGAAATACCAGAAGGCCCCACCAGATTACTTTTAAGGTTTCGTAGTCAAACATGGCTAACTCCGGGTTGTTCAAAATGATAACGACCGGTATGCAAACTGCTGGGTCCTAATTTTACATACTTGACCATCAGGAATAATTCGATACACAACAGTACGGTATAAAACAAAGCAAATCCGGCCAGGCTGAGATACAGTTGATCGACACTGAGACTGGAACTGCTCAAATGAGTCGGCAAAATTCCGGCGATAGTCCAGGGCTGCCTTCCGTATTCTGCGACCACCCAGCCCAGTTCGGCGGCTATCCAGGGCAGGGGCATGCCGTAAAAGGCCAGTCGTAGTAACCAGCGCTTGCTGTGTGCAGTTCGTTTCGCATTAAAATAAAATGCGGCAACAAAGATAAAGAGCATGATGACGCCGCTAAATACCATACCCCGAAAAGCCCAGAACATGGGGGCGACTTTTGGAATGGAAGTACGTGTTGCCGCTTCGATTTGTTCTGGCGTCGCGTCGACTACATTCGGTGTATATTTTTTAAGCAATAAGCCATAGCCCAAATCATCCTGCCGGGTTGCGAACTCCGCCCTCAAAACAGGATTGGCGGCATCTTTTCTCAGCTTTTCCAAACTCTGATAAGCCAACATGCCGTTTTTGATGCGTTCGCGGTTATTATCAAGAATCTGCTTGATGCCGCCTACTTTTTCATCATAAGTCCGCGTGGCAATCAGTCCCAATAGCCAGGGAAATTTGATAGCGTAATCAGTCGTCATCGTGTCTTCATTTGGAAAACCAATCAGCGTAAAAGAGGCGGGGGCTTCCTCAGTTTCCCATTCGGCTTCAATGGTCGCCAGTTTGGCTTTTTGTACTTCACCCACCGTGTAGCCGCTTTCATCGCCCAAGACGATAACCGATAAAATAGAAGCCAAGCCAAACCCGGCAGCGATTCGAAAAGACCGCCTGGCAAAGGCAACATCACAATTGTTCAATAAATAATAGGCACTGATACCCAATACAAACATGGATCCTGTGACATAACCGGCGGCAACGGTATGCACAAATTTGACCTGAGCAATCGGATTGAAGAAAAGATCAGGAAAACTGGTCAATTCCATGCGCATGGTTTCGAAGTTAAATTCAGCGCCGACCGGATGTTGCATCCAGCCATTGGCAATTAAAATCCACAAAGCAGATAAACTCGTGCCTAATGCCAACAACCAGGTAATCATGAGATGTTGTAACTGGCTTAACCGGTCCCATCCGAAGAAAAACAAGCCGACAAAGGTCGATTCCAGAAAAAAGGCCATCATCCCTTCGATGGCAAGCGGCAAACCAAATATATCGCCAACATAATGTGAGTAGTAAGCCCAATTGGTGCCGAATTGAAATTCCATGGTAATGCCGGTTGTCACCCCCATGGCAAAATTTATGCCGAACAACTTTCCCCAAAAGCGCGTCATATCCTTGTATATGAGTTTGTTGGTCATCACATAGACCGACTCCATAATGGCGAGCAGAAACGATAGGCCCAAGGTTAACGGTACAAATAAAAAATGATACAAGGCTGTCAAGGCAAACTGTAGTCTCGACAATTCAACGACTTCATTGATAATCATCAGCTACTTCCTCTCGATTGAACCTTCAGATTCATTAAAAAATAATGTGTGTACCCGCTGATCGTCCACCGGTTGTTTATTACCGGCAAAAAACAGCCACCAGAGACCGCTCAGTAAAATAAATTTTACAATTAAAGCCGCAAGAATTTCTTTGCTCAACGATGTGGGAGTTAACCCCGTTAAGCCAATGAAAGCGAACGGTTTAAATTTGCTTTCCACTGCGTTTCCCCTTTCAATAAATAAGAAATTCTGCATTTTAAGTAAAAAGCTCAGAATACCTTTACAGGAACCCAAAAAAGGCCGGCACAACTCAATATGTTTTAATCCCTGTTTTTGTCGCCACGTTGCTTACTTAAAAGCTCTTCAAGCTTTCGAAATCCCTGCTAAACACGCCTCATGCTTTCTGGAAACCAGACGTTTTTTCGATTAGATAAGAGTATATTATTATCTTCTAATATTATAAGATCATTCAAGCTAATTTACCTTGCGTGAAACACACATAAAGACAGTTTAGAAAGATTAAACCGTTCAATCGGCCTAAAATTAGAAGTATGAGTTATCTCGCGAACTGATAGTCTTACTGTATTTGACCTAAAGTACCAAAAAGGAAACAACCGCATGTCTTACGATATCATTGCTTTTATAGTCTGTTTCCTGCTGGTATTGGCTTATTATGTCTATTTAAAACGGCGCACCCGGCTTGAACCGGAGTCAAGCCTGCATTCGCTAAATTCCACTATCCGGGAGCAATGGGTGGAAATGGTGATGACGAGAGGCAATATGGAAATACTGGCTATTCAAACTTTGCGCAACTCTGTCATGGCGGCAAACTTCATGGCAACAACCGCCATATTGTTGATAATCGGAACCTTAAACTTAAGTGAAAAAATTGGGTCCTGGGCACTCGCTTGGCATCCATCACATTTAGCAGTATCCGTATCCACCGAATTATGGCAACTAAAACTAGGATTATTGCTTCTCAATTTTTCTATTGCCTTTTATTGTTTCTCGATGGCAATACGTTACTTTAATCATGTCGGCTATATGATTAATGTTCCCGGTTTAGGGTCGACGGATAACGTTTTGTTTAAAAAAACGTGTGCCTTTTTAAACAAAGCAGGCAGTTTTTATACCTTGGGAACTCGTTCTTTCTTTTTCAGCCTCCCGATCATTTTGTGGTTTTTCGGCCCGTATTTTTTGATGCTGGGTACGATTGGACTACTTTGCGGTCTGGCTATGCTCGATAAGGTACCCGGTCATTAGCCTTTAAATAATCCGGGGTTTGCCAATAGCTTTCTTTGTGTTCTTCTTTGGAGTTAAAGCCATACGATATTTGGCTTGGAAAATAACTTGGCTGTTATTCAAAAGTCTTTTTTTGTCTATAGCGCCTCTAATGAAAAGTTAAGTTACTCAAAAATCGCAAACCGATTTGAGTAAATAATTTCCTGCCGATTGTAAAAATGCCTCATCTTTTCTTGTGGCACCAGTTGGCTCAACAACCTAACATCAGGTCTTTTCTTGTATTTTTAAATTAAAAAGAAAGATAAATGATCTTGAGAATATTCTGGCCCTTCCGAAAAAAAACAAAAATAATTCAATTGACAAGGTTTTACTTTTGACCGCAGATCCTGAAGATGGCAGCATTTCCCTTCTTGGCTGTTATCCCTGAAAAGCATCCTGAAGCCTGACCAGCCAAGGCGTGTCAGAATCGGGGTCGACATGAAACGACAGTGAAGCGGATTTGTGCACCAGTCCTGCTTCATAGGAGGCATTGGGGTTCAATTGACGTTTTTCGATAAAATCCACCAAACGGCGGGCATTATAAATTGCCAAGACTTTATTTCCGTTAGTGATCAAATAAGCGGCATTATTTTCGCCGCGTTCAGGATTGCGATTAATCAGTTCTTTCAATAAATTTTTATCATCAGCGGAAAAGTTTCTGTAAACAGAATCTTCCCTGTTTTTGCTCAACCCGGTCAGATATTTTGCCAGTGATCCCGATTGCTGGTGTTCTTTGATCATGTCGATTTCATGATCGGACAACTCGAAGCTTTCGGCCACCAGATACTGATTTGTTCTATCACCATCATTGGCAAACAAAACGATTTTATCCAGATTCATGTCGTCAAACGCATTTAGAAATGATTCGGGTGCGTGGATATGTTTGTAAATGGTAATAACCCAGGGCAGGGCGCGGCCGGTTTTGCCGAAACGCTTTTTGACACTGCCCACCACCGACAACCTTGATAGTTCGTGTTCGCGGCCCTCGGGTTTTACCAGAAAGGCATCGACGGCGATAATTTGTGTTGTAAAGCCCGCCTGTTTAAAGTTGGCGATGATGCCTGAATAGCGAGGGCTATAGGGGATTCCCGTGCCGTCATACATCAGATTGATACGATGCTGTTTGGCCCGCATGGCGACTGAATCGCGCAGCCGGTTGGCAAACGGTTCTACATAGACGTAATCATCACTGTGATGATTGGCGGCGGTCAGCACTTTGTACAAATCACTTTTTTTACGGAAATCATCCAAAGAAGCGATAACGTAATTGCCGCCACAACTGGCGTGCGCAATTTCTTGTACGGCGGTTTTTCCTGCGCCTGCACCCCCCATTGCCATAAAGAGTTTGGGGTTCGAGTCGGGCGTTTTACCGGAAAAAATCTCAGCTTCTGCGGCATCCAGAATGCGGATGACTTTGGCCAGTCTTTCATAAGCGATTTCGACACTTCGGACCAAACGCTGGTCGCCATTTGCTGCTTTAATCAGTTCTTGTTTCAGTACTTCGTTGTTTGCCAACACAAAAACCGGTTTTTTTTCACCCACACATTCTCTGATTAATTCCTGTAATTCGATATGGCTGGGTGAGCGCAGCCCCGTCAGCATGTTGATATCCAGGCAGAACAAAGGTGCTGACCCGGTATCACCCAGCGTGATACCGTCAATTTCGGTTTTACCCGGCTGACGCAAATCTTCGGTTCCCGGCAGATAGCCGATGATGTTTTCAGGTGTGCAATAAGGGTAATCCGCTATATGTTTGCCGGCTATAAATAATTCTTCACGAATCAACTCAATCGGCATTAAAGCGCCATTAACGGTCACAAGACATTTAACACCGTCGGCTGTGGTGTGCGACAAAAAAGGAATGCCTGAAATAAACTTTTTATTTTCCGGCCATTTACCGTAGCCGTTGGGCGTATTATTAAGGACTTTGTTACGTAATGGGTCCAAAGCATGCAGGAAAGCGATGGTCAACAAGGGATGAGCTGAATCGGGGCCATGCAAAGCCTGAGAATCGTTTTGATCAATACGCCGAAAATCGATGCCATGAGGATAAACGCTTTTAAATGCAGGCAATTTACCCAATAAAGTAATAAACAGATCCAGCGTGATTCGGTTTCCATAGCCAAACGGCCTGACTTCGCGCATTTTGGCATAAAAATCAGCGAGTCTTTCCGCAATAGTCTCGGTATAAATTACAAAACCATTGTTGTCGAAAATCGCAGTATCCCTGTTGTTGTCCTCATCGAGGACCAGACGGGCTATGGTTTTCCGGAATTTTTGACGATTATCCGCATCGACAATTGTTCCGGGCCGATGGCTCACCGTGGTTTGCTCCCGCCAGTCCTGAAACATTTCCCGGTGTATCCTGGAAAACAGTCCGGTGAGATAAGTAACACGCTTGGTAACGTCATGAGAAATTGTGCCTTCAGCTTCCAGTTGTAAGCTGGCGAGCACTTGACAGCCTCGGCCAATTGCCAGAGCAGTACGCAGTTTTTTTAGCCGATCATGCGAGGAAATAAAGGGGGCGCGATTTTTATTCATGGTTCATAGACAGGCCAAGAGAAATCGGGGTCAGTGGGTACTTTAGGGTTAAATAAAACAGCTATCAGCATACTCCCGTTTCAAGGTGCGGAAAAGCCCTTATATTTTTGTAGCTATTGGCTTATGTCAGCAAATCCGTGGTAAGGGGTCGTCTTCCAATTGTTCAAGCAGCCGTTCGCCGCCGATGGTGGTTTCCAATATGACGTGCTTACGCCCATCTTCAATCCGACCGATAATAGCCGCGTCGGTATAGCCCCAGGCATGAAGCGCCGACAATGACTGATTGGCATGCTCAGGGTCAACAACAGCAACAACGCGGCCTTCGTTGGCCATATAGAGAGGATCGTAGCCCAATATTTCCGAAACGGCTTTGACTTGATCGTGGACAGGAATTGACGACTCTAACAGACGAACAGTTTTGTTACAGGCTTGAGTTATTTCGTGCATGACCGTTGCAACTCCGCCTCGGGTGGGGTCGCGCATAAAAGCCAGGCCGGGTAAAGCCATCAGGATACGGGTAATAGGCAGCACACTGGCCGCATCCGATTGCAACGTGCCGCTGAGGCCGAATTGTTCGCGGGCTAGCATGACTGCTGTGCCGTGGTCTCCTGCCGTGCCACTCAATAAAATGAGATCGCCGGTTTTGATTTGTTTCAAACCCAGGTTGCTGGCCGTTTTTCTAAAGCCCACGCCTGTGGTCGAAAAATAAATTCCACCTCCCTCGCCGCGTTTTAAGACTTTGGTATCACCGGCAACGACAGCTATCTTGCATTCCCGGCAGGCATTCGCCATGCTGTTCAGTACCCGGTCAAGCACGCTGATTTCAAGCCCTTCTTCAATGAATGCAGTCAATGTCATATACAGCGGTTCAGCGCCCGATACAGCAAGATCATTAACCGTTCCGTAAACCGCGAGACTGCCGATTGTACCGCCCGGAAACTCCAGGGGTTCTACCGTATAGCCATCTGTTGTAATGAGTAAATCATCAGTAGCGACGGGTATTTTGAGAGTGGCTGCATCGCTTTGAATATCGAGCGTATCGATGGCCAGGTGCCTGGCGAAGAGTTTTTCTATCAGTTCGCGCATGCGCCGTCCGCCGTTGCCGTGAGCAAGACTGATATGAGTATCGGGAAATTGGATGGGTGAGTTCATGTTAAACTTGTATAAAGTAGGTCGTTATTCATTTTGAATGAACAGCTGATGGATTTGAAAAGTGATCGATAGGGTTAGAAAATAAGTTTGATTTACTCCTTTCTAATCGAAAAAACGTCTGGTTTCCAGATGGTGTGGGGTGTGTTTGGCGAGGATGTCGGCAGCAGGGAAGCTGCGGTCAAGCCCCCATGGACGGGTTCACGGTGGTTCTCGACAGACACATCCCGCATCATTAGCCACGTCGAACGACTTTTCAGTATGGAAGGCGTAAATCGCTATCAGAGACATAAAAAGGGCCCTATTGTTTAAAGTCGTGTCGTGAGTTTTAATGAGTATATAACAGAATGAGGTAGTGCGATGTGCCTGGCTTTTCCAATGCAGATTGTTGAAATTAATGGTTTTGAAGCCCGTTGTTTATTTAAAGGGATACAGCGCACGGTTAATTTGTTTTTATTACAGGATGA
This sequence comes from Methylicorpusculum oleiharenae, assembly GCF_009828925.2. NCBI lineage: Bacteria > Pseudomonadati > Pseudomonadota > Gammaproteobacteria > Methylococcales > Methylococcaceae > Methylicorpusculum > Methylicorpusculum oleiharenae. Next base: position 3,323,108 of record NZ_WUTY02000001.1, read on the forward strand.
AGAGATCCAGGTGGGTGATTACGTTCTGATTCATGTTGGTTATGCGCTGCAGAAAGTTGATGAAGAGGAGGCCTTTTCCACCTGGGAATTGCTGGATCAACTCGCCGTCAATGAATCAGACTATGCATGAATTGTCGCTGTGTGATGATTTGATCAGACAGGTTCAATTGCTTGCGGATCAGCATCATGCTCAAAATATCGCGCGAGTTACTGTCAGTTTAGGCACATTATCAGGTGTCGAGCCGGTTTTGCTAGTCCAGGCATTTGAAATTCTCAAAGCGGGAACTGCCGCGTCGAATGCCCGTCTGATCATTAACACCGTACCGGTCAGAATTAGATGCGATCATTGCGGACGTGAAGCCGATGTTGATCCCAATAGACTTATATGCCCGGCATGCAAAAGTTTGGATACGCAACTGCTCAGTGGCAGCGAGTTCATCTTGAGTCAGGTTGAGCTTTTTGTGGCGTCCTGAATGGATGCGGCAGGTAATCGGTCGGCGCTCTCATTTGAAAGAGTAAGAATTTAAGATTGGTAACTACTCGCCCCCTTGGAATAGCGGGTGTAGGTGATTGATTGAAAAGGCTTCTGCAACAGGGATGCTGCAGAGAGCTACAGGGAAGTATTCATGCGTCCTTTGAAATCAAGCACCTACACCCAAAAAATGGGGGGTAAGTAGATACTTAGTTTGAACCAATCCATTCAAGTTAAGGGTTAAAACAGATGTGTACTACCTGTGGTTGTCAAATTACATCAGGAAACGAGTCTCAGATTCCAGTGGAAAAGTCGGCTGACGGGGGGGCAACTTCCGTTTTGACCCGGCTGATGGCCGGTAACGATCTGCAGGCTGACCATAATCGCATGCATTTTGATCAACTGGGTGTTTTGGTCATTAACTTAATGTCTTCGCCCGGCTCGGGTAAAACCGCATTACTTGAAGCCACGATTGTGCAGGGTCGGGAAAGGTTTCGAATGGCCGTGATTGAAGGGGATCTGGAAACTGAAAATGATGCACTGCGCATCCGCGCACACGGTGTTCAGGCGCACCAAATCACAACCGGTTCGGCATGCCATCTGGATGCCCATTTAGTCCACGAGGCGCTGCATAAAATCGACTTTTCAGGCATTGATGTGCTATTTATTGAGAATGTCGGTAATCTTGTTTGTCCTGCCAGTTTTGATTTAGGTCATCATCTCAATGTGATTCTGTTGTCCGTTGCGGAAGGGGATGACAAACCAGCCAAATATCCGGTGATGTTCCGCGCGGCGGATGTGATGCTGATTACCAAAACAGATTTGTCGCCCTATCTGGATGAGTTCTCAAATGAAAGGGCAGCGCAAAATTTACGCAATCTGGCCAATCAGGTACCGATTTTTCATTTGTCCGCACGGAACGGAGAGGGCATCGATGTCTGGTTGGACTGGATGGAAGAGCAGATTCAGCTTCAAAAGCAACACGTTAAAAATCGGCCTTCATTCCGGCCTGTGCGACAGCCTGATGCCGGGTTGCATGCAACCCGCATTTTATTAAGCCCCGTCCATCCTGTAAGCAAGTCATAGAGAGAGCAGATAATGGCCTTAAGTGCTCAGCAATGGCTGGTAAAAATAAACGAATTGCCGGTGACTGAAACGACAAAAATCATGAATGTCTGCGGGGGTCATGAGCGCACAATTGCTTTGTCAGGGCTTCGCAGCGTGCTGCCGGAATGGATAGAGCTGATACCCGGGCCGGGGTGTCCAGTTTGTGTCTGTCCCGAGGAAGATATTTATCAAGCTATACAGCTTTCGCTAGAGAAAAATATCATCCTGGCCGCCTTCGGCGACATGCTCAGGGTGCCTGTCAATGCGGGTAAACAGGCTATTCGTACCTTATCGCAGGCTAAAGCTACCGGTGCGGATATTCGAGCGATTGCCAGTCCTATCGAGACGTTGATGATTGCAAAAGAGAATCCCGGGCAAACCGTCGTATTTTTTGCGGCGGGGTTTGAAACTACATTCGCGCCTGTGGCCGCAATGCTGGCAGAAGGCGCGCCTGGAAATCTGCTGATTTTGAGCAGCGGTCGTCTGACATGGCCGGCAGTGGCTTTGTTGCTGGATTCAGAGCAGCCGAATTTCGATGCGCTGATCGCGCCAGGGCATGTGGCGACGGTGATGGGTCCCGAACAATGGCAGTTTGTCGTTTCGCGCCATCAGCTTCCTGTTGCGATTGCCGGTTTTACTCCGGACAGTTTACTGGCAGCCATTTACTCGGTGCTGCGGCAGCGCATGGATAACCATTTGTTCGTCGATAATTGTTATGAACAAGTGGTCAAACCCGGAGGTAATCGCCGTGCTCAACAGTTTCTGTCTCAAGTTTTTGAGGTGTCCGATGCACCGTGGCGGGGTATCGGTACGATTCCTCATTCTGGATATACCTTACAAGCGCATTTTGCCCACCATGATGTTCAGCTGCATTTTGGGTCTTTCCGGGAAGACGCGCGCCGTCATGTCGGCGAAATGCCGCCCGGTTGCGATTGCGCGCGCGTCGTTATGGGAAAGATCAAGCCGGTTGACTGTAAATTGTATGGCCGTTTGTGTGTGCCGAGTCAACCGGTAGGGCCTTGTATGGTTTCTGATGAAGGTGCCTGCCGGATTTGGTGGAGTGCCGGTATAAAACCTGATGTTGGTCTAAAAAGCGCTGAACTGACTTAAAAGTTGTGCAAGTTGCGTCTGGATTCAACCGGAATACGCTTGGGATTTTAGATGTAATTGATAGAAATGAAACGTCATAACTCAAGATGGGTTTTCATTTGCATGCCTTGGTAATTTGAAATAAGGAAAATTCAAGTTAAAAAACCTGTTAAATTAGGTTAGACTTAATGCCAAGTGTTGGTACAGTGCATAATTGATCCTATACTGAACTCAATAGTAATAATAAGGAGAAATTGGATGTCGAAAGGGCAAAATTTACAGGATAATTTTTTAAATACTCTCAGAAAAGAACACACCCCCGTTTCCATTTTTTTAGTTAATGGTATTAAACTGCAAGGGCGTGTTGATTCATTTGATCAGTATGTGATTATGCTTAAGAATACTGTCAGTCAGATGGTCTATAAGCATGCGATATCAACGATTGTACCGGGCAAACCTGTCAAACTTAGCCGCGAAAACGAAATCATTGAAGATTAAACTATTATCAAACTTCTCGGAGCGCTTAATTGTTTGAGCGTCCTCAATCGGGTGAGCGGGCCGTGCTCGTTCACCTAACACTACAAGCCAATCAAGAAGACTTATCGGAACTGCGGGAACTGGCCAAATCAGCGGGTGCTGAGCCTGTTTGCGTAGTGGTAGGCAACCGGCGAAGCCCCGATTCGAAATATTTTGTTGGAACCGGCAAACTGGAAGAAATCAGACAGGCTGTAGAAGAGCATTCTGCCGACTTGGTGTTGTTCAATCACTCGCTTTCTCCCAGCCAGGAGCGCAATGTTGAAAAAGCGCTCAATGTCAGGGTGGTGGACAGAAATGGGCTTATCCTGGATATTTTTGCGCAGCGCGCGCAGACTTTCGAGGGTAAATTGCAAGTTGAGCTGGCGCAATTGCGGCATTTGTCGACGCGATTGGTTCGCGGTTGGACCCATCTTGAAAGGCAGAAAGGCGGCATTGGTCTGAGAGGGCCGGGTGAAACTCAGTTGGAAACCGATAGAAGGCTTTTGGGTGTAAGGATAAAACAAATCCAGGCCCGCCTTGAGAAAGTTAAAAAGCAGCGTCATCAAGGACGCCTGAAACGAAAAAAAGCCGAGATTTCTTCAGTTTCGCTAGTCGGTTATACCAATGCCGGTAAATCTACCCTATTCAATGCCCTAACGGGCGCTAATGCCTATGCGGCCGATCAGTTATTTGCGACGCTGGATCCTACTTTACGCAATTGTTTGCTCCCGAATAATACTGAAATCGTTTTGGCCGACACGGTAGGGTTTATCCGTCATTTGCCGCATGAACTGGTTGCAGCCTTCCGATCTACGCTGCAGGAAGCCAGTGAGGCGGATTTATTGTTACATGTCATTGATGCCAACGCAGAAGACAGGGATGACACAATTTTTCAAGTCAATCAGGTGTTAACCGATATTGATGCTTACCAGATAAGACAGTTGCAGATATTTAACAAAATAGATCTACTTCCTGATGTAAAGCCCCATGTCGATAGGGACGATACGGGCAACGCGGTCAGAATCTGGCTGTCTGCTCAGACGGGCGAAGGCTTGGATTTATTGCAAGAGGTTTTGGCCGAATCATTTACACCTTCTAAAATCAGAAGGCATTGCCGGTTAAGGCCTGATCAGGCCGGCATTCGTGCCAAGTTGTTTGATTTTGCAAAAATCATCAATGAGCAATGCCAGGACGATGGCGGCTGGGATATTTGGATGGAAATCGATCAAAAAAAACTGGGCTTATTGAAAGATGTTGTTATGGAAGAATTTTAGTACCTTTTTTAAGGAGCCAGAGTAGTAATAATTTTTCTAAATACTCTGAAACCAGCCAATTAACTAATAACACAACCACTTGCCTGCTTGGAGTTGAGGGTGTAGGTGATTGATTGAAAAAGCTTCTTCAACAGGGACGTATTCATGCGTCCGTTGAAATCAAGGCTCTACACCCAATAAAATGGGAGGGAGTGCGCAGATACCTAATAACCTAGTTTGAATGTAAGTTTTTTATCCGAGATAATTGGCAATGACTTTTAATGCTGAACTATCGTGATAAGATAAGAAAGTTATTTAGAGTTTCATATTGTTGTTCTAGTCAGTAATATGAAACCACTGATAGGGATAATCTTAATTTAAGAAAATATGACGAGTTGAAAAATTCTTTAACTTTCAAAAATTTTAGCTTGTTTCTATTAAGCATTAATTTTTGTAAGTTATACGGATTGGTCTATCAAACCCCTCGCGTTAATGAGTCAAAATCATTTTAATTACTAAAATCCCAATGGAGCATATGTATGTCCTGGAATGAACCTGGCGGCGGCGATAAAAAAGACCCTTGGAGTGGGCGCGGAAGTGAAAAAGGGCCTCCCGATCTGGATGAGGCAATCCGCTCATTACAAGAGAAATTAGGCGGTATTTTTGGCGGTGGCGGAAATAATGAGCCCGGATCGTCAATGAAGAGCATAGGCTATCTGGCGGCCGGCGCAGTTGTGCTCTGGGGTCTAAGCGGATTCTATATTGTCGACGAAGGTAATCATGGCGTGGTTACTCGTTTCGGTAAGTTCACTGACACGACACAAGCCGGTTTAAACTGGCATATGCCTGCGCCGATTGAGCAGGTGCAAATCGTCAATGTCAAGCAACAACGTTTCATCGAAGTGGGTTATAGAAGCGGAGGTGCGCAACAAACTTTAGGTTCTGTGCCCAGAGAAGCATTGATGCTGACCAAAGATGAAAATATTGTCGATGTCAGATTGGCGGTTCAGTATCAGGTTAAGGATGCCAAACAGTTTCTGTTTAATGTTGCCAACCCTTCTGAAACACTGAAACAAGTCACTGAATCCGCTGAAAGAGGTGTTATCGGTTCCAGCAACATGGACTTCGTTTTAACAGAAGGCCGCAGCGAAATTGTTGCTCAAATCGGTAAAGAAATACAAGAAGTCATGGATGCCTATCAGTCCGGAATCCAGATTACCAGTGTCAACTTGCAAGATGCCCAGCCACCCGAACCGGTACAAGGCGCATTTGAAGACGCTATCAAGGCTCGAGAAGATCAGCAGCGTTTGATCAACGAAGCTCAAGCTTATTCGAACGATGTAGTGCCCAAAGCACGTGGTGCTGCTGCCAGAAAATCTCAGGAAGCGGAAGGTTATAAAGAACAGGTCATTGCTCAGGCAGAAGGTGAAGCAACCCGTTTTACCAATCTGCTGGTGGAATACAAGAAAGCACCTGATATTACTCGCAGAAGACTTTATATCGAGACGATTGAAAGCGTTCTGAGTAAAACCAATACGGTAATGATCGATGTCAAAGGCGGAAATAATTTACTTTATTTGCCTATTGATAAACTGGCAAAACAACCGGTGCCTAACGTTGAGACTATCAACTTACCTCAGCCTAGCTTAAGTCAGCCGCAACCAGTCGAGAATATTCAGCGAGGCGCAGTGCGTGGCCGTGACGTAAGAGGTCGTCAATGATGCAAAATAAAATTTTAATAGGAATAGCAGCGGTTTTATTTCTAGGCATAATGTGTATCTTTACTGTCTCGGAAACCGAAAAAGCAATCAAATTTCAATTAGGTGAAATAGTAAAAGACGATTACGAGCCGGGTCTTTACTTCAAATTGCCTGTTGTTAACAACGTCAAAAAGTTTGATAGCCGGATTCAGACCATGGACAGTAAGCCGGAGCGTTTTTTAACGGCTGAAAAGAAAAACGTGATCGTTGACTCTTTCGTCAAATGGCGGATCGGAGACGTAAAAACGTTCTATACAGTTGTTGCCGGTGATATTAACCAGGCGAATCTTCGTCTCGATCAAATCATCAAAGATGCTTTCAGAAGCGAATTCAGTAAGCGTGATATCAAGCAACTGGTTTCGACCGACCGGAAGATCATCCGCGATATTTTGATAGCGAAGTCTAGAGAAGTCGCAGCAAATCTTGGTCTGGAAATCATTGATGTGCAGGTTAAACGTATTGATTTACCTAGCGAAGTCAGCAGTTCGGTTTACCTGAGAATGGAAGCGGAGCGTGAACGAGTAGCTCGTGAATTCCGGTCTCAAGGTTCGGAAGCGGCTGAGCGTATTCGAGCCGATGCAGACAGGCAACGTGTAGTTACTCTGGCTAATGCATACAAAGAAGCTGAAAAGTTACGCGGTGAAGGTGATGCGCGTTCGGCAGAGATTTACGCCAAGGCTTACACAGAAGATCCTGAGTTTTATTCGTTTTACAGAAGCTTGAATGCTTACCGTGAAACATTCAATAAACCGGATCAAATGCTGGTGATAGATCCTGAGTCCGATTTTTTCAGGTATTTTAAATCACAAAAGTAAATCACTGACATCGGCGTTCTCAACGCTGAGATTGTTTCAATAAAAATGAACGCTCCGTTTTTAACGGGGCGTTTTGTTTGAGTAGACCCATAAAAAAACATGCAACAAAAAAATTCCTGGCTTTTACCTGAAGGTATAGAGGAAGTATTGCCTGAAGATGCCAAGCGTCTTGAGAACCTTAGAAGTAATATTCTCAATGTTTTTAAACGCTGGGGTTATCAATTGGTTATTACCCCGTTCATTGATTATCTGGATTCACTTTTGACCGGTTCCGGCCATGATCTTGATCTGCAGACTTTCAAGCTAACCGATCAATTAAGCGGCGAAATGTTGGGTATTCGTGCCGATATGACGCCCCAGGTGGCAAGAATTGATGCGCACAATCTCAAACATGCCTGGCCGACCCGCCTTTGTTATACCGGCACCGTTCTCCACACAGTTGGCGATGCGCTGGAAAAATCCAGAAGTCCGATGCAGATCGGAGCTGAGCTTTACGGTCATAATGGACTGGAAAGCGATCTGGAAATTATTCAATTGATGCTGGAAATGCTGGCTATTTCAGGGATTCAGCACGTCCATATTGATCTGGGGCATGTAGGCATTTACCGGGCGTTATGCCGACAGGCCGGGCTTTCTAAAATTCAGGAAACGTCATTGTTTGACATCTTGCAGCGTAAAGCCAAGTCAGAATTGCAAGTATTTGTTCAGGAGCTTGATATCGATGAGCAATTGAAACAATTTTTGCTGGTTTTACCTGAACTGAATGGCGGCAGGGAAACCCTGGTCAAAGCGAGTCAGGTCTTGTCCAAGGCGGATGAAACTGTCAATAAAGCATTGCAGGAACTGACCTTGCTGGCCGATCGGTTGGCGCTTGATTTTCCCTCATTGCCTATCAGCTTCGATTTAGCAGAATTGCGCGGTTATCATTATCATACCGGTATTGTTTTCGCTGCATTTGTTTCGTCGGTTGGCCGTGAAATTGCCCGGGGGGGACGTTATGACAATATTGGCGCTGTCTTTGGCCGGGCCAGACCCGCGACCGGATTTAGTGCGGATTTAAAAGTATTGTCAGAATTGAATCCGTCCGAAAATAAAGAACAGGCGGAATTGATTTTTGCACCGGCCGTTAATGATTCGGCATTATCTGAAGCGGTCAGAAATCTGCGCGCGGCGGGCAGATGTGTAGTTCAGGAATTGCCAGGTCAATCCGGAGATTATCGCTCCATGGGTTGCACTGCGGTTCTTGAAAAAAATAATAAAGACTGGATTGTTAAAGCGTTGGCTTAAATTTGGAATGAAAATGGGAAAAAATGTAGTTGTAATCGGCACTCAATGGGGTGATGAAGGCAAAGGTAAGCTGGTTGATTTACTGACCGAGCAGGCAGATGCGGTGGTCCGTTTTCAGGGCGGACATAATGCCGGACATACACTGGTGATTCAGGGTAAAAAGACAGTCTTGCATCTGATACCTTCGGGTATTTTACGTGAGAGCGTCCAATGCTTGATAGGCAATGGTGTCGTATTAAGCCAGCAGGCTTTGCTTAAAGAAATCGAGATTCTTGAGAAAGCCGGCATCAAGGTGCGGGAACGCTTATTGATCAGTGAAGCCTGTGCATTGATTTTACCTATCCATGTTGCCATTGATCTGGCAAGAGAAAAGGCGAGAGGCAGCAAGGCCATTGGCACAACGGGCAGAGGCATAGGTCCCGCGTATGAGGATAAAGCTGCCAGGCGAGGGCTGCGGGCAGGTGATTTGCGTGACGTCAAAGGCTTTTCTGAGAAGTTGCACGAACTTGCCGATCTGCACAATTTTATGCTGAAAAACTATTATCATGCTGAGCCAATAGACGTCCAATCCATGCTGGATGAAGCATTGCAGTTTGGAGAGCAGGTCAAGCCGATGTTAGCCGATGTAGGTGAAATTTTGTCGGTGTATCAGGCGCAAGGTAAGCATCTTTTATTTGAAGGGGCTCAGGGTGCATTGCTCGATATCGATCACGGAACTTACCCTTATGTGACTTCATCCAACACTACCGCAGGAGGGGCTGCCACCGGAACCGGTGTGGGACCTTTAAGTCTGGATTATGTGTTGGGTATTACTAAAGCCTATTCAACGCGAGTCGGAAACGGCCCGTTTCCTACCGAACTGCTGAATGATATCGGCGAACACATCGGTCAAAAAGGTCATGAATTTGGCGCGACAACCGGCAGAAAAAGGCGAACAGGCTGGTTTGATGCAGTTTCTATGCGCAAATCTGCGGCCATGAACAGTTTAAGCGGAATCTGCTTAACCAAACTGGACGTACTGGATGGTCTTGAAAAAATCGGGATTTGCAACGCTTACCGGTTAAACGGGCAATTGACCGGAATTGCGCCGTTAGGAGCTGATCAATATGAAGTCTGCGAGGCAGTGATAGAGGAGTTGCCGGGTTGGAGCGAACCTACAGCAGGCGTGACGAATTATGACGACCTGCCTGAGAACGCAAAAGCCTATATCAAAAAAATAGAAGAATTGGTCGGTGTAAAAGTGGCCATTATTTCTACCGGACCTGACAGAGATGAAACCATTATTCTGGAAAGTCCTTTTTAGACAAAATATACCCATCGTAGATCGAAATTCGGCACCGGGGTGTCCGTCAAAGGACGCCGTAAATACATCCATGTAGGCTCTATGCCAGCATCCATGCTGGCAAAGCCTTTGCCGAACAACCCGATGCCTCCTTAGGCACTGCCGAAATTTGAAGTGCGAAAGGTATAAAACCAAAAGCTTCAGGTTAAAACGCAGTTTGAGGTTGTCTCTGACTGCGTTAAGCTTTACATAAAACGGTAATGCATGGTTAAATCGAACTGCGTGAATAACGCATTCGTTTACACTTCTTCGGAGGCATTATGAAACCTGATATTGATGACGATAAATTTGTTGTCTATTTTGCAGTTGGGTTTATTCTGGCTGGTATTGCTGTTATGTCGCTTGTATCCTGATTAACGCTAGACGCTATCAATTAGACAACCGGGTTAGATCGGTTTTTTGTTTGAACCGCTAATCCGGTTTTTAATTATGAAGTCAAAGCCTTTGTTTCGAATAAATGCCAGACCGGTGTAACAAAGTCAGGCATAGGGTTTAAACGACCCAATTCCACCCAGATATTCTTGGGATTATGAAAATCAGAACCTGCCGATCCTGCCAAGTCAAATTGTTTGGCATAGCGCGCTAAAGTATTGATTTCGTCCGGGTTGTTTCTTCCTGACACCACCTCTATTGATAATCCCCCCATTTCCTTAAAATCTATCAGAAGACGCCTCATCCATGACCCGCTTAATTTGTACCGCATAGGGTGCGCCAGAACAGCAATACCACCTGATGCGGTAATCCAGTTAACGACTTCTTCCAAACCAGGCCATTGTGTAGAAACATAACCGGGTTTGCCATCACCCAGATAATTATCAAATGCGCCTTGCAAGGTGTCTACATAACCTTGAGACAGCAAAAATTCTGCAAAATGAGTACGCGTGATCATGCCGTCTCCCGCGGCTTTTTTTACAGATTCGAATGCACCGGGAATCCGCTTTTTTTCAAGCTTGATGGAAATTTTTTCAGCGCGTTCATTACGAATCGTTTGTATCGCGTGAGATCCTTCAGCTACCAAAGGATGGGAGGGGTCCAGGTTCAAGCCGACGATATGCAGGCAATGCGACTGCCATGTCGTTGAAAACTCGATACCGGTAATCAGATTGATGCCCTCCATTTCTGCAGCACGTTGAGCCTCAGCAACGCCAGCCACCGTATCATGATCGGTTAATGCCAGGTGAGTGACACCGTATTGCTTGGCACGGCTGACTAAATCCCGGGGTGATAACGCGCCATCCGATGCGGTTGAATGACAGTGAAGATCGTATATCTCAGTCATGATTACTGGTACTCGCCATAAAGTTTTGCATAAAGGCCTTTTTGTTGAATAAGGGTGTCATGCCGTCCCTGTTCACATACGGTGCCTTCTTCAAACACATAAACATGATCGGCCTGCTTAACCGCGCTTAAACGGTGAGCAATAATAATCGTTGTGCGATTTTTTAAAAAATCATTCAACGCGTGATGAACCTGATACTCGGTTGCCGAATCCAGGGCCGATGTGGCCTCATCCAGAATCACGACTTTAGGATCTGCCGTAACCATTCTCGCGATAGCCATGCGTTGTCGTTGTCCGCCGGAAAGCCTCATGCCGTGTCGTCCGATGACAGTATCCAAACCCAAAGGAAGATCGCTAACGGTGTCTTTCAGTTGAGCTATCTGCAAGGCTTGCCAGAGAACAGAATCATCTTCAGGTTTACCCATTGTCAGGTTGGCGCGAATGGTATCGTTAAAAAGAATGGGGTGTTGCAAAACAGTGACAACATGCTCTCTGACCACTTCCAGGCCAATCTGTTCAATGGGAATGTTGTCGTAGTAAATGGTTCCGGCACTGGGGCTGTAAAGTCCTATCAGCGTTTGCACCAAAGTCGATTTGCCGCCGCCGCTTGCGCCAACCAAGGCAACTTTTTCTCCGGCTTTGATGGTCAGATTGATATTGTTCAGAATGGGTTCGTCGGTGTAACTGAAATGAAGGTTTTCAACACGGATGGAAACGCTTTTTTTGTTTTTAAAAGGATTATTGAGGTGCGGGTATTGCGGTTCCTGTTGTAATTTTGTCAAACGGTTTATCCGAGCCAGTGCGGCTTTGGCGGCAAAATAGGCATATTGGATACCCAGCACCTCTTGAACAGGGGCCATCATAAACCACAAGTAGCCGAATACAGCGAGCATCTCGCCTATGCTCAGGTCAGAATAGAAAACCATCAGCATGGCCGTCGCTCTAAAAACATCAAATCCAAACAGGAAGACAAGAAAACTCAAGCGGGATGCGGCATCACTTTTCCAGGCAAAAGCGCCGGATTGCTCTTTGACAGTTCTTGCGGCATCGACCAATAATTGACAATAATGGCGTTCCCGGTTGCTCGCCCTGATTTGATGAATCGCTTCCAGCGTTTCTGTAAGTGCTTGCTGGAAAATTTCATACGCGGAATTTTCCCTATTTTTCAAATCCTTTACCCGGCTGCCAACCGTTCGAGTGAAGTAAATTACCAGGGGATTCAGCAATAAAATAAACAAGCCGAGCTGCCAGTGCATCCACAGCAAAATAACAGCAGTGCCCAGAATGGTTAGAATGGCGACCAAAAGCCGGCTGATGGTTGAGCCGATAAAATTGTCGATGGTATCAAGATCGGTAACCAGATGCGTGACTACCGAACCTGAGCCCAGGCTTTCATATTCCGCCATGGAGATCGTTTGCAAATGATTGATCAATCGATGGCGGATGCGAAAAACGATATCCTTGGAAATTAGGGTAAATTGCCTGGCCTGCACGATATTGAACGCAATCGATACGACGCGAAGTAATAAACTGGCAAACAACACGATTGAAATATAGACAACCGGCGTCTGCCAGTTGGCGGGTACCCAGTAATCAATGGTGTGAACGGTAATGCCGGGTTTTTTGAGTAATACCTCGTCGACCAGCAAAGGCATCAGCAAAGGAACCGGAACGCTGGCAATCGTTGCCAGAATCGCTATGATATGAGCGATGATCAGTTGTTTTTTGTGTTGTAAAGCAACACCAAAAAGGTAGTCCCACGTGTAAGTAAACGCTTTGGGAGGGTGGGAGGCTTTTGATTGCACCGTTGCTTTAACCTGTCATAAAAAGCCGATTATAGCGATGCGGCCCTTTTTTATAAACCCAATCTTAAAAGTAATAAGCCCTGATGACACGATTTGTTTTGGTATTATGGTTTTTCATGGTTTCTCTTGCCGGTGCTTCGGTACCACTTGATGAACAGCGCGCCTCTTTTTTGAACATATCCAAAAATCTAACTACTCAACCTCAAGCACCCTGGCCCGATGCAGCTGAGGCGTTGAAAAATTATCCTTTGTATCCGTTTTTACGCTATCAGTGGCTTAAACAAAATCTGAATCAGAATCAGGCCGTTGAGCGATTTTTGACCGATTATTCCGATACGCTTTATAGCGCTTTATTAAGAAGGGATTATCTGTTTTATTTGGCTGAACAAACCCGATGGCCGGAGTTTATAAAAATCTATAAACCCACTTCAAACCGGGCCCTGGTCTGTCACTATCAATGGGCACGGCTGAATAGCGGTTATAGAGACTCAGCGTTACAGGAAGCAAAAAAACTGTGGGTCACATCAGAGACTACGCCGCAGGCCTGCGATAGCTTATTCGAAGGATTGATTCACTCTGACTATTTTTCAAAAGAGGCTCTGTGGGAACGGTTCGAGTTATCGATCAAAAAAAACCGAACCACTCTGGCGAGTCAGTTGATGGTGTTGATGGCTGAACCGGATCAGGCAAAAGCCTCCTTGTGGCTCAAGGTGTATAACGACCCGTCCAGCGTTACCGGGGCAATTAACTGGGATAACAGTATCGTCGGGATGGAAAAAATTTTCGCGCAGGGTGTTGTGCGTCTGGCCGATAGCGATGTGGATAAGGCTATCGAGGTGTGGGATTCAACAAACTCACGTTTTGCCTTGACCCCCGAAAGTAAAGATTATGTTGAAGGACGGCTGGGTTTGGCTTTGACATTCAAAAAGAACCCAGCATCTTTCTCAAGGCTCAGTCGTGTCGTCACCCCCGATTCATCAATCAGGGAATGGAAAGTGCGAGCTGCATTAATTGAGCGCAATTGGCAGCATGTGCTGAATGCCCTGGACAGTCTTGATGCGCAACAAATTAATCTGCCGCGATGGCAGTATTGGCGCGCTCGAACATTAGAGGCTTTGGGGCAGGTCGATAACAGCCGCAGGCTCTATCAAACGTTGGCGAAAGATCGAAGCCTGTTTGGATTTTTGGCTGCTGAAAAATCAGGTTTGAAACCGGAATTAAATGACCGCCCGCTTTTACTCGATCCTGCCGAACTTACAGCTTTTCAAACAAAACCCGACTTGCTGATCGTCAGCGAATTAAGAGCAATAAATCAGCGCAGCGAGGCGGGCCAGTACTGGCAATATCTGTTGAGTAAGCTGGACAAGCAGCAAATCCTTTTGGCTGCTAAAACAGCCCAGCAATGGGGGTGGCATCATAATGCCGTGACAACCCTGGCCAGAGCGGAATATTGGGATGATCTGAATCTTCGTTTTCCGCTGGACTTTATGGCTGATGTCAATCAAGCCGCTGTCACTTACCAACTGGAGCCATCACTCATTCTGGGTCTGATCCGCAGAGAAAGTATCTTTGATCCTGAGGCCCTATCGCCGGCAGGTGCCAGAGGATTGATGCAACTTATGCCGGCAACTGGAAAGCAAATGGCCTTGGCGCTCAACTCACCTTGGGAATCAGTCGATGACTTGTTGAAGCCTGAAGTCAATATCCGGTTGGGCGCTCACTATTTCAAGCAGATGCTTGATCGCTTTAACGGTCATTTTATGCTGGCGGTGGCCGCTTATAATGCCGGGCCTTCTAAGGTCGATGCCTGGCTTTTAAACAGTGGGGCAATGCCTGCTGATATCTGGATGGAAACACTCTCTTATAAGGAAACCCGGGAATATATATCGGCAGTATTGGGCTATGCGATTATTTATCAATTGAAATTAAATCGTGAAGAACTTAAAGCCAGTCAATTTATGCGAGATGTATCAGCGAAGTAAAAATTGAGCTGATTTTTTTTAGCGAGTCATGGATAATAATAAGTTTTAAATGAAAAACATATCGGCAGGTACGGAAATAATGGAGAAACAGCATAGTTTTACGCGTGAAGAATTATTAAAGTCCGGAAGAGGTGAGTTGTACGGGCCTAAAAATGCGCAATTACCATTACCTAACATGCTGATGATGGATCGTATTACTCTTATTACCGATGAAGGCGGTAAATACGGTAAAGGTCAAATCATTGCTGAACTCGACATTAATCCCGATTTGTGGTTTTTTGCTTGCCACTTTCAAGGCGATCCAGTTATGCCGGGGTGCTTGGGATTAGATGCCATGTGGCAGTTGGTCGGCTTTTATCTGTGCTGGATGGGCGGTCCTGGAAAAGGCCGTGCGCTAGGGGTAGGGGAAGTCAAATTTACCGGCCAGGTGTTACCGACTGCAAAAAAAGTGGTTTATAAAATCGATCTAAAAAGGCTGATCATGCGCAAACTGGTCATGGGAATTGCTGATGCAACAATGGAAGTGGATGGCAAAATGATCTATGAAGCGACCGATTTACGTGTCGGTTTGTTTACTTCAACTGAAGATTTTTAGAGGCTGGCAAAAATGAAAAGAGTGGTAGTGACCGGTTTAGGTATTGTTTCCAGCATCGGAAACAACCGAAATGAAGTTGTCGATTCCCTTAGACAAGGTCTGTCAGGTATTACATTTGCTGAAGATTACGAGCAATTAGGTTTCAGAAGCCATGTTCGCGGTGCAATCAATATCAATCTGGATGATTATATCGACCGTAAAATCAAAAGATTCATGGGCGATGGCGCGGCCTTCAACTACGTGGCCATGCAGCAGGCGATTGATGATTCGGGCTTGGAAGAGTCCGCCGTGTCTAATTTCCGAACCGGTCTGGTTATGGGCTCCGGCGGTCCGTCGACATCCAATTTGGTTGAAGCTGCCGATATATTGCGTGAAAAAGGCATTAAAAAAGTGGGCCCTTACATGGTTCCCAGAACCATGTCCAGTACCAATACCGCCTGCTTGGCTACTCCGTTTAAAATCAAAGGGGTCAATTACTCGATCAGTTCGGCTTGTGCGACCAGCGCACATTGTATCGGACATGCGATGGAACTGATCCAGATGGGCAAGCAAGATGTCGTATTTGCCGGCGGCGGCGAAGAAGTCCATTGGACCATGTCATTGTTGTTCGATGCCATGGGCGCATTGTCTTCCAAATATAACGATACCCCGGAGACCGCTTCTCGTCCCTATGATGCAACCCGTGACGGCTTTGTTATTTCAGGCGGCGGCGGCGTGCTTGTAATCGAGGAGCTGGAACATGCAAAAGCGCGTGGAGCCAAAATTTATGCCGAATTGGTCGGTTACGGTGCAACGTCCGACGGTTATGACATGGTTCAACCATCAGGGGAGGGCGCGGTGCGCTGCATGCAGCAGGCTATGGCAACAGTTAACGGCAAGATCGATTATATCAATGCGCATGGAACCAGTACCCCCGTCGGCGATACCCGTGAACTTGAAGCATTAAGAGCCGTATTCGGCCGCGAAGAAGTGCCTTTTGTGAGTTCTACCAAATCATTGACAGGTCATGCCTTAGGCGCCGCCGGTGTGAATGAAGCAATTTATTCATTGTTGATGATGGAGCAAAACTTTATCAGCGCTTCTGCGAATATTACTCAACTTGACCCACTGGCCGAAGGCATTCCTATCGTCAGTAAATACAAAGATAACATAACGCTGAACACTATCATGTCCAATAGCTTTGGCTTTGGCGGAACCAATGCAACCCTTATTTTTCAGCGCTACGCCAGTTAAACCCATACATTGAACAACCGGACCCGTTTACTGGGCCCGGTTGTCATTAATCCACACCCAAAAGTCTTTTCCGCCGATTATGTTCGATCTGAACCAGAAGTCCCGCACCCAATTCAATAAACTGCAAAAACGTCTTCGTCACGCGGTGGGTGACGCGATTGCCGATTACACCATGATCGAGGATGGCGATAAAGTCATGGTCTGTCTGTCCGGAGGCAAGGATTCGTTCACGATGCTGGATATCCTGATGAATCTGCAAAGGACCGCACCGGTAAAGTTTGAATTGATTGCCGTGAATCTGGATCAAAAACAGCCCGGATTTCCGGAGCATGTGTTGCCTGAGTATTTGACGAGCATCGGTGTGCCTTTTCATGTGATTGAAAAAGACACTTACAGTGTTGTTAAGCGCGTTATTCCGGAAGGAAAAACCACCTGCGGGCTTTGCTCCAGACTGCGCAGGGGCACTTTATACGGTTTTGCAGAGGAACACGGCATAACCAAAATTGCTTTGGGTCATCACCGTGACGATATTTTGGAGACGTTTTTTCTGAATATCTTTTACGGCGGCAAGTTAAAAGCCATGCCGCCCAAATTATTAAGCGATGACAAAAAAAATATCGTTATCCGTCCCATGGCTTATTGCCGCGAAAAAGACATTCAACGTTATTCCGCATTCAGAGATTACCCTATCATTCCCTGCAATCTGTGTGGGTCTCAGGAAAATCTGCAACGCCAGGCGATGAAGGTTATGCTCAAAACTTGGGATAAACAGTTTCCGGGCCGTTTGGAAACCATTTTTACCAGCTTGCAAAACGTAGCGCCTTCACAATTGGCGGACAGACAGCTATTTGATTTTGAAGGTCTCAAACAAGGCTCGCTGGAACACTGTGAAGTCATTGATTTTTCCACGGGCTTATCTCTTCTCGCGCAATGATCCATGAGCTTCTGTTTTGCTCTGTTCACTGATTTTGGCCCGGCAGGTCCCTACCTTGGTCAAATGGAGAGCGTTCTCCGGCAGTCTGCTCCGCATCTCCCCGTCATTAATTTAGTCAGTGATGCGCCTTCTGCAAATCCTTTCGCCAGCAGCTACCTGTTAGCCGCGCTGCGAAGCAGTTTTCCCGAAAATACCATTTTTTTAACCGTTGTTGACCCCGGTGTAGGCGGCACCCGGCGACCTGTTGTGCTGTTTGCAGAGGGACAGTATTTTGTAGGACCGGATAATGGTCTGTTAAATACCGTTGCCGTTCAGGCCGAGACAGTTGAATGGTATGAAGTTATTTGGCGTCCTGATGTCTGTTCAACCAGCTTTCATGGCCGCGATCTATTTGCTCCGGTAGCCTGTGCCTTAGCGAACGGATTGCTGTCCGATTATTGCAAACCGCTGCCAAAATCCGACCTCAGTAGCTGGTCCTCAGATTGTAATCAAATTATTTACTTTGATTTTTACGGGAACGTCATGACAGGTAGTCGTTACAAGCCAGATCTGGATGGCTGTCAGTTATTCATCAATGGGCATTGCATTGATCAGGCGTCAACATTCTGTTCAGTGGAAACAGGCCGGCCGTTTTGGTATTGTAATTCATCCGGTTTGATCGAAATTGCCGTTAACCAAGGCAAAGCCCAGGATCTTCTGAATTTAAAAATAGGTCATTCTTTTCAATTATCGCCAAACTGAAAAAGGCCTTGCTATTAATAGCGCAAGGCGCTTTTTCACCGGCACATTACTTCTCGGTGTCTACCACCGAAAGCGCTGTCATATTGACAATTCTTCGGACAGTGGCCGATTGCGACAAGACATGGATAGAGCGGGCGCAGCCCAGCAAGATGGGGCCGATCGCGACGCCATTACCGGCCGCACTTTTTAATAAATTATAAGAAATATTAGCGGCATCGATATTCGGCATCACCAATAAATTGGCGCTGTCGGTTAACGCGGTATTCGGCATTCTTTTCTTTAATAAGCCATGCTCAAGAGCAATATCGCCATGCATTTCGCCGTCAACCTCAAGCTCAGGCGCGATTGTCTGGAGAATATTTAATACGGCGCGCATTTTTTGTGCGGATTCACTGTTGCCGGAGCCGAAATTTGAATGCGACAGTAAGGCCACGCGCGGGATCAGTCCAAAATGGCGCAGTTGTTCGGCGGCCAGAATAGTAATCTCGGCCAGTTGTTCGGCCGTTGGATTTTCGTTGACATGCGTATCGACAATGGCAATTTGTCTATCTGGTAAAATCAGAAAATTCATCGCGCCATAGGTATTTACGCCTTTACGCTTGCCGCAGACATGATCGATGTAATGCAGGTGCAGGGTGGAATTGCCGAATGTTCCGCAGATCATGCTGTCGGCATAACCTTTATGGATCAACATGGCGCCGATTAACGTGTGCCGACGGCGCATTTCCAGTTTTGCATATTGTTCCGTTACCCCTTTTCTTTCGGTCATCAGCAGGTAACTCTGCCAAAAATCACGGTAGCGTTCATCGTATTCCGGGTTGATAACCTGATAATCAATTTCGGATTTAAGCCGTAAACCGAACCGCACAATCCGGCTTTCCAAGACAGCGGGGCGGCCTACCAAAATGGGAACGGCGATTTTTTCATCGACAATAATTTGTACTGCGCGCAAAACCCGTTCATCTTCGCCTTCGGCAAATACCACGCGTTTTTTGGCATCGGGAGTCTTTTTCGCGATCTGAAAGATCGGCTGCATTATCGTGCCGCTTTGATATGAAAAATGCTGTAACCGGTCGATATAACCTGGCATATCAACAATAGGACGGCTTGCAACCCCTGAATCCTGAGCGGCTTGTGCCACTGCCGGTGCGATCTTGGCCATCAGGCGCGGATCAAAAGGCATGGGAATAAGGTAGTCGGGGCCAAATGATAAATTTTTGACGCCATACGTTTCAGCCACAATATCCGATTGTTCTGCTTCTGCCAGTTCGGCGATAGCATGGACAGCCGCGATTTCCATTGACCGGTTTACAGTCGTTGCGCCGCAATCCAGTGCGCCTCGAAAAATATAGGGAAAACAAAGAACATTGTTAACCTGGTTCGGATAATCCGAACGGCCTGTGGCTATCACGGCATCATCCCGAACGGCCTTGACTTCCTCAGGTGTTATTTCCGGCGTTGGGTTGGCTAATGCAAACACCAAGGGCTTTGCCGCCATGGTTTTTACCATGTCTTGCGTTAATACGCCGCCTGCTGACAATCCCAGAAATATATCGGCGCCGGTAATGACTTCGGCCAGGGTTCTGGCGCTGGTGTGTTGGGCATAAATGATTTTATTGGGGTCCATCAATTCCTTGCGTCCCTGATAAACGACGCCGTAAATGTCGGTCACAAAGATATTGGCGACCGGCAAGCCCAGATCAACGATTAAATCCAGACAGGCCAAGGCCGCTGCGCCTGCACCGGAAACCACCAGTTTACAATCAGACATTTTTTTGCCGACAATTTTTAAACCGTTCAGAACGGCCGCGCCAACTATGATCGCCGTACCGTGTTGATCATCATGAAAAACCGGAATTTTCATGCGTTGGCGCAGCTTGCGCTCGATATCAAAACATTCCGGCGCTTTGATATCTTCCAGATTAATGCCGCCAAATGTAGGTTCCAGAGCGGCAATGATGTCACATAACTTATCCGGATCCTGCTCATCTATCTCAATGTCAAATACATCGATACCGGCAAATTTTTTAAACAGAACCGCTTTGCCTTCCATGACCGGCTTGGCGCCAAGCGGGCCAATATTGCCCAAACCCAGAACAGCACTGCCATTGGTGATAACGCCTACCAGATTGCTGCGCGCCGTGTATTTGGCAACATTTGCCGGATCTGCCACGATTTCATTGCAGGCAATAGCGACGCCCGGCGAGTAGGCCAGAGCCAAATCATGCTGATTGGTCAGTTGCTTGGTCGGAGTTACGCTGATTTTTCCTGGTACAGGCAGGTTGTGGTATTCGAGTGCGGCTTGATGAAATTGTTGGCGAAGTTGTTCTTTGGTATCTAGGGAATCAGTCATGCTGGCAGTTTAATCAGACGGTTTCAAACCCGTTATCTTAACAGAACAGGCCCTGGACAAATGCGCTTTATCTTAATTTTATAATGCTCTAATGGACAGGCTGCAGGTTGAAATGCCTGAGTTGATAAGATGACTTATAATATTTATTGCCAATTGATTACATCACCTCCGATCCCTGTTTCACTTTAACTCATATATGCATTCCAAATTCGGTTTTCTCAGTTACGAAATCAGCCACATTATCCGCCAACGTTTTAATAAAGAGGCTGAACATAATGGCTTTACCCATTCGCAATGGCGAGCCTTGGTGCATTTGTCCGAGAACGAAAATTGCCGTCAGATCGATCTGGCGGAGATTTTAGAGATAAAACCGATCACGCTGGCCAGACAAATCGATTTACTCGAAGAATCAGGCCTGGTGCGTCGTAATAAGGATGCAGATGACCGCAGGGCTTACCGGCTGGAAGTCACCGATAAGGCTCGCGCGGTGATGCAGGAACTCTGGGCGATAGCCGATGCGGTGGAGGCAAAAGTCCTAGCGGCTTTAACTGATGAGGAAAGGGACATGATGGTGTCGTTACTAGAGCGGGTCAAAGCCGGCATTGCCGAAAGTACCGATTAAACGGCCTCACCCGTTCACCGCCATTTGTTCAAGAAACCATGCTCCAGCAGCTTTAGCAGACCAATCTTGAATAGAATTGTCGCTCTTGTTGGGTATGGGAGTAGACAGCGGCCTACAAATCGTCCAGCGCTTACTGCATAGGCCGGGATCAGGCCGGCGAGTTGTTGCATTTGAGTTCGGCGCGTGGCGCTTTTTTTTAGCGTCCTGAACACCTTGAGCAGTTTTACCAGTCTGGCTTTCAATACCCTTCAAGGTACGGCGAGCATGGGTTTGTTTGCTGTTTTCTGTCGGCATTACCTTGACGATAATCTGCAGTTTGCTGGTGTTGCCGGCGCTGGCCGTGAAGAGACGGCGAGAATGAGTATGGGCTTGATAAAACAGCTATATTTGCAATATAATACCCTATGCTTATGATTTATGCAGTATTTGCGGCTTAAACCTGAGAATATGCCTGAAGAGCCCACGAATACCGACTTACAAACCGACCGCCAATTACTGACTCGCATCGCTTGTCGGTTAATTGTAACGTTTTTAGTGATCGTATTTTTTGACACCTTGTTGGACGGGTTGATCGATGGCTTGCACCTTGTTTTCGAACTGCTGCATTTGCTGATCGAAGTCTTCGAACACCTGTTCGAAGAGCTTTTGGAGCACCTGTTGCACACTACTCACCATCAAAGCGAAATCATCATCTTCAATAGCATGGTGCTGGTGTTCATATTCGGAATCAGTTATGCGGTTAAGTGCTGGCCAGCTCTATCTTTGCGGTGGCAGCAACGCCTGCAGGCAGTCTGGCAGTCTTACAAATACCGTAAAATACAGGCATGGCTATGCTTGCCGCATCGGCAAAAAATACTGGTTTCAGTCGCTTACGCGAGTGGTAGTGGCTTGCTCCTGTTTCTGTTGACGCTATAGTCACGTAACAAAGCTTACTTAATTTTTTTACTACTTAACTCAAACGCATGCATAACCGATCCGGTCCGCCTTGATTCATTCATCACGTCCTATTTTTTACTCGCTCCTACCTTGGCTATGCCAGGCATAGCCTTTTTTTGTTTCAAAGGATACACATGCTCTTTTTATCGAAAAAACAGGACTGGCTAGGCAACATCCGCGGTGATGTGCTGGCAGGAACCGTAGTGGCATTGGCCCTGATTCCGGAAGCCATTGCCTTTTCCATCATTGCCGGGGTCGACCCCAAAGTGGGCTTGTACGCCTCGTTTTGTATCGCCGTAATCACCGCTTTCATCGGCGGTCGGCCCGGCATGATTTCGGCGGCGACCGGTGCGATGGCTTTGCTGATGGTGACGTTAGTCAAGGATCACGGCCTGCAATACCTGCTGGCCGCGACATTAATGACCGGTGTTTTGCAAATCATCGCCGGCTACCTGGAACTGGGTAGCCTGATGCGTTTTGTGTCCCGCTCCGTGGTGACTGGCTTTGTCAATGCCTTGGCAATTCTGATCTTCATAGCGCAGTTACCGGAACTGATCAACGTGACGTGGCACGTCTATGCGATGACCGCCGGCGGTTTGGCCATCATCTATTTGTTTCCTTATATTCCGCTAATCGGCAAAGCCTTACCGTCACCCTTGATTTGTATCATTGCCTTGACCGTCATCGCCGCTTATCTAAAGCTGGATATTCGCACTGTCGGCGACATGGGCCAGCTCCCGGACACTTTGCCGATATTCCTCTGGCCAGAGGTCCCGTTAAATTTCGACACCTTGAAAATCATCCTGCCTTACTCGGTGCCTCTGGCTGTGGTGGGCTTGTTGGAATCGATGATGACGGCCACCATCGTCGACGATTTAACCGATACGACCAGCGATAAAAACCGCGAATGCAAGGGCCAGGGGTTTGCCAATATAGGCGCAGGCTTACTGGGTGGCATGGCCGGTTGCGCGATGATCGGCCAATCCATCATCAATATCAAATCGGGTGGCCGTGGCCGTCTATCGACCCTCTGCGCGGGTGTATTTTTGTTGGTTATGGTGGTGTTTTTGGATAAGTGGATTTCGATGATCCCGATGGCCGCTCTGGTGGCGGTGATGATCATGGTCTCCATCGGTACGTTTAGCTGGCGTTCGATTCTCAACCTCAAATCGCATCCACTGTCCACCAGTATGGTTATGATAGCCACCGTAGTCGTGGTGGTTTGGACACATAACCTGGCGATCGGCGTGTTCGTCGGCGTGCTGCTGGCATCTTTATTCTTCGCCAACAAGATCAGCCATTTCATGTATGTAGAATCTAAATTGGATGAAGCAACCGGTACCCGCATTTATAAGGTCGTAGGCCAGATATTTTTCAACTCGGCGGACAAATTCGTCGCCAGCTTCGATTTCAAGGAAGCGGTGGACACTGTAGTCATCGACCTGAAACGCGCGCATTTCTGGGATATCACCTCGGTTAGCGCGCTCGATAAGGTCGTTATCAAGCTACGTCGTGAAGGCGCAGACGTTGAATTGATCGGTATGAATGAAGCCACCACCACTCTCGTCGACCGCTTTGCGATACACGATAACCCTGAAGAAATTGAACAAGTCATGGGAGGCCATTAATGAATACAACACAAAACCTGGTATTGGCCGGCATCGATGGCTCATCTTTAACCAACGCTGTTTGCGATTATGCTGCCTGGCTTGCTCAAAAAGCGGATGCCCCTTTAAAACTGCTTCATACCATCGATCATCACCCCGAAGCAACGGATCATACTGATTTGACTGGCAATATCGGCGTCGATAGCCGTGACCACTTAATGGATGAATTGACCCAACTTGAACAGCAACGCAGCAAGCTGCGGCTCCAGCAAGGCAAGCAATTTCTGCAAGTTGCCAGGGAACGGGTAATGCAGGCCGGAGTTCTCGACCCGATCACCAGTCAACGCCACGGCAGTTTGGTCGAATCGTTGATCGAACTGGAATCCGACTTGCGGGTGCTGGTGATTGGCGTGCGCGGCAAGGTACACGAAAATCAGCCGGACAAGATCGGCGCCAAGCTGGAGTCCATTATCCGTTCGCTGCACAAACCGATTCTGGTGGTGAACGCCGAATTTAAAGAGCCGGAACGTATCATGCTGGCTTACGACGGCAGCCAGGCTTCCGAAAAAGCCCTGGACATGGTTGCCAACAGTCCGTTGTATAAAGGCCTGACATGTCATCTGGTCTGCGTCAGCAAGGATGAAGGCAAAGGGCAACTCCTTGAGATCGCCGCCAACAAATTGCACTTGGCAGGCGGCATTGAAGTCATCGCCAAAAAACTGGTGGGCAAACCAGAACTGGCTTTATCCGAGTATCACGAGCAAAAAGCTATCGATATGACCGTGATGGGCGCATTCGGCCATACCCGAATTCACGACTGGTTGTTGGGGAGTTTTACGGTAAAAATGTTGACGCATAGCCTCAAGCCTCTGCTGTTATTGCGCTGAGGCACAAGCCAGGCGACAGGGTGGTATCGAAAGACTCATGCATGACAAGCGTTAACTGGCGCATACCGATTGTTTATGATTAACTCCCAACGACCCTATGACCTCAATTGACCCATCGCTATCCATCTGTTTAAACCGAGCAAAAATAGCAGTGAAGGCCTTAAGTCCTCTTTTACAGGAATGTCGGCTATACGCTTATCCAAGCTAACGGGCAGGCTGTACTATGTTAAAACCTTTCTCAGTCGACCTTAAAAACCTGCGTAGGATTCATTATGCTTATTGAGATCAAATATTTTTTTTCCGTTTTATTTGCCGTATTTATTTTGGTAGCGGACATTAGCCAGGCTGATGACGCCAATAAGGATTTAAAAACACAAGCAAATGCCTTGTTTGGCATCATCATGCCGGTGACCTCTGATACCCCCGATGTTTTGTTAGGGCAGGCCTTATTTTGGGATGTTCGGGTTTCCGGAGATGGCAGGACGGCTTGTGCCAGTTGCCATCAAGCTGAAGATTGGGGCGCAGATCGGCGGACATTTTCACCTGACGCCAAGGGCAAGCTGACTTCGCGTAATGCGCAGACAGTGTTTAACGCAATGATGCAACCGGCCTTACGCTGGGCAGGGGATAGGACCTCGGGGGCCCATCAGGCCGAAAAATCACTAACGGGTTCCATGGGGTTCAGTTCGGTCGATGCGGTGGTTCCGATTCTTGACTCACTGAATTATGAGGCGTCTTTCAAGGCTGCTTTTCCGGAAACGCCGGTCCCTCTGTCTTCCTCAAATTATGCCAAAGCGCTTCAAGCCTATCAGGCGACTTTATTAACGCCTGCGCCCTTCGATCACTTTCTATCAGGGAATGATTCGTCGCTGACCCATCAGCAAAAAGAGGGCTTGGCTTTATTTATCGATACCGGTTGTGCTTCCTGCCATAATGGCCCGCTGCTGGGAGGCAATTCAATTCAAAAGTTTGGTGTTGTCAAAGATTATTGGTCAGCGACTCAATCTGAAAAGCGAGATCCCGGTCGTTTTGAGTTGACCAAAAATGAGGCAGATCTTTATACATTCCGTGTATCCATGCTGCGCAATATTGCTAAAACCGGGCCTTTCTTTCACGATGGCTCTGTGGCTGAACTTAAAGAGGCGGTGCGCATTATGGCCGAAGTTCAGCTTGGGAAAATTTTGAGTGATTATGACGTAAACAAAATTGTTGCTTTTCTTGAGTCATTGACCGGTGACGTACCGGTTAATTACAAGCCGCGATTTGATCTTTACGATCAGCTTGGAAATAACTTAAAAGTGTCGCGTTAGGTGTTTAAAGCAAAAGAACCAGCTGAATCGTTGTGACAGTTTGAAGTCAAAGCAATAGGGATTTGTATAATATTCATACAGTTTAATCGATATTTACTATCTTTTAGTAATAATGAAGTGTGTAAAGGCTATTATCACTTTTCGGTATAATAGATATATTTTTGGGCACCAATTTCCCTGGCGGGGCCATAAGCTAAAAAAGCATCTCCAGAGTAAAATTATTTGTCTTTTTGGCTATGTGAAAAACGAGGTTGGAATCAAGACTCTAAGGCGATATCATCGAAACCAATCAAGGGGTTGGAATTCCATTTTCGGATAATTACTCCCCCCATAAAACAATCAAAAAAAGCTTGACAGCTTTTTAGTGTCTAAAAATTGAAATTGTGTAGCCTTGATTTAATTGCGACCTTAGTGGTGGCTCAGTGCGTGTAGCGAGGGTTTCTTGCTGCGCAAAGGGTTCAGCCTCAAAAATTCGGTTTACAGCACTCATAAGCGACCAACGAAGGCCGAAAAAACCAATGCTATGATGTGTTTGTCGCAAACTTACGCTATTAACTTGGATGGCCACTCTTGATAAAGCCTCGTTTCGCAGTGAAGTCAGCCGCTTAAAAGCGGACTTCGAGAACCAGTGTGCCAAAGGCAAAATCACCGATGAAAGCCAGGCTATCATGAGTAGCTTGTTCTAGTTGTTGAGTTGATACTCGCCATTTTTCTGGAACGTATTACGAAGAAGAATACGACCCACTCCAGCAAGCCTTCGTCGCAGACCGAGAAAGATGAATCAATGAGATCGCGAAACAGGCAGAAGAGTTTTGGGAAGAATTGCATGAGATTTGCACAAACCTGAACCTATTGTTAGTGACGTTACACATTGATAATAAGAAATTAGTCAAAGCCCTGGTTACTGGAAAAAAGACACCGATGGCACTTATCAATAATGCCCCTGTTTATCATGACAATATTCTAAAAGAAAGGTGCTTGTTTTGAGACATTCTGAATTTCATCGCGCCCATCGTATCGGCTGGTTACGCGCCGCCGTATTAGGTGCTAACGACGGCATTGTTTCAACAGCGAGTCTTGTAATCGGCGTCGCTGCTGCCCACGCCGACATCCAGGCCATACTAGTTAGCGGCACAGCCGGATTGGTAGCCGGTGCCATGTCTATGGCAGCCGGTGAATATGTCTCTGTCAGCTCCCAAGTTGATACAGAGCAAGCTGACTTAAAGCGGGAAGAGCAGGAACTGACGGAAAATCACCATCAGGAAGTAAATGAACTAAAAGTGATCTATATCGCCAGAGGCCTCAAACCGGAACTTGCGCAGCAGGTTGCCGAACAATTAATGGCCCACGATGCTTTGGCAGCCCATGCGCGCGATGAATTAGGGCTAACAGAAATTACCACGGCGCGTCCCTTACAAGCAGCCTTAACTTCAGCCCTGACGTTTTCTTTGGGGGCATTGTTACCCCTGTTGATGGTGATGGTTTTCCCTTATTTGCCTTTGGCACAAGCCAATCAAATGATTATAAATTTAACCGCATCGGACACCATGCCACTGATAACCCTAGTAGGTTCTATTTCTTTGTTATCGCTGATGCTGTTGGGCGGCCTATCTGCCTTAGCCGGTGGTGCTTCTGTTTTAACGGCAGTCGCCCGTGTCATATTTTGGGGCATATTATCGATGGGCATTACCGCAGGCGTCGGTTTATTGTTCGGAACGGTTAGCGGATGATTATTTACAAATTAGTCCATCAATGAGGACTGCCGATCCAATTAATGTACATTGCTTACCCTCATCGAATCTTAACCAGAAATCCCAATAGAAATTCATTTTGGTGGAGTATGGTTGCTCATTATTTTTGCGTAGTCGATTGGCATGAAACTAAAAGTAATTAACGCTTAATTCAATCATCAGACATATTCCGCTATGTCGTCGGTTGAATGGTCGCTCCGCGCGAAACCGCGGAACTGACCGAGCAGCTGAGCGCCGAGACGGTGGCCGCCTTACTGGCTCTCTGTGTCAGGATAGTTGTCGGAGCCCACTTTCGTTTAAGCTTCTGATGAGCAGTCGCCTGACTATCACACAGATTACCCCGTGCGAAAACTCCTTTTCCGAGCAACAGCGGGTTAAGGATGCCGTTTGTAGTTAGGTAAAGTGGGTGGTCATTCGTTGAATGAGAAGGAGTGACGAGTCAATCTTGTATTGTAGGGATGTCGTACGACTTTTGAAGCGGCAACTTTTTCAGCCGAATGTTGGAAAGCGTACAGACTAGGCTGGCAATTCATTTAATAATTTTCGCCCATAACTGAATGGAGACTGATTATGATCCTTTCTATTAACTCGTCCGTTGACGAATACCCAATATCTTTACAAACTTCAGCAAGCGCAGTGTCGTGGAGCGCTATCTTGGCTGGTGCTACAGCCGCCGCTGCCCTGGCGGGGTATTGTTGATGTTGGGTTTGGGTCTGTCCCCGGTACCGCCCTGGGTGGACAGCGGCGTCAGCGCAACTACCTGCGCCTTGACTCCAGTCGAAAGCGATTCGGTGCAGCAGCCAGCCGGGTTTCAGAAGTTAAGGCTTGTCGGGTCAGCATCTGAAGTCACCCGCATCTTCATGAATAGTACTCATACGGGCCCCCTGCCTGCAGAGGATGTGCAGTATCTCGGACAGGTTGTTGCGTTGCGTACCGGCATGCGTCACAAGACGCTGAAAAACGGGTGAAGGGATAACGGTTTGATGAGGTTTTCCGCCTTAGTTTTCCCTATTTCACTGACTCAGTGACATCGGTAAACTGAAGCGTTTACGTTCAAAAAATCTTACTATAACGACATCACAAAGAGGATATTCACCATGAAGCTATTGAAAACGATGACCATCGGATTGTTATTAGGGGCCAGCCAGTTGGTTTTGGCCGAAGATCATACTGCAGTGGCATTAGAACAGGCTCATGCCGCCGCCGAACACGGCAAGATGGGCCATGCTTCGATTCTGGTCGAACATGCCGAAGCGGCTCTAGAGCATACATTGAAAGCGCTGGAAACGGCAGAAGGTGAGGAAAAAATGCATTTGGAAGCCGCGGTCAAGGTTCTGGAATATTCGATCGAACACGGTAAATTGGATCACGCAGACATGGCTACACCTTCTGCCGAAGAAGCCGTGGAACACATCAAGGCCGCTCAACCTAAATCGGAATCGGCTCCAGCCGCTGAAGATGCGGCAAAACCTTCTGCCGGTAAATGGCCAATCCGTGGTCATAAGGAACTGAACAAATAGGTCAAATTACTCGTAATTCAGCTTATCGAAAAGGAGGCGGCCTCTACCATACCAATGGAGTTCCGCCTCTTTCTTTATTGGGGTAATGTCAGCGGGTTTCTAAACGTTTGGGTGCTAATTAACAAATGGCACTAAAGTTTTCACGGGATTTATCCGTGAATTCAGCAATGATAACGACAACCGTCAGTGCAATGAGCAAAAAACCATTGATTTAGCAGGCAAAAATTGACCCCTTTCGCTCATTGTAAGGTAACGTTGATCGACTCACCGCTGTCAACTTCTATGCAATCAGTCAAATGTGATTTTTTGAAGCAAGATAACATGAAGCAAACCGAGCTCGGCCCGAGAAAGCTTAAAATATGATGAAGGGTCACATGGCCGCGCTCCAATGACATGCAATATCCGGAATTTGACTTTACTCCGACCAGACTGGATTAATCATAACCGCATAAATTTTTTTACTTTTTTACTTTTTCGGAGAAAGCAACGCATCCGTTATTGGAATTGCTCTTGCCGAAAGCGGAAGAATTCGCTCACGCCGAGGAACGCCGTTTGCTCTATGTGGCACTGACTCGCGCGCGATATCATGTGTATTTGATAAGTGATGCCGATAAGGCTTCTGATTTTGTCCGCGAGTTGGTCGATCAGGGCTACGAGATTAACGTTGACGAATTTACCGGAGAGGGTTTTCAGGACAAGATTGCCGACATTCTGTGCAGCGAATGCGAAACCGATTATAGGGTGGCCAGGGACAGCAAACACGGCAGTTTTTTTGGATGCAGCCAGTATCCACTGTGCACGCATACCGAGGCAGCCTGCCAATGGTGCGGCAGCGGCATGCGTGAAAAGAGCATGTCCTACGCGCTTTTCGTCAAGGCCGCCGGTGACAAATGCTGGGTGTGTTTACCGGCGATGTGCTATTTGTCGGCGACACCGGGCGCACCGTCCCATTCCCGGGAAAATCGGCGAGAATGCCGGCAACCCCTCGGAGCGCGACGACTCCACCCTTGGTATCAAAAAGGTACGAACCCGGTGTTCCGAAAAACCGCCCCGACTTCGTTGCGTACAAGCTGGCAATCACCAGGCCCTCTTTTATCCGATGCTGAAACTCCCTGGGTACTGGATAACAGATATGCGTTAGCCTTTTGATCATTAAACTAGCGGAAGAGGTTATTAGATTGTTGTTTAATTTGTTAACATTCAAGCTCACTATCCCAGTTACTAGAGGCCTCATACGTGAAAGATCAATCCAGGAACAAGCTAGACAGTGAATCGATAAAAATCATTGAAGCAAAACATCACGATCCTTTTTCTGTTTTGGGTCGCCATCCACACGACAAGCTAATCAATGTTAAGGTTTATTTACCGTACGCGGAATCGGTCCGTTTTGCCAACGATGGCCCCGACATACCTCGCATAATTGGATCGGACTTTTTTGAATATACCGCTCAACCAAACGAATTACCAAAGCATTATCAATTAGTCTGGATCGATAAAGACGGCAGTCAACACACGAATTACGATACTTATGACTTCGGCGTCCAATTGCCAGAATTTGATCGGCATTTGTTTGCTGAGGGCAAACACTGGCACATTTACCAGAAAATGGGCGCGCATCAGCATACTGTTGACACTATCGATGGCGTTTTATTTACCGTCTGGGCACCCAACGCCGGACGAGTCAGCGTAATCGGCGACTTTAACCGCTGGGATGGTCGTTGCAATCCCATGCGCAGCTTGGGCGGCAGTGGTATTTGGGAACTGTTTATACCGGGACTTAGCGCAGGTTGTTTATACAAATTTGAAATCTTAAATCGGCAAAGCAACCACGTGCTGGTGAAAACAGACCCGTATGGACAACAGTTTGAGTTGCGCCCCAATACCTCATCTGTTGTGGTGCAAGATAGCGCCTACCCATGGCAAGATCAGCAGTGGATGTCAAGTCGAAGCAGTCATGACTGGCTGCATGAACCCATGTCTATTTATGAAGTTCATCTGGGCTCGTGGAAACGCGACGCACACGGCAATTTTCTTAGCTATCGCGACCTCGCTGTTGAGTTGGTTGAGTATGTAAAAATGCTCGGTTTTACACATATAGAACTCATGCCCATTACCGAACATCCACTGGATGTCTCCTGGGGCTACCAAACCACGGGTTACTTTGCTCCCACCCGTCGTCACGGTTCACCGGATGATTTTCGTTATTTTATGGATACCTGTCACCAGAACAATATTGGTGTAATTCTGGACTGGGTACCCGCCCATTTCCCCAAAGATTCCTTTGCGCTGGCGGGTTTTGACGGCAGCGCTCTTTACGAACATGAAGACCCCAGGAAAGGCGAGCACAGAGACTGGGGTACCTTAATCTATAATTATGGCCGTAATGAGGTCAGAAATTTTCTACTGGCCAGTGCCGTCTTTTGGATGGAAGAATTTCATCTTGACGGTTTGCGAGTGGATGCCGTCGCTTCGATGCTTTATCTGGATTATTCGCGTGAAGAGAATGACTGGCTTCCCAACATCTACGGTGGTAATGAAAATCTTGAAGCGATCGCTTTTTTTAGAGAACTGAACTCGATTACCCATCAGCAGTTTCCTGGAACGGTAATGATGGCCGAAGAATCAACCGCGTGGCCGGGGGTTACCAGGCCTACCTGGGTCGGAGGGCTGGGGTTTTCCATGAAATGGAATATGGGCTGGATGAATGACATTCTGGCTTATATGAGCGTGGATCCTGTCCACAGACGCTTTCATCATGACCAACTGACCTTTGGTATGCTTTACGCTTTTACTGAAAACTTCACGTTACCATTTTCACATGACGAAGTCGTGCATGGCAAAGGGTCACTTCTCAATAAAATGCCCGGTGATGAATGGCAACGGTTTGCCAATCTTCGCCTGCTTTATACGTTGATGTTCACTTATCCAGGTAAAAAGCTGCTGTTCATGGGGTGTGAGTTTGGTCAGGGTACTCAATGGAATTCTGATCAGTCGTTGGACTGGTATGTAGTGGATTACCCGCATCATAAAGGCATTCAGACCCTGATAAAAGAGTTAAACAATGTTTACAAGGTACAGCCAGCTTTGTTCAAACAGGACTTTGTTTACCAGGGCTTTGAATGGATAGACTGCCATGATGTCGAGCAATCCGTCATCAGTTATCGCCGTAAAGGTGGTAATCAGGAGCTGATCGTCGTGCTCAATTTTACCCCGGTAGTCAGAGAGAATTACCGCATAGGCGTGCCCGAAGCCGGCACCTATCATGAGATTTTTAATTCTGATTCACGTTTGTATGATGGCAGCAATACTACCAATGGCCAGGTAGTTTCTGAACCCATACCCTGGATGCACCCGGTAAATGTCAACGTAGTTGTCGCATGAGTTGAAAATTAATGAACGGTAGTGTCGGTATTTTTTACCGCACTATCGCTCGGTTTATCGGGATTTAAACAGACTTCTGCCTGCCATTCCCAGTTTCGGATATTTCGACTCCAGCGCTCCGGTTTTTTGGCCTTAGCGGCCTCATAAACAGCTTGGCGTTGCCTCAGGATCGCCCGGTCTTCACCCGTGTGACGTTGCTCAGGCGTTACAAATTGAATGCCGCTGTGCCGATGCTCATGGTTGTACCAGTCGACAAAGTCGGTTACCCAGTCCCTGGCGGCGGTGACCGAGGCAAACGGTTGGGTCGGATACTGGGCGTCGTATTTTAGGGTTTTGAACAACGACTCGGAATACGGGTTGTCATTACTCACCGCCGGGCGACTCCGCGAGGGTGTGACGCCAAGCTGCTGCAAGGTTGCCAACAGCGTTGCCCCTTTCATCGGGCTGCCGTTGTCGGAATGTAACACCAACTGGTGCGGTGGAATCCCTTCTCGTTGGCAGAGATCCGTGATCAGATCGGCCGCCAGTTCGCTGTTTTCTTGTTCATAAACTTGCCAGCCGACAATCTTGCGACTGAAGATATCCATGAACAGATACAGATAGAAAAACTGGCCTTTGACGAGGCTGGTCAAATAGGTGATATCCCAACTCACCAGTTGTTTCGGTGCCGTCGCGGTGAGGGCTTTCGGCTTACTACGCTCGACCGATGGACGGCAGGCATGACGGTGTTTGACTTGTTTCGCCTCGCGAAAAATGCGGTAAATCGTCGACTCCGACGCATAATATTCACCGCGTTCGGCCAACATCGGCACGATCTGATGCGGTGTTTTGTCTTTGAACTCATCGCTGTTGGCTAGGGCTAATACCTGAGCGCGTTCTTCGTCACTCAAACGATTACAAGGCACGTGTTGACGGCGCGTGCGACCGTCAACCGGCACGGCTTCGGGACGTTGCCAACGTTGTAACGTGCGCAGCGGTAGGCCCATCACCTCGGCAGCTTTGGCTTTACGGGCTCCGTGATCAAACGCTTCGTTAAATAAGGTGAGTAAATGGGTGCGTTCTGCAAGAGGGATCATGGCGCCTTTTCCTCCCAGAACGCGTGGCACTTTTTTTGAAGGATCAACAAAGCGGCGGCTTCTGCCAAGGCTTTCTCCTTGCGTTGCAGGTCTTTCTTCAGTTGTGCAATCTCGTTCTCCAAGGGTTTCAAGGCTTTCCTTGAGACTTGGCTGGGTTCGGTGACCTCAAGAGGTTTAATAAAGTCTTGTTGCCACGTTTGCAGGTGATGGGTAAACAAACCTCGTTCACGGCAGAAGGCGTTGAGTGCTTCACCTTCCAAGCTCGCGCTGACTAGCAAGGCTTCAAACCGTTGTTTCCGAGTCCAGTCTTTAGGACGTTGTTGTTTCATAGTGTTTGTTGTTGATTTGGATCGTGTCTGTTTAAGCCAGCCTTTCAGAGTAAACACACTGATAGTCAATTCATCGGCAATCGATTGAATGCTTTTATCACCGCGTTGCAATACTTTACTCAGGGCTTGCTGTTTAAATTCTTCACTATAACGGGTTTGCATTTTGTACCTCTATAAAATTTTAGAGGCGACAACTATCCTGACACAGAGGGCACCAAGCCCACTCGATCAATCTGACATTGCCGCCATTGGCTGGAATTATTTTGAAAATAGAACTGACGTAAAACGGATGACGCAAACAATACTGTTTATTTGCAGTAATGGAGATTTATTAGGAACAAGGAATGTTTCCTTTTGGTAACCATGAAGTGCCTGATAATGGGGTTTGATGTCCACTGGTGCGTTACGTACCTTTATGCAGAATAAACCCCATAAGCAACGAACTCCATCGGGTGTTGGATGACGGCAGATGCTTTGCTATTGCCGATCACACCGATACTCGGCAAATTGAGCAGGACGCCAAGACGTTGTGTCATTGTTTCCGAATAAGAAACGTAAATGTTAAAGCATTATCATTTACTGGGTTCAACGGACGGCTGCGGAAAACCGGATGCCCGATTGTAAAGGAGAGATAACGGGCGCAATCCCGTTATCTCCTGCCGATCGTTTGGATGAGAAAAAAAGCAAAGACCACGATTAGCTTTGCTGTCTGGATTCAGAGCAATCAAACAGAATCGTCATCTCGTAGGGTTGATTATCAGTGGCATCGCCCGGTTCAGGCAGTAGAGTGCTTTTCGCGCAATTTGTTGAATAGGCATGATGCAACAATTCGGTAAATCCGGTTGAGGCCGCGCCGTAAGAGGGCCAACGTAGGACGATAGCACAGGAGTTTGTGCGGCATTCGGTACTCACAATCGAATAATCACCTTGATTAGCAGCCAGTTGCGCAAGGTCTTCTTCGAATAGGCTTTGGGTGGCGCCGGCCCAATTTCGATCGATGGGTTCGCGTTTAAACGCAACTTTGCTGTCTTCCCACCATTGCAAGTCGGCCGCTTTCGCATCTTCAGGTGACAGTTGGTTGGCGACCTCGGCATCGGCTTGATTTGCGGCGCTGATTTCGTCTTGTTCTGGGTTATCGGTAGTATTATTTTTAGTTGCTAACATGCTTAGCCGTTGCTCCAGACTGCGCATTCTTTCGTCATTAGCTTTTAATACCTCACGGTTTTGCTCGGCAAGGTTGACAGACGTGCGACTATTTGACGACATTGTGGGCGAGTGTCCGGCATTGGGTGCTTGGCTTTCTGTACTGTAGTCATTTTTTAAATACAGGGAACCCACGACAACCACAATAATCCCGGAAATGACGCCGGATACTACAGGTAAAAGGGTATTGCTAACAGACGTTTTCATAAGGGGTCTCCGAACGGGGTTTGAGCCAGTGTAGAGAGGGCTGTCCGGCCCTCTCTGTCAAACAGGCAATGCTAAGTAGTTAATTACCAAAGGTATAAAAGCCCCGAAGACTGCTTATACCGCCAGTGGTTTCTTTGCGTGGCAATCTAACCCAGATATAACCAAAATCAGCTGTTGTGGTACTGTTCCATTGGCTACGGCTGGGTTGAAGGGTGAAGTGTTGCTTACCCACTGCGGTTTCAACCAAGGTCCCGCAAGAACCGCCGGTGGTATGCCAGAGCGAACGACAGGCCATTGCCGCAGCTTTAAGTGTACTGTTACCATCCCAGCCATGGATATTGAGTGTGGTAAGGTTTTGTTTTAACAAATAATCGGAATCATCCACGGCGCATAATGCATACATTTCTGCTGTGGTTGAGTTATTGTAAATGGCGTAGCTCGTATCGATAGGTGCGCCACCCAATGTCATACAGCTTGAGGCGTGAGTCCGCGTCCATTTGGCGGTAGCCATTTGTGGAAATACGGTGCTGACGGTAACTACAAAAGTAGCGATAAATACACTGATAAATGTTTTGAGATGAAATTTCATG
Organism: Methylicorpusculum oleiharenae; assembly: GCF_009828925.2. Taxonomy (NCBI): domain Bacteria; kingdom Pseudomonadati; phylum Pseudomonadota; class Gammaproteobacteria; order Methylococcales; family Methylococcaceae; genus Methylicorpusculum; species Methylicorpusculum oleiharenae. Next base: position 3,359,090 of record NZ_WUTY02000001.1, read on the forward strand.
ACAGTTCTCCTGATGAAACAAAATGAGGCTGGTCGATGCTGGCCAGTCGCTGTTACATTAAGCTTTACAGGAAAAAACAAAAATAAACATTTTCACATTAAGCGAATGATTTATATCCTATTTATGGGTTGGTTATTTGGCTAAACTGATCCGTGGATCGGTGCGCTTAATCGTTTTTTGGCTTGGTTTAATAGACGGTTCAACTCACAAGGTTTGATAACCAGCAAGGTCCTAAAGTTTTTGGCGTTGCCGTTCCAGCCATTGCGGGGACGGTAAGGTTTCCTTCGTAAATGAGTAACATCTTAATCTGATATACTTCAATTTAATAGAATGCAGACTGTGTTTAAACCTATTAAGACTCAACATTCAGTGTTACAAATCGACGAGTTACGCTTTAATGACAGGTGAGTTCGGTCATTTAAACCTCAACATTCAATTTAGGAGCTTCATCATGGCAAAACCTTATATCCGTCTTGGTAAAGGCAATGCTGCTGATTTGTTGGTTGACCATATGCCGCTTTGTGAAAGCTGAATCGCGAATTTGCGAAACAAAAGGGGTATGAACTTTTAGAGAGGTGTGTGATCATGGAATATGATCGTTATCCCTATGTAACTAAATTTTATAGAAGTGGTTGGTGGCTGATGAAGTGAGATTTATCAGAGTGAGCTAAAAACTTTTTGATTTCGCCTACAAAAAGTTAATTTTGCATCATCATTTGAGTATCTTTCGATCCGACTCCAGATGCATTATCGACAGATGGAAAGGGACGGGGGAGAGTGATCAATATATCTTTGTCCTTGGCCGCAGCGACGATTAATTAACCCCCCCAGACCTTGCTTACTTTTTTTATCGGTAAGTTAGCCGCTCATATGACAGTATGGTAAAGAAATGTAAGCATTAGGAGAAATACATGATGATCCACGATTCAAATTTATCAAACTGATGTTACGCAGCCCCATCCCAAAAAGCGTATCATTTCAGGATGGATAAAGAAAAAACAGCGCTCTATACAGACTACCTGATTTGCAACCAAGGCTTGGCAACGGCGACCAGCCTGTCGGCGATGCTCGACGGTGAAGTGAGTCATGACCAAATAACCCGCCACCTGTCCGCGAGGCTATACACCTCAAAAGACCTGTGGGTTGATGTCAAACCCACCGTGCGTCAGATCGAGCGGGACGACGGCTGTCTGATCTTCGACGACACCGTCCAGGAGAAGGCGTTTACTGACGAGAACGAGATGATGTGCTGGCACTATGACCACTGCAAAGGCCGCTCGGTCAAAGGCATCAACCTGTTGAATGCGTTGTACCACAGCGGGGACGTGTCGATCCCGGTCGCCTTCGAAGTGGTGAAGAAGCCCCATCAGTTTTGCGACATAAAAACCCGCAAGGTCAAGCGGGCGGCGGAGTTCACCAAGAACGAACTGATGCGGTCAATGGTCGCCACCTGCGTGGCGAACGCCATCAAGTTCCGCTATGTCCTGACCGACAGCTGGTTTGCGTCGAAAGAGAACTTCGAGTTCATCCTCAAGAAAGGCAAACACTTCATCAGCGCCTTGAAGGACAACCGCTTGGTGGCGTTGACCGAAACAGACAAGAACGAAGGGCGCTTTGTGCGGATCAGTCAGCTGGAATTGACGGATCAACAGGCGGTGCGCGGCTGGATGAAGGGCTTCCCCCAGGAAGTGCTGTTCGTCCGGCGGGTCTTTACAAACAAAGACGGCAGCACCGGTTTGTTGAATCTGGTGTGCAGCGATTTGGCGTGCGACGGCGGACAAGCCTCAACCCTCTATGAAAAACGGTGGAAGGTCGAGGAGTTCCATAAATCATTAAAATCCAATGCGGGGCTGGCAAAGTCGCCTACCCGCACCGTCACCACCCAAAACAACCACATATTCATGACCATCTATGCCGTGTTCAAGCTGGAATGTTTGAAGATCAAACATAAAACCAACCATTTCGCCATGCGGGCTAAACTTTTCATAAAAGCTAACCAGATAGCTTATGCAGAGTTGCAGAAATTACGGGCTGCGTAACATCGTTTATCAAATATGAATAAGCCCTTAGATGAAATAAATTTTAATTGCTTGTTCTGCTGTCGGCTCCGGAGGTCAATATGAATGAAGATACCTTAAACATGGAAATCAGAAAATATCTGAAAAATGTGGGAGTTACATCCCAGCGTGAAATTGAACATGCAATCATGAAAGCGATTGAATCTAAAGCTATAAGTGGCGTAGAACAATTAGAGCTAAAAATGACTCTAAATATACCCGCTATTGGCCTAATTTACTGCATTGAAGGAGAAATCGCTCTGGAGTGATTTTATTTTGTAGATCGTCGATTCATTCAATTTAAGGTGAAAAATAAGTTTGGATTAAAAGCGATACTAAATAGTATTTTCAGCATAGATTAACAGCTGGTCTTTGTTTGAATTCACAATGAAGCGAATAAGTTTCCCTCTCAAACAAATATAACCTCGCTAAAACAATAGATTGCATATGCAATAGAAGTTGTCCAATGTATTTCACAAAGAACCATTGAGTTTGTTTTTCGATTTTATTTTAGCTTCAGGGGAAGGACGAGGACCGAAATATACCAACAGCAAAAACACGGTGCACGCTGAAGGTCAAAAAGGTTACGTTTGCCTTTATCTGAGCATGCAGGCCTGAATCCCGACCTCTTTCTACCGAGCTTTCATCGCTTAACAATGACCGGCGTATTGGAAAGTTCGTTCTTATTGGTTGCGTCGGAAGGGAAATGGGTAGCCAGAATCTTCGTAATACGTTCGATGCCTTCCAAAGCCCCTCGCCGGAAATCGCCCCGGTGAAACTCTTTCTGCATGGCCTCGGCTATTGTGTCCCATTCAGCCTGTGGTACAAGCTTGGCAATACCTCGATCCACAACGAGATCGACTTCCCGGTCGGCCAGCAACAGATAAATCAGCACACCGCTGTTTTCTTCGGTGTCCCATACCCGCAAATTTGAAAAGACTTCGGTTGCACGCTGGCTCGCTGACATACCTTGCCACACCCAAGAGGGAGCAAGGGCATTTTCGATAGCAAAACGAAGTTCGCCCCGGTGCAGAGATTCGGACTGCTCTACAGCCATATCAATCTCGCCGAGCAATGACGCAGGAAACGCCACACGCCACCGCCAAGGCGGCATGAACGCATGAATGAACCAGCGTTTAATGTTTACCATGATCCGGATGCTCCTCCTCCGCCAAAACCACCACCGCCGCCTCCCCATGAGCCGCCGCTTCCGCCAAATCCACCCCCACCGCTAGACCATCCACCGCCACCACGGTGACGAACACCGATAATGAAAAAAACCATTATCCCGATCAGGACCGCTGCGAAACCCAAGCCAAACAGCAGAGCGCCCACCATGCCGCTGCCCAAACCTGCGAGCATTCCGCCCATTACCCGTCCCAGCATCGAGGACAACACAAAACCCGTAATTATGCCGGCGAACAGCAGGAACATAAAAGCCCCATCGTCTCCTCGATCGTTCGGCTGTTGCTGTGGCGCCGGCAAAGCCTCGCCTTCGATCAGGCGCATGAGTTTCATCACCCCGGCATCAATGCCGCCCGCAAAATCGCCGGCTTTGAAATACGGCGTGATGGTCTCGGCAATCACCCGTTTGGCGATCGCGTCCGGGATAGCGCCTTCCAAGCCATAGCCGACTTCCAGCCGCAGTTTTCGATCGTCTTTGGCTATGATCAGAATGACACCGTCATCGACCTTTTCCCGGCCGATCCTCCATGCGTCGGCAACCCGTATGCCGAACTGGGCTATATCTTCGGGTTGGGTCGTAGGGACGATCAGAACCGCGATCTGGCTACCCTGTTTGGCTTCGAATGCCGCCAGCTTCGTTTCCAGCGCGTTCACCTGCGCTACGCTCAGCGTGGCGGATAGATCGGTGACGCGTTGCGATAAGTCAGGAACCGGAACCTGCGCCCAAGCTGCTACCAAAACCAGCAGCAGCAATAACCCGAATTCGTAGCGCACTGAAGGCAACATCAGGGATACCTTACTTACCTGGAGCCCCGGCCGATGCCGGCGCATTAAAATCGACTTTTGGCGGTTGCGCAATAGCCTGTTCGTTTTCTACGGTAAAACTCGGTTTGGTCTTGTGGCCAAACAGCATTGCGGTGAAATTGGTGGGGAAAGACCGCACGGTAATGTTGTATTCCTTTACCGCTTCAATATAGCGGTTGCGTGCCACGGTAATGCGGTTTTCCGTGCCTTCCAGTTGCGCCTGCAAGTCGCGGAACAAGCCATCAGCTTTCAGCTGCGGATAATTCTCCGCTACCAGCAACAAGCGTGAAATGGCGCTGGTCATTTGCCCCTGCGCAGCAATGAATTTCTTGAAGGCTTCCTCGTCATTGACCAGTTCAGGCGTGGCTTGCATCGCACCAACCCTGGCGCGCGCCTCGGTCACTTCGGTCAGCACATCCTTTTCGTGCGCCGCGTAGCCTTTCACCACGTTTACCAGATTAGGCACCAGATCGGCACGGCGCTGGTATTGGTTCAGTACTTCCGCCCACGCAGCCTTGATGTTTTCATCACCTGATTGCAGTGTGTTATAGCCGCAACCGGACAAGGTCATTACCATGAATGAAGTCATTAGCCATTTAAACATATCAAATTCCCCTTTAAGAGCATAAGTATCTACACATCTTTTCCTAAAAATTGCTGAGCGGTTGCCTTCAAACTATCCAGTTCTTCTTGAGAATAGGCCTCCATGATTTCAAGCATGGAGAGGAAGACCCACAACCCCGACAACAGCGCTGGATTCGTAAACTCCTTTTTGTGGCGCATTTGCCTGCCGCTGAGCTTGATCAGAAATAGTCTTAATTCAGCCGCTTCCTTGCTTTTGTCGGCGGCTATGGCCCAAACCGTAACACAGGCCATGCTAGCCACCAAGAGGCGTTTGGCAATGGCCAGGGCTGATTCCTGTTGCCACGATTCGAGGTGGTGACCTGCCGATTTGACCAGTTTGAAGAAACACTCGATTTGCCAGCGCCAGTAGTACCATAGCGCAATAGTCGAAGCATCGACATCTTTTACATTGGTCAATAGCAGCCATTCCGCCAACACATCACCTTCGTCGGACAAGAGGCGACTGACCACCAGCCTTGCCGCTACAGGAATGCCAGGCATAGCCGGCTTTTTGCTTTTCTTCTGACTCGGTTTGGCGGGACGGGTTAGCGTCACATCGGTTTCTGCCACCCACTGCCAATAAGTCTGACCCTGATAACGGACTTCCCGAGTCTTGCTGAACGCCAGCTTTTGCGCCACGGTTTTACAAGCCATGGGCTTAGCCTGGTAGTCCACTTTGGGATTATCCTTGACGCGTACCAGCCAGTGGCTACCCGTCGCTTCCCAGCGGCGGATATGGCCGATGGAATCGCCTTCTCGATCAATCAGGTGGACTAATGGCTTGGCAAAACCTTGTCCGTCCAAAAACTGAATGCAATCGCTGACTTCATCCAAATGGTTTTGGACGATGGGCTGGGGATTGGCTTCCTGATAGGTCGCGAAACTCCCTTCGCTGCTAACCAGTCGCTGCGCTACCGGCGCCAAGGGCTGCCCCGTTTGGTCGCTAATAATGAGGCTGGTTTGCAGATCGTAGCCGATGTCGGTGTCATGGGTGATCGCGTAAGTGTCCGGTTTGTTGGCATGTTTGTAACTCAATCGGGACCAGTCATGGACGCATAAAGCGAAGTTCATGCAATGAGCCAAGATGCCTTGGTGCGCGGCGACCGTGAGCGGTTCTTGGAGCTTCGATAGACTGACCGATTCGTTTTGGTAGAAGCGCCACGCCGCTTGTGTGCTGGCAAAGCTGCTGATTTTGTCAGGCAACGCTTTTAATCCAGCACTCAGGCGTTCACTTGAATTCATGTGTTCACTCACCAGGCGCTGGTAGCGGTCGTTTAGGCGTGAGTCCACGCCGGATAGGCTTTTTTAAAATCATGCGGCATCATGCCAAAATTTACGATAAGTCGTGTAGATACTTATGCTTTAAGAGTAAGCGTCTAACCGATCAAGGCTAGCGCCAAGGCTTCAAATAACAAGGTAAAACCACTGCCTGGCCGTGCCCAAGGAACGTCAACAGTGCGGACTTTACCATCGGTCGTGGTAATTGCGCGGCACCGCACAATGGAGGTAACAGGTGTGTTCAAAAAAGCTCAAATGTTGCCATTGCCGCTCTACGGTATCATGCACTGGACAGAGGTTATTCGCGTCGTCTAAGAAGCGCGAGCCAGTCACAAAATCGATATGCAGATGAAGTTCGCTACGGGCCGATTCATCTGTAGAAAAGGTCACGGCTTTGACCTGCCAAGGGGGTTGCAGGCCTAAAGCCATGCTGAATAAAGTTTCACTGTTCATGGCTATATTATTGCATTACCCTCTACGAATTACATAGAGCCGTAAAAACTTATAAAAACAACTTCAGTTTCACTTACAGGACCGATAAGTCCAAGTTATCACGTTGCATCGGTTTCTCTTTTTTTGCAGGCAATTGTGCTGATGGGATGCTGGTCGTAAATGCGCCCGCCGATCGGTGTCTTATAACCGGTTCTCTTGACCAGGATCGCGCCGGTAGGACATACCTGGACGGCGCAGTCTTCAACACTGATGTTGCTGTCTTTAAGTTGCCCGGTAGGTGAATTCACTATCAGGCGTTTATGGATGCCGCGCCCGGCGATGCCGAATACGTCTTTTCCATCGCTCTCCCGGCTGGCCCGAACACACAGATTGCAGAAAATGCAGCGGTTATGGTCAATCAATATATCGGGATGCGAGGCATCCACTTTTCTATGCGCATAAAAATGCGGAAAGTGGTTGTCCAGCATATTCAGATGATAGCCGACTGCTTGCAACTCGCAATTACCCGATTTTTCACAGGTCGGGCAAAAATGATTGCCTTCCACGAACAGCATTTGAGTGATGCGCAGACGGGCTTCTTGCAATTCTTCACTGTTGTTGACGACTTTCTGACCTTCTGCGGCTGGAAAAGTACACGCTGAACAGGTGCGGCCGTTGACTTTTACGGTACACAATTTGCAGCTCCCGTGTGGTGTGTAGCCGGGTCTATGACACAGATGGGGGATGTATACGCCTGCTGTACGGGCAGCTTCTATGATGGTTTGACCGTCGCTGAAGGGGATGGTTTGATCGTCAATGGTAAGTGTTCCGCTCATGTCAATTCTCCACTTGCTGCGATAAGTGCGCACCTGAATCGTCGCGCTGCGTTAAATGGCGGGCAATGGCTAATGTCGCATCCAGATTAAAACCGGGTGAAAAGCCGGATCGTTTTAACTGTTCTACATACAATTCGGGATAGCTTGCCAGTGTGGTTAAAATCGGATTCGCGGCAGTTTCTCCCAAGCCGCAATGGCTAAAGTTTTTAACGATCAGGCATATTTCACTCAGTTTTTCCATGTCCACAGCGGAACCATGGCCGTCAATGATCTTGTTTAACTGATTTTTCAACAGCGAGGTACCGACCCGGCAAGGTGCGCAAAAGCCGCAGCTTTCATGAGCAAAAAATTCGGTAAAGTTCTGCACGATATCAAAAATGTTACGCGTTTTATTAAATACCATGAACGAGCCGGCAGACGATAAGTCTTCAAATGCAAGTGTGCGTTCCAGTTCCCGGTTGGAAATAAAAGTACCCGATGGACCGCCAATTTGTACGCCCATGACCTCTTCGGCGCCACAATCCGACAATATCTCGCTGATGCGGGTGCCAAACGGGTATTCGTAAATACCCGGCCGAGCACAGTCGCCACTGATGCTGAGTAATTTGCTGCCGGTAGATTGTGGTGTTCCGACATCGGCAAACCATTGTCCGCCTTTTATCGCAATATGAGTGGTGGCGAAAAAAGTTTCGACATTGTCGACTACCGTCGGTTTGCGCAGATAACCGCAGATAACCGAGTTGGGTGGTTTAGTGCGGGGAATTCCGGGCTTTCCCTCCAGCGATTCGATTTGCGCCGATGCCTCACCGCAAATGTAAGCACCTGCACCCATGCGTATTTCGATGTCGAAATCAAAGCCCGCTTGCCCAAGAATATTGGACCCAAGCAAACCCTGATCGCGGCGGTTTTGTAAAATTTTCTGGAGCTTTTCGTAGAGGAATAAATATTCGGCTCGCAAATAGACCAGGCCTTGAGTGGATCCGATAATCGCCGCGCACAGTGTCATGCCTTCGAATACCTGATCTGCATACAGGTTGAGTAACATCCGGTCTTTGAACGTACCCGGCTCGCCTTCATCGGCATTACAAATCACATAGCGGGGCGTAGCTGCCTGGACAGCGCAGGTGCGCCATTTCAATGCCGTCTTGAATCCGGCACCACCCCGGCCTCGCAAATTGGATAAGTCAACTTCCGCCAAGGTTTCAGTCAAGCCTCGATTAAAAGTCGCCTTTATCGCATCACCATTACTGAAGGGCTGAGTCAACAGCAGGCCGGGTTTATAGAGGGTTTCTTCAACTTGGAATAACTCTGCCGGCCAATCGATTAAAGGTGTTTCCTGTTCAATCAAAGCTGCAATGGTGTCGATTTTGGGTCGATCCAGCCGAGGCAGAGGATAGCCATTGATCAGGCCTGCCGGTCCCTGATCACACATGCCGGTGCAGGAAGTATTATTAAGGCTGACCAATTCATCCTTTCGGACTTCGCCCACTTTGACTTTTAAGGTTTCGGCTGCATAGCTCAGCAAGCTTTCTTTGTTTTGCATGCGATCTGTAATTGAGTCGCTGAACAAAATGTCGTACCGGCCTTGTGGTGTGGAATGCAGAAAGCTGTAAAACTCAACCACCGCAATGATCTGGGTGCGAGGAATATTGAGTTTATCAGTCAGGATATCAATGGCCGTTTCCGGAATATGCCGGTAATGGGCTTGTACCGCTCGTAATATTTTTAACAGCCTGACCGGTTGGTAGTCTGCTTCCGCAAGGACTGTTTCTAAAAACGTCTTCATCGTATCGTTACCGGTTAATTAAGTTGCTTGGTAAATTATGTTTCACTCAAAAAACCTGTTTTAAGGCCTATTCCCGGAATTTAACAGCAGGTACTCATCCGCCCTGTAATGCCAACTCCCAAAAAGTAGTTGTTCCGGAATGCTTAAGCCCTATTTTCAGCCAATGAACCAATATGATATGCCGTTCATTGGGTTGTTTAACGATGCCCCGTTACTGATTGGCGGCTCGTCAAATTGAATCGCGTAAATCAGTTTTTTATTATGAGTTAATACTAAACAAAATGCAGCCGGGTGCCCAGCTAAAAATTACTTGCCGATGCGGTGATATGCTTAACATCAGGCTTTTTCATCCAGTAACGAATCTGACGTCAAGCGATTGGGGAGGGCTTCCACACTACCTTCGCTGGCCTCAATATGACCGGTCTTTAAGCCTGCTTGCTCCAATTGCTGTTTTAGATAGTCCAGATGATGTTTGATTAATTCGGTTGTTTGCGGTTTCTCCGCAAAAAAATGGGTGTTTACGGTATTGTCAAAATAGGCAATTTTGCAGCGTATCGGGCCTATATTGGGTGGAGAAAGTGTCACCGTGACCGACCAGGTTTGATTCTGTCCTTCCTGTTTGGCATGCTGATCTTTGTTGATCTCTATTTTTACACTGTCGGCTTGGTCTTGATTTAAAAATGGAATTTCAATCAGCCATTGTTGTTTGGGAGAGTCTTCCTTGGGGACCGAGGCCAATTGATCAAGAATTATTCTGGCCAGACTGTTTTCGCTTTTTTGTAACAGGTTTTTAAGTTGCTCCAGTGCAGGGGATGATTGGGTTTGTTCGCTTTCACCCGCCGTCTCCATTTGTAGTGTCTGAATCAGTTTAAGTAAATGGGCTTTTAAATCATCCTTGAACAGCACATTTCCGGTTTCAGGTCCGGCAAGTGCCTTTTGGGGGGCATCTGAGGGGTTCATTAAGCGGGCAATCTTTGCTTCCAAAAATAAACCGGATTCAGAGAATATGTTTTTAAGCAGGCCGTCTTGCATCAAATCTTTATGCCCGGGGAGATTACGTAAAATATCGCTGACCAGTTGTTTCAACGGCAAGGAAACCGTTTCACTGGTCTGCAAACCGGTATTGTCTTTAACCAGTTGATTGACGAAAGCCGCCGGTGAATCATTTTTCGGCAAAAAGCGTTTAACAAAATCGGCTATCCCGCTTTCGGCGCTGATTATTTTAAACAGCTGATGCTTATTTGAAGATAGCGCTTCCAGGGTAACCAGCTGCCCGGGTTTTACTCTTGGATCTTCTGTTTTATAAGCGATCTCCAACAGGGACGTTTTGCTTCCTGCAGGTTTGGATAACAACTCCAGCTGGATAGAATGCTCTTTTATACCTACAACGCGGGCCATTATTTGCAGAGGAGATTCCGGCGACTTATTGTCGGATGCCGAAATAAAAGGTGATGATGGGTTGGGTGCGTTCGTCGTTTTGGCGCCGGGCAACTGGGTAAAGCTGAGTATGGCATCGGTTAGCTTGGGTTCCACCAGTCTCAGCACCAGCGCAGGAGACAATTGCATAACTTCCAGTTTGAGTGACTGGCCGGATTGCAGCGGCGCGGTCAGATTGCTTTGAACTTCCAGTGTTTGCTTCGCAATCTGCAGCGTAATCCGGGTAAGATCGCTGGATAACTGTCCGACTTTAACGTCCAGCTGCTGACCCACTTTCAGTTGCAGTGAATTTTCATTTTGACGGGTGATCGTTCGGGTGTCGAGTGCATTGATAAGCGGCTGAATATCCAATGCCATGGCCTATTTCAACATTTGCCTGATATGTTCAATTTCATCTTTGGCCAAATCGAGAATTGAGAGACCGGCATCGGGATCCAGATGCCCCTGGACTAATTTTTTGAACGCAGGCAACTCGTCGATACGAGGCATTTTCTTGACGTCCACTTTGCCGATGTAGCTGTGCAATTGAGCAATCATGACAATATCGCTGTAGTCGGCTGGGCCGTCATTGTGTTTGTACCAATCTTCAGCATGGATGATGACATCTTCGAAATCAGCCGGAAAATCCCACTTACGAATAATTTGCAAGCCGATGTCAATCCGCAAGTTTCTGACTGTTTCCACTAAATCTTTTGGATTGTTAATGATTTCCGGGTGCTTATCGGCATAGGTTAGAATGGGGACAACCCCGATATCATGAATAAGCCCTGCGAGCATCGCTTTGTCGGGATCAAAGCCGGGAATTTTGTGTGCGAAAACAGCGCTGATAGCCGCCACATAACTGCTGTGCGCCCATAGATCGGTCATTTTACGGGCTATCACCGGCGATTTGGCCAAAAAAACGGCTTTCATGGCAAATGAGGTAATAATATCCTGTGCTGCTTTTAAACCGATCCGGGTCAAGGCTTCCGGGCAGCTTTCAATTTTTCTTCGGCCGCGGTAGAGGGGGCTGTTGGCAATTCTGATCAATCGGGCCGTGATAGAAGGATCAATCTGAACAACGCGGGCAATTTTGGCATTATTGGCTTTATCATCATTGATCGCGCGCCGAATTTTAAAGGCCACATCAGGAATGGTGGGTAATTGCAAATTATCAGACTGCATAAAATGATAGCAATCGTGATAAAGGCGGTTTTTTGCCAGATTAGACGCTGTATTGATTATTTCAGCGGGTGCGCTCATAAGGTTTGTTCGGGGGGGCTGGGTTTAATAATCAGGCACTTCGTCAGAGTTTAGTTTAAAATCTTCCGTTTAGTCGATACAGTTCTCATTTTTTATTCATGATTGATCACTCTTCTGATGCGCTTGTTACGTTAACGACAATACGTGACTACATCCGCTGGGGCGCAACCCGTTTTAATAAAGCCAACATTTTTTTCGGCCACGGTGCAGCAAGTGCCCTGGATGAAGCTGCAGCATTGCTGCTTCATACCTTGAAACTTCCTTTTGATTTGTCACCGGTTTATATGGATAGCGTGCTGACTCAAGAAGAGCGTCAAGCGGTGAGTGATTTATTTGACAGACGCATCAACGAGCGCAAGCCGGTCGCCTATTTAACCAACCAGGTGCAATTTGCCGGGCTCCCTTTTTATGTGGATGAACGCGTTTTGGTGCCGCGTTCCCCTATCGCAGAGTTGATCAACGAACAGTTCTCTCCCTGGCTGGAAGTGGATCAGGTGCACCGCGTGCTTGATTTGTGTACCGGCAGTGCCTGTATTGCGATTGCCTGTGCTTATGCCTATCCCGAAGCAAAAGTCGATGCCGTAGATCTTTCAGACGATGCATTGGCGGTTGCCGCAATTAATGTGGAAAAACATGACGCCGCCGATCAGGTCACTCTGTATCATTCCGATTTGTTCGATGCATTACCGCCCGATAAATACGATCTAATTGTCAGTAATCCGCCCTATGTCAGCACGGCAGAGTGGCAAGGCTTGCCGGCCGAATTTCATGCCGAACCTGACATGGGCTTTTTAGGCGGTGAATCGGGATTGGATCTGGTGCTGCGGATTTTGGCCCGTGCGCATGATTTTCTGACGGCTGAGGGAATAGTGGTTGTTGAGGTTGGCAGCAGTGCCGAGACCTTGCAAAGCCTATACCCTGATGTGCCTTTTTATTGGCTGGATTTTGAACACGGTGGTGATGGCGTATTTTTATTGACGGCAGAGCAAATCAAACAGTTCACGCCTCTTTTTCAACAAGCTTTAAAATAGATTTATGTCCGGAAACACGTTTGGAAAATTATTTACCGTAACCACGTTTGGTGAAAGTCACGGTCCTGCCTTAGGCTGTATCGTTGATGGCTGCCCTCCCGGAATGCCGCTTTCCGAAGCTGATATTCAAACCGATTTGGACAGACGCAAGCCCGGCACATCCAGGCATACTACCCAACGCCGGGAGGCCGATGAGGTCAGAATTCTCTCCGGTGTTTTTGAAGGCGTCACCACCGGGACACCCATTGGCATGATCATTGAAAATACCGATCAGCGGTCCAAAGATTATTCCAAAATTGCGGAAAGTTTCAGGCCCGGCCATGCCGATTATGCTTATCATCAAAAATACGGCTTCAGAGATTACCGGGGCGGAGGGCGGTCTTCTGCCCGTGAGACGGCCATGCGGGTTGCTGCCGGTGCCATTGCTAAAAAATACCTCAAGCACATTGCCGGTATTGAAGTAAGAGGTTATTTATCACAGTTAGGGCCCATTAAAATCGATAAAGTCGACTGGTCCGTAGTCGATAACAACCCGTTTTTCTGTCCTGATGAAGACAAAGTCGAAGCCATGGAAAAGTATATGGATGCGCTGCGAAAAGAAGGCGATTCGATAGGCGCCAAAATTGTAATCGTAGCCAGTCATGTGCCGCCCGGTTTGGGCGAACCCATATTTGATCGACTGGATGCCGATTTGGCCCATGCCCTGATGAGTATCAATGCGGTAAAAGGTGTGGAAATCGGTGGCGGTTTTGATTGCGTGGACACCAAAGGAACGGCTTTTCGTGATGAAATCACACCGGACGGCTTTTTAAGCAATCATGCGGGCGGTGTTTTAGGCGGAATCTCCACCGGTCAGGATGTTGTCGCCAGTATTGCTTTAAAACCGACTTCCAGTCTGCGTTTAGCAGGAAAAAGTATCGATATTCACGGCGAAGCGATTGATGTCGTTACGCACGGCAGACATGATCCTTGTGTCGGCATCCGCGCCACACCGATTGCAGAAGCGATGATGGCGATTACGCTGATGGATCATTTTTTGAGACATCGCGGTCAAAATGCCGAAGTTGATTCCGGATTACCGGCAATAAGATAAAAGATTCCTTCAATGTCGGTACCTTACTGGCGATTGTCAGGATTTTATTTTTTCTATTTTGCGACGCTGGGCGGCTTTTTGCCGTATTGGAGCCTCTACCTTAAATCTCTCGGCTTCAATCCCGGTGAAATTGGAGAACTTTCGGCTTTTTTGGTAGGCACAAAGATCATTGCTCCCAATATTTGGGGCTGGATTGCAGATTACACCGGTAAAAGTTTAAGGATTATCCGTATAGCGTGTTTTTTATCGGCGTGCTTGTTTGCTGCTTTCCTCTGGGTGCGCGGCTATTTTTGGTTTGCCGCAATTACGGTTGCTTTCAGTTTTTTCTGGAATGCGGCCCTGCCTCAGTTTGAAGCGGCAACCTTGTTTCATCTCAAATCCGAACGGCATCGTTACAGTGAAATCCGGCTGTGGGGATCGGTTGGCTTTATCGCGACGGTCGTTTTTATGGGCTGGTTACTGGATAGCCTGACGATTGAAATATTGCCGCAAGTCATTACCGTATTGCTGATCGTCCTTTGGTTGGCGGCATTGATTACACCGGAGGCTAAGGCCACAGTGGGTGAACGGGGCACGGTCAGAATCTCGCATTTATTGATGAAACCGGAAATAATCGCTTTTTTTACAGTTTATCTTCTGATTCAGCTTGCGCATGGCCCTTATTATGTATTTTTCTCCCTCTTTCTGAAGAGTCATGGTTATTCATCAACGATGACCGGGGTGCTCTGGTCCTTAGGCGTAGTGGCAGAAATCATTTTATTCCTGTTCATGCGAAAGATACTGGCTCGCTTTAGTTTGCGCAAAATTTTACTGACCAGCCTAGTGTTGAGCATCGTTCGCTGGAATATGATTGCTTATTTTCCGGATCACATCGGTCTGTTGATCGGGGCCCAAGTGCTACATGCCGCCACTTTTGGCGCGACTCATGTGGCGGCCATTCATCTGGTTGATCATTATTTCGGACACCAGCATCAAGGCAAAGGTCAGGCTTTATACAGCAGCATGAGTTTTGGCTTGGGGGGTATGCTGGGCAGTTTATACAGCGGATATTTATGGGAATCCTGGGGACCTGAACGGGTCTATGCGTTGGCCGCAGTCAGTTGTGCCATTGCTCTGATCATCGCTTATGTCTGGGTGGGCCGGAATAATGCGCAGGAAGCCCTTGTGCAGAGTTAAACAAAGTCAAAAGTTGTATCAGGTTTTTATAGTGTATTGAACCTGGATATATTTGAGACAACGATTTTTGTAAAATACACCCTCCAAGTAAGTTCGCTGCTTGATAGAAATTAAATATTTTGTTCCTAAGGAAATAGTGTGATCGAGTTAATTAAAAGCGGTGGGTGGCTGATGCTGCCAATCATTCTTTGTTCAATAGCCGCAATGGCCATTATCGGAGAACGGTTCTGGTCATTACGCAAAAACAAAATTCTGCCTCCTGAATTGATTCCTCAAATCTGGAAGCTGCACCGGGACCGCAAACTGGACAGTAACGCCATACGCAGCCTTAAAGTGAGTTCGCCATTAGGTGCGGTCTTGGCGGCCGGGCTTGCCAACAGCGCACATGGACGGGAAATGATGCGCGTCAGTATCGAGGAGGTGGGCAGGCAAGTCGTTCATGAGTTGGAACGTTTTCTAAATACATTGGGTACCATTGCATCCATTGCACCTTTGCTGGGATTGCTGGGGACTGTGGTCGGGATGATAAAGGTTTTCTCCGCCATCATGTTACATGGTGTAGGTGACCCGGGTATTCTCGCAGGGGGTATATCCGAGGCCTTGATCACGACCGCTGCGGGTTTGACAGTAGCGATCCCCAGTCTGATTTTTCACCGCTATTTTGAGCGATTGGTCGAAGAATACGTTTTGAATATGGAAGAGGAAGCTTTAAGGCTGATTGATATTATTCACGGTGACCGCGAGGAAATGAAATGAACTTTCACCGTAAGAAAAGAGAGAAGCTGGAAATATCGATCACGCCAATGATTGACGTGGTATTTCTGTTGCTGATTTTTTTTATGGTGACCACCACGTTCAATAAAGAATCAGCACTCAATATCAAATTACCTCAGGCTGAAGGTGAGGAGCCTGAACAGCAACTCAAAGTTATAAACCTAACCATTGATGCTCAGGGCACTTATTATCTGTCAGGCGACGATGGCTTACCCCGTGAGCTGGTTAATCAGAAGAGAGAAACATTGAAAGGGGAATTGCAAAAGCTCGCGGTAGTTTCAATCAATTTGCCGTTTGTCATCAATGCCGATGCAAAAACGCCACATGAAGCAGTCATCAGAGCGTTGGATATTGCCGGACAGGTGGGTTTTAAACGCATTACTTTCGCTGCAATAAAGACGCAAAGTCCATGAATTTAAAAAAAATTGGCGCTTCCGTGCTGGATTTCATCTGGTACAAGGATGACTTGTTTGGTCTGATTATGATGCCGCTGGGCTTTATTTATCGGGATATAGCCAGATTCAGACGCTTTTTGTATCGCATTGGCCTGCTTAAAACACACAAATTAGCGGTGCCGGTCGTTATCGTTGGCAATCTGACAGTGGGCGGTACCGGTAAAACACCCTTGATTATCTGGATGGCGCAATGGCTCCAGCAAAACGGATACCGGCCGGGAATTATCAGCCGCGGTTACGGCGGACGATCAGAATCGTGGCCGCAAATCGTTGGCCTCAATTCGGATGCGCGTCTGGTTGGAGATGAGCCGGTTTTGCTGGCCAAGCATAGCGGTTGCCCGGTTGCAGTAGGACCTGATCGTGTCGCAACGGCCAGGCTGCTGCTTGAAAATTCTGCCTGTACCATCATTTTATCTGACGATGGCTTGCAGCATTACGCCTTGGCCAGAGCTATTGAAATTGTGGTGATCGACGGCGAAAGACGGTTTGGTAACGGTTATTGCCTGCCAGCAGGACCTTTGAGGGAATCGCAAGACCGATTGAGCGAAGTCGACTTGGTTGTCGTCAATGGCGTCAAATCTGATGAAGCTCATTTTAACATGCGGGTGGCCGGCGATGTTGCTGTGAATCTGGTCTCAGGTGCAAAGGTTCCACTAGCTGATTTCTCCGCTTCACCCTGCTATGCTGTTGCCGGTATCGGCAATCCGGCCCGGTTTTTTAACATGCTCACTAACAAGGGCGTTACACCTATTCCCCGCAAATTTCCTGATCATTATCAATACAGCCCCAAGGATTTGCCCAATGACGGTAAGCCGGTGCTGATGACCGAAAAAGATGCGGTCAAATGCCAGGCCTTTGCAAAGGATAACTACTGGTATGTGCCGGTAACGGCAAATCTTGAACCGGATTTTGCCAAACGTTTTTTACATTTACTCGGAGAGAAACATCATGGATAAAAAGCTGCTTGAAATTTTAGCCAGTCCTGTCAGCAAAGGACCGTTGATTTATGACAAAGATAAGCAGGAACTCATTTCGATTGCCGATCGCCTGGCATTTCCGATTCGTGACGGCATTCCTGTCATGCTTGAAGATGAGGCTAGGGTGTTGACCCAAGAAGAAGCAGAAGCCTTGCGCAAATGAGTCCGGCGTTTAAAGTTGTCATTCCTGCCCGTTACGGTTCTACCCGTTTACCGGGAAAGCCGCTGCTGCCCATTGCCGGTAAACCGATGATTGTGCATGTATGCGAACGGGCGCAGGAAGCCGGTGCGGATGAGGTGCTGGTTGCAACCGATGACACGCGTATTGCAGAGGCAGTCACTCGTTTGGGTATCAAAGCCGTGATGACACGTCCCGATCATCAAAGCGGAACTGAGCGTATTGCCGAAGTCGCCACATTGGCCGGGTGGTCAGGGGATACCCTTATCGTCAATCTTCAAGGCGATGAACCGCTGATTCCCCCTCAATACATTCGTGACGCAGCTTATGCTTTAGCCGCACAGAATCATGCCGGTATTGCAACGCTGGCGGCACGGATTGACTGCATCGACGAAATCTTCAATCCCAATTCGGTTAAAGTCGTTCTCGATAAAGCAGGTTATGCCTTGTATTTTAGCCGGGCTCCCATTCCCTGGGACCGTAAGCATTTTGGAGAGGATTCTAAATCGGTGCCAGTTGATGGTCTTTATCACCGTCATATCGGTTTGTATGCGTATACGGTTGATTTTCTGAACCGGTATTGTAAGTGGGAGGCTTCACCCCTTGAGGCGATAGAATCTTTGGAACAATTAAGAATTTTATGGCACGGAGATGCCATATTGGTAAAAGCTGTCGATAAAACTCCAGAAGCCGGCGTTGATACCGAAGCTGATTTGCTGCGCGTTGAAAAAGCACTTTTACTTCGGTTGTTTGATCAGTTTTGAGGGTGGGGGCGGGGCGTATCGCCGCTCAAGTAATTTGTCGATTTTAACCGTCAGGCTCTCCACCGCCTTGATGGTTAGATCGATATTAGGTCCTTTAGATTCCGAGATGATCTGATCCACTAATTGACCGTCGCTGACCCGGATCAGGTTTCCCATCAAATAAGCGAACAAGAAGCTGGGTTTGTGTAATCTGCCGACCAAAATATAATCTGCGTCAAAATTCTTTCCCAGCTCTGCAGCAAGATCGGCATGATCAAACAGGTAGCCTTCGCCACCATTTGCGGCATGTTGAGCCGTCAAAGGAATCTCGATTATCCGGTAGCCCGCGGAGCGCAATTCACGTTCCAGCAAGGGTTTGATCAACGCGGTGCGTTTCACTTCGGCAGGGATGCCGGGTGCTAGCGTCAAGTCCTTCAATTCGAAATCCAGGATGGCGATACGCGTTTCGGCGGCCAGATTAAAACTTATAAAACATAAACAGATAATAAGTAATCGCATGATTCATAGCGCTCGTTAAAGTTTGATTGTTGGCTTGATCGTAGCACAGTCTATCACCAGACCCGATTGGGAATCGTGTTTGTTCCGTCAAGCCCTGGCACACACCCAGACATCGACACGATGAACGCCCGATTTTTTTAGCGCTTTGGCTAATTCTGATACGGTAGTGCCGGTCGTCATGACATCGTCAACAATAGCAACATGGTTGAAAGGTAGTTTCTTTTTCACTGCAAAAGCGTTGAGCATATTTTTTTTCCTTTGTTTTGCACTCAGCTCAGTCTGGTGTCCGGTACTGCGCTGACGGATGATGCTGTCCAGGTCAACGGGGATATCCATGCGTTTGGCTATTGTTTTCGCTATTTCTATGGCTTGATTAAAACCTCTTTCGCGGTAACGCTCACTATGCAAAGGCACCGGAATCAGGCATTCGGGTATTTCGACAATAGTCAAAAATTGTTCAGCCATCAGTTGACCGATCAATCTGGCATGTTTGAGTTGTCCGCCGAACTTGAGCGTGGTGAGCAAATAGCGAATGGCACCGGTGTAGACAAAAACGGCATGCGTTTCGTCGAAATAAGGGGTTTTATTTAAGCAGGCGCCGCATAACATAGGGGCTGTTGACGTTTCTTCAAATAACGCACCGCAACGGTAACAACACTCCGTTGCTCGAATCAGTCCGCTCTCGCAGTACAGGCAAAGGTCTTTTTCACTTTGCCCTGGATGACCACATAAGATACAAGTAGGCGGAAACAGGTAATTCTGTATAATAATACTCCAGTTGTTTACCATTTTAATGATGTGAAGTTGACAGGATTGCTCAACTTGACCCCATCAATAATAATTAATTGGCCGGAGATTAACAGAATGTCTGCAAACCCTGCAATACGCCCATTTGTTCCTGAACTATCGCTACGCCATGATTGGCATCTGGATGAAGTTCAGGCGCTATTTGATTTGCCTTTCAACGATTTGATTTATCAAGCGCAGACTGTCCACCGTGCCAATTTTGATCCAAACGAAGTTCAAATCAGCAGTTTGTTAAGCATCAAAACCGGTGCCTGTTCCGAAGATTGCGGTTATTGCCCGCAGAGTGCAAGGTATGATTCCAATCTTAAAGCGGAAGCCTTAATGCCGGTTGATGAAGTGTTGCAGGCAGCCCAGCGAGCCAAGGACGATGGTGCTTCCCGTTTTTGCATGGGCGCGGCCTGGCGGCAACCCAAAGATAAGGATATCGAACGTGTTGTTGAAATGATAAAAGGCGTCAAGGCTCTGGGAATGGAGACTTGTGTGACGCTGGGTATGTTGACCGATAAACAAACCGAAGAATTAAAAGCGGGCGGTCTGGATTATTACAATCATAATCTGGACACTTCGGAAGATTATTATTCAGAAGTCATCACGACAAGAACCTATCAGGACCGGCTCGATACACTGGCAAGAGTGAGAGACGCCGGTATCAATGTCTGTTGCGGCGGCATTATCGGTATGGGAGAAGGCCAGCAAGACAGAGCCAAGCTGCTGATCGAACTGGCTAATTTGCCAAAACATCCTGAGAGTGTGCCCATCAATATGCTGGTTCAGGTGCAAGGTACGCCATTGATGGGTACAGAATCATTGGATCCTCTGGTTTTTGTCAGAACCATTGCCGTTGCGCGGATCATGATGCCCAAATCCCGCGTGCGCTTGTCGGCGGGACGAAAGGAAATGAGTGATGAAATGCAGGCGCTGTGTTTTCTCGGCGGCGCCAATTCCATTTTTTATGGCGATAAATTATTGACGACTGATAATCCAATGACCCATCAGGATTTAACGTTATTCAAACGCTTGGGACTTCATTCGGGTGGATCAAGTCACGCTCAATGACACTCCCTTTTTCCGGATTAACTGATCAGCTCGAAAGCATTCATCAGGACGGTCTTTACCGTTCTCGGCGGGTGCTGGACTCCGGGCAGGGTGTTCATTTGGTCTTGAAGGGTCAGCCGTTTATTAATTTCTGCAGTAACGATTATCTGGGTCTCGCCAGTCATCCTGATATTGCCAAAGCCTTTAAACAAGGGGTCGACCGTTACGGAGTGGGCAGCGGTTCTGCGCATCTGATATGCGGTCACAGCCTTGCACATCATGCGCTTGAAGAAGAATTGGCCGATTTTACCGGCCGTTCTCGTGCGCTTTTGTTTTCAACCGGCTATATGGCCAACATGGGCCTGATCTCGGCATTGGTCGGACCTAGCGATACCGTGCTGGAAGATCGATTAAATCATGCTTCTTTACTGGATGGCGGCTTGTTATCGGGCGCCCGATTTAAACGTTACACTCATGCGGATACTGAACATTTAAACCGCCAGCTGGAAATGTCAGCGGGCAAGGCTTTGGTCGTGACGGACGGTGTATTCAGTATGGACGGGGATTTTGCTCCGCTGGCTGGTCTGGCAAAAGTCACCCACAAAAAAAATGCCTGGCTTATGGTCGATGATGCTCATGGACTGGGCGTAATCGGGGCTAATGGAGGCGGCGTGCTGGAACATTATGGGCTCGGTCAGCATGAAGTGCCGGTATTGGTCGGCACGCTGGGTAAGGCTTTCGGCACATTTGGCGCTTTTGTTGCCGGTTCCGAGGCGCTGATTGAAACGTTGATTCAAAAATCAAGAACGTATATCTACACCACGGCGACACCACCGGCTTTGGCAGAGGCGACTCGCGCCAGTTTGAAAATCATCATTGCTGAGACCTGGCGGCGTGAAAAGCTAAAAATGCTAATCAAACGTTTTCAACGCGGTGCCGGACAAATAGGTCTGGCGATAAAGCCGAATGAATCGCCCATTCAACCCGTCCTGATCGGCGACAGTCATAAAGCCAGTCATGTCAGCCGGCAACTTGAGCAAGCCGGTTATTTAGTCAGCGCCATTCGTCCTCCGACTGTACCTAAAGGCTCGGCGCGGCTTCGAATCACGTTTTCAGCGCTGCATGAAGAGCAGCATATCGATCAACTTCTTGATGCCTTGAGCCATACCGATTTATGACATTACATGTGGAAACCTACGGTCAGGGTCTGCCTCTGGTTATGGTTCACGGCTGGGCCATGCATACCGGGATCTGGCGATCGTTTGCCCGCCGTTTGGCTGCACATTATCGGGTGTACTGTGTGGATTTGCCGGGTCATGGATTAAGCCGGCATTGTGAGCAATTCTCGTTGCCGCGCATTTGTGAATCATTAGCACAACAATTGCCGAAACAGCCATATGTCTGGTTAGGCTGGTCGCTGGGCGGTATGGTCTCTGTTGAAATGGCGCGCCTGTTTCCTGACAGAGTCCAGGCTATTGTATTGCTGGCGAGCAACCCTTGTTTTGTAGTGAAGACCGACTGGCCAGGTATTAAAGAGCCGGTTTTGGAGAGCTTTGCCGAACAGTTGAGTCTTGATTGCCAGGCCACATTGCTGAGATTTTTATCGCTGCAAATCAATGGGCTTGAGAATTTCAAAGCATTATCAAAAACCATGAAAGCGGCTGTAAAAGAAACCGATTCACCTGAACCGTATATTTTGCAACAAGGGCTTACGATGTTAAAAAACGAGGATTTAAGGCCTGCAATAAGAGATTTTAAAATGCCAATGGCTGCAATATTCGGTGATAGAGACTCTTTAGTACCGGTCAGTGTAGGTCCGGCTTTACAAGTGCTCAATCCTTCCATCACGGTTAATGTGTTGAACAAAGCGGCTCACGCGCCTTTTTTGTCGCATGAAACGGATCTTTTGGAATTGATTACTGATTTTGTGAATTAACGATGAGTGCTGTTTTTGATCTGGACAAGCAAAAAATCAAGACTTCTTTTGGCAATGCGAGTCTGTCTTATGACAGTGCTGCCAGATTGCAACAGCAGGTTGGACTTCATTTAGTTAATCAATACGCAGGCAATGGATTATCCGGGTTAATTTTGGATGTCGGTTGTGGAACCGGATTTTTGACGGAGCGCCTTTTACAATTTTCAGCACTAGAAACCATCATCGCACTGGATATTGCTCAACCCATGTTACATCAGGCGCGCTTAAGACTGGTTGATCATTCCCGCGTGGCGTATGTATGCGCAGATGCAGAGTCTTTGCCGTTCGTGGACCAGCAATTTGATTCAATAGTCTCAAATCTTGCTTTGCAATGGTGCAACCTGAATAGTGAAACTTTTTTCAGTTTTAAAAAACTGGTAAAACCCGGAGGCCAGTTGATTTTTTCAACCTTTGGCCCTCAAACACTCAGCGAGTTAAAGCTTGCCTGGAAAGCGGTGGACGATTTCCGGCATGTTAATGAATTTGCTGTGCAAGATGATTTATTTCAGGCGTTAACTGAGGCAGGATCAAAAAAAATTCAGATTGAAACCGTTGTCTATAAATCTGCGTATGAATCGGCGCTGGAATTAATGGCCGAATTAAAATGCTTGGGTGCGCACAACGTTGCTCAAGACAGAAAGAGACGGTTAACAACAAAAAGTGAATTGCAAAAACTGTTGGCTGCTTATCCGAGAATAAGCGAAGTGCCCGGTGTTTTTGCTACGTTTGAAGTTATTTATGTGGTGGCCTCTTTTTAAATGAGCAAACAAAACTTTTTTATTACCGGAACCGATACCGGTGCCGGTAAGACCTGGTCAACTGCTGCGTTAATGCATCATTTTAAAATGAAAGGTAATACGGTGATCGGCATGAAGCCAGTCGCCTCGGGTTGCGAGGAGATTTCAGGCAAACTCAGAAACGAGGATGCCTTGTTACTTCATGAACTTGCGTCTGTTCCTGTGTCCTATGAGCTGATTAATCCTTATGCATTTAGAGAGCCTGTTGCACCGCATTTGGCGGCGAATGGCCAGTTAATTGATATCGGTTTGATACATGCAAACTATAAACACTTACAGACTCTGGCCGATGTGGTTTTAATCGAAGGAGCGGGCGGTTGGCTGGTTCCTTTGGGCAAGAATCAGGATTGGAGTGACCTGGTCTTGCGCCTTAACATTCCCGTTATCATCGTTGTGGCTTTAAAATTGGGGTGCATCAACCATGCTCGTCTGACTCACAAAGTTATCACCGATGCGGAGATTCCCTGTGCAGGCTGGATAGCGGCCTGTGTTGATGAGACCATGCTGCGGCCGGAAGAAACACTGCAAACACTGGTTTCATGGATTAGCGCGCCCTTACTGGGAGTATTTCCTTTTCAGAAAAATCCTGATTTTGCTCAATTGGCCAAAGCGATGATAATTTCCCTATAAAAAGTAATTGAAATTAGGCTTAAAATTATCCATACTTAATTTGTGGTTTTAAGATAACAATAACACTGAGGGGAGCTACTATGAGTTTGATTAACTGGACTGCAGATCAGTACGGAACAAACGTAGGATTTGCTGATGAAGAACACCAAATCCTGTTTGGTAAGTTGAATAAATTATACGACTTGGCTACTGGCGGGGCTGAGCGCTCAGCAATTGGAGGGCAGTTGGATGACTTGATTGCCTATGTGGTGGGCCATTTTGCTCACGAAGAAAAAGAAATGGCTGCGGCCCAATTTTCCGGCATAGAGGCCCATAAAGCAGAACATCAGGCTCTGGTCGCCACATGCGCCGATTTACAGAAAAAATTTCATGCCGGCGAGGCTGATGTAACCGAAGAAGTCGGTCAAATGGTGAAAGGCTGGCTGGATAGTCACATTCCCACTTTCGATAGAGGGTATTCCTCTGTATTGAGTTAAGTATTACAAACAGATGATTAATTTAGCCCGTGATGGAAACATCACGGGCTTTTTTTTGTCTGAAAGCCAATTCGGGAAAAGCTCTTCTGGCTTAGTGTCGTTTCATGGGTTAAAATTCTTAAGTTATTTAACCCTTTAAAATGGAGCAGACGGACGTGCTCAATCTAAAATTCAATCAATAAAATGCATACAAGAGTTTCTAACTACCTACCTGGAGGCTGCTCCGTGAAGAAAGCAAAGCAACTGATCGCATGTGTGATTCTAATGGCAATGGGCCTTGAATCTGCGCACGCGGCATACGACCTTAATTTGATGCAAGGGGTAACTCAGATCAGTCATGATGTGTATGATTTGCACATGCTGATTCTGTGGATTTGCGTATTTATCGGAATTGCCGTGTTTGGGGCCATGTTTTATTCGATTTACTATCATCGTAAATCGAGAGGACATGTCGCATCCCAATTCCATGAAAGCACAAAGATAGAGATCTTGTGGACGATTATTCCTACGCTGATTCTTGTTGGCATGGCAATACCAGCCACCAAGACCATGATGGAACTGAATGATGTGCAGGATGCCGATATGTCCATCAAAGTGACGGGCTGGCAATGGAAATGGGAATATGAATATCTTGACACGGGCGTGCATTTTTTTAGCAGTCTGGATGAAGCCAGTAATAGAGCCAGACAATTGGGTTCAGGCATAGATCCTAGATCAGTTCCTCATTACCTGCTTAACGTCGATCACCCTCTGGTAATCCCGGTTAAGAAGAAAATCCGTTTTCTTTTTACAGCAGCCGATGTTTTGCACTCCTGGTGGGTGCCCGATTTAGGCTGGAAAAAAGATACGATTCCCGGTTTTATCAATGAGGCCTGGACGTATGTCGAAAAACCAGGCACTTACCGTGGGCAATGTACAGAACTGTGCGGAAAAGACCATGGCTTTATGCCTATCGTAGTGATTGCAATGGAGCAGGCCGATTACGATAACTGGGTGGCAGAGCAAAAAGGTCTGGTTGCAGAGACCAATGCTGCGGCTGAAAAAGAATGGTCAAAAGACGAACTTATCGCCAAGGGTGAGGCGGTTTATCAAAATAACTGCGCTTCTTGCCATATGGCGGACGGAGCAGGTATGGCCGGAGCATTTCCTGCTTTGACCGGAAGCAAACTGGTCAATGGTGACATCAACAGTCAGATTGATCTGGTTTACAAAGGTAAAGGAATGATGCCAGCGTTTGGTCAAATGTTGAGTGAAGTCGACTTCGCAGCCGTCATTACCTATACCCGTAATGCTCTTGGCAATGCAGTAGGTGATTCAGTCCAACCATCAGCCATTAAATCATTGAAATCATCGGCGCCTGCGCAAACTGATGATAAAGACGAGGATGATCAAGACGAAGGAAACACGTAGTGTTTTGAACAAGCTGTTTGCTTTGTTTGAATTCAAATCTTTTTTACAAAAATAGAGGTAACACAATGTCAGCGGTAGTCACTGAACATGATGATCATCATGAGCATGATCATGATCACGGCCCCAGTAAAGGCCTTTTAAGATGGTTAATAACCACCAACCATAAAGATATCGGAACACTTTATCTGTTGTTTGCACTGGCAATGTTTTTTGTTGGTGGAGCCATGGCATTGGTTATCCGTGCCGAATTGTTTGAACCCGGTTTGCAGTTTGTGCAACCTCAGTTTTTCAATTCCATGACGACCATGCATGCACTGGTCATGGTATTCGGTGCGGTAATGCCTGCGTTTGTGGGGCTTGCTAACTGGATGATTCCCATGATGATTGGCGCCCCGGATATGGCGTTGCCAAGAATGAACAACATGAGTTTCTGGTTGCTGGTTGCCGGTGTTTTGATGCTGGCCAGCACGTTATTCATGGAAGGCGGCGCGCCGGCATCCGGCTGGACTTTGTATCCTCCTTTGGTTTTACAAACCGGTGCCGCGTTACCGTTTGCAATCTTCTCGGTGCATTTGCTGGGTATTTCGTCGATCATGGGCGCGATTAACATTATCGCAACCATTTTTAACATGCGCGCTCCAGCGATGACCTTGATGAAAATGCCGCTTTTCGTCTGGACCTGGCTGATTACCGCGTTTTTACTGATTGCGATCATGCCTGTGTTTGCCGGTGCGGTAACCATGCTGTTAACTGATCGATTCTTCGGCAC
Source organism: Methylicorpusculum oleiharenae (assembly GCF_009828925.2). Taxonomy (NCBI): domain Bacteria; kingdom Pseudomonadati; phylum Pseudomonadota; class Gammaproteobacteria; order Methylococcales; family Methylococcaceae; genus Methylicorpusculum; species Methylicorpusculum oleiharenae. The sequence continues at coordinate 3,385,616 of NZ_WUTY02000001.1, forward strand.
CAGCTTTTTTGATGCTGCAGGCGGCGGTGATCCGGTTCTGTATCAACATATTTTCTGGTTTTTCGGTCATCCTGAAGTTTATGTCATGATTTTGCCGACTTTTGGTGTTGCATCCACAATCATTCCGGTGTTTGCACGCAAACCTTTGTTCGGTTACAGCTCTATGGTTTATGCGACTGCAGCCATTGCTTTCCTGTCATTTATCGTATGGGCTCACCACATGTTTACTGTGGGCATGCCGATAGCCGGTGAGTTGTACTTTATGTATGCCACCATGCTGATTGCGATTCCCACCGGTGTAAAAGTGTTCAACTGGACGGCCACGATGTGGAAAGGGTCCATGACCTTTGAAACACCGATGTTGTTTTCAATTGCCTTCGTGGTGTTATTTACGATGGGTGGATTTACCGGTTTGATGATGTCTGTTGCACCTTCAGACTTTCAGTACCATGACACCTATTTTATTGTTGCTCATTTTCATTACACATTGGTACCCGCTTCCATATTTATCTTGATGGCGGCCGGTTACTTTTGGCTGCCCAAATGGACCGGCCACATGTATGACGAAAAAATCGGTAAACTGCATTTCTGGTTATCCGCCATCTCTGTCAATATTCTGTTCTTTCCTCAGCATTTCCTGGGCTTGGCTGGTATGCCAAGACGTATTCCGGATTATGCCGTGCAATTTGCGGATTGGAATATGGTATCGAGTATTGGTGCGTTCATTTTCGGCTTCAGCCAATTGCTGTTCCTTTGGGTTGTTATTAAAACCATTAAAGGTGGAACCGGCGAAGCAGTAACGGACGAGGTTTGGGAAGATGCAAGAAAGCACGGCCTAGAATGGACATTGCCTTCTCCACCGCCTTACCATACGTTTACTACACCACCGGAAATAGTTCCAACTGAGCATTTTTAACAAAGCCTGATGCAGGCAACTTGGAGAAGCGCTGAATAATGCGGCGCTTCCCAACAAGGCCATGGATTAGATGATCTATCCGTGGCCCATTCAGAGTTTAAATACTGAACACTGCATTAAACGTGCTAAATGCATAAATATTCGGGAAATTCATGACGACCAAGAGCAAAAACATTTTAACGGCACTGGTTTTGACAGCTTTCGTTGTTGCTGTCTATGTGTTTGCCGTAATGAGAGCAATTGCAGAATGAGTGAGGGCGTAGATTCAAAAAACCGTAAATTAGTTACAAAGCTGGCGCTTATTGCGATTGCCATGTTTGGTTTTGGTTATGCACTGGTCCCGATTTACGATGTGTTTTGCGACATCACTGGATTGAACGGCAAGACCAACACTGACGCAGTCCTGGAAACTCAATATCAAGTCGACAAATCCAGAGAAATCAAAGTTGAGTTTGTGACCTCGGTCAATAAGTCGGCGCCTATGACTTTTCGTGCCGAAAGCAACAAGATTGTGGTTCATCCAGGCCAGTTTTACACGGTTAATTTTTATGCTGAAAATCTGACTGACAAAAAAATGCTGGCACAGGCCATTCCCAGTGTTTCACCCGGATTGGCATCGGAATATTTTAAAAAAACCGAATGTTTTTGTTTTACGGAACAGGTTTTTGACCCCGGAGAGGGCAAGACAATGCCGGTTCGATTCGTTGTTGAGCCGGGTCTGCCTGAACAGTACAAAACGATTACACTTTCTTACACTTTTTTTGATAATACTGATAAATCAGTAAAAAACTAACAACAGGGGAAGGCTATGTCCACAACTGCTTATTACATACCGCATAAAGCTACGTGGCCTATCATAGGCACGGGCGGACTTATGTTAACTTTGGCAGGTTTTGCCAATTTCTTGAATGGATCATCCATCGGTTCAACCATGATGATCATGGGATTCATGACGTTTATTGTTATGTTGGCCGGTTGGTTCAGCTTGCAGGCAACGGAAAGCGAGTCCGGCATGTACAGTACTCAGGTCGGTATTTCTTACCGCATGGGCATGATGTGGTTTATTTTTTCAGAGATTATGTTTTTTGCCGTTTTCTTCGGCACATTGTGGTATACCAGAAATTTGTCAGTACCCTGGCTGGGAGGCTTGGGCGACGGTCCTGGTCGTTCGTCACACTTGTTGTGGGAAAATTTTACAGCGCAGTGGCCGACAAACGGTCCCGGTGAAATCGGTGGTGAATTTGAACCTATGGGTGCATGGGGTTTGCCTTTACTGAATACATTGATCCTGCTGACCAGCGGTGTCACGTGTACATGGGCTCATCATGGCCTTTTAGCTCAAAAACGTGATCAGCTGATTAAAGGCTTGATTGCAACCGTAGCACTTGGATTTATGTTCGTTGCATTTCAGGCTATTGAGTACCATGAAGCCTACACTGAAATGGGCTTGACTCTCGGCTCGGGCATTTACGGTTCAACTTTCTTCATGTTGACCGGTTTTCACGGTTTTCACGTCTGCGTGGGCGCCATTATCCTGTCAGTTGTTCTGTTTCGCAGCTGGAGAGGTCATTTTAAGCCGGAAAACCATTTTGCATTCGAAGCAGCCGCCTGGTATTGGCATTTTGTTGACGTCGTTTGGTTAGGTTTATTTGTGTTTGTCTATTTACTCTAAAGTAACAGCAACACAGTAATTAAAGCGCTGCTTTACGCAGCGCTTTTTTTTTGTAGCGGCCTGACTTTTCAGAGGGTTGGGAAGAGTGCGTCAATATTATAAAGAGCAATCGCCCGGATCTCGTTCTTACTGCTTAATTTCTTCCTGGTTTGTTTTATTATGCAGTCTTGCGCCAATGCCATGGGGCTCAATAAGTCCTGTAACCACAGCGATAAATATAAAAATAAACAATAAGACTGATAGAGTAATTCTTACCGTCAACGCATTAACTGTTTTTGTGGAATTTTCCTCAGTGCGTTTTACTAAATGAAAGAGAGCTGAGCCTAAGCTTAAGATGATGCCTATAAATGCGATGCCGATAAGAATTTTGATAATCATAAATTATATGTGTAAACGTCAAAAACAAGGATATTCTCAGTTATTCAATCCGTCTTGCCAATAGAGTATTAAAAAAACAATGAACAGAAAGATTCGTGTAAAAGGCTTTTACATTAAATCGGTTCCATTAATCGCTTATCTTTGTTTTTTGGTCTTATTGCTGTCGCTGGGTAATTGGCAATTAACGCGGTCTAAAGAAAAAGCCCTCTATATCTCTGAATTAAACCGGAATGCTGATCTACCTAAAATCCCGTTAACAGCTGATTTGATTGAGACAGCCAAGTCATTGCGGTTTCAAGCAGTTGAAGTTACCGGGCATTACGATGATCAACATCAGTTTTTACTGGATAACCAGGTTCGTCATGGTAAGGTAGGCTATTTTGTCATGACCCCTTTTTATCTGAACGGTTCAACGCTTTCTATTTTAGTGAATAGAGGATGGGTTCCTGCAAATCCGGATAGAAATCAGTTGCCTGATATCACCGTGCATGAAAATCAAATGACTATTACCGGTAGAATTAATCATTTCCCCGGTTTGGGCGTAAAACTGAAAGGTGCGGAAATTCCTACGGATACCTGGCCATCGGTGGTGCAGTTGATTGACTCGCTGGTTTTGGCAAAAAAGATTAATCGGCCTTTAGCGGATTTTCAGATTGAATTGCAGCCTGAATCTCCAGATGGCTATGAGCGGTCGTGGCATATTTCTGTAGAAATAACGCCGGAAAAACACATTGCTTATGCCATCCAATGGTTCGGATTGGCCGTGACACTCACCGTTTTATTTGTTTGGTACAGCTTAAAAAAATCTAATGAATAATCAACAAAAGAGAAATCAACGACTGATACTCGCCATTTTTGGCATGTCGGTCATCCCTTTTATTATTGCCTGGTATCTGGCCAAGCATCCTGAAACTGTGGCCGGCAGAACCAATTACGGTGAACTGATCATTCCACCCATCACGACTGAAAGAACTGATTTGACCGGATTTGATCAGTTCTCCAGTGACAACCTGAATGAGCTTAAAGGTCGCTGGGCCATGATTAATCTGATTCCGACATCCGATTGCAATCTTGACTGTAAAGAATCGATATTCAAATCAAAACAATTACTACTGATGATGGGCAAGGATTTAACTAGAATCCGAAGAGCTGTCATGGTCTTTGAAGGGGTTACCGTTGATACACAGGGCGCCTGGTGGTCTGAAGATAGCCGGTTATTGAAAGTGAAACCGAATCAAGCGCTGCAAAAAAAAGTAGAAGCATTAAAGCAGGGCAAAGTACCTCATGGCATGTTGATATTAATGGATCCGCTTGGAAATCTGATGATGCACTATCAATCCGGGTTTGATCCTTACAAGGTCAAGAGCGACCTTAGGAAACTTCTCAGCATTTCACAAATTGGATAGACGATGTTTAGAAAAATTACATTTCTGTGTTTTTTTATCGCTTTGCTGCTCGTGTTATTCGGCACTTATGAACGGCTATCTGATGCCGGTTTAGGTTGCCCGGAAGGACCAGGTTGTCACAGTCAGCTGGTAAATCCAGATGATCTTGATTTTCAACAACAATTACCAGTCAATGAGCCCGTTCAAGGGCATGAGATTATTAAAGTCTGGAAAGAATTGGGGCATTTCTACCTTTCCGGCATAGTGTCAGTATTGGCCGTTATTTTATTCCTCAGCGCATGGTTTCAGACCCGGCATAAGCTATCGGCAGTTTTGGGAGCAAGCGGCATTCTGCTGCTGGTGACATTGCAAACGTTTACCGGCTTGATTAACTTGGGTCTTAATGTAATGCCGGAAATCGCCAGCGCTCATTTAGTGCTGGGTTTTTTTACCGTTTGGATGCTGTTTTGGCTGTGTTTAAAAACACATCCTGATCTAGAAAAATCAGAAATTTCCGGATTCTCAAGTGCTTACTTTTTGAGTACCTTCGGTATCCTATTGTTGCTGCTACTCATCCTGTCCGGCATCTGGGTAACCGGCACCGGCTCCGGGATGGCTTGCTCCGGTTTCCCTCATTGCAATGGGAAATGGTGGCCTGAAGCGGATTACAAAGTGCTATTGCAAGTACTTGGCGGAATGTCTGCCGGTAATGAAGCTCAAGTCGCGATTAATTGGTTACATCGGATGACCGCTCTGATCAGTTTTATTGTCTTGAGTAGCGCTGTCGGAGCGGCAAGCACTTCAAATAACGCTAAAAGAGTACGCATTGCGAGCCTGAGTCTGGCTGTTCTTTTATTGCTGCAAATGATGGCCGCAGCCTTTATGGTGATTGCAAACCTGCCTTTATGGGCGGTTTCAATGCACAGCAATCTGGCCTTTTTACTCATGTTGCCGCTGCTCGCCATCCGTTTATACAGCCGCTATGAATTTAAAGGCGAAACTGATCTTGTGCAGCCAAAATTAGCCCCTGTGGGCGAACACAAAGCGCCACCGGTCAGAGTTGTGCCTTCCGAAGCCATCTACAGAGAGCCGGAGCCGGAATCCCTTTATTCAAGGCTTAAATCACAATTACAGAGAACCCGGACCGGTTTGGGCTCTTTGTTGAATGCGATCCCGATAGGACAGAAAACGATTGATGATGAGGTTCTGGAAGAGATTGAGGCTAATTTGTTGATGGCGGATATGGGCATGGATGTCACCACCTTTATCATCAACAAACTGAATAGCCCGGCTGTTAAGGAACAGATAAAGCAAGGCAGCACGCTATCAGATGTACTAAAACATGAATTATTGACCATTCTGAAACCCTGCTGTGAACCCCTGGTTATTCCCAAGCAAGAAAAGCCTTTTGTGATATTGGTTGTAGGGGTAAACGGTGCTGGTAAAACAACGACCATCGGCAAGATGGCAAAGAGGCTTCAAGCTCAAGGTCATAGTGTCATGTTGGCCGCAGGGGATACCTTCAGAGCTGCGGCAGTCGAACAGCTTCAAACCTGGGGCGAACGTAATAAAATTCATGTTGTCGCGCAGCATACCGGAGCCGATTCGGCATCCGTCATTTTTGACGGTTTACAATCGGCACAGGCTAAAGGCGTTGACGTATTGATTGCCGATACTGCAGGCCGGCTGCATACAAAATCCAATTTGATGGATGAATTAAAAAAAGTAAAACGGATTATGACTAAACTTGATGAGGACGCCCCTCACGAAGTGCTGCTGGTTTTGGATGCAGGCACAGGGCAAAATGCGTTGTCACAAGCACGGCAATTCAATGAGACGGTAAAATTATCCGGCATTGCTTTGACAAAACTCGATGGGACTGCGAAAGGCGGAATCATCTTTGCTCTAGCCAAACAGCATGCTATTCCGATCCGCTATATTGGCATTGGTGAAGGCATTGATGATTTGCAGGATTTCGATGCAGAAAAATTTGTCGATGCCCTATTTCTGACTGATAACTGACTATGTTGAAATTTGATCATGTCTGCAAGCGTTACCCTGAAGTGGGTGACGTCTTGTCAGATGTAACTTTTCATTTAAAGCCCGGTGAATTTGCATTTCTTACAGGGCACTCAGGTGCAGGAAAAAGCACCCTGTTGAAATTGATCGCACTGATGGAGCGATGCAACCGGGGTAATGTGCTGCTGGACGGACAAAATTTGAACAAAGCCAAAAACAGGCACATCCCTTATATAAGAAGGAAATTAGGTCTGATTTTTCAGGATTTCAAATTGCTCAATGACAGAACTGTTTTTGATAATGTGGCTTTACCTTTAGTTATAGCCGGACATGGCCATCAGGAAATCAGCCGTCGTGTTCGTGCGTCACTGGATAAAGTCGGTTTATTGGGTAAAGAGAAAAAATACCCTCTCACCTTGTCAGGGGGTGAGCAACAGCGGGTCGGTATCGCGCGAGCGGTGGTTAACAAGCCGCCGTTGATATTGGCCGACGAACCAACGGGTAACCTCGATCCTGAGCTTTCTGCAGAAATAATGAAATTATTTGAGGATTTTCAGCAAGTAGGCGTGACTATATTGATAGCCACTCATGACATTCCACTGGTCAAAAAAATGGGTCATCGCGTATTAAAGCTGGATCATGGCCGCATGGTGGCGAGCTGAGACATGAGAAAAGAGTATTACCGAAAAACTAAAGCGCCGGTTCGAAAAAAAAGTCTGGCGTCCAGTCTGGGCGATAAATTACATGCTTATATGGATATTCATGCCCATGCTTTTTTTTCCAGTCTGGGGCGCTTGGTTAGATCGCCGTTTTCATCCATCATGACCATTGCAGTCATGTCCATTGCCATTGCTTTATCGGCCGGGTTTTATTTGTTCGTGGCAAATATTCAGCAACTAACCGACAGTTTTGAAGACAGTAATCACCTGTCCGTATTTTTGAAAGAACAAGTCAGTGATCAAACGGGTGCAAAATTAGCAGAGACCCTGCGCAAACATGGCAATATTCAAGACACAAAGTTGATATCCAGAGCCCAAGCATTAACGGAATTTCGTGAATACAGCGGCTTTGGAGCTGCCATTGATGCATTGGACAAAAATCCTTTACCTGCTGTAATTCAGGTGATGCCTTCGTCTGAATCAATGACGCAGCAACAATTGGAACAACTTCGTAATACCCTTTCACAACTGCCTGAAGTGGATCAGGTTCAGCTGGATTTGGAGTGGGTCAAACGATTGCAGTCCATCTTGGCATTGGCTGAGCGAGGCGTCACGTTATTGAGCACAATATTCGGCATGGGCGTCCTGTTTATTACCGGCAATACCATTCGTCTTGAATTACACAATCGCCGCGAAGAAGTCATCATCGCCAAGCTGGTCGGCGCTACAGACCGCTTTATCAGCCGGCCTTTTCTTTATACCGGATTTTGGCTGGGTTTATTATCCGGAATAACAGCCTGGCTTATTGTGACGGTGATGATGATGGTATTACAGACACCCGTAGATGAACTGTCCAAGCTCTATGACGGCATATTTAACGTCCTCTATCTGGGATTTACAGAGGTTATCGTTCTTTTTGGGATATCCACTTTATTAGGGGTCTCAGGAGCATGGTTAGTCCTGGTTTATCAGCTCAGGCAGTTAAATCCGGAATAATCCTTTTTTAACCGGCTATTTTTTACTGTATTGTTGCCGCCATCTGGCGAATTTTATTGATGTTTTCCCGTTTTTATGGAGATGTCCTGGCTTTTTAGGCGGCTCTATTTGTATTAATTGTTGTTCAGGCTGGGATTGCCAACCCAGATGGCATGGATGTCAATGGCAGGAGCATGTCCTTGTATTCTGAATCCCGACAGTCCCCTACATGTAGTTTCTTGATTTCATAATCGGCATTTCTTGCACTTATTCACCATTTTCATCTCAGATTAACTGATTTTATAAATTCAGTTTTTCTCACATTAATTGCACCTATCTTTTAGTCTTCTCACATTAAGTGATTTTATCGATCAGAATTTCCCACATTATTTGATTCTATCTGACGCCCAAGCTGAGACCTCAGTTTTTATAAAATACCGAGTTTATGAATCTCTTTATTGAATTCATCAACCCTGGCCGCTGGCAATTGCCCATTGAAATACGCCCGGATTTCACTTTTCCGGGCATTCAAATGTTCGCATAAAGCCATTGTGTTATAGCCCTGCCGGGCTAATTTAGGTTCCAAGGTATTTAAATCTGGCGATAACACGGCTTCTATAATCTCGACATTGACTGGTTTTGTCCCTGTGGTGGCTCCCTTTATTAAAGCGAGCGTCAGGTAATGGCAGATTTGTAACGGGGTAATTAATCGTTCCGCTAATAGATTAATGGCATCCGGTGCAACGATGTCATGAATTGGCGTTTTAGGCTTGCTACACTGCTCCAATACCCATTCGATATACCGCTGTTTCTGTTGTCCCCAACTGTCCAGGCTAAACAATTTGGCTCGGGCGCCGATTTCTTCCATGGCCGGCCTGTTGAGGTCATTACCCAGTTTCGGGTGACCCACCATGATAATGGTCAATGTACCTTTAGCGTCCTCAATCGTTTCTATTAACTGTTTTAAGCCAATTAACGTCCGCCAATGAAGATCGTGGGCGCCATCTATAAAGAAGGCGATCGGTTTGTTAATTTTACGGATCAATTCCTGAAGTTTCCTTTCCCTGATTTCAGCTTGGGTTGGCACCTTAAATTCTTTCGCCGTCGGCAAGTCGGCAAACAACGCGGTATATAAGGTGTTGATATTGACGCGGGGTTTATCGGTTGCCAACGATTTGGCAACGATAACCTGGTTCTTCTTTTTCAGGCTATCCTGGAAATGCCTGATAATGGTCGTCTTACCGACTCCGACAATGCCGGTCAGGGCGATTATTCCCCCTGATAAGACCGCGATTTCAAGACTGCCCAATACGCCTTTAAAAGCTTCCGTCTCAAAGTAATCTGTTTTATCGAAGTCCTTCACTAAGCCATAGTATTGCATCATTTCACCATACATTAGTCGCCTCCCGAGCGCTCAACCGAGCTTAAAGTAAAATACGCACGAACTTTTTCCAGTACTGCTTTCTTATCCAGCGATTCATCGAGGATAGTATTGATCGCTGCCATTTGCAGATCGGTCAATCGGGACAACGGCTTGCCCAGATAGTCGGCAATGGCCGTCTTCGCATCCAGCTTGTTTTTAAACGTGGCCGTTTGCAGGAAAGGGTTATCATCAAACGGGGTGGAATTCGGTTTTTCCAGGTGCAGGATATTGGCTTGGGTCAACAGAGCTTGATCACTGCTTTTGCTGTCGGATAACGCGGAACTCGGCAGGCTGATGGCTTTGGCCAGTTGCCCAATCCGATCTGCCTTAACTTCAACGCTGCTCTTTTTGTGTTTACGGAACTTGCCGAAGGGAATGGGGCCTTCCTCCGGATAAAAAGGCCCCTGTTTTTCGTTATTAAACTCGACATAGAGCTCATTATCGAACAGCCCCCAGAGCAGGGTGACTTCCTGTCCCGCCATCTCATGGCTCAATTGATAGCGAATACCGTCAATACCAACACAGCCGTTGCTGTCCGCTTTGCGCTGTTCAGGCTCGCGGGCAAAGGTGCGAAAACGCTCCCAGCTGCACATTTCCCGGAAACCTTGCGACGGCAGGTTAAGCAGCCAATCGTCCAGCCTGGAATGATCTTCATGCCGGTGATCCATAGCGTTATATTCCTGTAAATACTTGTGTAACCAGGCGTTGGCTTCTTCCAGTGATTCCGGCTGCTGGAGATGATACAGGGTTTCCAAGGAGCATTTAATGGTCAGAAACGAGCGTTCAACCTTACCCTTTGAGCGCGCGGTAGTGCGGCGGCCATCACTGCCCTTTGGCATATGCACCCTCACTTCAACGCCAAGTTGCTTCATGACCCATAGAAAGACGCGGCTTTTCGAGACCGGGCCGGCATCCATGTAAATAACCGCAGGGATACCCTGGAACGGGCAGTTCTTGTCTTTCTTGGGGGACATTGCATTAAACAGGAACAGGAGCGCGGTCATCGCATCTTCACCTTTGACCAGATGATATTCTTGATAACAAAACCCGCTTCGGTCATCGGTGACACCGGCCAAGGCCATATAGTGTGAATCACCTTTTGACTCTGTATTTGCAAATGCCGGTTTTTTAAAGTCTGACGGCGAGAAATCAAATTGCCAGCATTCGTTACTGTGAACGGCCTGGAAGGGCGTCCAGGGTGGCTCGATGGCCAAGGTGCGTTTGTCATAACCCCATTGTTTTAAATAACGGCTAACCGTGCTAAGTTTGAGCAATCCGGGTTCAACCTTAATGAGTCCTTCCGAGGTTTCAATGCCATGTTTGGTCAGAAGGTTGATACAGGCTCTGGTTGATAAGTGCCGTCCTTTTTTGTTGGTTGTCCGAAGTTTTAGCGCGGCAATCAATTCGCAATAACGCCGCATGTCTGCTTCGGGAATACATCTTGGTTGATTGTAATCGCTGCGCAGTGCTAAATAAGGTAGCTGGTGGTTCCGTAATAACCGGTGAACTGTTGATGCCGAAACCCCAAACGATTCGCAGGTTTCCTCAATGAGTTGTTGGCGTTTGGCGTTTCGTGGGGACAACGCATCCAATTGGTTTTGAAGTGCCATCAGTACTTCAAAAGGGAGACGTTTACGCGGCACGAACCTTTTCCTGTTTAGGCCGGGTGATGCCGTGTTTGCTCATCCAGTTGCGCAAATTGGCAGGGGTAGTGCCATAGCGCTCGGCGATAAAAAACTGGGTCGCACCATTGGCCAGCAAGGCTTCGATTTCGGGGCGGAACGGATCGAGCTTGCTCTTACCGGGCCCTTTGGGACGGCCTAGCGACATTCCGGAGGCTTTCTTTGCGCGTAAGGCTTCTTTCGTACGCTGCGAGATCAAATCCCGTTCGATCTCGGCAGCCATCGAAAACGCCATCGCAATGATCTTGCTTTGGATGCTTTGGTCAAGCCGCCAATTGCCTTTCACCGAATAGACATGGATACCCCGTTCCATGGCAATCGATAAAATTTCCATGCATTCCAACATACTCCGCCCTAACCTGGACATTTCGCTAACGACCAGGCTATCGCCTTTTTTAAGGTCTTCAATGATCTGGGCAATCTTGCGTTTATGCCAGGAGATTTTACCGGAGATCTTTTCTTCAAAGAATTTAACTTGTCCCAGGTTATAGTGATTGGCCAGCGTCAAAATATCCGCTTTGTTTTTCTCTACATCCTGGTCTGCGGTCGATACCCTCAGATAACCAATAGTCTGTGCCATCATCTTACCAAAACACCTTTAAAATTATTAAGGGTAAAGTAAACCCTAAAAACAATCTTTATAATAACCAAAATAAGATTGAAAACACAGTGCTTTTCTTTAACAAAAGCAGTCAGTAAAAACGAACGTTTTTAATGTTGTTTTTGACACCAACCATATTTTGAAAATGCCGGATAAATTCATTTAAAGTGAGAAAATCCGCCTGATAAAATCACCTAATGTGAGACGGCTTTAAGTCAGGTGCAATTAATGTGAGAAAAAGTGATTTTATAAAATCAATTAATTCGAGACGGAAATTAAGGATAAGTGCAAGAAATTGCGATTATGAAATCAAGAAACTACACCTACATATTGATTCTGGCGAATAAACAAGCGAGAATCCCTGACTGATCATCGGGAGGGTGGTGGGGAAATCGTGCAATCCCTGAGGCTAAAAGCCTGTCCGGCAGATAGAGTACCCCACTATCTGCACTTGCTAATGTAGTTCGAACGGTATCTTAGGCCTAGAGCCTGTATGCATAAGGTTGAACATAGCGGTGTATCTTGATCAATAACTTTTTTTGAAATTTAAAAAACACGGATAAGGCTGTGATTGAAAAAGATTTTAATATCGTCATCGGCGCAGATATTGCCAAAAAGAAATTCGATGTTGCTTGCCTTTTGGAAGGAAAATTTAAACATAAAGTCTTTACCAACGACGCCGTTGGTTTTGCTGATTTTGTCGCATGGTTTTTAAGCGGCGAATTCAACCCATAAATGCAACACCCAGCAAATTATAGGTATCAAGCCCGCCATTTTACAAAATACCTCCCAAGGTGTTTGGTAGTTTAAGGTTTTTCTAGGTTTATGGTTAAGCCCAGCTAAAGCTTTATTGGCATCGGCTTGGGTTACTTGATCCAGCGGCTTAGCTTTCGGAAAATATTGCCTCAATAAACCGCTGTGGTTTTCATTTAAACCGCGCTCCCAGGAATGATAGGGCTTGGCAAAATAGGTTTCACAATTCAATGCCTTAGCGATGTCTAGATGCCGACAAAATTCACGACCATTATCAAAAGTGATGGTGTGGACAAAAGCAGCGAAAGGCTTTAGGGCTTCAATAATTGCGTCCTTGGCCAACCCGGCCTCCTTGCGGATAATGGGAATGACGAGGTTCAGCTTGGACACTCGTTCGGTTAAAGTGACTAAAACCCCTTTATGACCTTTGCCTATGACCGTATCGGCTTCCCAATCACCTAAGCGGGTCTTTTCAGCCACTATGGCAGGGCGCTCGTCAATGTCTACGCGGCCAGGAAGGGTGCCGCGATAGCAGCAATTCCCATTTTAAAACCTTACGTTTTTCTAGGTATTTGATTTTCTCCATAGAGCATGAACCGCATCAAATGCTGCCAATTATCAAAAGGCATAAATTGAAGTAAGGTTCGGAATTGTTCGAAGAATGTCCGCCTGGAAGGTGCGGCATTGCGGACGGCACGGTAAGCCTCGTCGAGCCATTCAAGCACCGTATGAGTGAGGAAAGCCAATAAGTTGAGGGTTGCCAAGAAGTTGGACAACTGCTGTTTGCCGTGGGCAAAGTTATGCTCGAAATGATAGCCATGGTTCTTGAGGACATTGTTGTTTTCGTTCTCTATTTTCCAACGAGCGCGGCCCGCGGCGACCATCTCGATCACATTGTGTTCGTCGAGAGTGTGTGACGTTGCCCAGGCATTGCGGTAGACCACTTCTTGTTTGGCATTGAGGATCGTCACTTCGCACCAATTAACCATTAATGCATCGTCGCTATTGCGGAGAGGGACTTGATTGAAATACCGATAGCGTTCGGTCAATCGTTGTTTTCCGTTCCAACGGCTTTTCTCGAGCGTTTGAATCTCACCGATTCGGGTAAAATCGTCGAGCCATTCGTACAATAGCTCATGCGAATCAGGCTTGCAGACAAACAGAAAAGCCATGTTCTGCGCCCGCACGGCCTCACAAAACGGCTGGTGACAATATAAATCGTCACCCAGCACCGTAATGCCGCGGGGCGCGTAATGAGGCCCCCAATTCGTCAGCCAGCGCTTGGCCGCCGCCAGTTCGCAATCCTGTTTGTCCACGCCATCTTGGACGCGAACAAATTCCGGCGGCAAAGGCACTACCTGGCTTTGTCCGGGAGCCACAATGACCGGTGTCACCAACGTGTGACGGTATAAGGTCTGACCGTTTTTCAGCGTTTGTTGGGTACAGCATGGACAGGAAATTTTTTCCGAACTGAAGGAATCGGTGCCGTCCAGCGCCACCAACAAAGTACTGCCAACACTCACGAACGGCTTCAGGCAACCTTGTGTGTACAATCTGTCACCCACTTCGGCCAACACCGGATAGAGTGTTTCCGGTGCAATGGGATCCAGCAAGTTGCCGATTTGGCTGGTCGAAGGAATTTGATGAACACCAAAAATCGATTGTGCGTTATTTCGATTGTGGAGTTTTTCCATCCGTCGCTGATAATCCAGAAAAGACGGGCTTTGCGTGAAAAACACCGAGAAGGCACTCAGAACGGCATCTTCTATCCTGTATTTCTGATTGTTGCCGGGTTTACGGGAGTCCGGTAAGTCTTCGAAGGTGCGGCGTATCAGGTCAATTATTTCCAAGTCCATTTGTATCTACCGATGGCTTTATTAATGTTGCGATTGATTGATTTTAAGTGCCCCTTATTTTATCAGGGTTTTAAATTGGGAATTGCTGCCGCGATAGTCATTTTTACCATAACGTTTACGATAAGGCTTAGCTTGATGCCGCAAATGCTTGTATAGCTCACCACCCTTGGCTTTGTCCGCCAAGATAAAGCGATAAATCGTTTCATGGCTAACCGTCGGTTCATCCAGTAGTCTTAGGCGCCCTGAAATTTGCTCCGGACTCCATTTCTCTTCGATCAGTGGCGTTATCGCCTGCTTCATCGCCTCATCCAGCTTGATCGCTTTGGGCTTGTCGGCATGACGCCGTTCGGCTTTGATCTGCGCTTGCTGGTAACGGTACCCGCGTTGACCCTTATTTCGATACAGTTCTCGACTAATAGTAGACTTACTTCTGCCTATGTCTTTGGCTATCTCTTCCAGGGAAACTTTCTTCTTGGGTTAGATGGTTGAATGTTCTCATTGGACACCTCTTTAGTTTGTTGTTTTGGTAGACGGAAACTATACCATCTAGCCCTTTTAAGAGGTGTTGCATTTATTATATGAATTCAAGCATATTCGAAATCATATTTTTCCGGCTCACCCGGACTGGCAGGCAAAGGCGTTCGGGTTTCCATGATGTGCTGTTTACTGGTTTCGTCCATACAGACCAAAACCTCGTCATCGGCATAGGTCCGTTGATACACGTCTAAACATCCTCCATCGCACACACAAAATCAGCATTCGCTTTGGTTGGAATGCACCAACAGTCCTTTAATCAAGGCTTGAGCGCGTTTTTTTTAAGGTGAGCCTGACCGTTTCATCACTGATCGAATCGACTATCTGGCATTCAACCAGTTTGTCGGCCAATAACTGCATAGTCCACTCTGCTCGTCCTTCGGGTGTCTCCATACAGGCTGTTGCAACCAGAAAAGCTCCGCTGCACCATCCAGCTTTTTGGGGCGATGACGGAGCTGTACCTTTGGATTTAAGGCTGACGCCAAGCCTTCTTCCACAAAACATTGCCGAACTCGTTCCATGCTTCGAGTGCTTATAGTTAGAGCTTCCGCAATGTCATGATCTGTTTTGATTGGAATAGCGCCAGATTCATCACATTGCAAGAGAATTCGAGCATGGGTTTTGTTTCCGGGCCGCTAGTCGACTTTTGTTAAGTAGTCCTTTTAATTCTTGACGTTCAACCTCGGACAATTTCACGCGATATTTTTGGCCGGCATAGAGGAATTTTTTCACTTTCATTATGTTGTTATAGGAAATTGATAGATTACATTAATTGTTCGTCAAAACAAAATTGGCACACTTCTAGAGCGAAATTCGCGCCGTGTTTGATTTTTTTACAAATTGGAGTGCTGGCCTAAAAATTCACATCTTTTAACTAGCTGGTTTGGGTGCGTTTGAGCACGCCCAAAAATGGGTAAAAAACAGGCCATAAATAACAGGTGCTTTATGGGTATTAATATCAGGTGTTTTTTGTGGGTAAAAATCATGTAAAACTCGCCTGTCAAAACGTTAAATGAGACCCCTAAAAATGGCTACATTTGGGGTGCCTTGTAAAAGATGAAAAGCCGATCTCCCATATGTATGTTACTGACTAAAAAATCCAAGTCTGTAACACGCGTCAGTAATACGCGTCATTAATAAAAATTACTGACGCGTATTAACCTGGAAATATAGGTACTATATTAGTACCTAAATTGATACCTAAATTAGTACCTAATTTGATACCTAATTTAGTACCTAATTTAGTACCTAATTTAGTACCTAATTTAGTACCTAATTTAGTGCCTAATTTAGTGCCTAATTTAGTGCCTAATTTGATACCTAGTGGTCCACCAAATTCATATTGTCGGATACAGGGATTTTAATTTCACTCTGGCATCCTGAGTGGTGAATCGCCAATTTACACAAACGCCTTCCTGATTCCGTTTATCCTGCCAAGCTTTTATTTCTCGCTTCAAGGTATCTTGATCAGGTATGCGTCGGTCAAGACATTGTCGAGCCATAATGCCGATTTCTATTTCTGCCATATCCAACCAACTACCGTGTTTTGGGGTATAGTGAATTTCTAAACGATCCGCGATTCTTCGCGCTTCTTCCGGTTTGAAGGCGGTATAAAGTGATCCGAGCTTATGAGTGTTCAGGTTATCCATCACCAAGACTATTTTCTTTCTTTCAGGGAAATGTTCATCCACTAACTCTTTGATCACTTGCGCCCAATCCTCTTTCGTATGATGATCGGTCACTTTGACGTGACGCCATCCTTCAAGGGGTGCGGACAGCATAAACAGATTACTGACGCCATTACGTTCATATTCGAAATCATATTTTTCCGGCTCACCCGGCCTGGCGGGCAAAGACGTTCGGGTTTCCTTGATGTGTTGTTTACTGGTTTCGTCAATACAGACCAAAACCTCGTCATCGGCATAGGTCCGTTGATATACGTCTAAAACATCCTCCATCGCACAGACAAAATCAGCATTAGCTTTGGGTGGAATGCACCAACATTCCTTTAACCAAGGCTTGAGCGCGTTTTTTTTAAGGTGAGCCTGACCGTTTCATCACTGATCGAATCGACTATCTGGCATTCAACCAGTTTGTCGGCCAGAATATGCACTTATAATTGTTACGCATACTTTCGCGGTCAATCATCAGTGCTTGAGCGACTTGACTCACTTGCCAGCCACTGCCGAGCAGGTACACGGCCTTAAGGCGGTCCGCATTGCGCTTGTCGCTGGTGTGGCGTAATCTTTTAGCCCCCCCCCTGTTCCCATCACACCAAAACCGGTATCGGTAAACGAGGGGCGGGTTGGTTTTTACGGCGCTCGGCCAGTACCTCAGCAATAAACCCCCAGGGATTAACTTCTCTCAAACGCGCAGTATCAATTACGCTCGCCAGTAAGGCGACCACGCGACTGCCTTGTGTGGTCAGCGAACCAAAGGTGATTTTGCGCAGCAATACCGAATGCCGCAAACTGCGTTCCACCAAATTGTTGGTCAACGGATGCGCCGGTGTTTCGATCACGCGCACGATAGCCGCCCAGTCATTGTGAAATTCGCCAGCCAATTTACGGCTGTCGTCATGCCCGATGTCTCGGTGCGTCTCGCAGAGCGAGCGCAGCAAGGTCAGCAATTGTTGATTCTGCATCCGCAACGCATCGGGATCTTGCGGCGTCTCGCGGAGTCGATGAATGTTGCGCATCAACAGGATCATGGCCAATAACAAGGCTTCACCAAAGGCTTGCCCCTCACTGTCCAAGCACTATGACAGCGCCCGGGCCTTGCGGACGAGGTGCGCCCAACAACGTAAGCGCTTCGGAAAGACACGGTAAAAGCTGTAACCGTCGTTCATCAATAAGCCTCTGAAGGCTTCCCCTAACAGCTGGTTCACGATCAGGCGGTGGCGTTTTCCTACTTGATAAATCACCGTCTGTGCGCTGACAAAGACCCAGAGCCAAAATAACTGCCCGGCTTCTTTCCAGGGCGTTTCATCGATATGCAGGAGGGCGGCGGCCTTGAGTTCCGCAAGCAACTGCTTGTCGACGACAGGTGCAACGGCACGTCCCGCTTCATGAAGGCATTGATTGATGGTGCTGGTACTGAGGTCGATCCCCTGCCAATCCCGCAGAAAGGCTTGGATTTTGCTGCGCGATACCCGCAGGTACAAGGCGAGATAGACCAGAAAGCTTACCAGCCGGGGGCCGAACAGATGCCATTCGCTCAGTGCTACACCCCATCTGTCTTCGTCAGCGCCTCGCCCGAGTCCTGGCAGGGTAAGTCATCCGCCGACGGCACGGTCGAGTCCGGAGCTAATAAGTCGTCCGTTGCCGGCGCTTCTTTCGAAGGCTCGTCGCAGGGCGGGCTCGATTGCCATGGCTCTCGGGATGACGGCGGGCGCGAACTCGTTTCCGGGGATGCTTGAGACGTTCCCGGGCTTCTTTGAGATCCGCCAACAGCTGCTTACTCAACGGGCGCAGATCGTCCTCTGACAATTCATCCAGATAGTCCGTGTCTATTTGACTAAGATCTCGATCGCTCAGTGTCATGCCCTATAGCTTTTCATGTTTTGCTTGGGTGGCTACTTTTTAGCGGTGGGGGCTAAACGATTACGGTGTGGCGATGCTCATATTCCCGCTCATTGATTTCTTGTGGTGTTAGGTGGTAGAAATTTGACATAGCTTGATAATATATAAATCAGCTTGTTATCTGCCATATCCAAACCAAAATTTGATTAGCGAGAGGTATATTTATAGCTTCCGCAATGTCTTAATCTGTTTTGATTTGGAATAGCGCCAGATCCATCACCTTGCGAGAGAATTCGAGCATGGGTTTTTTTTCGGGCAGTTAGGAGGCTGTCCGAGATTACGATTTCCAATATTTTTATCACAATATATAGTGCTAAAAATTGAATAAATATACTACATATTGTGCCTCATTTTTCAGGATTTCTATTCTCGGACAAGCTCCTGGTCGACCTTTGTTAAGTAGTCATTTTAATTCTTGGCGTTTAACCTCTGACAATTTCACGCGATATTTTTTGGCCGGCATAGTGGAATCTATTCAATTTCATTATGTTGTTATAGGAAGTTGATAGATTACATTAATTGTTCGTCAAAACAACATTGGCACACTACTAGCTATGCCATCTAAATATTGCTTGATTTTAGCAGGACAAGACGGTATCTGCCGGGATGACGGCTCTCCCATGCATAATGGCAGTTCTTTTTTGAGATTTTGGGCAAACTTAATTATTTTGATTATTATGCTTTTTTGAGCAAGACATTTTTTAAGCGCCATTCCTCTTCGGGTTCGACGGCTTTAAGAAAGCTGATTTTACTCTGAGCTCCTGTTGCAATCGGTACGCCGTTCCGGTATAAAATTTTATGATTGGCTAAAGCCGGGATGCGTTGACCGGGGGTAATGACTCCGGTCAAATTGAGCGGGTCGGCGGCATTGATAACCACAAGATCATCCTGTTTTGCGTTTCTTCGGATGGCTCTTAACCCGTCAACGGCTTGCGGCAACGCAAACTGTTCGCCGGAAAAACCCTGTACAAACCGTCCTCCACGTAATTCGCCGCGTGCTTCCATTCTTCGAAATACATAGAGTAACTCCCGCCATGATGGCATGATCGATTCCATTTCCAGCACTTTTCTGAATACGACGCCATAGCGCCTGAGCAGAATTTTAGCGACATGTTCACAGTGTTCATAGCGATCATTATCCTGAGTCAAACCTGGCCTGATGAGAGACCAGCGTCCGGCAGCAGTAAAAGGATCGTATGACGGGTAACGCTTGCTGCGCCGGTGCAGGATTTTTTGCGTCGTAATGAGGGTGCGTAATCCTTGAAAACTGTCTGCCGTGATAAGCCCCCATGCCGCCAATTCAGCCAATCCTTCTTCAATTTGCGCTTTCAGTAAGCCTGTTTCGGCAGCCAAATCCTCAAAAAAACTGGCACCCCATTGCCTGAGGGTCGTGATGATTTTTTGTGCCGGACTGGAGAGTGCTGCCAGATCAGGGCTTGATAGCGGTGCATAAGCACGCCAGTGATCAATGTGGGGCCGCGCGATAAAACTGATGGACGTGCTTTTTCCGGCCGGATTTTTCCGGCGATTCTGAGTTTGAGGCGGCTGTAAACGTAACCAAATAATCTTTCCCATGCTGCATAATTGATCAAGATCGGATTTCTGATAACAGCGAATGCGTGAAGGTAATATGTCGGCCTCCCAGCTGACTGCTGGAAGCCCCAATCCCTCTAATTGCAATAGCGATTCCTGCAAAGCCCCGGCACCTTCGCCTTTGTCATCGAAGCGATGCCAGTGGAATAAAAAGCGCATAAAGTCAGCTGCCGGAACCGGTTCTATTTCGCTACGCAACTGTTTTAGCGTGTAGCGATGAATTCTTGCCAATAAACCGCGATCACACCATTCAATGCTATCTGACCCAGGATGGCTAAACTGACCTTGTATGGCAAAACCTTCAACCTGCAGTGCTTCAAGTGCCGCTTGAACCGTCTTGTTTTCAATACCGATTGATGCCGCCAGCGCGCTGGCGGTTACAGGGCCTAAACCTTCCATCCGGCTGCGTATGATATCTACAAGACTGTTCTCCGGTGTTTCGACTTCGTCTGGGATGGCGTTTATGACAGGTTCAAGTCGGGCATTGGGAAATACCTGCATCAGGGTTTGCAAGCGTTCAGCAGCGACCCACAGCCTTATTCCTGAATCCAGGGTGACTAAGGTAGCCCGTTGTGTTAGCTGAAGACTTTTAAACAATACGGGCCATGATTGATCAGGCAGATTAATTGATTCGTGGCCGTTCTGCCCCTCATTTTCTGTTATAAAAGCCAGCACCACCAACGCGTCATGAAGTTCATCAGGCGAATTGGCCTGCGGCCAGGCTTCCATTTTTACACGGGCAATGGCTTCCGGACTCAGCCGGCCTAAATCGCCCGCACTTTGAGGGTCGATAAAGCGTCGTTGCTGAACCGCCAGCGTTCGCCGTTCTTCTGCCGGTGCATCATCCAAAAACGCGTAAGGACGTGCATTCAATATTTCCAGGGCCAGCGGAGAGGGGGAGGTTAGATCTTTGGCAAGTACCTGTATGGTTTTTTGTTCGATTCCCGACAACAGTCGAATCAAGCCATCGATATCCATCAGTTCATGCAAACAGTCATAGAGCGTTTGATTGACTAAGGGGTGATCAGGAATAGCCCGGTCCCCGGCAATATTTTCCTGACAGGCCAGTTGATCCGGAAAAATGACAGCAATCAGATCTTCAGCATCGTTACGCTGAAAATAGGCAGGTACTTTTTTTCCGGCACGGTTACGGGGGACTGCCAAGGCCGTATTGGCAACCCACCGCCAGCGGGTCGGAAACATAGGGGCGGCAAGCAAGGCCTGAATCAAAATAGCTTTGACTGTCGCCGATTTAAGGTAATGCGCCGGTTCCTCCAGTGGAAAACTATGGGTAGGTCCCAAAGACAGCACAATAGCGTCTTCACCTGCGGCTGCCTGCAGTTCAAAGTTGAATGTCCGGCAGAAGCGTTTCCGCAAAGCCAGTCCCCACGCCCGGTTGATGCGTGAACCGAAAGGCGAGTGAATGACGAAATGCATATCGCCGGTTTCATCAAAAAAACGTTCGAATACGATTGTTTTCTGAGTAGGGATGATAGAAAGCGCTGCTTTTGCCAATGCTAAATACTGAACTAATTGGTCAGCAGCGGCAGTATTGAGGCTGATCGAATCTGTCAAATACTGATGCGCAGGCTGAATGCCTTGCTCAAGTTTATGATCGATAGCATCACGCAGATCCGACACTGCCTTGGAGAGTTCATCAGTGCGCCCCGGCGCTTCGCCAAACCAAAACGGAATATTGGGCGGCAAACCGTGCGCATCTTCAACATAAACCCGGCCTTGTTCGACTTTTAAAAGCCGATACGAGTTATTTCCCAGCTGAAAAATATCACCGGGTATACTTTCAAAAGCAAAGTCTTCGTTTAACGTGCCGACGAATAAACCCTCCGGTTGCATAATGACGTCATAATCGAATTGATCAGGGATCGCGCCGCCGTTTACGATGGCAGTCAACCGTGCGCCTTTTCTGGCTCTCAATAAGCCGTGAACGGCATCACGGTGCAAATAGGCACCTCGTCGGCCTCTTCGCGTGCTGTAACCTTCACTGAGCATTTTGACCACTTTCGCGAAGGTCTCATAGTCAAGAGTGTGATAAGGCCAGGCTTGGGTAAAGGCTTCATAAAGTGCTTTTTCCTGCCATTCTCGGCAAGCAACTTCGGCCACTATTTGTTGAGCCAAAACATCCAGAGGATGGTCAGGCAGCTTGATTTTGTCCAGTTCGTCATGACTGATAGCGATAAGCATCGCCGTACATTCGACTAAATCGTCGCGCGATAAAGGAAACAGCTTACCTTTGGGGGTAGCACTCAGGCGGTGACCGGACCGGCCGACCCGTTGTAATAGGGCGGCGATGCTGCGCGGAGATCCGATTTGACAGACCAGATCGACATCGCCAATATCAATGCCCAACTCCAATGATGCTGTCGCTACCAGCGCTTTGAGGCTGCCTTGTTTCAAACGCTGTTCAGCGTTGAGTCGATGTTCTTTGGCAAGGCTGCCGTGGTGAGCGGTTACATGATCCTCTCCTAATCGCTCGGCCAGGCCTGCGGCAAGGCGTTCAGCTAATCTTCTGGTATTGACAAAAATCAGTGTAGTCCGGTGTTGTTCGATTAAATCAACCAGGCGAGTATAAATTTCCTGCCATACTTCGCTGGCCATGATCGATTCCAGAGGCGATCCGGGGACTTCTATTTGAAGGTCACGCTGACGCTTATGGCCTGTGTCAATGATCTGGCAGGCCGTATTACGATTTCCGGTCAAGAATCTCGCCATGTCTTCAATGGGTTTTTGTGTGGCGGACAGACCGATTCGAACCACGGGCGCTGCGGTTAACTGGTCCAAACGCTCCAATGACAAAGCCAGATGAGCACCCCGTTTATTACCTGCAAGCGCGTGAATTTCATCGACAATGACGGTTTTAACGGTGCTAAGCATTAAGCGGCCGGAATCTGACGTGAGCAAAACATAAAGCGATTCAGGCGTGGTAACCAGGATGTGCGGAGCGCACCGTTTCATGGCATTGCGTTCTGACGTTGAGGTGTCGCCGGTGCGCGTTTGCACACGAATGGGTACATCCGGCAGACCATTTTCCAACAGCACAAACTGAATGCCGTCCAGAGGCCATTCCAGATTTTTATGAATATCGTTGGACAGGGCTTTTAAAGGTGAGATATAAAGTATCACCGTTTCGTCAGGTAAAGGTGATGCTATCCCTTGAACAATAAGCTGGTTGATTGCCGCCAAAAATGCGGCCAGTGTTTTACCCGAGCCGGTAGGTGCAGCAATCAGCGTAGCATGACCGGCTTGTATAGCTGGCCAAGCCAGCGACTGAACGTCAGAAGGCGCTGAAAAATGGTTTTTAAACCATTCTGATACGGCAGGATGAAAATTGTTTAAGCTCATTCAGCGATTAAACGATGGATACTCTGGTGTATTTATCCTTATCATCATATCAGCTAGCTGATTATTTCGAATAGGCTTCTGTTTATAACCCAATGAATCAAAGTTTATGATGACCTTTGTCCTCGTGACATTGTTTTATTCTTCAAGAGTATCATGCGCTTACACATAATAAGATTTTTCGCGGCTTTAATTTTATGGCTACAATTTGGCCAAACGCAAGCTGATGAAGTGCTGTCAGCGACAATAACCAGAGTTAAACCGAGTATTGTTGTCGTGGGTTCATTTCAGAAAACACGCACCCCTCGCGGTCTTTTTTTAGGCACCGGCTTTGCGATTGGTGACGGCACTTTGATTGCGACCAATGCTCATGTTATTGCCAAAGAAAAAGATTTAAGCCACAAAGAAGCTTTAGCGATATTCGTTCGAAGAGACGGTAAAGAAGAAATGGCTTTTGCCACTGAATTGAAAGTGGATCCCGTCCATGATATTGCAGTTTTAAAATTGGCAGGCAACGCCCGTTTAACCCCGATGGTTCTGGGCGATGCCGGTCAGGTTAAAGAAGGTCAAGACATTGCCTTTACCGGATTTCCAATCGGCATGGTTTTAGGGCTTTATCCTGTCACACATCAGGGTATTATTTCGGCCATTTCGCCAACAGTCATTCCCCAGTTAAGCGGGAAGTTATTAAGCTCGGATATGCTGAAACGCTTGCGAGAGCCCTATGATGTATTTCAACTGGATGCCACGGCGTATCCGGGTAACAGCGGTAGCCCGCTTTATGACCCGCAAACAGGCAGTGTCATTGGTATTATTAATAAGGTTTTTGTTCAGGAAGGAAAAGAGTCGGCGATCACAAAGCCCAGCGGCATAACCTATGCCATGCCGGTAACCTACTTGAAAAAATTATTAGATAACGTCGATTGAAAGCCACTCTTGAGCTATGCTTTTCAACATGCCTGAGCAATTGTTATCGCTGCTATAGAAAACAAAAACCTTTTAGGTTGCCGATGTTAAAATTTCATCTTCATTCAACTCTCATAAGCCGGTTCTTGCTGATAAACAGTTTTTTATTTTTAACTTACTCTAAAAACTCCCGATGATAAGGATTTTCCGCCATTACATCTCAAGTGCGTTCCTGTGGCTGCTTATTTTAGAAGCCTTTGTATTCTATTTTTCCATGTATCTTGGCAGCCAACTCCGTTTTCTCTATGAGGCGAGCTGGTATTCAGAATCTGACATCATTGCTGCAAGTCTGGTTTTTGTCGTCGTCGTGACCTTGTGTAATATCTCTCTTGGTTTATATCGGCGTAATCTGGGAACACACGATTATGATTTACTTGCCAGGGTAAGCTTCAGTTTTGGTATATCCATCGCGGCAGTCGTTTCCATTTATTATATTTTCCCTGAATTTCTGATCGCTCGAAGTGTGCTGGGTGCTGCGGTCATTATTGCCTTTTTGGGCATGATGATCATCCGCTATTTTTTTTACCGTTATGCCAAAATTGAGCGCATTAAAAAACAGGTTTTAGTCGTTGGCAGCGGAAAAAAAGCGGTTGAGCTGGTGACGCTAAATGACAGCTATATTCATAAAACTTTCAATATCACTGGTTTTCTGGCTCTACCGGACGAGCAGGTGCTGGTCGATAAATCATTGTTGATCAATTCTGATACCTCGTTGTGCGAGACCTGTCAGAAGTTGAACATTGATGAAATTGTGCTGGCCATTGATGATAGACGGCGCAGTATGCCGATCAGCACCTTACTGGATTGCAAAATGTCCGGTCTGGATATCATCGATTTGGTCACCTTTTATGAACGCGAACAAGGGCTTATCTCGTTAAATAATGTTTACCCGAGCTGGTTTTTATTCTCTGACGGATTTGCGGTAAGCGGTTTTCGATCACTGACCAAAAGAGTGTTTGATATCGTTATGAGTGTTGTTTTACTCGCCGTTTCCTGGCCTTTCATGTTGATGACTATCATCGCTATCAAGCTGGAAGATGGCATACAGGCTCCGTTTTTTTATAAACAGGTCAGGGTAGGGGAGAATAACCAGCATTTTAAAGTGATTAAATTTAGGAGCATGGTCGTCAATGCCGAAAAGAATGGCGCGCAATGGGCAAAACTGCGTGACAACAGAATTACGCGGGTAGGTGCCTTCATCAGAAAAGTAAGAATTGATGAATTGCCGCAGATTTTTAATGTATTGACCGGCGATATGAGCTTTGTCGGTCCCAGACCCGAGCGCCCTGAATTTGTAGACGGATTTATTGAACGTATCGATTACTATGCTGAACGCCATCGTGTCAAACCGGGCATCACCGGTTGGGCACAAATTTGTTATCCCTATGGCGCCAGCGAAGAAGATACGGTAAGAAAATTGGAATATGACCTTTATTATGTGAAAAACTACAGCATGTTTCTCGATATGAGCATCATTTTGCACACGATCGAAATTGTCTTATGGGGCAAAGGTGCCAGATAACATCAGTTTGGCAATAGGAAGATCAGTAAAAATAATCTTGTTAACTCAGTTTAAGGTGATTTTGTTTTGACGAATAAAACGATTTTAGTAACAGGCGGCGCGGGGTATATCGGCAGCCACACCTGTGTGGAGTTATTAAATGCCGGTTTTACTATCGTGGTGGTTGATAATCTTTCCAACAGCAAAATCGAAGCGTTAAAGCGCGTCGAGCGAATTACTGAAAAAACGGTCGTATTTTATCAAGCTGATATAAGAGATAAAGACGCGCTTGCTTCGGTTTTTAACCAGCATCACTTTGATGCTGTCATTCATTTTGCCGGACTTAAGGCCGTAGGAGAATCCTGTCAACAGCCGTTAGCGTATTACGATAACAATGTGCATGGCACGTTGGTTTTACTGCAGGTTATGGAACAATTCAACGTAACAGATCTGGTTTTCAGCTCTTCGGCTACGGTTTATGGAGATCCTCATACCGTGCCAATCAAAGAAAACTTTCCATTATCCGCCACCAATCCTTATGGCAAAACCAAGCTTCATATCGAGGAAATTTTGCGGGATTTATCGAAAGCCGATTCATTCGGGGCCAAGAAAAGGCCCTGGAATATCGCAATCCTGCGATATTTTAATCCGGTAGGGGCTCATCACAGCGGCTTGATAGGTGAAGACCCTAATGGAGTTCCCAATAATTTGATGCCTTACATCGCCCAGGTTGCAGTCGGCAAACTTAGCCAGTTATCGATTTTTGGTAATGACTATCCTACAAAAGACGGTACGGGAGTAAGAGACTACATTCATGTAGTTGATTTGGCGAAAGGGCATCTTAAAGCGCTAGAGGCTTTGTTTTCTTGCCATGACGATAGTCGTTCTTGCAAGGCCTATAATTTGGGCACGGGAAAAGGATACAGTGTGCTGGATATGGTGAATGCATTTTCCCGTGTAACCGGACTGGCCATTAAATACCAGTTTGTTGATCGCCGGGAAGGCGATATAGCGGAATGTTATGCCGATCCTTCACTTTCTGCAGATGAATTGAGTTGGCAAACAGACAAGAATCTCGACGATATGATGAGAGATACCTGGAGTTGGCAAAGTAACAATCCTGCTGGTTACGCCTAGTCTTAAAGCTCGACGCAACCTACACCGTATTTTATTTGACCAGTAAATTTTGCGAGATCAGTCCTCTGCTGAGCAATAGATTGATCACGGATTGAACACATTCATCCAATGATTGCTGATGGGTATTCACAATCAGTTCGGGCCTTTCGGGCTCTTCGTAAGGAGAGCCAATACCTGTGAAGAAAGGGATTTTGCCTTCCCGCGCTTTCTTATATAAGCCTTTTACGTCCCGTTCTTCGCAGGTTTGAAGCGGGCATTGGCAGTAAATTTCAATAAAATCACCATGAGGAACCAGCTTTCTGGCCGCACTCCGATCAGACCTGAAGGGCGATATGAAAGCCGTCAGCGTAATAACCCCGGCTTCAACCATTAACTTGGCCAGTTCACCAATTCTTCGGATGTTCTCAATCCGGTCTTCATCGTTAAAACCCAGGTCACTGCATAAGCCATGACGCACATTATCGCCATCCAACACAAAGGTAGAGCATTCCGAACGATGAAGATAATCCTCTACGGCGTGCGCAAGTGTTGACTTACCGGAGCCAGATAATCCGGTAAACCAAAGAATCACGCTTTTGTGACGATGTAGCCGTTCCCGGTCGGTACGGGTTATAGTGGCATTATGCCAAACGGTGTTTGAACTTTTTTTAGTCATAAAGGGCGGTCGCTGTTAGGTTTTAAGTAACGTAATAAGATTCAAATTGTTTAATAAATGCTGGCAGGCTAGCCTTTTCCAAGTGATTGATGCCGGCTGCCGCTTTACGGCCACCACCGGTGGGAAAGGCTGAGCAAATTTCATCGGCACCGGATTTATTGTTCAAAGGCGCTCTCACGCTGACTAAATATCCGCCTTTTTCATTAAGGCTGACAATAGCATGAGCTCTATCGGGCGCCGCATTGGCCAGTTCGTTTGCAAATACACCACTGATCCGCCTGGACCACGTCTCATCAGGCAAGTGATACACGGCAATGACCTCGTTGCTGTACTCGGGCTTGATCTGTAAGGCTTTATTCATGTCATCGTCAAAGCCATTGATCAACGTCTGATGAATCAACCGGTTATTGGCAATAAACTCGAACGGGGAAAAGTAACTGACCATTTCCTTATAAAGCTGGTCGGGCGGCAGATGCAAGTCTTCAATTGAATGTCCGTAACTGTTGTAATTGATGCAAACGCCGAGTTGTTTTAACTGACCGGTTTGTTCTGATGATAAATGAGATTCTGCCGCCAACTTTAAAGCCACAGCATCAAGATTATCTCCAAAAGCAGCTGTAATAGCCCATAAGCGGAAACGCCCCTGCAAATGCCGATCTACCAATAAGCTGGTACAGATATTGGTGTCCGTGTCGATCAGGGTTGTCAGGTTGCTATGGACAGGTGTCTTACCGGGCCGATGATGATCGACGTAGAACACGGATGCGCCCTGTTTGAGCACGGCATTTAAAGCGGCACTGTTTTTCTCAAGTGATATATCCAGAACGACGATACGGTCCCCTGGTTCGGCAGTAACCCCTTCGAGTAAAGAAATATCTCTTTTTACTCCGGTAATCAGGCTTGAATTGACAGGTTCAGCCAAACGAAGCTGAATAAGAGCACAAATACCATCGGCATCGCCGTTAAATACATCGTATTGCATAGCGTTATAAAGTTGTAAGGATGTTGGTAAAGTCTAGCTTGGAACTTATACTTAACGAAGAAATTTTGTAAATTTGACTACATTCTGAGGCTGACCCAAAATTCCTTAAGAAAATTCTCAGCATCTGTCACTATAATTAGGGGCATAAACATCCCGATCCATTTCAGAGCAATTTTTCTATTGCTGATGTTATTCGTAAACACCTATTAATTTAAAGGACACCTATGATTCCTGTCATTTTATCCGGCGGTTCAGGCACCCGTTTATGGCCATTATCGCGCGGTCAGTACCCTAAGCAGTTTTTACCGTTGGTCACCGACAAAACGATGGTGCAAGAAACCTTGCTGAGACTGAATGGTCTTGAAGGGATTCAAGCGCCCATTGCGGTGTGCAATGAAGATCATCGCTTTATGATGGCCGAGCAATTATGGGAAATAGGCGGCAAACCGCAAGCCATTATTCTTGAGCCCATGGGCAAAAATACAGCGCCTGCAGTGGCCATGGCGGCTTTGTCCGTCAAACCGGAGGACGTTTTGCTGGTTCTTCCCGCTGATCATGTGATTGCCAATGTGGCGGCCTTTCACCAAGCAGCAATTGCCGCTAACCAATTGGCACAAGCGGGGCAACTGGTCACCTTCGGCATTGTACCCACTGAGCCGGAGACCGGCTATGGTTACATTAAGCGTTCATCTTCACGCATCGGTGAAGCCTATCAGGTTGCCGCTTTTGTAGAAAAGCCGGATCAAAAAACCGCTGAAACTTATGTAAGCAGCGGCGAGTTTTTCTGGAATAGTGGCATGTTTGCTTTTAAAGCCCAGACCTTTTTGGATGAATTGCAAAAGTTCAACCCGGAAATGCTGCAGGCCTGCAAAAACGCATTGAATGGCGCTAAAGTCGATCTTGACTTTACCCGGCTTGATAAAGACGCTTTTTCGGCTTGTCCTTCCGATTCAATAGATTATGCCGTGATGGAAAAAACCGATAAGGCAGTGGTTATTCCGCTGGATGCCGAATGGAATGATGTGGGTTCCTGGTCTGCATTGTGGGATGTGACTCAAAAAGATGACTCGGGCAACGCGGTATTCGGAGACGTGGTCACTATCGACACAAAAAACTCATACATTTATTCAAGAAATAAATTGGTAAGCGCCATTGGTGTTGAAGATCTGGTCATCATAGAAACCGATGATGCTGTTTTGGTGGCAACAAAGAGCCGTGTTCAGGATGTCAAGGACGTAGTTAACCTATTAAAAAGCCAAAATCGTCCTGAAGCCGATACACACCGAAAAGTCTTCAGGCCCTGGGGGCATTACGATACCGTGGACAAAGGCGAGCGTCACCAGACCAAACGAATTGTGGTCAAGCCACGGGCTAAATTGTCTTTACAAAAACATCATCACCGCGCCGAGCATTGGATTGTTGTCAGAGGAACCGCGCTGGTAACCAAAGGTGATCAGCAAATTCTGATTGCAGAAAACGAATCTATCTATATTCCATTAGGTACCGTTCATAGTCTGGAGAATCCAGGTGTCATTCCTCTTGAAATGGTGGAAGTCCAATCCGGAACCTATCTAGGCGAAGATGATATTGTCAGGTTTGAAGATAAATACGGCCGAATTTAAAAGAGGATAATAAAAACAATGAAACAAATAGTCACCAAAGCAGTTTTCCCCGTTGCAGGATTAGGCACACGATTTTTACCTGCAACCAAAGCAAGCCCTAAAGAAATGTTGCCGGTGGTTGATAAACCGCTGATTCAATATGCCGTGGAAGAGGCCGTAGCCGCCGGCATCGATACCATGATTTTTGTGACGGGACGAACCAAAAATTCAATTATGGATCACTTTGACAAGGCGTACGAGCTTGAAAAAGAACTGGAGTCAAAAAATAAAACTGAACTCCTGAAAATTTTGCAAAATATTGTACCGCCGCATATCTCATGTGTTTTTATCCGCCAATCTGAAGCCTTGGGCTTGGGTCATGCGGTTTATTGTGCACGGCCGATTGTTGGTGATGAGCCTTTCGCCGTGATACTGGCGGATGACCTGATCTATGATAAAAATCGCGGCTGTATGCGGCAGATGGTAGAGCTATATCACCAACAACATTGCAGCATTCTGGGTGTAGAACGAGTGGCGCCCTCCGAGACAGGCAGCTACGGCATCGTCAAAACGGAAGATTATTCAGGAACATTCGGTCGGGTTGACTTGATTGTTGAAAAACCCAAACCTGAAGTGGCGCCCTCCAATCTCGCGGTGGTTGGTCGGTACATCTTAACTCCGGCTATTTTTGACAAAATAAAGAATACCCAAAGAGGAGCTGGTGGCGAAATTCAATTGACGGATGCCATTGCATCGCTGCTTTCTGATGAACGGGTTCTTGCGTTTGAATTTGAAGGGAAGCGTTATGACTGCGGTTCCAAACTGGGATTTATTACCGCTACAGTCGAACTTGGTTTATTACATAAAGAACTGAAAGAGGATTTCGCTGTTTACTTAAAAAATCTCGCTAAAACCCTTTAGAGTAAATAGTCTGGAGTTTCCCAGTTTTTATAGGGTTGCCGAGATTTGTTAGAGAACTTTTATTGCATTAAACGTCCTGATTAGCAAGCTGTTTCAGCTAAATCCATAAGCCCGTCATGCCCGTCGGGAAACGGGCATCCAGTGCCATGGATGGTAAGCTTCGAGCTATCCATGTGACCTGGATTCCGGCAATCCGTGCCGGAATGACGCGCTCGAATACAGGTAAAGAGTTAGAGCTGGATCATCTTTATAATAAGGTTAAACGTTACCGTCGTTCCGGCAGGGATTTCCGGACCAATCCGCGAGGAGCGGATTGGCACTCGCCCGAAGGGTGCCGGGCAGGACAGCCCGGCGTGAGCCCAGAAGCCACTTATGGCATAGGCTGGAGCACATCCTTGTGTTCTAGATCCCGGCAATCCCTGCCGGGATGACGCCTCTGCCTAACGCGAAGAGTGTTTTATTAAATGGGTTAGCCGCCGTTTATGCAGACCCTATCGATAATTCCTGCAGCCCAAGCATAATGGGAGTCCGTTTTTGAAATTATTGGGAAACTTCAGTAAATAGTAACGAGTAGATGCTTCGTATCAGCCTGTCGAACTCGAAAATCCCGCGCCGTTTAACGATTCGGCGCGCTATAGGTAAACAATATTCGCCGACAATTAGACTTGTTGCACCGGACCGGGATATACAGCGGATCATCCTTCAATTGTCCGACTTCCGCATCTATGGCGGCGAAGCCAAAGCGGAACTGGGGCAAAAAGCGCAGCGTGTCGCCATGTTGTCGACACATCCGGTCTTTATCCTGCGCGAAGCCTTTAAGTATCTGACGAACCAACGTATTGTCGCCCCTGGCTACACCACTATGCAGGATATGGTAAGCAGCGATGGCCAGCGTATCGAGACGCAAATCAACACCATCAACGCCCAGCACGCCAACAAGTATTTCGGGCTGAAGAAAGGCGTGAGCTCCTATACCTTGTCTGCGAACCATATGCCGATCAATGCCAAGATAGTCGGTACGCACGAACATGAATCACATTTCGTGTTCGACATCCTGCATAACAATACGACTGATATCAAGCCAGAGCGTCATTCGACGGATACGCACGGCACCAACCAAGTGAATTTCTTCATCCTGCTCGCATTCGAGTACCAATTCGCACCGCGTTATCGTGATCTGCACAAAAAAATGTATGGGCTGGTGGGGTTCTATCACCCGAGCCACTATAGGAATACGCTGATCAAGCCTTCGCGGAAGGTTTTTGATAAATTGATCATTAAGGAGTGACCCATCAATCAACGTATTCTGGCTCCTCTGGCTCAAAAAGAAGTGACCCAGACAACCATTGTGCGCAAGCTGACCAGCTATACTCGGTAAAACCAGACGAAGAAAGCGCTATGGGAGTTGGAAAATATTTGCCGATCCATACATTTCCTGACTTTCATCGATGATCATTTGTATCGACAACACATTCAGAAGGCGCTCAATCGCGGTGAAGCTTATCACCGCTTGCAGCGAGCGATTGCTTATGTTAATTCCGGCTAGTTCCGCGTCAAGACGGAAGCAGAGCAGCAAATATGGAATGAATGCTCCCGACTCATAGCGAACGCCATTATTTATTACAACACGTTGCTCCTATCGCGGGTTTATGAGAAAAGCTGGCTGCTGGCGACCAATAAGCCATTCAATTCCTCAAGGATGTTTCACCGGTTGCCTGGCGGAATATTAACCTAATCGGTAATATGGACTTTACTGGAGAACCCTCAATAATCAATATTGAAGCGCTTGCTGCACGATTTAACGATCCAACTTTCTGGCGTAAATCCTTGGCGGGGGATAACGAGAGTTAATGTGAAAACGACAAGGTATTACACTTAAATCCATTAACCTGTTTCAATAAATTCACAACCATATTTCGAATGCCGAGTCCGGGTAAGAGCCGGCGTTTATTCATGTTATGATTTATGAATATCATGGCATCGTCAAGCAACCATTGTTGCGCATTGCGCAATATGTTATATTTTTAAAATGATCAAGTCGTTTCGCCATAAAGGGCTCAAGAAGTTCTTTGATTCAGGTTCTGTAGCAGGCATCCAGCCTCAGCACGCGAAACGCTTGAGAATGCAACTTGTGGCATTGGATACTGCTTCAACAATTGACGATATGGATATCCCGGGCTTCAAACTGCACTCATTGAAGGGCGCAAACCATGACAGATGGTCGGTTTGGGTGAATGGCAACTGGCGTGTGACATTTGAATTCCGAGAGGGTCATGCCTTTGTACTCGATTATGAGGATTACCACTAATGACTATGCATAATCCACCGCATCCAGGGGAATTCATTCGGGAAGTCTATTTGGAACCGTTCGGAATAACTGGCCGGCAACTTTCCCTGAAATTAGGTGTTTCGCCCTCTACGTTGAACCGAATTCTAAAAGGTAACAGCGGACTAAGCTCAGAAATGGCGCTTCGCCTGTCGAAGGCCTTGGGACGGTCTCCAGAGAGCTGGCTGGCTATGCAGGACAACTATGATCTTTGGCATGCCAGGCAAACAGTCAATCTTGATGCTGTCGAGAAAATTGAATTCAGGGCCGCATAACAAAATTTAACGGGTGAATATCATGCATGCATGGGTCTACGATCCACACTCTGGAGGTGTAAAAATTCCCACCGCAGTTCAGCAAAGCGTTGAACGACGGGTTCGCTCTTATGCTGACGCTCATTACGGTGGAAAGTTTACCCGCTTGGAGCTACGCTTTCGCAGTATGTTCTGCTACATCGATGCTTACACTGAGCCTATGGAACCCACTGATTCACTGCTGCTTGCCTTGAAGGAAACGCGCGAACAGTACCTTCAGCGGTGTCGTAACGTACCACTCCATTTGTGCCGATTACGTTTTTTCGGAGATGAAGACCGATGGAGCATGGCTTTCTATACCTACAGCAACGAGAAATATGAGCCGTGTATATTTGATAACGGGACGTTCCATGGGACACCCGAAGAAGCATTCGAGACTGCAGCAGTCTACCTCCAAGACTTCTGAATTCAGCCCCCTGATGATCATTACAGCCCGCCGATCGCCAATGTGCTGGAGCCTTAGTCATCGTCCTCGTGGTGAATTCTCAACCATTCTCCCCATCTGGTTAGGGTGGAAATTGTCTATTCATCATTTCCAAAAACAGTCATTAACTGCTGATCCGATCCTATCGGAATCGATGGCCGGTTTTGTATCTGAACTGATGGTGGTTTTCAACCGAAATGGATGGTTAGTTTAGTGTCTGATACACGCAGTAATATTAGTTATTGCTAATATTTACCTTTTCGAGGATATGTGGAGTTCAGGAATATGCCGAGTATAATTGCCACTGGACGGCAGTAACCGCATAAAATCATCACGTTTGCGCCATTCGATCCACTGATTTAATCCGCATATTATTGCCGTCTTTCATCTCACCGATTTAAGGAGGTCAGTATGCTTACAACATATCTTAAACGCCAGACTACTCTTACCACTTACTACACCAGCTCTGCTGGACCATATTTGGATGAGTTCACTGACTGGTTAGCTCAGTGCGGGTTCCACGATGAAGTCATATGCCAATATCTTCCGGGCGTCAGCGAGTTTGCGGCCTGGGTTGATGCCACCTATGGCAACCTGACTTCATTTCCAGTTAACGCACTTAATCATTTTCACGATTACCTCGCTACACGCGGTCGATTGCGCTATTCAAAAGGTCAGCACTCGGTATACTGGTTGGGTGCACATCACTTTGTCGAGTTTCTCCAGAGTCAGAACAAAATCGTCGTCACCGAGATATCACCGAAGACGACACAACCGGAGCTCTTCCGTCAATTTGAACACTGGATGCAAACACACCACGGAGTGCAGTCTTCAACGCTACGCAATTACCGCCAGCATATCGTTGAACTGCTATCAACGCTCGGCGAACATCCTGAACAGTTCACCGCAGACGCGTTGCATACCTTTATCCTGAACTACGCTCTCGGGCGCAGTCATGCACTCGCTAAGAAGCGAGTGACGGCAGTTCGTATGTTTATTCGGTTTTTGATCACAATGGGGCATTGCCAGCCAGGCCTTGAGGCAGCGATTCCGGCTCTTGCCGAATGGCCACTTGCGCGGTTGCCTCGTTATTTACTTCCAGAAGAGGTTGATCGTGTCCTTGCCCATATTAATCGTACCACGCCAATCGGCATCCGCGACAAAGCAATCCTTTTACTACTGGCTCGATTGGGATTGCGAGCCAGTGAAGTCGCTGAACTAGCGCTTCCTGATATCGATTGGTCTGCGGGAACATTTTCCGTTATTGGCAAGAGCCGACGAGAGGCGAAGCTACCTTTGCCACAGGAGGTTGGTGATGCCTTGTTGGAATATCTTGAGAGTGCACGCCCATCGGTTAAAACTGACCGTGTCTTCATCACTGCAATCGCTCCCTGGATGCCAATAACCCGGCATGTTGTCAAGCAAGTTGCCGCTCAAGCGATACGGCGTGCTGGAATCAATGCACCATCGTTTGGCGCCCATGTCCTGCGTCATTCAGCTGCTACAGGGATGCTGCGTCAGGGAGCGTCGCTCCAGGTGATCGGCGAGGTATTGCGGCACAGTTGTCTTGAGACTACGGCTCATTACGCGAAAGTGGACATAGCCTTGTTGCAGCAGGTCACGCGTTCGTGGCCGGGAGGAGCATCATGCTAAAAGATGCCATCGATACTTATTTGGCCGTACGCCGCGCTGCGGGCTTTAAGCTCACAGACGATGCGTTTTATCTGTTTCACTTCGCTCGATTTGCCACTGCCCAGGGAGACACGCATGTAAAGTCACAGACGGCTATCGCTTGGGCAGGACAGGCACGAACTGAATCACAGCGCGCTATCCGCTTGAAAGCGGTTATTCGCTTTGCCCGCTTTAGCTATGCCGCCGACAACCGCCATGAAATTCCACCACAAGGTGTATTTTGCTTTCAACGTCATCGACCAATTCCCTATCTCTATACCGAAGCAGAGATTCAGGCATTGATGGGTGCGGCAGCACGGCTGGAGCCAGCAGATTCGTTTCGTCCACTGATGTATCGCACCTTGATTGGGTTACTTGCGTCTACGGGATTGCGTATTTCCGAGGCGCTCGGCTTGTGTTTTAAGGACATTATGGCGGATGGGCTGCTGATTCGGAAAACGAAATTTGGCAAAAGCCGGATAGTGCCGCTCCATCCCACGACGCATTTAGCACTGGAAGAGTATCTTGTCGAACGCGCTAAACTCGCCACTACTGATGATCATTTGTTTATCTCGAAGTGGCGTCGTGGGATGTGCCGCCAGACGGTATATGCCACATTCAAAGAGCTCCTGAAGATGGCCGGTCTCCCTCGCCAATCTGGGCTGCCACGACCAAGGCTAATCGATTTTCGTCATTCCTTCGCGTCGAATGCACTCGTAGACGGCCCGGATCGTCGCGATCAGGTCGGTCGCCACACGCTGGCGTTGATGACGTACTTGGGTCATGCCAGCCCAAACAGTACGTTTTGGTATTTAGAAAGTTCACCGCTCTTAATGGATCACATCGTTCGCGCCTGCGAACATTTCGTCGAGGAAAATACACCATGACTCCGATCGCCCCTCATATCACCGCATTTCTACAAGAACGATTGCCGCTACAACGAGCCGCGAGCGAGCATACCTGCGACAGCTATGCCTACGCTTTTCAACTGTTGTTTCAATTTGCCGCCGCTCGGTTGCATGTGACACCCTCCGCGCTCTTCCTTGAGCAACTCGATGCCGCTTTGGTGATGGATTTCTTGCAATATCTGGAAACGGAGCGCGACAAC
Source organism: Methylicorpusculum oleiharenae (assembly GCF_009828925.2). NCBI lineage: Bacteria > Pseudomonadati > Pseudomonadota > Gammaproteobacteria > Methylococcales > Methylococcaceae > Methylicorpusculum > Methylicorpusculum oleiharenae. The sequence continues at coordinate 3,422,606 of NZ_WUTY02000001.1, forward strand.
AGCCCGCGCACACGCAATGCTAGGCTCGTTGCGATCAAGTCATTTATGCGCTTTATGGAATATAGAGAACCCGCTCTCTTAGAGCAGAGCCGACGTATCTTAGCCATTCCCGCAAAGCGAACAGATACACGGCTAATCAATTATTTGTCATTAGACGAAATGCAGGCACTGCTCAATGTACCGGATCTGAAACGCCGCGACGGTATCCGTGATCGAGCTATGATCCACCTCTGTTTTTCGGCAGGACTGAGAGTATCCGAACTGGTTCATCTCCCATTACAGGCGCTGGAGTGGCAACCATCACCCAATGTACGCATTTTCGGTAAAGGGCGTCGAGAACGTCTATTGCCACTCTGGAAGCAGGCAGCTTCCGATCTGCGTGCATGGCTTGCCGTGCGAGGACAACCAGCTGCGACAGAACTCTTCCTAAATGCACACGGAGAACCCATGACCAGATCGGGCTTCGAGTATGTGCTGAAGAAACATGTGGAAGTGGCTGCTAAACGTTGCCCATCTATTGAGAAAAAACGGATATCTCCTCATGTCCTACGTCACACCGCCGCGATGGTGGTATTGCAAGCAACAGGCGATATCCGAAAGGTATCGTTGTGGCTTGGACATGGGGATATCCAGACGACCGAAGTCTATCTACGCGCTGATCCGACCGAAAAACTTGAGGCGATGAGTGCGATGGTCCCGCTTACGCTTAAACGTGGTCAGTTCCGTGCGCCGGACCAGTTGATTGCCTCTCTACGAGGCGGCTAGAATATGCTGAGTAGTTCGGAGCCGAACGACCCATGTTGTTCGGCTCCTCCGTTCGCCACTTTCCATATTCCTGAACTCCGCATATCCTCGAATATGCTGAGCTCAGCATATTCGAGGGGATGGGCAAAAATAGCCACTTTGAAATCTTCGCGGCCTAAGCCGCATTTGATAACGACTTCCCACAGACTGGCGACGCTGAAGAACAGTTCGTTTTCAGGGTCGCTCATCAGCTTCTGGGCACTCGGTGGCAACTACTCAAAACCTTCCGCCGCCCACAGCAGCAGATTCATGCGTCACCCTCAAAAATCTTCACGATTTCCTCTTCGCCCATTCGGTCGAAATCATCCGGCACATGGGTTTGTCCAGCCATAAAACCAAACCGTTTGTTTTGAGAGGGCTCTGGCGCATTAAGCGCAATCACTTTGACCATCGGCTTACCGGCCTTGGTAATGACGAATGGCTCACCATTTGCGGCTTGCTCCACCAGTCGGGATAGCTGGGTTTTGGCATCGTGTATATTGTATGTTTGCATGATAACACCCTGAGTTTACTTAGTTAATCTAGTTTAGTTTACCGTAATTGCCCCGGATATTTGCTTATGAAACTGCTGTTAAAGTCACCGTGCAAAGACGCCTCTTTCCGATTTTTAAAGGGATTATACCCAATTCATCAAAACCCACTAAAAAGTAACCTAGCTCAATCGTATAACCAGCTATAATTTCAAGCTGATTTTACTTTTTAAGTTTGAGCATGAAAGTTTTACACATCCTTGATCATTCTATTCCGTTGCATAGCGGCTATACGTTCCGGACCAGAGCCATTTTGGAACAGCAACGGCTATTAGGCTGGGATACTTATCATGTTACGTCCCCAAAACAGATAGGCGTAAAAGAGCCGGTCGAATGGGCGGATGGGTTCAAGTTTTACCGCTCCCAGGCGGTCACGGGTTTAAGGGCTCAATTACCTATTGTTAACCAATGGGCTGTTGTTGATGCGTTGGCTAAACGTCTGGATCAGATTATTCCTGAAATCAAACCTGATATTCTGCACGCACATTCACCGGCTTTAAATGGCTTGGCGGCAATAAAGGCCTCAAAGAAATTCGGTATTCCCCTGGTTTATGAATGCCGGGCATTCTGGGAAGATGCCGCTGTCGACCATGGCAGTACAACAGAAGGAAGTCTGCGTTACCGATTGACCCATGCCCTGGAAACCTATGTTTTCAAACGGGCAAATGCAGTGACCACCATCTGCGAGGGACTGCGTCTAGACATCATCGACCGAGGTATTGCCGAAGATAAAATTACGGTTATTCCCAATGCGGTGGATATCGATAAATTCACTTTTGATACAAAAGCCGATCCGGACTTACGGGACCAATTAGGACTTAACGATAAAATTGTATTCGGTTTTATCGGCTCTTTTTATGCATACGAAGGTATTCCTTTATTGCTGGAAGCGATGCCCGCCCTACTTGAAAAAAGACCCAATGTCCGATTATTACTGGTAGGCGGGGGGCCACAGGAAAGTGTAATCAAACAAAAAACAAAAGATCTGAATCTTAATGATCATGTGATTTTTACTGGGCGCGTGCCGCATGATAAGGTTCAGGATTATTATAACCAGGTTGATATTTTCGTTTACCCTCGTTTGCCCATGCGTTTGACCGAATTGGTCACACCGCTGAAACCGCTGGAAGCAATGGCTCAGGGCAGGTTGGTTGTCGCGTCGGATGTGGGCGGGCATAAGGAGCTCATTAACAAGGGTCAGACAGGCTATTTATTCGAAGCGGGGAATGCCGATAACTTGACCCAGACATTGACTACGCTCATTGATGATCGAGCTGACTGGGACAGAATACGAGTCAATGGACGACGTTTTGTTGAACAGGAAAGAAATTGGGGGGCTAGTGTTGGCCGGTATCAAGCCGTTTATTCAAAGCTGTGTCAATGAGTTAACGCATGAAATCACAGCAACCGCGGCTGATAGTTTATTGTTCATTGTTTCCGAGTTCTGTGCAGCCAAATGCCGGAGTATTCATTCGAGAACGGCTATTTAAAGTCGGTCAGCATTGTCCGATTGTGGTGGTTTCACCGGTTCCCTGGTTTCCCTTTCAGCAGCTGCTGCGTCGCTTTAAACCGGGTTTTAGACCTCAACCGCCGCGCTATGAAAATCAGCAAGGTGTAAACGTCTATTTCCCGCGTTTCTTCTCCGTGCCTGGGTTCTTAAAAAATCTCGATGGTTTTTTTATGGCATTGGGTTCACTGCTTACTCTGTATAAGCTGAAGAAATCCTTCACGTTTAATATCATTGACGCGCATTTTGCTTATCCTGATGGCTATGCTGCAACCTTGTTGGGAAAATGGTTTAAGGTGCCGGTGACTATTACGTTGCGAGGCACTGAAGTTCCCTTATCTAAAATGCCCGGAAGGAAAAGGAGATTGCTTGAAGCGTTGGCTAATGCAACCAAAATTTTTTCGGTTGCCGATTCGCTCAAGCGCCATGTGGTTTCACTGGGTGCTCAAAACGATAAAATTGAAGTGATAGGAAACGGTGTCGACACGGATAAATTCCACCCTGTTGACAGGCATAAAGCACGTGAGCGATTTGCGTTGCCCGAAAACGCTAAAGTACTTATTTCAGTCGGTGGTTTGGTTGACAGAAAAGGCTATCATCGGGTGATAGAAGTTCTGCCCGCCTTACTAAATGAGTTTCCCGATTTGATCTATATCATTGTCGGCGGCGCATCGCCAGAAGGGAATAATCGCCCCTTTTTGGAACAGCAAGCCGCCTCGTTGAATGTGTCTGAGCACGTCAGATTTTTAGGTCCCTTGCCCTCGGATGAACTCAAGTATCCGCTCTCGGCTGCCGATGTGTTTGTTTTGGCGACCGCTAACGAAGGTTGGGCCAATGTTTTTCTTGAAGCCATGGCCTGTGGACTTCCGGTTGTTACAACGGATGTGGGTGGTAATAAGGAAGTAGTTAATGACGAAAGTCTGGGAGAGATAGTTTCTTTTGGTGACCCGACTGAACTTCAAGAAGCGCTGTCGAAGGCATTAAACAAAAACTGGAATAAAGACAAAATCATCGACTACGCCAAACAAAATGCGTGGCAAACGCGAGTAGATCGACTGGTCACTATTTTTCAACGTGTGATTGAGGATAAACAATGAATTGTTATACAAAGTGGGTGACTCATGTTGTCTTTCCTGTGCATGAATGGTTGAAAAAACACACGACAGTTGCTGTTCGCAAAGACATGGAAAAAACTCAATGGCTAGCAGCATCTGATTTAAAAAAGCTCCAGTTGGATAATCTCAAGTCATTTTTAAAAGAAGTTGAACAGCGGGTTCCTTATTACCGGGACTTATTCAAAACGCTCAACTTTGATCCGAATAACTTAAATTCACTTGAAGAATTAAGTCATTTACCGCTAACTGACAAATCAATTATCAGACAGCACAGTAACGAATTAAAGGCACTCGATGCTACCGGACTCAGCCGTTTTAATACCGGAGGTTCAAGCGGTGAACCTTTGGTTTTCTTTATAGGAAAAAACAGAGTCAGTCACGATGTGGCGGCAAAATGGCGTGCAACACGCTGGTGGGGCGTCGATATCGGTGATCCGGAAATAGTCGTTTGGGGATCACCCATCGAATTAGGCAAACAGGACCGCATCAAATTAATCCGGGACAAACTGCTCAGAACCCATTTGTTGCCAGCATTTGAAATGTCGGAAGCCAAACTCGATGAATTTGTTCAGCACATACAAACGCTAAAGCCAAAAATGCTGTTTGGCTATCCTTCAGCTCTCGCGCACATTGCCCGTCACGCTCAAAAGCATAATAAAAAACTGAACGATCTTGGCATTAAAGTCGCCTTCGTGACATCAGAACGGTTGTACGATCATCAGCGAGAGATGATTGAAACAACTTTTGGCTGCCCTGTTGCCAATGGTTATGGTGGCAGGGATGCCGGATTTATTGCTCATCAATGTCCGGCCGGAGGAATGCACATAACCGCTGAAGATATCATCGTAGAAATCATCGATAAGCAGGGACAGGTATTGCCAGTGGGTGAAGAAGGGGAAATTGTCATTACGCATATGGCAACTGCAGATTTTCCGTTTATTCGTTACCGCACCGGCGATATAGCCAAACTGAGTAATGATCTGTGCGTCTGTGGGCGAGGGTTACCTTTGCTTAAAGATATTCAGGGACGAACTACCGATTTTGTCGTCGCAAAAGACGGCACGGTCTTACATGGCTTGGCTTTAATCTATGTTTTGCGAGATTTGCCGGGCATCGGAGGATTCAAGATTATACAAACCAGTCTTGACGAAACCCGTATTCAAATTGCAAGAGATCAGGGTTATGACCCTGCTTGCGAAGAAGCGATACAACAGACCTTTAAAAAACGTTTGGGTAGCGATGTTGCGATACACATTGATTATGTTGACCACATAGAGAAGGAAAAATCAGGTAAATTCCGCTATGTTGTGAGTCATGTCGAATTAAAAGAATAGGTAAGCATATGGGATTTATTGCCGGTAGTTTCACGGACACGCCAAACCAGAATCAACCAGAACAGTGGTTGCAAAGAATTAAACAACAGGCGCCGCAGTTTTTTCGTGATGACCTGAATGTGTCCAAAGCTGGAGAGTTATCTTACTTGGCTTTCGATAAGAGCCTGATCGCCGGTTCGCATTATGTGATTGCGGATGAGGGCGGTCATCATCTCGCTAAAGATCAACTGCAAAAACTGGCGGAACGCTTTATCGAGAAAGGTTCTTCATCTTTAAATCAAGCCGAATACCCGTTTAATGGCTTAATGTTCAATCAAGCCAAAAAAGAACTTCTGTTGATGACCGATTTTCTGGGGCTCACTCATCTTTATTACGCTCAAATACCCGGTGGTCTCGTTTTCGGATCAACGGCTGATGCGGTAATTGCTCACCCCATGGTGAGTGATGAAGTATCTCAACAGACGATCTATGATTACCTTTATTTCCATCACTGTCCCAGTCCCAATACAATTTACAAACAGGTTAAAAAATTAGAGGGCGGGCAACTCCTGGTTTTTAAAGAGGGCAAGGTGACACTCAGTTATTACTGGGTGCCGGAGTTTTCAGAAAACCGGCGAGTTTCGAATGAAGAAGCCGGCAAGATTTTAAAAGAAAAACTGATTGATGCGGTTAGACAGGCGGCGGTAGGGTCCGATCAAACCGGGGCCTTTTTAAGCGGCGGGTTGGACAGTTCCAGTGTCGCCGGCGCCTTATCGGAAGTTTATCCGGGGCAGGCCAGAACCTATACGATGGGCTTTCCTGTAGAGGGTTACGATGAAATCGAATATGCACGCATCGCCGTAGATCGATTCAAGACCCGTTCCAATGAATATTATCTGACTCCCGAAGACACAGTTGCGGCTATCCCTAAAATTGCAGCTTATTATGATGAACCCTTCGGTAACTCATCCGCATTGGCTGCTTATTATTGCGCCAAAATGGCAAAAGATAGCGGAATAAATGTCATGTTGGCCGGAGATGGTGGTGATGAATTGTTTGCAGGTAATGAGCGTTATGCAAAACAGTTACTTTTCGATAAATATTACCAAATTCCAGGTTTGGCAAGAATCTTACTTAAGTCAGGTTTAACGCATGCGCCACAGATTTTATTGAAGAATAAAATCATCTTTAAAGCCAAGCGTTATGTTGAACAAGCCGAGATACCCTTACCCGATCGCCTGCAGGATTATAATTTCATGAACCGGCATTCGGCGCATGACATATTCAATGCCGACTTTTTAGATGCTATTGATGTCAATTCACCGATAAAAAGCTTGCGCGATTGTTATAACCGGCCTGCCAAGGCTGGCGCGTTAAACCGTATGCTTTATATGGACTGGAAAACGACTTTACATGATAACGATCTGGTTAAAGTCAATAAGATGTGCGAAATGGCGGGGGTTGAAGTTCGCTATCCATTATTGGATAAATCTATTATCGATTTGTCGTGTCAAATACCCTCATCCGACAAACTCAAAGGACAGCAATTGAGATGGTTTTATAAAGAAGCCATGCGCAATTATTTGCCTGATCAAATTATCAATAAATCAAAGCATGGCTTCGGTCTTCCTTTCGGCATTTGGTTAAAAGACCATCAACCCTTGAAAGAGCTGGCTTATGACAGCATCAACGCGCTAAAAAAAAGAGACTATCTGCGCAGTGATTTTCTTGATCATGCCATAAAGATGCATCAAAGCGTCCATGCCGCGTATTACGGTGAATTGATTTGGATTTTGATGATGTTGGAGCAGTGGTTTCAAGCGAAAAAACGATAGTGGGGAACGTGCGAGAAAGTAGTTTAGCCGAAGCACTATTTTTTGTAAGCATTCAGTTACTGTTGGCAGATGACATAATTCAGGCGTAATTTTTAGCCTCCCCCTTTGAAAAAGGGGGATTGAGGGGGATTTTTTTAAAAAATATCCCCTAACCCCTCTTTGAGAAAGAGGGGGACTGTACGCTTACATTTTTTTGTATAAAAAACACTGCCGGGAGTTTTTTTAAGTGTTAAGAGCGAAGCCTTCAAATATAAGTGAAGAAGATTATTTACAGGGCGAATTAACCAGCGAAGTAAAGCATGAACTTATCGAGGGTTCTGTTTTTGCGATGACAGGTGCGTCTGCCAATCACGAGCGAATTTGCTTAAATATTTCGAGAAAATTTGGAAATCATTTGGAAGGCTCACCTTACGAACCTTTTGGTTCGGATATGAAAGTAAAAACAGGTTCTAATTACTTTTATCCTGATGTCATCGTGGATTGTAATTTTGATGAAGCGCAACCTTACTATACTGAAACACCCATTATTATTGTTGAAGTAGTATCAAAAACAACCCGTAAAACAGATGAAACAATTAAGTTGATGTCCTATTTCAACATTCCGAGTTTGCAGGAATATGTATTAATCGAGCAGGATTATGTGGATATTCAGATCATAAGACGAAGCGATGCCTGGCTGCCAAAACATTATTTTTTAGGCGATCAGGTAACTTTTGAATCGATCAACTTAACGATACCGGTAGAGGCAATTTATTACCGTGTACACAATGAAGATATGCTCGAGTTTTTAAGCTAACGCATTTGCTGGTTAATAAGAAGTTTAAGCCCTGTAATGCGCATTTGTTATATTATAACAATAAAACTAGTTAATTTACTTAGGTTAGATAATGTTTTCGGTCAAATTTGAAAAATTTATATGGTGTCACCGGAGACTTATTTTAGTATTAGCGGTTATTTCAGGCTTACTACAGTAATAAAGAAAAATCAGAACATAAAGACCTGTTTTCTATCTATGATCCAATTAGTACATATAAGGTCTGAATTTCTATGTGGATTTGAGCTTAAGTAGATAATCTCCGGCAGAACAAATTAAATTAATAAACGGAATCGATGATGAGTGATAACTTTCAAGATAAACCCAACATTGGAAAAATTGCAGTACTTTTACCTTGTTACAACGAGGGGTTATCGATCCGAAAAGTGGTTGAGGATTTTCGAAAGGAACTCCCTGATGCAACAATTTATGTCTATGATAACCGTTCTTCTGACAACACTCAGGATGAGGCGCGAGCAGCAGGAGCAGTAGTAAGAACTGAGCAATGGCCAGGGAAAGGAAATGTTGTCAGGCGAATGTTTTCAGATATTGACGCCGATATCTACATCATGGCTGACGGGGATGGAACCTATGACTCTAGCGTTGCCCCAAAAATGATTCAATGCCTCATTAATGAAAATCTTGACATGGTTGTGGGTACGCGAAGAAATGTCTATCAAAATGCACACCGCATGGGTCACGGCTTAGGTAATCGTCTGTTTAACCGGATGTATAGAAGCCTTTTTGGCCGACTGTTCAATGACATTTTTTCGGGATATCGCGCATTTTCTCGTCGGTTTGTAAAGAGTTTTCCTGCCATATCCAGTGGCTTTGAAATAGAGACCGAAATGTCAGTCCACGCAAGTCAGCTTCGTATGCCAATCGCTGAGATTGCAACGGACTACGGCGCAAGACAAGAAGGTTCGGTCAGCAAGCTTCGGACATTTCGTGATGCCCTTAGAATTATGTTTACCTTTTTGATTTTATTTAAAGAAATTCGTCCTGCGCGTTTTTTTGGCGTGCTTGCTATCGGTTTATTTGTATTAGCAATAGCTCTGGCTTTACCGCTCTTATTCACCTACTTGGAAACAGGCTTGGTACCCAGGTTTCCAACGGCTATTTTGGCTACGGGCCTTGTTCTTATGGCGGGTATATTCACTATCAGTGGCTTAATACTTGATAGTGTCGCTCGAGGTCGTCTTGAGCAAAAGCGTATGTGGTATGTAGCCAACACAAATATTCAAAAATAAGAAGCTGCTAAACATGTTTATTCGCTTTATTCTGGTCGGGGGGATCGGTTTTTGCATCGATGCCGGCCTCACCTATCTTTTGATTCACCTGACAATTAAACCTTGGCTCGCTCGTGTTCCTGCCATATTACTTGCCATGATCTTCACTTGGCTCGCTAATAGGTACTTCACATATAAAGTTGATAAGGCCCGAACAGTTAGTGAAGCCATGAATTATTCAATAGTGGCGTTGATGATGGCTATTATTAACTACTTAATTTATTTATTACTTGTACGTTTCGGAATGTGGCCTCTAGCGGCTGTAACCTTGGCTACTGCTGGTCAGACTTTAATTAGTTTTCACGCTTATCGCCATTTTGTATTTAGTGTGGCCAAAATAAAAATGACGAGTGACTATTCACAACAGCCAGAGTCTATTAACCCAGAAACAAATGAATTAATTGTGAGTAAATCTTGGTACTACGACGTAGGTATTTTTCTTGCGGCGTTAGCAGTTTTGACTGGGGCAATGATCTCTCTTAACGCTCTAAACAGTGGGCTTTCTGGCAGTGACGAAGGATCTCATTTCCTCAATGGCTACTTAATATGGTCCTATTTGACTGAGGCATTTGGACAAAATCCATTGGCCTATGCTACAGACTTTTATATCCATTACCCTAAAATTTCAATCGGGCATTGGCCCCCGCTTTATTATGTATTTCTGGCTAGCTTCTTCTTTTTACTTCCTCATGCTACGTTCCCCTTCATGCTCGTCAATTTGTTTGTTGCAGCGCTTCCCGCCCTGCTGATTGCAAGGGTGGTAAGGCAAGCGCTTGGTTTGCCATGGGCAGCATTAGCCGCTTTCACATATGTGTTGATTCCCATCACCCTAAATAACACGGTATACCTGATGTTGGATCAGGCATTGACATGCTTATGCCTAATTGCTGCGCTCCAATGGAGTGCCTACGCAAAGGAACCCACATTGAAGCGAGGTTTGGCTTATGCAGCCATAACCGCTACCGCAATTCTGGTCAAAGGGAACGGCTGGTTGTTGGGTGTGTTTCCATTTTTTCATATCGCATTGACTGGAAATTGGCGGATACTTTTTAATTGGAGAACCTATGTGGCAGGAACTCTGGCATTATCAATTGTTGGTGTCTGGACAGTAGTCACGTTCAAAATATCTAGTGATGGATTCAACTACGCTTGGGGTCTTGATTATTTTATTTTGGCGACCTCGACTTTTCTGTTAGCCCTTTATTCAAATTTGGGGCTTGTTGGAGTAATTGCGGTATGTGTCGGCATTGCCGGGAGTCTGTCAGTCAAGGAACGGCCCGAATTATTAGAGATGGGAAGAACAGGGCTTGCTATGGTTCTTGCTACCCTCCTGTTTCATTCCATTGTGCCGGTCGATTTAGATCAGAGATATATGTCTTCAGCCATTCCCTTTTTAGCTATTTTTATGGCTATTGGCGTTTGGGTTTGCGTCCGGCGGTGGCAGATGGTTAATAGTCGGCCTTGGTCAGTATTAACGGTTGCAATAGCCATATTTAGCATTCCTGGATTATTATTTCTAGAAAGTCGTCCCGACAGATTTGATCTGCGCATGGATTTGGTGGCCGCTCAGTTAAATAAACAGTCTGGCAGTCGGGTTGTTGTCATAGACGGTAGCCCCGGTGCGGAGGGCGCATTGACGGCGGAAGTTGTGTTACGTGATCTGGGTCGTAAAAGCTATGTAGTCCGTAGTTCGCAGCTGTTGGCAAAATCAGATTTTATGGGCAATCGCTACACACTTCGGGTAAATACACCTGAAGCCGTATTGAGTTTGTTGGATGATATCTCAAGCAGCGCTGTAGTTGTCGCAGAAGGGCCATTTATTAAGCCTCATTTTGCCCATTCAGACTTAATATTGTCAGCTTTAAAGCATCCGTCTTCTCCCTATCAACTCAAACAGACTTATCTACATCACCAGCATAATGGTAAAACTCACTTGTATATGAGAAAAACTCCGATTCCGCTGCAACTAGAAGCGGTAAAACGCGTCAATTTTCCAGAAAAAGCACCTGGATGATAGACGATATTAAAAATAAAAACCTTTTGTAACTATTCTGCGGAGCAGAGCAGCAAAACAAAGATGATGCACCGAGTAGGTTGCGGTTGGCGATAGCTAACCCAACATTTCAAGGCAATTACGTTAATTGTTAGGTTGCGAAAAGCATGCAACCTACGCTGAATAATTACAAATTTTTTAATTTGAGAATTAGCTATAAAAAACTGGAATCTTAAAATCTTGTGATTAATTCATATAAACAATTAGTGAATGGAAAATTACTGATCGCCAGAGTGGAGAAATACATATGGCATCACCGGAGACTTATTTCAGTATTAGCCGTAATATTAACTGTCCAATTATTTGAACTCGCGCTTTTGCAGGTCAAATACGATATTTTTATAGGTGGTTTTTTACAACCTTACGCATATAAGTCATTCCCTGAAAGAGCTTTATTTATTCTGATTTCTCTATGGTATGACTTTCTTTTATTCGGTATCTTAGGCATATTTTGGTTTAGTCTCGCCGATCGTTTAAATAAATTCGGCATTCTGACTTATTACAGTTTTACTGTACTCATGTTATTGGTCATGGGTATTTGGCTGGGTCTAAAATTTAAAGTACTGTCTTATTTTAACGATACCATCAATTATCAGATTATCGCCAATCTGGGTGGCGGTAGCATCAAGGAGGGATTACTTTATGCATCTAATGAGATTGCGCTGTTTACCGGGATTATGGTCATTATTATTGGCGTTTTTATATTTATCGCCCGTTATTTAAAAAACCATGAGTACACGAGAGATTATCACCAACAATTACCTCAATCTCTGATCTTAAAGTGGGCACTGATTATCATGTCAGTCGTCACGCCATTTTTAACCTATGCCGTATCAGGTAACGACTTTCTACGTTACGGACTAGAAAAAAAACGTCTTACCGTTTGATTAGCTCGGGGCTTGACTCCCTGACCGACTTTGATGACGATGGATACGGTTTATTTGGCTATCCAAAAGATTCAGCCTTATTTGATGATCGAATTTACCCAGGTGCTTTGGATATTCCCGGTAATGAAATCGATGAAGATGGCTTATTAGGTGACGCGGTATTAATGCCTCTCACGCCCGATCCTTTGAAAGAAATTCAGCCGCGTGCCGGCAAACATATCATTTTGATCGTTTTGGAAACAGCACGCGTCGATTTGTTAGAACAACAAATCAACGGTCAGTATGTTGCCCCGGTTATGCGCGAAATTGCACGAACCGGGACTTCAGCCGAATATGCTTATAGTCATACGGGGTATACTGTAACCTCCCTCATGGCGCTATTTAACCGCGAACTTATTCAACATGATCATCGCATCAGGCTGATTGATTTTCTTCAGACCTCAGGTTACGGCATATCAATTATTTCAGGGCAAGACGAATCTTTCGGTGATATAGCATTGAATACCGGTATGACAAAAGAAGGTGTTAATTATTTTGATGCACGCACAGCGATTGAAGATCGTGTGTTTCCGAGCAAAGATTCAGGAAGTTTAAGACTCAGCGAAGAAAGGGTAGTGGAGCAGTTTCAAAAACGCTTCAGTGAACTGGATCTAAAGACGCCGCAATTTATGTATTTAAATTTCCAGGCGGCTCATTTTCCTTATTCGCATCCGAACATGCAAAAAAGGCTCATCAAAGAATTTATTCCTCGCTCCGAGATTGTGCCAGAAAATCGGGATCGCGTGGCCGCCTCCTATTGGAATGCAATCTCCAATGCCGATTGGGCTGTCGGACAAGTGGTAGATACACTCAAAAAAAATAATCTGTATGATCAAACAACCCTCGTCATTTTGGGTGACCATGGCGAGTCCTTATTTGAAGATGGATTTTTGGGGCATGGTCACGCGATAAATGAAGCACAAACACACATTCCATTAGTGTTTAATGACTCGAATTTAGAAATACGAGAAGCAATAGGGCAGGTCGATGTTGCCGAAATGGCTATTCGTTCCGCATTCGAGTTGCCGAATCAATGGCTTAAACCTGATAAAACAGTATTTCAATTAGTGGGTACTTTGTCGCTTCCAACGTTGATTGGACACGTTAAATACGGTGGCGGGCGGATTACTTTTGATTTTCGTTCTGAGCAGGCTTATCTAAGTGAGCTAAAACAGTGGAAAACACTGCAGGAATTATTGGCAGATAAAAACCAAAAGGACGGAATCACACATTTAATTAGCGAATGGGAAACTTTGAAATGGCATGAATATGATTTTCGTGAACGGAATCGTAAACATTCCTTTGAAAAAAAATGAGATAGTGCATTTTGCTAAGAACTTTAGTTTGGAAGATGACCTTGGCCTTTTTGTAACTACTTCAATATAGGTGATAGAGGCCTTTTGGGAATCGTTTGCTTCTGTTTAATAGCTAATTCCTCATTTGCAAATTTTTTAATCAAAACAGCAATAAAAATCAAATGATAAAGTAAATCCCAATAAGCAAGGCCTAGAAATGCAGTGCCAAGCATATAACAAATCAGTGAAGCTCTCACCATAAAACAATAATGGGCTACCCATTCCATCCCTTCAATTTCTTTGGTCTTTTTGGGTAAAAATGTTAGGTTTACAATTGTGCCCAAGATCATCGAAATCCAAATTCCAAAGGCCAGAAAGCCATGTTCAGCAAACATTTCTACATAAGAACTGTGCCAGTCTCGATTAGTAACATACATCCAGCCTTCAAATCCTGACCCGGTAAAAGGGTGTTCCAAAGTATGACGCCAACCGTCCGTCCAAGCTTCTATTCGTCCCATGGCAGATTCGTCTTCTTGATAGGATTCTAGTGTTTCCATTCGACCAAACCATTCTTGTGGTAAATAATCGACAACAAAAAAAGCAGACACTAGTACTAATGGAATTGCCAAAAGTTTATGCTTACTATTCCAAATCAGCATTAAGATGAGCGCAGACATAGTTAATAAAGCTCCTCTTGACCAAGAAGATAATGATGCCGCAAAAATAATCGGTATAGATAAGAGAACCCCCTTTTTAATCCAAAAATGATTAGACCCTTTTTGCCACACAAGCAATAACGGAATAATCATTAACATGGCAACAGCAAATTGATTATTATCTTCAAATTGAGTAAGAGGAGGGCCATAAACACGGTGTCCAAAGCCTGATAATAAAGCAAAAATGCCACCTTTCAGAGCAACAATTCCAATGGCGATACCGATAGTAACAATTAACAAATACAGTTTTTGCCGCGTATTGATTAGTACTAAAGTAAAATAAAACGGTATGTAAATTTTTGTTACAAACCAAAACCGATCCCAAGCAATATCTTGAATATAAGCTTGAGTAGTGGTAAATAAGAAATATAACCATAAGAATACGAAAAATATAACTCGCCAGTCTTTAGGAATAGACTGTTTGTCTTTAGTTGTGAAGGTACGAAAAGCTACTATTAGAAAAAGTATATAATATACAGGTAAAGTTCTTACGAATCCCCAAGCATAAGCATGAGGATTTAAATAACTAAATATGGCGAGAGATAATACTCCCCACCAGGGTTTTTTAAATGCGGCGACGATGCAACCAGTTAGAAAAATTAGAACGACAATATCACGCATTTTGTTTGTATAATCTAGAAACTCAGAAAGTCGATAAAACTAATTATTAAGATATTTATCTAGTTTATCTTTAAAAGTTGGATTTTTTTTATACTCAAGATAGCCGGTCAAAAAACCTAAATTAGTAGAAAGGTTGCGCAAATAAGTGATAAGGGGAACGAAAGTCTCTCTTCGCCAATCCTTATCAAGTTTGCGGATTTTGACAAGTGAAGGATAAGAAATTTGCTGATATAAAAATATAGCAATTACAAATGTTATTATCCATATTAGCGGATAAATAAACCCCAACAGTATACTTAGCCAAAATAATGCATGATATTTTAACCAATAAAATGTTCCTTTTATATCTCCCCAGTTAATACGTCCATTTCCTTTGCCATAAAGATAAAACATTTTAGCTATTTTTCGAAAACTACTACGAGGACGCCAAAAAATAATAGCGCTTGGATTATGTGATACATTAAATCCATGTTTATTCGCAGCTAAAGCAAACAAAGAGTCCTCGGCAGTATATAACCATTCAGGGTATCCACCGACTTTTTCCCAAAGAGATTTGCGGAACGCCGAGCAACGACCGTAAAATAATTTTTCTTGTTCTTTTGTAGAGTGATCGGGTAGAGAAAGTAATCCACTATAATGTTCCAAAACTGTATTTGTCTCTGGAACTACTTTTCCTGAAACTGCATCAATAATATCATTGTCTCTTAGTGCTTTTGTTATCTCGAATAACCAGTTTTGATCTGGCCTACAACCTGCATCAGTGACCGCAATAATTGGATTGGAAGCATTTAAAATAGCTATATTCCTGCCTTCTGAAATGTTGGTATTGAGTGCTTCTAAAATTTTAAGTTGGTTGAATTTAGACTGATAGGATTTGAGTTTAGCTAGAGTGTTATCTTTTGATCCCCCATCCACTACGATAACTTCATCGGGTTGTAGACTTTGGCAGAGAAGTGCATCAAAAAGATATACAATGCCCTCTTCATCATTTAGAACGGTAGTGATTAGAGTTATTTTTTTCATTGCTTACCTATTTCAAAAATCATAGTGCCCTTCATTATTAAAATATCGTAGAATCTTGGAGGCTTTGAGCTTATATGCCTTTTGTATGGCTTTATTAACTACCGACGTTAAAAGAAAAGTTTTAAGCCCATCCTAAATCTCGGGATAAGCTCTTTCGAATGCCGCCTTCAGGATGAGTAAAGGTATAAATCTTCGTGTTTGCATTATCAAATAACAATTTTTCTATTTCAAATAAAAGAAAATTATCAGGTTGTTCGTTTTCTACTATATCTTTAAGTTGTGGAAAGTCGAAATACTGCAAGACCTCAAAATCCGTTTTTAATGGATTAAAATAGTTTTTATCCTGTTCGTTGGTAAGTATGTATATTTTAGAATGCTTAGGTAGAAAATCTAACAAGGTAGATCTTATTTTTTCAGGTTGGGTGTCATCATCTAGATTGGGATATAAATCTACCATTTTCAACATGTCGCCGCGCCTTACATGTATTGCACAATAGTTTTCTATCTTATTACTTACTTGAGTATAAATATCAAAAACAAGCTTAGATGGCAAAAACTTTACCGAATAATCTATAATTCCTCTAACACCATTATGAATGCCGTTAATTTCTAACCCCGTTCTATTATGTCTTATAATAAGGTCGAAGTATTCATTTTCTTTCTCCGTAATAACGTGATCACGCTCAATCCAGAGAATAGATAAATCATCATAATTGCCGATATCTTTTTCTTTAATCGCGCGAATTATAATATTATTACCAGCTGACGTATGGCTAATGTTAATGTTATCCAAATCAATATATTTGTCCCAAGTGGAATCAACGTCGATACCATAATTATGGCAACTATCGAATTCTGGTTTAAATACTATAGGCGTTCTATTTAATGAAACTGACTCTCTTATTAACCAATTCAACGCCTCACGCAAATGATTTATTCCTGGCTTTGCCTCTATATTTATAGTGAAATATTTGTTAATTTTAACTAATTCAGATTCATTTTCATCATTAAATCTGGCAGGTATTGGGTGTTTTTTATTGACAAGAGCTGTTTTAATTCTTTTTGAGTTTCTTTTTTTTACCTTAACAATTCTATATCCATTTGAATAAATTAATTCTTTTATATTTTTTTTTATAAAATCGAATATTTCCGTTACATTACTCATAAATATGACACACTATATATTAAAAATATTATCTATTTAGACTGTAACTTTTGTAATTTTCTATTAAGAGTCTTAGAATCAGGTGAATATTTAAGGCCTAATTTAAGAGTGTCCAAAGCGTCACTTTTCATATTATTTTTGATGTAATAATCCGCTAATTTAGAATAAGCCTGTGGATATTTAGGTCTTAGTTTAATTGCTTTATTGTATTCTTGAGTAGCTCCTGGTTTGCCTAGTTTAGCCATGGCTTCTGCCTTATAGAGACTGGTCGCAGCTAGTATTAAATAATAGGTCTGAGGTAGTTTTTTAGGATCGCCACTGTTTGTTTGAACATACTCAAATTCCTGTATGGCCGTACTATAATCTTTTCTTATCATGGATTTCATGCCATGACAAAAATGCTGATTATGGTGGCCAGCTGGTGATTTTACTTCCCGTCTTAAATATTTAGCATTATCTTGGTAATTACCTATTGATAAGCCCATGCAAAATGGAGGTAATTGCTGGGCTTCGCTCGCAGAAATTTCATAGGGTTCAAATGAAAAAGAAACAGAAGAATGTAATGAGATAACTAATATTAGTAATAGCTGTTTTGATGTGATTTCATTCATAATCGGTCTTTATTAAAAATTTTCAGGAAAGAAAAAGTTAGAAAAATATCCACCGGTTTTCTCATTTTAGTTAAGCCTTCTTTTTATAATAACCACAAATCATTCCATAAAAAAATGAAACGTTCATTAACTGTCGAAAAGAATTATAAATACCGTATTTAATTGATTGATGTAGATATTTATGTATGGAATTAATAAATTGAATAAAAATAAATAAAGGTATACCTGCAAATGTCCGTTTATAATTTAAAGAATCTTTTTGAGCTTGTAATTTTCCAGCATTGCTGTGAAGTGTTAGAAAAAAACCCGGTTTTAATTGGTGTTGTAAAATTTTGTGTAATACTAATGCATCAGGCTGATAGTAAAACTTGCCTCCAACATTCGCAAGTCGATTAAAAAAATCAGTTTCTTCACCTTTGAATAATTCTTCTTTTTTTAACCCGGTGCCTTTACGCCCTAGTTCAGTATCAAATAATCCAATTCTTTCAAAAACTGAACGTCGGACAGCCATATTGCCGCCAAATGGATATTCTTCATATCCATCCATAGGATGAGTTTGGCCACCAAAATCCTGATGCCCAAGGAAACCGTACATGTCAGGAGTAATCCATTTGGGTAATTTTGCCGGGCTTTCTATATGAATACGTCCTCCCACTGCATCGCAAGGATAAGTGATAAACGTTTGATAAATAGACTGAAGCCATTTTTTGCTAACTCTTATATCATCATCAATAAAAATCAAGATATTGCCTTTGGATTCTATTATTCCATTATTTCTTGCGTGCGATAACCCTTGTTTTTTCTCAAAGCTATAACGTAGTTGATAATGGCAGTTCGCCTTATATTGAGCAATAAATTCTTTTGTATGATCACTGGAATTATTGTCTATTAATAAAACTTCCCATGTAAATGCACTGCTTATTTCCTGAGCGTCAAGACAATCTAAGCAGTCTTGTAGATTGTCTGCACGATTATAAGTACAAATAATAATACTGATATCCATAACGTTTATCTCAACCTTGCTAGTAGCCTTTTAGAATAATACTGCAGAGGAAATAATAAGTTAGAATTGTTGGTTCCAAATTTTGTTTTTTGGTTTAATTTCCATGTTGAATCATTACCGTTTACTTCAAGGCGATGCAGTATTAACGGGTCTCTCTCGGCATTATTAAATCCCGAACGGGTTGAGCATGCGGTTTTAAACCCTATTTTTTCTACCAAATCCCGAGTGCTTTGGGTAAATAGTCCGTAAGGATAAGCGAAATGGGCACATTCTTTACCCAAATGATCTTCAATAGTTTTTTTGGACGCAATCAGTTCTTCTTCAACATTATCATTAGATAACTCATTTAATCGCGGATGTGAAACTGTGTGCGAACCAAAATCCATACCATGATTAGCCATTTCCTGGATTTGCGGCCAAGATAGCATTTTACGCTCAGAGAATGTTGGTACGGCCATCCATTGATTAGTCTTAGCCATAACTCCCGTCGCCAAATAAATTACAGCAGGGATTTGGTAACGTTCAAAAATAGGTAAGGCGTTTAAATAGTTGTCCTCAAACCCATCATCCAAAGTAATTAAAACGGCCTTATCGGGCAGTTGTATGTTTTGAGAATAGTAATTGCTCACTTGATTAATACTGACGGGTGTATATCCTTTTTTTAAAAGTAATTGCAGATGTTTTTCAAATTGCCTGGGTGGGCAAGCAAATCGCACTTCAGCTGCCGTTTTGGGCTCAGAAATCATGTGGTACATCAAAATAATAAAACGACTCATGAATACCTTGGGTTTAACTTTTCTCTAAGAGACGCACTACTTGTCGATATAGACCAAGTGGTAATAACGCTGGCAGTAAATATTTAAGATCGTTTATCTGCCAGGAAGATGTAAGCAGTATAGCTCGAAATAATTTTTGCGCGGATACCAAGTCTCGTTTCCAAAATGCTTCAATTGCTTGATTTAAAACCTGTCCATTGGTCAATTCACTTATCTCGGATGATTCAAGCTGACTAAAAAAAGAAGGATTTTGCGCGATAAAATCCTTTCTTACTTGCCAGGCATCTAATACCTGACGCCATTTCACAGAAGAAATTTGACCATGATTATGCCAACGATAAAATGCCAAAACTTCAGGAACAAGAACGATATTTTGTGTGACGGTAGAAATTCGTAACCAAAAGTCATAATCCATTGCGCTAAAACAGCGGGTCGAAAATCCGCAAACTTGATCGACAACCGATCTGCGAGTTAAAGCCGCATGGATAGGCCAAGGACATCCACTTAAAAATACTTCATGAATGTTGCCTTTCTCGTAGGCTGGGGGTAAATAAAGGGGGCCATCTTGTCCGTTTTCAACGATATTTTGCCAGCCACAATAACTTAAGTCAGCATTGGCTTTTATTAAAGCGTTATAGAGTTTTTCCAAACAGTTAATAGACCAATAATCATCGGCATCAAGAAAAGCAATGAAATCCCCTTTGGCATATTGTAATGCCAGATTACGTGAAGGGTAGGGGCCTTTATTATGCTGGTTTAATAATAGTAAATTTGGAAATTTTACTGCTGCTTCCTTAAGTATTGTCTGACTGTTATCAGTAGATCCGTCATCAACGACAATCAGTTCGACGTTGCCGTATGACTGCTCAAATACATTGACTACAGTTTGTTCTACATAATGCTCAGCATTATAACAAGGCATGATGACAGAGATAATTGGTCTGTTCATATGCTTTTTTCCTGTAGATAGAAAGGCAGGGCTTTTTCAACCACTTTATGCCAAGTAAATTGTTTGGCAAAAGCTCTGCAAGCTTGATTATTAAAGCTAATTTGGCCATTAAGAAAGCTTTGCAAAGCATTTTTGATATTGTCGACAGTGGGATCGTCAACAAAGAAGCCACTTTCTCCATCGCTAATAGCCTCAATTGCACCTGCTTGTCGCGTTGCTAACGAAGGTGTGCCGCAGGCAGCCGCTTCCAGATAAACGATGCCAAAGCCTTCGTGGCTATCTGACAAAGTTGATGACGGCAAGACAAATAAATCCGCTTGATGCATAGCCTCGATTACCTGCTCTGTTGGCTGTCGGCCCATAAAGTTGATCTTGTTTTCAAGGTTCAGATTATTTACCAGAGCTTCAAGTTGTTGCCTATAAGTACCGTCCCCAATAATTGTATAACGAAAATCAGTGCTAGGATTTAACTGCGACAATGCCTCGATAACTCTGTCGACATTTTTTCTGGGTTCTGACAGACGAGAAACGGTTAGCAACTGAGGTATAGGGTTTTTCTTTGAAGTTAGTAACGATGATAAAAAGATGTCTCCGACACCAACTTGTGCAACCAATGTTTTGCCATTACATTCAGGAAAATTTGTTAAAAACACCTGTTTAGTATACTGACTATTAGCAAGAATAATGCGCGATTTAGGCAAAGCTCTGCGCATAAAAAGTGGTGTTAAACACTTGCCTAGCCAGCGATCGAATGGGTCTAAAATGCTTGAACAACGCCAGAGCGGACCCCAGTTAGCCAAGGCAGGTGTACCAGTCAAAGGATATGGATTTAGAAAATCATTTCCATGTATGGAAACCGCTACTGGTTTATCGGTTTCCAGTGACAGCCAACTGTGAGCGGCATTCATGACATGCCAGGCATCAACCTCATAATGCTTCAAAACATTCCGATCTAGTCGTCTACAAAATTTTAAAACCGGATATAAAGTAATGCCATGTCTTAATAAATCAATCTGGTGTTGAGTATGCACAAATACACTGACCTGGTGCCCTGATTTTACTAGTGTTTGAGCAAACTCAACTGCATACGTTTCAACGCCGCCAATATCTGGGGGGAACTCAGAAGTAACAATACCGATGTGCATAATTAGCCTTGATGATTTTGATGAATACCCATAATCCAATCGCGATTATTTACAATCAATGCTCTATTGCTCAGCTTTTTTCCTTTAGAGTCGAGCCAAGTGAGGCCGAAATCAGGTTTCGATGTCCAAGCAACGGTTACAGGAGAATCACTTGAATTCACCATAATAAATTCTTTATTCTGACCAACAGATAAATTAGCCATGAGTAATTCCGGATTATCTGTTAATGGCATGCTAACCTGTTGATCATAATGCATTGCTTCACCATTGGTGCCCAGCAGTGAAGGTGAAAGGCCAAAATCAAGATCATGACATTCCAAAATGGCTTCAGCCAGCCACTGACGATACTTGATATCAGGTTTAGCTAAACACCGGTAATAAAGGGCTTCAGACCAAAATCCGACAGAATAACGTTTATCGGGCGTTAACTCTCGATAACGTTTGATCAGACCACTCGTTTGCGTAAATTCCATGGCTTTATCCAGAATGATTTCGTCAAAAGCTTGAGGAAAAGAATAAGCATGTCTAGCTAAATCCATCAGATTAATGGTTTGATAGTCAATCGCCCAGGTCCGTAGAGATAATTCTCTATCTATATAGCCATTTGGCATGGCCAGTCTGGGGAACTTTGCCTTAATATCAGGTACTTTTTTTATTAAATAATCCGAAGCAAATCGTTTTATTGCACGAAGGGCTAAGGGTAATCGCATAGCCTGTTCCGTCGGCAACATAGTCAATCCAATTGCCCAAAAAAGTGGTTTGTAAAGCCATTCCGCTTTTTTTAATGACAATACGACTTTGGTACTGTTTAAAGCGGATACAATCAATTCATCAAACTGGTGATCTTTTGTTAACTGAGCATAACGATTCATTGCAATGGTGGAATCCAAATGAGTATTTAATACCAGCATGTTGGAGATCCGCTTACCCAACGTTGTATTAGGTATCCATTTAAACGGCCCCTTATCCATCGCCTCTTTGCTTAATTCCAGGGAATCATGTAAAAACCAAGCACCACACGATAATTGATCGGTTGTTTTTGATAAAAATACAACCGCTTTTTCTAGCGCTACTTTCACATTGGGACAGCCAGTTCTGGCGTATTCATCCATCAATAGATGCACACCACTGGTATGAAGACGGTAATGGCATTCTGAACTATCCGTCCACATGCCGTGATACCAGCCGCCATCCTCAGCTTGACGCTGCACGATTGACAGAACCAGTTGCAGCTGAAAATGCCTATAAATTGCTTTGCCAGTTGCTTTTTCTAGCCCTGAATAAACTGTATAGAGGGCATGGGCCTCATTTTCGGAAAAGCACTTTTTGTTATTTGGCCAGGAATAACGAAGATCATATACGTAGCCATTAATTAAATGGCGGTATAAATCAGCGGGTTTATTAATGCTTTTGTGGGAGCCCCATAGAAAACAGTTTTGTAACTCAAAAGAGTCGTCTTTACTTATCCGCTTATCAAAAAAATCAGATGAGCGATTTGGGAAACGCCAAATAATTAAGTCAAGGCATCCGTTATTAGAAGCTTTTAATTTAAAGACCCCATTCTGCTCATTCCATGAGAAACTGAGTAAAGACGATGTATGTTCAGATAAAATTTGGCTATCTGAATTAATGCAACGCTCAATGGGTGGGAGAGGTACCCACAGTTGGGGGTGCTGGGGATCAAATGGCTTGCCCAAATAACCGCCGTAGTCTGTTTGTTCAAACGTATAGGCGTGCTCACATACTAAGCTGATTGTCGCGTTAGTTGGGATTCGGATAAAAAGCGATTCAACCTCATTAAAGCGATCAATCAAAAAATGTCCATTATCAGTCTCGAAAATTAATCTTTTTGCCCGATCAATTTCTATGGCTTCAATAAGATCAGCAGGATTAAATAAGTCTGTGAGGTTCAATGTGGTCATTGCATTTTAGATTTTCTATAATCATTAACAATTTTATGGGTTAAGAATACATTGATTAAACAATCAATTAGGTGCGGGAGGCGCCAGGATTATAATAATCAAGTGATTCCGCGTTAAGTAATTTTTGTAAGTATTCCCCTTTTCGCATGTTGGGAAAACGTTGGAGTGTTTCGAGTTTACCATCAAAATTTGGTGAAATATAACGTGGATGGGTCGGTTCTCGTTGGTCATTAGCAGTGCCACGAGCCGGCCAATGCTGAGAAAAAAGAGTTAACTTCTCAGTAACGTACCTGTTGAATGGATGAATGGGCTCGCGCTCTTTCATTCGTAATATATTTTTTTCTGTAAATTTTTTTAAAAAATTACGATAAAGCGCTTGTTCCAGATCAATGCCTGGAATCGGTTCGCAAGACAAAAAACAGTCTATTACCTCCTGTTTAGCCCTTATAATAAAAAATTGGGTTGCAAGACTATCTCTGCAAGCTAGTTGATATGTAAACCCAAATTTGCGCCCTGTCGCAGCGACCAATTGTTGCAGTTTTAATTTTAAGCTTGGTTTTTTTAAATATTTAAACGCGAGTAAATCTTCGTCCCAGGCAGATGTGCATATCATCAAGTCTTTATTTTGCTCCATCTTTGTAATCAAATTATAAATGACATGTTCATTCATAATCCATGTGTCACCCTCCAAATGAATAATATATTCCGGCGAAAACGTACTCTGGGCTAATTTAAGCGATTGGTTTAATAAATCTAGAGCACCATATTGCAAAGATAATGGCTCTCGCGCTAAAAAAACATCCTCTATATGTTTTTGATAAGCTTTACTCGAACAAGTGTGCACAATTGGAAGGGGCCTTTTATAATTTAGCTTTATTATTTCTTGATTGATTCGCGCGCAGTCAATTCGGTCATAGGTGGTCATGCAAACAACTGTTTTTGTGTGTATTTTTTCCATGGAAAAACTTAAACTAATTTTTATTAAAACGCCATAAGAAATATCGATTTAAAAAAGATTGGATTTTTACTTTAATTCTTTCTTTTAATAGAGTTGGTTGTATCGATAACTAGCTGGTGATATTCCAGTGTTATAATCGCATGCAGGTCCTTTATTATTTTGGCACATGTAAAAAAACTGATCACCGTAACGATTAATGATATTTTCCGTTTCATCATTAGAGTCATCATCTACAATGATTATTTCAAGCGCAGGAAATGTTTGTACTAATGTGCTGTCAATAGCTTGTTTAATATATTTCTGGCCGTTATAAGTCGGGATTATAACGCTAATAGAAGGTCTCATTGCTAAATTAAGCATTAGATGAAATAGAAAGGCGCCATAAAATATTACGGTTTATAAATCGTTTTATAGATAAATATACCCACTTGGAAAAGCTTAGCTTCTTTGTTTTTAAAGTATATAAATTATTAATGGTATTATTTATTACTGTTTCAATAGCATTATACGAATAATTGTCTTTGATAAATTGCCAGCCATTTTCTGATATTCTTTTGTAAGCCTCATTGTCATTAATTAATTTAAGAATTTCATTGACAAACTCATCAGGTTTATTGGCTAACAAATAATGTATATCGGGTTTTATTCCAAAACCCTCTGCACCAAAGTCCGTTGTTACGATCGGCGTGCTAAAACTTAAAGCTTCACCAACTTTCCCCTTCATGCCGCCACCATAACGTAGCGGTGCAATAACAATATCTGCATTTCTATAGTAGGGCACTAAGTCAGGTACATAGCCAAATATAGTAATATCATTTTTTGCAAGATCTAGTACTTCTTGTGAAGGTGAGCTGCCGACTATATTTAAGTGTATATCGGGATATTTATTGCGTAATAAAGGCATTACCTCGGTACAAAAGAAACAAACAGCATCTACGTTAGGCGAATGTTTAAAATAGCCAACAAAAAGTAAGTTAATCTTTTTGCCTGGTACTTTGACAATAAAGTCAGGTATATTATGGATATTTGGAATGACACTAATTTTAATTTCCGGGCAAGTTTCGCTAATTAACTTTTTGTCAGCTTCAGTGACTGCAATTACCATATCAGCATTTTTATAAGCTTGTAATTCTTCTTTTTTGATATTTTCAGCAAGAATGAAGTCTTCTTTTAATTGTGTTAGTTTAGCTTTCGCCTCCAAACGATTAAAATGCACATCCACCGAATCTATTATTATATAAGCATTTGGATGGTGAAAGCGTACTAAATCAATCAAGCCATCAGTTGAATCATAAAATTCGAACCATACAACATCAAATTGTGATTCTCTTATAATGTCAATGCAGTTTGTGGATACAGTAATGGATAAGTTTTCTAATTGATTAATATATGTTTTATAAGCTTCATCGCCTAATGTTACTTTTTGATGCTCTGATGAATACGTTGCGATAGTTATATCGTTATTTTTTGCCAGTACTTTTAAAATGGTAAAAAAACGCAGGTCGCCTGAGGCTCTATCTGGCATTGGAAGTTGGCTAGAAATTATTATTATTTTCATAATTAGCGCGTAATTTATTATCAATTATATTACTTTTAAACATCCTAATAATAGGAATTTATTCCTTTTTTAGCCATATACTTCCTGGTATGGTAGTCTTATTAGTTGGGTTAGTTAAACATAAAGGTATATTAGCTAAAACCTCATCTTTATGTATAACTTCCATATAATTATTGAAGTAAACTATTTTGAAACTATCATTATACTCAAGAAAAGAACGTAATAAGTATATTTCATTCCATGATCTACCTTCCAACATCCAAGATAAAGGGTATTCAAAGGGAAAGAAAATATCATGTATGTGTATATGAACACCTGGTTTCAATCTTGGGAAAACTTCAAAAAAAAGAAAATTTACATCACTGCCTGTTTTACATACATGGCTAGAATCAATAAAAAGAATGTCGTTTTTTTCAAGAGACTCGAATGTTTTTAATGATATGTCCTGTACTATTGACTGACAAATATTTATTTTCTGATTATTCAAATCTGAAGGCTTTAGAAGCCCAAGCAGGCGCTCAGGAAATGGTTCTATAAATGTAAATTCAGGTAATTCTTTGAAGAATAGTTCAGCTGTGTCAAGTGCCGCACAAGATGAGAATCCAGATCCTACTTCGATGAATTTCTTTGGTTTTAGATATCTCATCATTGAATATAAGCATACCCCATCTGAGTAAGCATAAAAATCATTGTCTAAATAGTATCGGTAGTTATCTGTTGAGTATTTCTTAAAAGGAAATTCTGAGTAAAATTCAGCAAAATTAGAGAGCAAATCTAATTGGTCATTTTCATTTAAATTAATACTCAATGGTATTGAATCTGTTTTACTAAAAACTTCCTTTTGACATTGATTAATCAAATCAATGTCAGGTAAGGGGGAATAAAAATGACCAGGTGGAACAAACCCTTTTTTCCATACATTAAGATCAATCGTTAATTTATTATTTAATTGAAAAAGTTTATCACGCTCTTCGATAATTTCTTTTAAGTATGGGAGATTTTTAATAAAGTTTTTAAAATGGTTCATAATTCTTTTACTATAAAATGATTGTCCAGTTTCCAAGTTCCGTTTAAATACAAAAGCCCCCGTTCACTTTGACGAGTTATTTCATATTCTTCTGAATAAATAACAAAAGGATGAATTCCTTCCTCGTGATAATACGCAAAGCCTTCAGAATTGCCAATCCATACTAAAAAACTAAATGATCCAGGTAATAAAGTTAAGCGCTCAATATTTAGCTCAACTTTATGTTCACCGGGCTCTATATTAACAGCATTATAGGCAGTGTTGTTTGCTGTAATATATACAAAGTCTGTTGAATGGATTCCAAAGTAAAATGTAATGTTTTTTAAAAAGATAGTTGTTTTAAATGTTACTTGAAATCGACAAGAAGAAAGGCAGCGAATTTTTTCAACTTCATTGCCTATTTCATCAAATAAGGCTGTTTTTATGTTGGTTAATTCATCAGGCTTTTGGTGACAAATTGCACGCTTTGACGCTTGGGTTTTTATTTGTTCATTACTTTTGCAAATAAATTCATTTACTATCGTTGAAGGACTTCCATCAGACATAATTCTTCCATGGTCAAGCCAAATGAGTCTTTCGCAAATACGTTCCATTTGCCTAATATTGTGACTAACTATTAAAACAGTTTTACCTTGTTTTTTAATCAATCTCTCCATCCTATCAAAACACTTCCGCTGAAATGCTAAATCACCGACAGAGAGCACTTCATCAATAATCAAAATGTCCGCATCCATGCTGGTCGCAATGGAAAAACCGAGTTTAACCGTCATGCCTGAGCTATAGCGCTTTACAGGTGTATCAATAAATTGTTCCAATTCCGAAAACTCAATAATTTCATCCAATTTTTGTTGGATAATTTTTTTTGGTATCCCAAGTATGGCACCATTTAAAAATATATTTTCCCGTCCGCTAAGCTCCGGATTTACCCCCGCGCCCACTTCGATCAATGGCGCGATACTGCCACGCACAATGACTTTTCCTGCAGTTGGTTTACTGATGTTGGCCAAGTGTTTCAGCAAGGTGCTTTTTCCTGCGCCGTTATGACCAATAATGCCAACTACTTCGCCTTCCTCAATAAAAAAATTAACATCATCAAGCGCTTTAAAACGCTCTCGCTCTTGTACGGGGCGAAATGTCAGATGTCTTAAAGCGTTTAACGCAGTTTCTTTCAGGCTGGTCAAGTGGCCGAGCTGATACTCTTTGGTCAGATGATTAACTTCTATAATCGGCATGGTTTATTAGCTATTGAGTGTTTTGGCATATGGGTAGATAAACGTAGAGATTGAGCCTAACCTCATGGCATCAGATACTGGTTACGTTCAATAAAATTAAGCGTTTAGATGCTTTGTTAGCCAGTCTTCCAGATCATTGGTTTTTTTTATTTCGAACAGATGGTCGGCCCGGCTTTCAAGTTGTTCGTTATTTAGTTGTTTAATGCTGTCAATTGTTTGAGCAGAAAGTGTGCCGAACAATCGCTTGAAATGGCGTATCAGGATCTTAGCTTCGCCTTCGTGCAGTCCATCTCGCCTGCCTTCTTGTAAGCCTTCAGCGAAGACATCTTGGTAAAAACGTGATTGTTTAAGTTCTATATCGTTGTAGCCTAACATTTTTTGTATCTCCTCTCGGCTGAGACTGGGTAATTTATAAACAAGAATCGTTTCTACCCATTCTAGCCAATGCGCTACGGTTTGTTGATCGATTTGAATTTTAATACGGTTTACTAGGTTTTGGGCAGCACTTACGGCTTGTTCTGCATCGATCACTATTATTCATATTAATTGCAGCCCGATTCGCTCTTCGGGTGGATTAGAAAAATCTTCTAAATAGATGCGTTTGATGCTATTGCTTTCGAGTAAGCTTGCATAATGCAAGCTGCCATCCGTTTCTATTTGGCGAGCCGGATAAATAACGACTGCTTGCCAGGGGTGCTGGGGTTTGTTCTGATGGAGAAAGAAAAAAATC
This sequence comes from Methylicorpusculum oleiharenae, assembly GCF_009828925.2. Lineage (NCBI taxonomy): Bacteria > Pseudomonadati > Pseudomonadota > Gammaproteobacteria > Methylococcales > Methylococcaceae > Methylicorpusculum > Methylicorpusculum oleiharenae. Next base: position 3,451,523 of record NZ_WUTY02000001.1, read on the forward strand.
TCACAAAAGAAACGGCTGTAAAAATACGGATCACGTTGGAATTGTACCTCTACGAAAATAAACGGCAACTCGTTCTTTTCAACAGGTGGCGTCATAATGCCGTCGAGGCGAAAAGCGGTCTGTTTGATTTCTTCGGAACGGAAGTCATACTTCTGAGTACTATCAAAGTCCAGTCCTGCCAACTCCAATAACAGTTCTGGCGCATTTTTAAAGAGCCGGTAAAAGAGACTGTCTGTTCTCATCTTTCGAAAACAATGCTCGTGTTGTCAAATAACATCTGCAAACCAGTTTTCCGCGCGTTTAAAATACCAGTAGCTAAAAGGCAGAATGACGAGGGTCAGGATGGCGCCGGGATACAATGCATCGAAATCAGGTGGCAGGCCTTTGAGCATGACGTTTTGAAATGCGTCAATTATCCCTGCCATGGGATTCAATGTGTAAAGCGTATAAAGTCTTTCAGACCATTCCCCAGCGGCTTGCTCTACGATCAGTTTTTTGTGTACAAGGCTAAGCGGGTAAATAACGGGTGAGCCGTACATTAAAAGCGAAAGTGCAACAGGTAAAGCCTGGGATACATCGCGGTAATAAACATTTAACGCGGCTCCGAAAAAACTGATCGTCAGCGCTACGATCATTGTGTAAAAGATAATGGCAGGTACCCAAAAAGCATAAATAGTTGGCATCATCTTATAATAGACCATCATGCCGGCCAGTATTACGAAACTAATAGCCAATTCGACTAACTTGGTAACCATGGCTGTCAGAGGGAATACTTCACGAGGAAAGTAGATTTTTTTTATTAATGCGGCATTCGAAGTGACGCTGTTGACGCCTTCGGACGCTGATTCCTGAAAGAATACCCAAGGGAGCAAGGCTGCAAAAGTAAGGATAGGGTAGGGCACCTCACCGCTCTCGATGCCGACAAAACTTCTGACTAAAGTAAAAATTAGCATCAGCATGACGGGTTTGAGCACTGCCCACAAAATACCAAGATAGGCTTGCTTGTAGCGGATGACTATATTCTTCCAGGCAAGAGCAGAGATGAGTTCTCGGTATTTAAATAAATTTTTTGTAAAAGTGATCATTGTTTAATCAGAGCTTAAATTTTAAGACAGGATTAGCTGTTTAATTACAGAGTGTTATGTTAGATAAAAAAGATCTTTCGATTATGTTTTTTTCTCTATTCCAAGTTACTAAAGTTGAGCATGATTGAACTAAATGATCTATATGGAATGGCATGGAATTATGGAGTCGTTTAATTAGTAAAGCATGCGCTCGTATAAAACTTGAATTTTGTTAGCGTGTGTTTCTACTGAAAAAGTCTTTAGCGCATGTGCGCGGGCGTTTCTCCCCATTGTCAGACGAAGTTCTTTGCTTTGATAGTATTTCTCTATTTCCGCAGCCAATGAAAGCGCGTCTTGTGGTGTAAAAAGGAGCCCTGTTTTATTGTGTTCCATCATTTCGGCCGCACCTCCATGGTTAGGTCCGATTAGCGGTCTGCCCATCGCCATGCATTCGATAACCATAGTCCCGAGTGGTTCGGGGCTGGTTGAGGCTGACACGACTACATCCAAGCCGTTATAAACGGGCTCCATTTGTGATAAATGTCCTGTTAAGATAATAATATTTTCAAGTCTTTCGTTTATTACCCGTTTCCGTAAAGCTATTTCGTAAGGTTTGCATTCATCTGGAGTTCCGCCAATAATCATCATTTTTAAGTTAGGTATTTTGTCCCTTAAAGTTTTTGCAGCATCCAGAAAAATCTCCTGGCCTTTCCAGGGAATCAAGAGTCCGATGAGACCTACAGAAAAATCGTTTTCATCAATATTAAATATTTTTCTAAATTCGTGAGGATTAGCGTTGAAATTCAGTTTTTCGAGTTCGATACCATCGTATATGACGTCTATTTTTTCAGCAGGCACTTGGAGTTTATTTGACATACTTTTGGCAACCCAGTGCGATACTGATATGAAGTGGTTGGGTAAAGTATAGGTCCATTTCATTAGGTGAGACCCATCTTGATCGCCACGCACATGACACACCGTAGGAATTTTTAAAACCTTTCCGACAATTAGGGCGGCACGATTGCATAAAGGCTCATTATTGGCATGAATTAAATCAGCTTTAAAGCGCCAAGCAGTCCAGAGCAGTCTGATAAAAAACGGCAAAAAGTTAGCGATATCATCGGTTCTAGCTAGTATTTGGTCAATTGCAACACGTAATCCAGGAATTTTATTGAGCCATTTAATATGATCAAATTTTCGGTTTGCACCCACCACATTTACATATCGATCGGGTATGTGCCGCCAAAGGGCCTCTTGTGCTATTTCTTTATAGTGGGCGCCAGTTTTGCCTGTAACAACCATCGGGGTAAATTTACTTCGGTCCAGATTTCTAATTAAATGTCGCAAGCAGATGATCGCACCACCGTAGCCGATGCCATTTTCAACATATAAAATACGTTTTTGAGCAGGAAGGGGGGGCATATATTTTATAAAAAGTAGTATTTGTTTATGTGGTGTTGGGCAATATTAGATTTGATACTGATTTTTTGTCACTGCTATTTTTTTAACACTACCCAGAAACTAAGGCATTTTAAATCTTTAGTTCTGATATCTCTAAATTTGTGATTAAGCTTAGGTCTTATTTGATCTACGACAATATCTTCACATTCTTCCACAACATCTAATCGTTCAATTTTAAAAGCTGTTGACTCTATTATTTCTTTGTATTTATTGAGTCGATATCTGTTTGGAACGCCTTTGTTGCAATACATAACAGCCCAAAGATAATCAGGCCATTTCAGAAAATCGAGTGGGTTATCCTGATGTAAACCGTGACTTTTCAAATCTACTTTGTGTAGAGCAATTCCAGATGTTCTTAATGCACGATACATGTCATCAAATGTAGACCTTAAATTATTAACATGTTCTAAAACGGCTCGTGAATAAACAAAATCGATTGTATTGTTCAGATTAGACAGGCCTTTTTTTGTGATCAAATATTCAATACATTCAGTTCGAAAACCTGAAGAAGGTTCGCCAAATTTATTGAAGCTTTCTTTAGCTCGATGCTGCTCATCTGGTGATAGTTTTTCAATGATCGAATTAATCGTTTTTATATTAAATTCAGAAAGGGACAGAAGGGGAAATCTGTCAACACAAAAAACTTTTTTGGCGCCTTTAGCGTAAAAGATTAATGCTAAGCCAGGAAGATCTCCGGGGCCATATTCCAATAACAGTTTATTTTTAAGGTAATCATTTATATATTGTTCTGAAATATTAAGATATTGCAAATAGTCGCTATAGCAGTCAAAAAAATATTCTGAAACATCTCCAAAGTGCTCTTCCTTTAATCCTCTGCCCGTTTCATTCGTAAAGCGCACGTAAGAATAGGGTGCTAATCCAGCAAAAATATTTGTTGCAATGGCTTTGCTGATGCGAATAACGTCTGATATGGTATTTGGCATATTTACTTAGCGATAACCTATTTTTATATGAAGCTCAATTGGCTTTCAGTGTTTTAGTCATTATATGGTTTACATTGATGTACGACATGCTTTACGTATTTTTCAGCTCTTGCCTAATGGGTATAAGACTGCAACTTCATCACTACGCGCTCTTCAGACAATCGTTGCTCAACTTGCATCGGCTCTTTTTCAAATTCCCGCTATGTAAATTCTGTTGATCCCGAGTAACGTATAATATCAAAAATTGTCAGCGCCCCAGAACTGAAGACAATTTAAAAATAATTAGATACTTAAGTAATATGGATATAGTTTAGACAAAGCTTAAAATTAAGTAAAAAAATTAACTCAATTAGGAGTGTCATGTGTTGCATTTATTGAATGAACCTACTTTTTCTGTGATTATTGCGTCTTTTAATAGTGCAAAAACTCTTCCTAGAGCTATTGATTCAATTCAAAAACAGACTTATGTTCGATTTGAAATAATTGTAATCGACGACGGATCAAAGGATGACACTGCTAAGGTAGTGGCCCAATATGGTGATAATGTACACTATTTTTTTCAAGATAACGCTGGGGTGTCTGCTGCTCGAAATCATGGCGTGATGAAATCAAGCGGGAATTGGATTACATTTCTTGATGCCGATGATTGGTACTACCCTGATCGCCTGCAATGGCATGCCGAGATAATTTCTGCGAACTCTGATGTTGACTTTCTGATTGGCGACTATCATTTAGGAACAGAAGAGGGCAAGGTAATAAATCGATCTATGAATGACACTTCATTTGGACAACAATTACTTGATGCTGTTGACAATAATGGGACTATTTTCCTGGATAAAGCAGGTTTAGGATCATTAATTCCCTCTTATTTTGGACACACAACAACTTTTACTCTTCCGCGAAAAACCTTTATGGATTTAGGCGGATATTCAGAGTCATTTAGCATAGGCGAAGATTTACATTTGTTAATTCGTTTATGTGCTAGAAGCAATAGGGTTGGTGTAGTATGCAAACCCATGGCGTTTTATTGTATTCATGATAATGGATTAATGCGATCTATCGGCGTTCAATCACAATCTAAAGCCGTTGATACATTATTATCTCTAAAGCAAGAAATGTATAAAGCTGCATCGCCAATTAAGGAAGGTTTTTTGAAAGTTTTATTGAATCATCGATATGACTGGTCTGTATCTTTACTTAAAAACGGCAATTACTTTGGGGCTTTGAAGGTTTTTTTACCTTCACTATTTGAGTATCCGTCATTTAAAAGCTTTAAAATGCTGCTCTCTCTAATGAAAGGATAGATTTTTATATAAATTAAGCTAACTATTTCCTTGGCGGTATCCTCAGATTTGTTCAAAATTTTGTATGGCTTTCAACAAAAGCTGAGCGGTATTTGTCTCCCTAAAGTTTAATGTGCTTTTGCTGTGATTATCTGAAATATAAAACAAAATCAGCGGCTTTTTTGGGCTGATCAGCAGCTTTAAAGTATCCTGTATCTGATGTTGAATTGGGTTTTCTATAAATTGTCCGTCATACCAAAGCACATAAGCCGCCAAGCCTGGCTTATTATTATTGCGCAACACATTGACAGGTATTTTTGGGTTCTCTTGAAGCCATTGAATACCCTCGCTCACCATATTATTTCCGTAAGACAGCGCCAGTTCCGGATGATGATACAGGCGTTTGTGATCGAACGATTTTCCGACAAATAAGCGAACTACATGGCCGTCCTCATCCGTGTACATGCGTTCCATCCAGTCATGACAATTAAAGGTTTCCTTTCCCCAGATTGCAAGCCGGCTTGATGGCTTTGAAACGAAGTTATCTAAAGTAATGGGTATGCTCTCTACAGGTGCATCGTCTTTTGCTTGAAGTCCCAGGTAATTGTGAATCACGGTGGGGATCAAGGCTACCAGCAACAACGCAATGACGGGTATTGAATATCGGGCAGCTATCATTGATGCGACTCGTTCGCCAGGTTTTCGGGTTCTTTGGGATTTTGGCCCAGCATGAAAATGACCGGCAATGCGATCATGAACGTCATCAATCCTGAAATTTCGTGGGCAGCTGTGGCCAGTACATCCAGGCCTATCCAATTAACCAGTAGAGTCAGTATTAATACTCTTGCAATATTCACGGCGATAGCCAGCGGAGCGGCAATTATCAATAAAAGGATTCTGCGTTTGGTGCTGTTGCAAAAATAGGCGGTAAGAATCGCTATTGTAACCGCCGCGTACAGGGTAGAAAAACCACTGCAGGCATCGGCGACTTGTAAAGTCCCGTTTTCTACCTGAAGTATGGTGCCGGTCGAATAAACCGGAACCCCCAGAGTTTTAAGCAACCAAGCGACTGATTTGGTGGCGATGATACGCAGTCCCATATGAAGTGACTCTGTAAAAACAAGCGGGATGGGCAGCGTCATCATCAGGATGATCAGGGGGAAAAGAATCGCTTTGCTGCGCTCTATTCCCAGAAATAACAAGGCCAATCCGGGCAGTGACATGAATAACCCAAATGCCGAGAGCAATTGTGAATTGAGTCCAGTATCCAGCATGTGAATGATTAAGGCCGGAATCAGTATGGCAAACCCCCAGGCACTGGTATGTTGGGGTAAGTCCTTGCGTTTTATGAGTTCCTCTCTGACGAGATAAATCACCAGCAGCGTTACGAGTATGCCGTGCCCATTTTGCCAGACGCTCATTGTCCAGCGACCCCATAGCCAGGACAGGGTCGGTGCAAACACTAAAATAAAGAGAATCGCTACAAATCCTAATAACCACCGGTCACTACTTGAGTATTGAGATTTAAGAGAAATTTGTGTATCAGTGATCATAAACGACCTGTTTGTGTTAGCTATCAATTATTCTATTGGTTAAATACGAAAAGAATATTACCTGTCATGTAATTATTCAGCGTAGGTTGAATGCTTTTCGCAACCCAACAATTAGCGCTATGGCCTTGAAATGTCCTGATTATAAAGCTGTTTCAGCTAACTATTCGGACGCGTCATTCCGGCAGGGATTGCCGGAGCCGTCAGACCGCGTTAGCGAATCCAGGTCACATGGATAGCTCGGAGCTTACCATCCATGGCACTGGATGCCCGTTTCCCGACGGGCATGACGGGCGCTTATGGATTTAGCTGAAACAGCTTGCTAATCAGGTGAAATGTTGGGTTGGCTGTCGCCAACCGCAACCTACACGTTGCATCACCTTTGTTTTGTTGCTCCGTCAGAACAATTACCCGTATCTTCATTGATTGATGGTCCTAAATTTAGCACAGACTGTGTTTAATCGCTGGATAGTGAAAAAATATCGGGAAAAACATTACCTCTAAACGTCGTCATCGACACCCCCTCATTTATAAAAGACGACTGCATGAATGCAGAAGGTGGGGGCCAGAAGCCATGGATGGTGTCGGACTTTCACATCCTTGTGACCTGGATCCCGGCAATCCCTGCCGGGATGACGGCGTTAAAGTTCTTTCAACTACTAACGCTAAAATAGCTTTTTTTAAGGGGGATTTTTGGCGAAATCCTTTTTGTTGTTCGCCGACCCAATGCTCTTCCAAGTTAATCGGCCAGTTTCTTTTTAAGCCAGTCGACCAGACCTTCCATCGGTACCTCGATACTGGCCTGATCGGTCCGGCCCTGATATTCGACATGTCCTGAATCCAGGCCGCGATCGCCGATGACTATGCGATGCGGTATCCCTATCAGTTCCATATCCGAAAACATAAAGCCGGCCCTCACTTTACGGTCGTCAAACAGCACTTCGATACCCGCAGCCAGCAAATCTTGATACAACGCTTCTGTTTTTTCGCGTAAACGTTCTGATTTATGCATGTTCATCGGGCACAACGCTACTTGAAACGGGGCTAAATTCATCGGCCAAATGATGCCTTTGTCATCGTGGTTTTGCTCAATAGCAGCCGCTACAATACGGGAAATGCCAATGCCGTAGCAGCCCATGATCATGGTTTGATTTTTCCCGGCTTCGTTTATGATGGATGCTTTCATCGCCTCACTGTATTTGGTGCCTAATTGAAAAATATGGCCAACTTCAATGCCGCGCGCAATGGTTATTGACCCATGACCATCCGGACTCGGGTCACCTTCACAAATCATTCTCAAATCAGCGATTGTCTCAGGAAGCGGAAGGTCTCTTTCCCAATTTACGCCCTGATAATGTTTGTCATCCTGATTGGCACCACAGATAAAATCAGACATCGCTATCACGCTGCGATCCGCGATTATCTTCATGTTCAGATTGATAGGACCGATTGACCCCGGATTGCAACCACAGGACTTGATTATCTGTTCGTCTGTCGCCATTTCCATTGGGCTTAATACGCCCGTAATTTTTTGTGCTTTAACGGTATTCAGTTCGTGATCGCCCCTGATCAGCAAAGCGAACAAAGCGCCTTCTTCCTCACCTTTTATAATAAGTGTTTTAAGACATTGTGAAGCAGGCACATTGAAAAACCGACTGACTTCTTCAATGGTTTTTTGCTGCGGTGTATCGGTCAATGCCATGGCTTGAGAGGGCGGGTTTCTGGGTTCAGCAGGGGCAAGCGCCTCTGCTTTTTCAACGTTTGCGGCGTACTGACTTTCAGTTGAAAAGGCGATGGCGTCTTCGCCTGAGTCGGCTAATACGTGAAACTCATGGGATACCGCACCGCCAATGGATCCGGAATCGGCAATTACAGCTCTAAAGCCTAAGCCCAAACGTTTAAACAGGTTGGTGTAGGCCTGATACATTTGATCATAAGTTTCCTGCAACGAGGCTTCATCCAAATGAAACGAATAGGCATCTTTCATGATGAATTCGCGTGAACGCATCACTCCGAATCTCGGCCTGATTTCATCTCTGAACTTGGTTTGAATCTGGTAATAAGTAATGGGTAATTGCTTGTAACTTTTTATTTCATTGCGGGCCAGATCGGTAATGATTTCTTCATGCGTCGGTCCCAGGCAGAAATCGCGTTTGTGACGGTCTTTAAGTCTGGCCAATTCGGGACCGTATTTTTCCCAGCGTCCGGTTTCCTGCCATAATTCGGCTGGTTGAAGGGCGGGCATCAAAACTTCAAGCGCTCCGGCTTTTTCCATTTCCTCGCGGGTATATTGCTCGACTTTGCGCATAACGCGCAGTCCCAACGGTAACCAGGAGTATAAGCCTGCTGCTAATTTGCGGATCAGACCCGCTCTGATCATCAGCTTATGGCTGACTATTTCTGCATCGGCAGGTGTTTCTTTTACAGTATTCAGTGGAAATTGTGATGTACGCATCTCGTTGAGGGATTTTTAATAAAAAAACACATTTTATAGAGTTATAACCCGATAAGTCATCCTGCTTTTACTGATAAACCAATTCGAGCTTAGTTTCAAGCTGTCGTTTGATTCTCAATAGGAAGAGTTACCGTAAAAATACTGCCGGTTCCCAACTCACTTTGAACAGAGATGCGTCCATTCATGATTTTCAGCAGTTCTTTGGTAATAGTCAGTCCTATCCCTATGCCTTCTTGAATTGCGTCATGATTATTCAATTGGATAAATGGTTCAAAAATTCTATCCATATCTTCCTGCGCAATGCCATAGCCGGTATCGGCTACGGTCAGATAAAGTTCGTTTTCCGAGGCATCCACAATAAATTGGATCTGACCATTTTCGGTGTATTTGAAGGCATTATTGAGCAAATTACATAAGATTTGACGGATACGTTTTTCATCACCTTGGAGTTTGGCGGGTGCATTATTAATTGTTGTGATTAATTCCAGATGTTGTTTTTCTGCAATCAGTTGATAAATCGCATTGATATCATTGACAAAAGCCGTAAAGTCAAAAAGTCCGTTAACAACCTTGGTGTTGTTGGTTTCGATTGCCGTAAAATCAAGTATATCGTTGATTAAACCGAGCAAATCCTGACTGCATTGCCTGATGATATTGATGTGTTGTTTTTCGTTATCACTCAAATCCGTATTGTTTTGAAGCAATTGTGTGAATCCCATGATGCCGTTTAAAGGTGTCCTCAATTCATGGCTGATTTTTGCGAGAAAATGATTTTTTGCAGTATTCGCATTTTCGGCTGTATTTTTGGCTTTCAATAAATCGCGGGTTCTTTCATTCACAATGCTCTCTGTGATGGCATGACGCCCGGTTAGCGCCAGCAATCCAACGCCCATAACACTTATAAAAAATAAACCGCACGTAAGATACCACCACAACGACCAATGGTATTGAGCGTGAATATGGCTTTTGTCATGAAAAAAATTGACCAGCCAGTTTTGATCAGCCAATTTAAATTCATGCTGAATCTGTCGGTCAATTGACTGGTTTTTTGCAAGCGCATGAACATTGATGACCCCAATTTTTTTATCAAGTACATCTATGCTGATATGTATCCCTTCCGTCATTAATCCGGTAAAAGCAGAATCCAGCAACTCAGGCAGCATAACCATCGAAAGGGCTACACCGATCAGAGCCTTTTTATTAGTGTTTGAATTGTTATAGACAGGGGTCAGAATAACCACTTGTTCATCGATAAATTTAATTAACGCTGCCGGATTTTTTGCTGATTCAAATGGGCTGAAAAACTTAAAGTATGAGTTCGGGTCATTGAGTACGGTGGAAAAAAAATCACGGCTATTTTCTGGTTCAACTAATTGGGGAATCAGACTTTTAATTTCTGATCCTTGCGAAGCTATTGAAAATAATGCCAAGGATTTAAGTTCATGATACTGTTGAAAAAAAGAGTGCGTAAAAAATGAGAAACCGGCTTGATCAAATGGTGAAGTGCTTACTGCAAATAAGTTGCGCATTCCGTAAACAATTTGCAAATGATTGTTAAGGCGTTCATTAATCAATTTGACTAACGAAAGGGTTTGACTCTCAAATTCTTTTGCATGTCTTCGGTTTTCATCCTCCTGTATAAAAAGAAAACTGCCTGAAACAATGAGAAAACTAAGCAATAAAGGCGTGCCAACAGTATTTAACCGGGATCGCCAAATTGAGTGAGATTTGGCAAATAAAATAAGGGCAAGCGGAGTAAAAACCAATACGCCTATGGTGTCGCCGACCCACCAGCTAAACCAGTTAAACGGAATATCTGCAGGAAAGATAACCTTCATGCTGACCATTAGCGAAATACCTAGGGTTGCCGGAATCAGGCAACTGACAGGTCCACCCAACGTAAAAAATAAAACAATCTTTTGGGTTTCGAGTAATGGATTCGGTAAACCAATAAGGTGCTTGATTAACCTGTAGCCTGTGTAAGCGCAGGCAGTTGCGCCTATTCCTGTGCCTGTATAAATCAGACAAGCATGAGGGCTGAAACCAAACGCCCAGGCACTGATAGAAAAATTGCCCAGAAAAATACCGGGCAGCACCCGAGGTCCTTTTAGAACTATCGCCGCCAAAGCGATACCGGCCGGGGGCCAAACGGCGCCTGCATTGCTGGGGGGGACTGCCAATTCAAGGCCTATTAAACCCAGAATGAAATAAGCGCACATTACGAAGATGATTAAAACACAGGTATGGAAGATATCCACCGGATTAAATCGTAACGTCATAATGAATTGAGTGAGGTATGAAAAACCCTGATTGTGCTTGACCTGAGTGACTTAATGTCAAGCCGATACTGCGTTGATATTCAATTTTAATATTCTACACTCAAAACTTAGCAATCTATTGAATACATGTTAACGTCATAGATCCAGATGGCCGTTCAGGTTATCGGTTAACATTCACTTTTATGTTTATGAACTGAGCCTTCATTTTGGGAATACCCGATTTGCTCTCTTTTTCAGGAAGATATCTTAACTCTATTCTTAACGCTTCAAATACCAAAAAAATGAATCAAAAAACTCATTATTTTGGACTCTTTGCGGAGTCCACTTTGATCAACTGGCATCAAAAGGGCTTTGTTAATTGGCTGCTTTCATTAAAATTCCTGCTTTTTCGATCCGTCAAAGGATTTGTTGCCGATTTTTGTCCTTTACATGCCTCAGCGCTCACGTTGTACAGTCTATTATCGATTGTACCTGTGTTTGCTTTATTGTTCGGAGTAGCCAAAGGTTTCGGCTATGAAATTCATCTAAAACAGCGATTGCTAGAACAGGTGCCTAATCAGGAAACGATGCTGTTGCAAGTTTTGGGGTTCGCAGAAAATATATTGGCAGAAACCAAAGGGGGGCTCATTGCCGGAATAGGTATTGTTGTTCTTGTATGGTCCGGCGTAAAAGTGATGAGTAATATTGAGGATGCTTTTAATGCCATTTGGAAACTTAAACAATCCAGGCCGCTGCAAAAAAAGTTGACTGACTATATTTCGTTCATGTTTTTAGCTCCGGTATTAGCTCTTTCGGCCAGCAGTATGACTATTTTTTTAAAAACACATATTTTAGACTGGCTTGCCACTTATTACCTGCCTGAGTTGGGCGTGGCTCTGATTACCTGGATTTTCGGTCTGTCGCCCTTGGTCATCATGTTTATTTTGTTTACTAGCCTTTACCTGTTTATACCGAACCAAAAAATTGCTTTAAAGTCCGCTATGTTGGGCGGTATTCTTGCCAGTTTGCTTTACCAGATTTTGCAATGGAGTTATTTGTCATTACAAATCGGCGTGTCAGGCTACAATGCAATTTATGGCAGTTTTGCCGCTTTACCCTTGTTTCTCATTTGGTTACAAGCGGGCTGGATGATTGTGCTGTTTGGCTGCGAAGTCGTTTTTTTTCATCAAAATCCAGACGATGAACACTTAACAACCGGTTCATTGAGTGTCAATCTGGAAAAAGCAATTGCCTTACAACTAACCCGGCTCATTTTGCTAGCCTTTATTGAACGAGACCCGCCTTATTCGATTGATCAACTTGCTGAAGCATTAAAAATACCTCCCGGTACCATTAAAGAGTTGCTGACCAAACTGATCCATGCGCGATTGATTGTTGAGCTAAAGACCGAGGTGGGACGCGCCGCTGTTTTTCAACCCGCCATGGAAAGCACCCAGCTTACGGTTGCACATGTTCTGGAGGCTATTGATAGCCAGGGAGTCAATGAACTGCCGGAAATGAGGCATGTCAAGGGCGCAATGCAGTTTATCAGGCAAGTTCAACAACAATTCAGTCAAAATACCCAACATCTGCTGGTTAGAGATTGGCAAAATCATGATCAAGAAAAGTAAACTTCATTACATCCTGACTGTTTACCAACTATTATTGAGTCAGTTTCAGTGTTAACTATTTTTTCGTAATTCTATTCACCTCCCCCCTTTTTCAAAGAGGGGACTGAATAGTTATATTTTTCTTTATAGGCATGTAAGGCTTTATGACAAATGATACCAATAGAAGGAGGCATGCCAGGTTAGTCCATCGGGCATTGGTCAAGGTGACTTATTCCTCCGGCAATTCTGCACAACTTAAAATGAATGATTTTTCAGAGAGTGGTTTGTTTATTTTTTGTCCAACCGAATTGCCTCAGCTGGGTGAATTAATGAGTGTGCAAACACTGGAACTGGATGACGCGCCAGTATTGAAAACCAAAGTAGTCAGGTTAATACCGGGCAAAGGCTTTGCTCTGGAATTTATCCTTTAAAAGAAGATCATTCGGAATTTAATTCACTGTTTTGATAAACCTTTTTATCCAGGGTTTTCTCACTACCTGAAACGATACAGGTTACTACTGCATCTCCGTTGACATTGACAACAGTTCTTATCATATCCAGCAAGCGGTCTATGCCTATTATCAAGCCGATTCCTTCTACAGGCAGGCCGACCTGATTTAATACCATGGCGAGCATGATCAAGCCGACACCGGGAACTCCGGCTGTGCCAATTGAGGCCAGTAAGGACATGCCGATTACGGTTAAATACTGTTCTAAAGTCAGCGAAATATGATAAACATTGGCAATGAAAACAGTGGCGACACCCTGCATGATTGCAGTTCCATCCATGTTAAACGTAGCCCCTAATGGAATGGTAAACGATGCCGTGCCGGTATGAACTCCCAGTTTTTTTTCCACGGTTTGCAAGGTAACCGGCAGGGTGGCGTTGGAACTGGCTGTGCTGAATGCAAAAAGATAAACAGGACGCATTTTCTTCAAAAAAATCCAGGGGCTCAGTCGCGTGTTGACATACAGCAGCAGATTCAGCGTGACGATGGAATGCAGGAGCAAACAAGCAATCACGGTGAGCGCATAGCCGAGCATGGGCATGATGAGGGTTAAACCCTGTTCGGAAAATGTTTTTGCCATCAGGCAAAAAACACCCAACGGAGCGAAGCGCATGACTAGCGTAACCAGTGACATCATTACCTCGTTGACCATTGACACATAACCGGCCAATTTTTTACCGGTATCTCCGGTTTTTAACATGGCAATGCCGAAGAACAGAGAAAAACAGATGATTTGCAGCATTTCCCCCTCAGCAAATGCTTTAACCGGATTGCCGGGTACCAGATTAATCAATACTTCATTCAGAGAAGGGGCGGGCGGCGGAGTAAAAGCCGTGTGATTGATGACGGTCTCAAAGTTTTGCCCGGGTGAAACTATCGCTGCAATCGCCAAAGCCATCGAAACGGCCAAAGCGGTAGTCAGCAAATACCAAAAAATGGTTTTACAACCTATTCTTCCAACGGCACCGGCATCCCCGATGGCATTAACGCCCTCAATCAGCGAAAAAGTGACCAGAGGCACCACCAGCATTTTTAAAGCATTGATGAATAGTGCCCCCGATACATAAAAAAAGCCGTTAACCACATAGGTAGCCACAAAAGAGTGATCGATTGCAAAGTTATTGATCAGTGATCCGATAAGAAGGCCCAACCCCATACCGATCAGGATTTGTGTGGTAAGCGGAAGCGGTCGTTTCATGGTTTAGCCTTAAGAGTGAACGAACTGCCATTATGCATGGGCTGCAGGAATTATCGATAGAGTTTGCGTAAACGGTGCCAAACCCATTTCATAAAGCACTGTTCGCCTCAGGCAGAAGTGTCATCCCGGCAGAGATTGCCGGGATGACGGCAACTATTAATTCAAACACAGTTCCCAAACAAGCCTGGACAATCCTATAAAAACTGGGAAACTTCAGTTTAGTTATGCTTGTCTTGCCGAGTAATAATAGGACCTGATTAGCAAGATGTTTTCAGCTCAATCCATAAGCCCGTCATGCCCGTCTGGAAACGGGCATCCAGTGCCAAGTATGGTAAGCTTCGAGCTATCCCTGTGACCTGGATTCGCTTGCGCGGTCTGACGGCTCCGGCAATCCCTGCCGGAATGACGCGCTCATAGCTTTTTAATAAGTGAACAAATTGCTTTAATCGCCGATTCGTCCAGTTCTCCGGTTCTTTTTTGCTGGGAACATAGCGCGCCGCGAAAGCCCAAATAATCGGGTTTTAATGACTTTAATGCAGGAATATCGGCAACTCGCAGTGAGCCCGCCAACCCGCATATAAGATGGTTAGCGGCGGCTTGTTCGACAAAGTTTTGAATGCTTTTTTGCGGCATCATATCGGTTAGTGAACCTTTCTGTTTATCCATCGTATCCAGCATCACACCGCGAAATCGAGCGGACTTTATTTTGCTTAAGATGCCGAGTTCAGGTTGCGTATCCGCAAATAAAACAGCAATCATGTTGATCCCGGCATTGCCTAGGTCAGCCAGCGCATCAAGAGTTGCGTTCCAGTCGCCACCTGGAAAAAAACCGATTTTAACAAAGTCGACGCCCGTTTCAGCTTTGGCAAGAACGGCGGAAAAAATAGTCTGTGGGTGCATGGGCAAATCGCCGATGGTCGCACTGATCTGGCGTTGACCATTGATGGCTTTGACTATCGTTTTTATGCTTTCTATCTCAAGGTCACCGAGTGCACCTTGGGCCGGGTCTTTGAGGTCAATAATATCAACTTCGTACTGAAGCGCCTGTAATGCCTCTTGCAGATGGGTGACACTGGCTAGCATTCCGGTCATGGTTTACTCTCTTGCTGGTATTGAGCGATGGCCTCCATCAGCCATTGCCACGCTTCTAATTCAACCGGCCCTGCCGTTTTTTCAAGACCTATGCGTAAATAATCGAGTTCGCTTTCAATTTTTTGATGAGTCAATCTATCAAGCCGGCTGACCAGTATTGCTGCTTCAAGAACGGCGTATTGTGCTCGGTTGAATCCCGTAAACGGTCTGTGATTGACAGTATGTAAGGCCTGACAGAATAATTTCGGACGAACGGGGTCATCTTCCACGCGCAGTAACTTAACTTCAGAGTGGGCGAGGGTGTTTTCGAGGACGTGACCTGTGACTTTTTCCGCCATTTTTAAGGGCCAATTGCGGCGTCCGGTTAAACAGCCTGCAAATATGCGCACATCATCGCTGAAATTGATGATGGCCGTTTGCGTTGACAGCAAATTCGTCAAAGTTGTAGAAGGTCGAAAAGGCAAAATAATGAACAGATCATCCTGTTTATGGATACCCATAGGAGCGATATGGACTTCGCCTGAGCAATTTTGAGTCGTGACGATGGTTTCAAAAATCATAATTCGAAGTAAGTACTATCGTTAGCCATCAAAACGTTAAGCGTTGTGATGTTTTGGAGAAAATAATCAAGGAGAGCTTAACCTGCCACGTTTTTAGCTTTATTTTTGTAATGTGGAACCTGCCGGTTTGAATTGATGTAAGTCAACGGTGTTTTCTTTTAGATCGACAGCACACCCCCATTGTAACGGTTCATCTTGAGTAAAGCGCTTGCCGAGTTGCCAGGCTATTTGCGCACGGGCTAATTCCACGCCCAGGTAAAAGGCATGACCGCCATCGCTTGCTACATCAAGCTTGGGGTATAAATCAAACGGGTCTTGCGCGGTATGGATGCCATCACGGTTAAAAATATGGATACCGTCCGAACTGGTTTGAATTCTGAAGCTGGGGTCCCTTATTTGCTCGGCTAATTCTTTGATTTCTACCGCCGAATAGGGAAAAGGGGCGGTTTCATGCAGTGCCATTAAGCCGTTATCAATATGTTTTGGCAGCCTGTCCTGTTGTTTGGCGGCATACATGATGCGTCTAGCGAGATCCGCTTCTTTAATCGCTCTGCAGGCATGCCTGCTGACTTCGGTTGTTAAAATATGGTTAATATCGAGTTCTGAACAAATACCGAGTAACAGTGCATTCATGCCTGGGGTATCGGCATGCGTCAGTTCGGTAATATTGCCAACGCCCAACATCATTTCGATACCGGGATAACGCTTTCTGACTGCATGATAGCGAACGAGCGAAGCGGTAAATCCAAAATGGATAGGGTCCAGAATCGGATCGGCTATGAAAGGCTGGTTGTTTGCTTGCAGCGTTTCAATCGACCGGTATAAAGAATCGAGATCTTCATGTGTCTCGGGGATAATGACAGGTACGGCCTCGACTTCGCCGGCAATCCAAAGACTGCTTTCGTGCAGACTGAGCAAATAATCGGCACCGGCTTTACCCCCTCTCAGCAGATCTTCGGATGTTAAAGAATCGACGCTGACCAGAAATCCGGCATGTTTTAGCGCCTGAATGGTCTCCTCCATATGCGGAAATGGAGTGCCCGGCAAGCACCCGATATCGATGACATCGGCACCGTTGTCACGGTAATAAGACGCTCGCTGCAAAATGGTTTCTATGCTGACGAAGGGCGCATCGACAATTTCGGCAAACACTTTGACCGTGTAATGGCTGATATCGATTTTATGTGCTGCCTTGCCAAAATATTGGGGCAGATCCTTTAACTCATCAGGACCGCGTTCAACCGGCAGGCTTAAGTCAGTGGACAGTTTGTCTATATCTCCCCGGCAACGTCCGGGAACGATTATGCGATCCGCATTAAACGTATCGGTCAACCGCCTGGTAATCATATCCGTGGTCATAAGCGCCGCGACTTTGATACCCAGTTGATGCACCGTATAGGTGAACTCCGGTTGCATTTGTTCCAGAATGCGGTGTAATTGCTTTTCTGCCAGTTTTCCGGTTAAAAAGAGAATATGCTCGCTCATGCCAGCGTCTTTAATCGTGCTTGCACGGCTTCAATCAGTTCATCCACGCTTTCAACCACCTGTGTGTAGGGAAATGTTCGAATTTTATCCGTTGCTTCAAGGTCTATCGGCCGGGGATAAACCATTACTTTGCCCCCGGGTGCTGTGGTTTCCATTTCAGGCGCAATATCGCAAGGATAAACAATACTGGGAACTCTGCATTTTCCGGCTTGCGAGTAGAGGTTGGTAACCAACGAATCAGCGATGCCCAATACACATTTGGCAACGGTATTGGAGGTCGTCGGCGCCATTACAAAAGTGTGATAATAACCCTTGTAGAATAGTCCTACAGGGGGTGAAGAGGCGGTTTTATCGCGATAGACCGGCATTTTTTCGCGAACAGTGTCCAGCTTGATGCCGTACATTTTCAACACTTCTTCTCCAGCTAAACTGAGGTACAGATCCACGCAGTCCAGGGTCAAAATAAATTCCAGGCATTCTTCTATATAGTGGCCTGAACCGGTAACAGCCCAAGCTAAACGCGGATGATCCATTGCATAAGTTAAGCGATTAAAAGACACGCATTATACCTTAATCATGACCCTGATTAATAAATGAGGCATTAAAGTGAATATTGTTGAGAATACCAAGCCCATGATTATGGGTATTTTGAATGTCACTCCTGACAGTTTTTCTGACGGCGGACGGTTCAATGGGGTTGCCGAAGCCCTGGAGCAATGCCGCAAGATGATAGAGCAGGGGGCTGACATTATCGATATTGGGGGTGAATCGACGCGCCCTGGGGCAGACCCGGTATCTGAGGAAGAGCAAATTCGGCGCGTCGTTCCGATTATTGATGCGATAAGACTGCAGTTGAACGAAACCATTCCGATAAGTATCGATACAACACTACATCGCGTTGCGGCTGCGGCGCTGGATGCCGGAGCGACACTGATTAATGATATTTCTGCCGGTTTTGATGATGAATTGATATTCGATGTTGCCGTACAAAAACAAGTCCCCCTCATTTTGATGCACCGGCAGGGCACACCTAAAACGATGCAGGAAAGTCCATTGTATTTAAGTGTTGTCAGGGAAGTACTGGACGGATTGATGCAACGGGTCGAAGTGGCGATCAGCAGGGGTGTCGATAAGCGTCAACTGGTTATTGATCCTGGCATAGGCTTCGGTAAGCGTAAACAGGATAATATTGATTTGTTGGCACACCTGGACCAATTTGTAGCGACCGGTTATCCCGTTTTATTGGGCACAAGCCGCAAACGTTTCATGGGGTCAATTTGCGATGTGAACAATCCTGAGGAATTGGTAACAGCCACAGCAGTGACGACTGCATTGGGTGTTATGAATGGAGTTAAATATTTTCGCGTGCATGATGTTAAAGAGAACAAACAAGCATTAGACGTGGCATGGGCAATTTATGGAAGCCGTCAGATTTGAATGCCGTATTTTTCAAATAAACTGTACAGCGTAGGCCGGGTTACTCCGAGGAGTTGGGCCGTTTTGGATATGTTATTGTCGCAATGAGTTAGTGCCCGTTTAATCGCAGCCGTCTCGGACTCTTCTCTCACTTCTCTGAGATTGAAGGGCGATGACGGTTTGTCGTTGATCGTTATTTCAAGGTCTTCCAGGCTAACCAAAGGCTCGTTAGACATAATAACCGCTCGTTTGATTTTGTTTTCTAACTGGCGAATATTACCTGGCCAGTCAAAGGTTTCGATTGCAAGAGCCGCTTCTTTGCTGAAACCCCGGATTGTTTTTTTATGTAGCTCACTGAATTTTCGGAGCAAGGCTGTTGCTATGACGATAGCATCACCTTCGCGTTCTCTGAGCGGAGGAATATTGATCACCATTTCACTGACGCGGTAAAAAAGGTCTTCTCTGAAGGATCCCCTGGTAATCAGTTCCTGAATATTTTGATGCGTTGCGCAAATAATTCTGACATCGACCGGGATTTCTCCCCTGCCGCCCAAGCGTTCGATTTTTCGCTCTTGTATAAAGCGTAATAGTTTGGATTGCAGTGAAAACGGCAAATCGCCGATTTCATCAAGAAAGAAGGTTCCTCCGTCTGCGTATTCAATTTTGCCTTTGGTTTGTTTGGTCGCACCGGTGAAGGCCCCTTTTTCATAACCAAAAAGTTCGCTTTCAAGAAGACTTTCCGGTATTGCCGCACAATTGACCGCAACAAAAGGCTTGGATGAACGATCGCTGAGATCATGGATGGCTTTTGCAAGCAATTCTTTGCCTGTTCCTGTTTCGCCCAGTAATAAGGTTGTAATTTGTGTAGGTGCAATTTTCTCCACCGTGCGGGATAGCGTTTGCATCTTTTTACAGGATGCAATGATACCGTTCAAAGGCTCTTTGTTTTTTTGCTGAAGCCGGACATTTTCCTTTTCTAATTCGTCCAGATGAAAGGCTCTCTGGATAATGGTTTTCAAAACATCCAGATCAATCGGTTTTTGATAAAAATCATACGCACCCAATGACACCGCTTCCAGTGCATTTGACCGATCATCATTACCGGTGACTACTATCACTTTGGTTAAAGGTGCCAGTTCAAGAATTTCTCTTAACGTCTGCAATCCCTCGCTGGCATTGGTAGGATCGGGTGGCAGCCCTAAATCGAGCGTAACAACGCTGGGCATGAATCGCCTCAATGCGATAATGGCATCCTGGCGATGACCGGCAATGACTGTTTGATAATCTTCAAAGCTCCATTTAAGTTGTTTTTGCAATCCAGGGTCGTCTTCAATTATCAATAATATTTTTCTATCTTCCATTAATTTGGTCCTTAACTGCTGTGGTACTCAAGTTTGTTACTGTTCTACAGGTTTGTAGATGGGGAGTTTTATCGTAAATACTGAACCCAGGCCCGGATTGCTCTCAACATCAATTGTTCCTGATAGTTTGGTCACGTAGTCTTTCGCTTCGTAGACACCAATGCCCATTCCGGCGTTGCCCTTGGTGGTATCGAAAGGTTTAAACAAACGAGTGGCGATAAATTGTTTATCCATACCAATTCCGCTATCGATTATTTTGATGGTCACGTCTGCGTTGTCGTTGAATAATTCTAGCCTAACAACGCCATTTTGGGGTGTCGCTTCCTGAGCGTTTTGCACCAAATGGCCTAATACTGCAGTCATTTTAGCTTGTTCGCCTATGACTCTCACTGATGTATCGCTCATTTGATTAATGATTTGAAGGCCAGGATTGTTGCAGGATTGTTGAATAGCGACATCTTGTACTATCTCAATCAAATCAATCAAAGTTCTGGTTTCCGAATGAATATTGCCTTTTCTGAGTTGATCGATGACGTGTTGCATTTTATCGGCAACATTTTTTAATGTATCGATGGAATCATCAATGAATTCAGGATTCCTTTTGTGCCTTTCGGCATTCTTAACAATTAAAGCAATCTGGGCAACTTGGTTTTTCAGATCATGAACAATGAAGGCAGACAATCGGTTATAGGCTTCAAACTGCTTGGATCTTGCCAATTCGTCAATTGTTCGATTGAGTGCCAAAGCATTCGATAATTGCATGCCTACCGTTTTTAGTAAATCATGATCTTCCCAATTGAGAATGCGCGGTGCTCTTGCTTGTGTCAGGACGACAAAGGCTTCAACCGAGTTTAATCGCAGTAGCGGAACCAGAAGCCAGATAGCATAATCTTTATTATCCCAGGCGGATAAGTCGATATCTTCATAGACATCGGGAGCAAAAGCATATTCAGCAAAATCTATCACCCATTGTTTGGATTGTATGAATTGTATAAAGGGTGTGTCTTTTTTAAATAAAACTTCAGGTTCGAACCCCATGTTGTAGTGCTCGGCAAAATAAAAATCGCCCTGTTCATTCTTAATCCAAAGGCCACCCCCTGAACTTTCAACCAGATTGGCCATGGTTTTTAAAATGAGTCCATATAATTCGGTAATGGAATCCATTTGTGCGATAGTTTTACTTAATTTGATCCATTCTTCCCGGTAGTCGTAACTGTATTGAAAAAAATGTTTGTTTAAATACACTTTAACCAGGGCTCGAGTTCTTCCCGAGACAAACAGGATGATGAGCAACAGGATTGACAGGAAAATAAAGGCTATCTGAGCCAGTTGACCCCAATTTCCGCCATAATCGCGAATGTAATAACCGACAACTGACATTAAAATTAAATAGATGCCGGTAGCAAACAAGACGGTTGTATGAAATACCAGTTTTCTGGAGACGGTTAACGTAGTGGTATGTTCTTGAAGACGGACGACAGAGATAGCCAGTAATGGCGCTACAATCGCATTGATAATGCCCCTTGAATCCCTGAGCGCTGAATCAATATTCGAAAACAACAACGATTTACTGTATAGAAAAAAATCAATAACGAATAAAGAGCCTAATGCCAGGCAAAGAAATTTAATTGCCCATCGCTGTTCATACAGGGCATTTCGATAAACCTGTTCAATCAGAATCAATCCGGCAATTGCGAAACCAACATGAGCAAACAGACGGAAATCAGTACCCAAATAAAAATTGACCAACATCAGCCATGGACTATGGCTCTCTATTAAAAAGGTCAGGGTTACAATGAGGATAAGTGATTGAGCCAGTTTTGACTCTTTTAAAAATGAGAGGTGTTCATGGTTTTGCTGTTGATATATTATAAAGCTCAATAAAATCAGCCAACCTGCACTGCGCAACGTTTCAAACGGCAATGTCTCCGGCGTATAGATAGTGTCGATTTTGAGCGCTAATGTGGTATAGCCGGCCCAAATAAAAGACAGACCCGTAGCGATCATAATCGGCAAGGCCAGGTTGCTTTTTTTCAAGCTGAAGATGCTTAACGGAAGCAGCATCAGATAAGCAATAGAGGCCGCCAGGTAGCTTAGAAAGCTATAATCTTCAAACGCATTCATAATTCGTCGTGTTTTGTTGAGTCTGGATGAAGTAAAGCAGTTTTCAATGTCTTAATTGCGAGAATGACTTCAACAGTTAAGCAAGATTTCTTATCTAGAGAATTGTTTAATTACTATTTATTACTACAATTCATAAATTTCCCGAGCTCAATTGTTTGAATCCAAGAAAGTTAAGTTTTAATGCGTTTTAGATTAAGTTTTGATTGCCTGATTATAAACGAATTGAAAAAAAGCGATTTTAACTGCGAAATCAAGTCAAATTGAACTATGATTAATTCGCCTGTTAAAGTCTTGAACCAAAATTCACTAACTATATTCACTGTAAGCTTATGAAGTTAGTCTTAATTCGGCTTTACCCAACTTGTTAATTACTCTTTGTTTTTTATATTACCGACACGCCATCAATTTAAGTCAATTTTTGAAAAGTTGCCTCAAGGTCCAGAGAAAATGTTAAAAAAAAATGCATTAAACGTATTATTTCTCACAAGCATTATGTCTCTTTTTGCTTGCAGTACTCCTGAGGAAGAAGCGAAAGACAGGCAAACTAAAGGAATACAGCTATTCGACAAGGGAGATTATGATAAAGCGGAATTAGAACTGAAAAGCGCTATTCAACAAGACAAAGAAGGTGCCGACTCTTATTATTATTTGGCACTGTTAAATGAAAAAAGGCGAAATTTCAAAGCAATGAAGGAAAACTTGATCCAGGCGATTAAGTTAAATCCCCAAAATATCGAAGCTAAAATCAAGCTGGGCAAGGTCCATCTACTCTTTGACGAGTCTGCTGAAACAATGAAGATTGTTGATGAAATTCTTGGCAATACTCCTGATAACGAAGACGCATTATCGCTAAAAGCCGCTGCACTGGTCAGGGAGAATAAGCTGGTGGATGCTATGGCAGTTTTGGATAACGTTTTAACCAAAAACCCAAAGCATAACGAAGCGTTGTCACTGAAAGCTGTTTTACTGATGGAAAATGAAAGCTTCGATGAAGCATTGGCTTTGCTTGAGCCTGCAATATCAGAAGATAAAAACAACTTATCGCTGCATCTTTTAAAGATTAAATTAGACTCAAGAAAAAATGATATTGATGCGGTCATTGCCGATTATCTGGAATTGATTAATGTCTTCCCTGAGAAAGATGATCTTAAATATGCGCTCGCCAAAATTTATGTTTTGGCCAAAAAAAATGACCTGGCGGAAAAATTACTCACCGATCTGGTTGAATCGAAGCCCGGTCAAATAAAGCCCAAGCTGGTTGCATTAGGCTTTTACAATGCGTTGGATAAAGCAAAGACAGATGAAAAATTGCAATCCTACATAGCGCAGGCTAAAGGTAAGCCGGATATGCTTATGGCTCTGGCGCGCTGGACTTTAGCCGCAAACCGCATTGAGGATGCAAAATCTCAATTGAAGGCTATAGTCAGTTCCGATGATATTAATGACGAATTAAAATCGACAGCAAGTTTGATGCTGGCACAGATTGATTTTCAACAGCGGGATTATGCTAACTCGCTTGATCGTGTTGAAACTATCCTAAAAGACAAACCTAATTTTGTAGAAGCAAAAATTCTGAAAGCTAAATTGCTGCTTGAAAGTGAAAAATTAGACGAGGCTTCCACTTTGCTAAATACAGTTCTGTGGGATATGCCTAACTCCGATGAAACTATCGTTTTGTTGGGTCAAATTGCGCTGCTTCAGGGAGATCGGGCCAAAGGAGAGAAATATTTTAAGGATGCATTGGATATAAATCCCACCAATCTTCAGGCACTGTTCCCCATTGTGGATAAGGCGCTTCGTGAAAAACACAATAATTTTGCAAAGGATGTTTTGAATAAAGCCTTGGCTAGACTGCCTGGCGAGCTTGTTTTGATCAACAAGTTGATTCAAATCCATATGATTGAAAAAGATTGGATAGCCGCTGAAAATCTTTTGCAGCAGCTTCAAAAACAACCCAAAGCAAGCCAGTTAGCTAAATTCCTTCAGGCAAAAATATATCAGGAAAAAGGCGAGTGTAGTCAGGCAGTACCCCTATTCAAAGATATATTGGAAAAATCACCCGTACAAACCGATACATTGACTGAATTTGCCCGTTGTTACGAATTACTCAAACAAAGACCCAAGATGGTGTCTTTTTTGACCGAAATACTGGGTAAATACCCTGACAATTTACCGGCAATAATACTTAAAAGTAAATTGTTATCACTGGATAAGAATTTTGATGGCGCTATTTCTTTACTAAAAGCTTCGTTAGAAAACAGTCCAAACTCGGTTAGCTTAATCGCTGAATTAGGCAGGATTTACAATCTCAAAGGCATGGCAAATGAAGCCATAGAACTCTATAAAAAAGGAGTATCCGATAATCCTGATAACCTTCAACTCCCCATGTTGTTAGCCTCCAATTATGTGAATCAAAAAAAATATGATGAAGCTGCTAAAATCTACGAGTACGTTCTGGAAAAAAATCCAAGATTAGATGTTGCGAGAAATAACCTAGCCTCCATGTTGCTGGATTATCAATCGGGTCCTGATTCTATTGATAAAGCTTTAAAATTACTGGATCGTTTTAAATACTCGGATCAACCCTATTTTATGGATACTTATGCATGGGCTGAGTTTAAAGCCGGGCGATTGAATCAAGCATTAACAATACTTGAGAAAGTGATCGTGGCATCACCCAGCATCCCAATATTCAGGTATCATTTGGCTGAAGTTTATAATGCACTCGGAAATAAAACAGGGGCAATTTCTGAATTACGGCAAGCGTTGGCGATAGCTCAAGCAAATGATTTTGAACAATATGATTCAGCCCAAGCATTATTGAATAAACTTCAAAACGAAGTTAAAGCTAAACAATAGTATTATTTTGACTGCAAGCCATCTGTCCAATTAAGGATGAAAAAAGATTTAATCTATCAACCTGGATTTGTAAACATATGAAAAAAAGTAAGATTGCAATCGTTGTTTTTTTATTGAGCCTGTCAGGTTGTACTTATCCACCGTTAATGGATGAAGCTGAATTACCCGATGACTATACTTACCAAATAGGTCCCGGAGATAGCATTGAAATTTTTGTGTGGGGTTACCCTGAAATTTCAACAACGGCTACGGTAAGACCCGACGGAAAAATTACTACACCCCTCATTGACGATGTCGAAGCTTTTGGAAGAACACCCTCACAATTAGCCAGAGAAATGGAGGTGATCCTGGGAGAATATGTCCGTGATCCCCAGGTTGCAATCATTGTCGGTGGTTTTCAGGGGGTTTATGATCAACAGGTTAGAGTATTACAAACTGGAGCAAGCTTTGGCGGAGGAACAGGTGGCGGCTTTGGTGGCGGTGGCTTTGGCGGCAGTATGGGCGGTGGCGGCGGCATGGGCGGTGGTGGTGGCGGCATGGGCGGCGGCGGTAACACGGGCGGCGGAGGCGGCGGAGGTAATAGTTCCCCCCAGGCTTTTCCTTATAAAAAAGGCATGACACTACTCGATCTGATGATCGAAATCGGCGGTTTAGGCATGTTTTCAGATGGTAACAAAGCCAGTATTATCCGCACAGTAGATGGCGAACAGAAACATTTCAGCGTCAGGATAGATGATTTAATGAGCAGAGGTGATTTGTCCGCGAATGTGAAAATTATGCCTGGCGATATTTTAATTATTCCAGAGTCATTTTTCTGATTATCCTAAGTTTATAGATTGAATATTATACAAATGACTTTAGGGATAATCCTTGTTTTGGGCAAACCAAACTATCGAGTTTTCTGATGGTAAGCTTGGTTGCAGAATTTATAAATTGAACGAATGAATTTAGGCTAAATACGAATTATGCAAGAGCAGTTCGCAGAGATTTTATATTACGTAAAGGCAACATTTAAATATAAATGGTTAGTCATCATAGCTGCATGGCTTGTTTGTCTGCCCGCGTGGTGGTTCATTCTGAAGATGCCGGATAAATATACTTCGACAGCCAGAGTCCAAGTTGACACCCGCACCATGCTGAGACCCTTGCTATCAGGGCTTGCTATTCAGGCTGATGTTCAAGGTATGGTTTTGATCATGAAACAGCTTATGTTTTCTCAGCAAAACCTGGAAACTATTGCAAATCTTGCGGATTTAGGTTTGAACACTTCTTCTGAATCCAATAAACACCAGATAGTTGACCGATTAAAGGCCAATATAAGGATAGATGGCGGTTCCAATGAGATTTTTTCAATCAGTTTTGATTCTGAGGACCCCGTTGAAGCGAAACATGTTGTTCAAGCTGTGCTTACCGTTTTTTCAGAGCAAACTCAAAAAACTGCTCTGGATGATGCCGGTTCAGCTCAGAGATTTATTATTGATCAGATCCAGGAATACGAGCAGCGATTACGTAATGCAGAAAAAGCCAGGGAAAGTTTCAAAAAAGCCAATATGAATTTGTTACCGGGACAAGGAGGCGATCAAATCTCGCAAATCCAGCTGCTTAATACCACACTTGAAGAAGCCAAGTTGTTCATAGAAGAACTAAATTCGCGTAAAGAAGTACTTAAAGAACAATTGATTGAAGCGCAAGAAAGCGGGGAGGATGAGTGGGATCTTGGGCTTGAGAGTACAACAAGTAGCGAAGATGCCAGATTAACGTCATTAAAAGCGCAACGAGATGAATTATTGCTGAAATACACACCAAAGCACCCCAGCATCAAAGTACTCAACGAAAATATCAAATCTATCGAAGCTGATGCCAGAAAAAGAGCGGCTGAAACTCCTGTTGCCGATACTGAGGAGCCACTAACCTCTTCACCTTCTTCAACAAATCCTTTTGCGCAATCGATTAAAGCCGCGCTTAACGATGTCGATGCTCAAATTGCTGCCATGAAGTCACGTATTACAGCGTATGAAGCAAAAATAAAAACGTTGGATGAAGAATTTAATCAGCGATTGAGCATTGAAACTGAAATGCAAAACCTCAACAGGGACTACGATACAATTAAAGGCAATTACCAGTCCTTATTGCAGCGTAAAGAGCAGGCCAGTCTCTCTGAAAAAGCAGATAATCAGGCAACTGCGTTGCGATTTAAAGTTGCCGATCCGCCTAATAAACCTCTCAAGCCTTCTGCGCCTAATAGAGGACTGCTTTATTCTGCAGCCTTTGGTGTTGGAATTGCGTTAGGAATTGCAGTCGCATTTTTTTCTGTGTTAATTAAACCTACTTTCATTGCAGTTAATCAGGTAAGAAATCTAACCGGTTTGCCTGTACTCGGAAGTATTTCTATCATTTCAAATGTAGCAAGAAAGAAAAGATTTAGTCGAGAGCTAATACTCTATGGCCTATCATGCAGTTTGCTGATATCTACCTATACAGGCATTATGTTTTTTAAAACCTGACTACACCTGATCTGAATTGACGGGTAATATTTTTTTAGATTGGAATGAAGCACTTAATATCATGAAATTGACATTGATTATTGGAGTCTTATGAACCTGATTGAAAAAGCCTTAGAGAAAGCAACTGCTGAAAATGACTCTAATGCATCAAAAGAAGAAGACGCCGCACTTGATAACACATCGATACATCATGATGCTTCAAACGAAACAGAGATTGTTTTTTATGAATCATCGACGATGGCTCATAAAAATGATAAATCTAATGCTGAGATAGAAACCTTTAATTGGGATTATTTACGTGAAAATGGCTTCATTGATCCTACCGTTAAATATCTTCAGATAGCCGAGGAGTTTCGAACGATCAAAAGGCCTTTGGTTATCAATGCATTAAACGGGATGGAAAGGGGTATTGAGCGTTCTAATCTTATTCTGATAACAAGCAGTGTTCCCGGGGAAGGAAAAAGTTTTACTGCAATTAATCTAGCGATAAGTATTGCCGCGGAAAGAGATAAACAGGTTTTACTGATTGATGCCGATGTCGCCAAGCCTTCAATATCCCGAGTTTTAGGTATAAAAAAAGGACCGGGATTGATTGAATACCTTGAAGGAAAAAACACTAAACTTTCCGATATTATTTTAAAAACGGAGATCGATGGTCTCAGAATTGTCCCTGCGGGAAAAAGCCACCAATTTTCCACAGAGTTACTGGCTAGTAACAAGATGGTTAATCTAGCGCAAGAATTAAGTGAACGATACGCCGACCGGATTGTTATTTTTGATTCTCCTCCCTTACTGGCAGCAACTCAGGCAGAGGTATTATCTGCTATGGTTGGTCAGGTCGTATTGGTGATTGAAGCAGAACAAACAGCTCAAAACATAGTGATGGAGTCCGTAAAAAAACTGGAAGCCTGTGATGTTGTCCTCGCACTTTTAAACAAGACTAAACGCGGCTTGGATATGAATTATTATGGCTATGGGCAGTACTAGGAAACAATGAAAAACCCGGGCAAAAATAATCGGCGAGCGTTAATCGCATCTACCTGTGTGTACTGTATCTTATCACCCAGTCATGTCGCATGGGCTCTGAATATAACGGCAACGCCCAGTGTGACCGTGAATGAAATTTATTCCGATAATATTGATTTAGCACCGTCGGGCTCCGAAAAAAGTGCCTTTGTGACTGAAGTCAGTCCTGGCTTATCAGTTTTCGGTCTTGCTCCTCGTTACCGTTTGAACCTCGATTACCGTCTGCAGGGTCTATACAATGCAGGTGGCACATCTGATGTCAATATTAATCATCAGCTTAGTTACAATTCCAATTATGTAGTGGCTCCAAGTCGTTTGTTTCTTGATACTCGTAGCTCAATGAGCCAACAAAACATCAATAATAATCGCCTAATAACGGATAATGTGGTGGGTTCTGAGAACACCTCTACAGTGACAACATTTGGACTCTCACCCTACTGGACACCTCACTTTAGTAATTATGCCAACGGCATTGCCCGTGTATCTTATGACAGAGTCACCTCCGACGAGGGGGAGTTATCAGATACCGATAATTTCTCACAAAATATTGGCTTAACCAGCGGCCGGTATTTTTCTAAAATCAACTGGTCGGGTAATTTCAATAATGAAATGAATCAACGCGCCGATGGTGACGATGTTAATTTCCAAAGTTCGTCAGGCCTCGTTCGATATAATCTAAATCGTTTATTCAGCGTATTTGCACAGGGTGGGCACAGTAACAATGATTTTGAAACGACGACAGACACGAACCAAAATGGTTTCTTTTATACCTTCGGCGGGACATGGCAGCCTAGCCGGATTTTCTCCCTAACAGCGGGTGGTGGAAATAATTCATTTGTTACTGTCTATGTAGCTCCGATTCAACGTTTGCAATGGACCACTACCTATAGAAATAATGATATTGGCACGAATACAGGTAGTGTTTGGCAAACCAACTTAAGATATGTGACCCGCCGGTCTGTTTGGGGGGTGACCTATAACGAAGATACGACAACTGTTCAGCAGGTTATTCTTGAACAGCAACTCCAGGGTGGCTTGTTTGGCAACAATCCGGACAATTTAAATAACCCTAATGATCCTAACTTATTTGGAAGAAACTTAGGCCTGCCACTGTTTATCGATGAAGTGTTTGTAAGAAAGAGAGCCGAAATCAGTTACTCGTACAATACAGGAAAATCTGTTTTGAGCGCTCAAGCTTTTACTGAGACTCGTGATTATCAAGTACAGACAACTCAAGATGAAGTCTATGGTATTTCTGGTTCCTGGTCCTGGCGATACAGTCCTAAAATGACGACTTTTCTCAGATCAAACTGGCAAAACACGGATGCAAACACGGTAGCAAATGAGCCATCATCAAGTAGCCAGCTGATTGATACCTCAATCGGACTTAGCAGAGTCCTCGGTCGTAATATAAGCGGTAATTTAGAATATCGTTATTTTAAACAAATTTCTGATGACGCTGAAAATGAATATGATGAAAATCGTATTACATTGGGTTTGTCGGCGTTTTTTTGAACGTTGGTTTTTCTTCCCTGCATTAATAGGATCACATGCAATTGATACGTCCAGTTAACGCAATGACAGTAGATGTGGAGGACTATTTTCAGGTCTCTGCATTTGAAAAATATATAAATCGCAGCGATTGGGATTCACTGCCTCAGCGTGTAAGCCAAAACACACATAGAATATTGGATTTATTTGCCGAACATAATATTCATGCCACTTTTTTTACCCTGGGCTGGGTTGCGGAAAGAAACCCTGACTTGATTAGACGTATCATTAAGGAAGGGCATGAATTGGCTTGTCATGGTTATGCCCATCAGCGTGTTACCGATCAAACCCCCACCCAATTCAGCACCGATATTATCAAAGCTAAAAACCTTCTTGAAGATCTTGGAGGACAACCCGTTAACGGGTATAGGGCTCCCAGTTATTCAATCGGCGCCAAAAATCTTTGGGCTCACGATATTCTGAATGAAGCCGGTTTTTTATACAGCTCCAGTGTTTATCCGGTTAAACATGATCTTTATGGTATGCCTGATGCTCCAAGGTATCTTTATCAGCCGCTTGAAAGCAGTGACTTTAAAGAAATCCCCATCACAACAGTGAGAATTGGAAACAAGAATTTTCCTTGTGGCGGCGGCGGGTTCTTCAGGTTTTATCCTTATGCTTTTTCGAAATGGGCCTTCAAGGTCATTAATCACAAAGAACAGCAGTCCGGTATCTTTTATTTTCACCCGTGGGAAATCGATCCGGATCAACCCAGACAGAAAGGTATCAATTTAAAATCCAGATTCAGACACTATCTGAATCTGGATAAAATGGAACATCGAATAATCAGACTTTTGACTGATTTCAAATGGGACACGATGGCTAACGTTTTTTTAAAAAAAAACCATTAATTTCCCCCCAATATTATTACTAATAAATTATTGTGCTGTTAATGATAAAAATACTGGACGTTTCCGATTACCAGAAATGGGATGATTTTGTAAATAACCATCACGATGCTACTTTTTTCCACCTTTCAGGTTGGAAAGAGGTCATTGAGCGATCATTTGGCCATAAAACTTATTTTCTTTATGTTGAAAAGAATGGCGCAATTTCGGCTATTTTGCCTCTTGCCCATATCAAAAGTGCTTTGTTTGGAAATGCTCTCACCTCATTATCGTTTTGTGTTTATGGTGGGATTGTCGGTTTAGATCAAAACTCCATGCAATTGCTGGACAAAAGAGCGTGCGAATTAGCCGAAGAACTCGGTGTGGATTATCTGGAACTTCGTAACCGGACCCGACAAACACCTGATCGCCCCTTTAAAGATCTATATGTTACTTTTAGAAAAACGCTGGAGACCGATGTTGATAAAAACATGCAGGCTATCCCTAGAAAGCAAAGGGCAATGATAAGAAAAGGAATTGCTGCCGGGTTACAAAGTAAAATTGATACGAATGTTGAACGTTTTTATCAAGCTTATTCGGAAAGTGTCAGAAACCTCGGTACGCCCGTTTTTTCCAAAAAATTTTTTCAAATACTTAAAGAAATATTTCAGGATCAATGCGAAATTCTTACTGTTGAAAAAGACGGCCAATTGATCAGCAGTGTCATGAGCTTCTATTTTAAGGATGAGGTTCTGCCATATTATGGAGGTGGAACAGATTTAGCCAGAGCCGTTCAGGGTAATGACTTTATGTATTGGGAAGTCATGAGGAGAGCGGTCGAAAATGGCATCAAAGTCTTTGACTACGGCCGTAGTAAAATTGGAACAGGATCTTATAGCTTTAAAAAACATTGGGGGTTTGAACCGGAACCTTTATTTTATGAATTTCATTTGGTCAAAGCCGAAGCGCTTCCAGATATTAATCCGTTAAATCCGAAATACCAGTTGTTCATAGCCGCCTGGAAAAAACTTCCGCTGGCCATGAGCCAATTAGTCGGGCCTTGGTTATCTAAAGATTTAGGATAACCGGGTTAATGGAAAAATTATTATTTTTGGTTCACCGCCTACCTTATCCGCCAAATAAAGGCGATAAAATACGCTCTTTTCATTTTCTAAAGGCCTTATCTCAACGGTATGAGGTTTACTTGGGCACCTTTGTAGATGACCCTGAAGACTGGCAATATGAGAAAACCGTTAAAAGCTATTGCCAGGAAACTTGCATTGTCAGCCTTAATCCACGCCTTTCAAAAGTTAAGAGTCTGTCTGGATTATTATTGGGTCAAGCCTTAAGTATTCCCTATTATAAAAATACTGAAATGCAGGATTGGATCGATCAAACCCTTACATCAGCTTCAATTAAAAAAGTTCTGATCTTTTCTTCTGTGATGGCGCAGTTTGTCCTAAATAAAAAGGAACTTGAGATTATCACTGACTATGTTGATGTGGATTCTGATAAATGGCGTCAATATGCGTTGAAAAAAAAATGGCCGGAGAGTTGGATTTACCGGAGAGAATCAGAAAAGCTGTTAACCTTTGAGCGTCAAGTCATATCCAGATCGGCAGCAGGAATATTCGTTTCAGAACAAGAAGCTGCGCATTTTCAAGCTTTAGCCCCCGAATATAAAGACCGTATTGGTTTTGTCAATAATGGGGTGGATACCGATTATTTTTCCCCCTTACTGAATTTTCCATCACCTTTTAAAGTGAGTGAAACGCCGATTGTATTTACCGGTGCCATGGATTATTGGGCGAATGTCGATGCGGTCGTTTGGTTTGCAAAAGTTGTTTTTCCCACTATCTATTCTAAAAATAAATCTGCCCGATTCTATATTGTAGGATCAAAACCTGCCAAAGAAGTGCTAGCCTTAAGTGAACTGCCGGGCATTGTTATAACCGGGCGAGTTGAAGATGTCCGGCCTTATCTTGCCTTTGCCGCACTGGTGGTCGCTCCCCTTAGAATTGCTCGAGGTATTCAAAATAAAGTATTGGAAGCCATGGCCATGGAAAAAACCGTATTAGGTACCGTAGCAGCTATTGAGGGTATTCCGGTAAATGATCAACTCAGGGTATTTGTTGAAGATGACCCTTTAAAGACTGCAGAGCTTGTCGGCCACCTTTTGACTGATAAATCCCGAAATAAAGCTGAAACCAACCGGCAGTTTGTTATTGATCATTTTAGTTGGTACAGCAGCACCGAGAAATTAATATCTATAATTAATTAGCTGATTCATAAAATTTACAGTTCATCAATATTTACCTTATAAAGGCTTGAACATGTTAGAAAACACAAAATTAGGCATGATAGGTTTAGGTTATGTCGGTCTGCCTCTTGCTGTTGAATTCGGCAAAAAATATTCTACGGTGGGCTTTGATATAAACTCCGCCAGAATCAAGGAATTGCAACAGGGTCATGACCACACCCTCGAAGTCAGCACAGAAGAGTTAAGTGAAGCAAGTCAACTGACCTATACCGCATCCATTGACGATATTAAGGATTGCACCATCTATATTGTCACAGTACCTACGCCCATCAACGAATTTAAACAACCCGATCTTTCACCGCTTGAAAAAGCAAGTAATTTACTCGGTCAGGTTATCAAACCCAATGATATTGTCATTTACGAATCAACGGTCTATCCGGGTGCGACCGAGGAAGTCTGTGTGCCCATACTTGAAAAAGTATCCGGACTTGTTTTTAACCAGGACTTTTTTGTCGGTTATAGTCCGGAACGGATTAACCCTGGCGACAAAGAACACCGGGTCACTAATATACTCAAAGTGACCTCCGGTTCAACCCCGGAAATTGCCGAAAAAGTCGACCTTCTCTATAAAAGCATCATCACCGCCGGAACCCATAAGGCGAGCAGTATAAAAGTCGCCGAAGCCGCTAAAGTGATTGAAAATACACAGCGTGACGTCAATATTGCTTTAATCAATGAATTGGCGCTTATTTTTAACCGATTGGGCATTGATACCGAAGAAGTCTTACTGGCAGCAGGGACCAAATGGAATTTTTTACCGTTCAGGCCGGGGTTGGTCGGAGGTCATTGTATAGGTGTGGATCCTTATTATTTAACCCATAAAGCTCAGGCTATAGGTTATTACCCTGAAGTGATTCTTTCCGGTCGTCGCATTAACGATGGTATGGGTGAATATGTTGTCAATCAATTGGTAAAGTTGATGTTGAAAAAACGTATTCACGTCAAAGAAGCCGAGGTCCTGATTATGGGCTTGGCGTTTAAGGAAAACTGTCCTGATTTGCGCAATACGCGAGTGGTTGATATTTACCATGAGTTGCAAAGCTATGGTGTCAATGTTCAAGTTTACGATCCCTGGGTGGACGCAGAAGAGGCCATCGCTGAGTACGGAATCAAACCTTTAACCAAGCTTGAGGAAGGAAAATTTGATGCAATTATTCTTGCCGTAGCCCATCAGCAATTCAAGGAAATGCCGATTGCCTCAATTAAAGCGCTGACCAAAAAAGACTCGGTTATTTATGATTTAAAATACATTTTTCCAACTGAACAGACGGATGCTCGTTTATAACTTATGAAAATCTTAGTTACCGGAACAGCCGGATTTATAGGTAACCGTTTAGCCCAAAAATTATTAGAACGCGGCGATGAAGTTATCGGTGTTGATAACTTGAACGATTATTACGATGTTAATTTGAAGTTATCACGACTCAAGTTGATAGGAGACCATGCGGGTTACACCGATATAAGAGCCGATTTGGCCGATCGAACCTCGATGGAAGCGATCTTTAAACAACATCAACCACAACGGGTTGTGAATCTCGCGGCTCAAGCCGGCGTGCGTTATTCAATTGAAAATCCGCATGCTTATATTGATAGCAATATTGTGGGGTTCATTAATATTTTGGAAGGCTGCCGGCATAATGGCGTGGAACACCTGGTTTATGCATCCAGCAGTTCGGTCTATGGGGCTAACGAAAGCATGCCTTTTTCTGTGCACGATAATGTTGATCACCCGCTCAGTCTTTATGCCGCTTCAAAAAAAGCCAATGAATTGATGGCGCACACCTACAGCAACCTTTATGGTTTGCCGACAACCGGATTACGTTTTTTTACAGTTTACGGCCCCTGGGGGCGTCCCGATATGGCTTTGTTTTTATTCACCAAAGCCGTTCTTGCGGGTGAAAAGATTAAAGTTTTCAATTATGGAAAACACCGCAGGGACTTCACCTATATCGATGATATTGTCGAAGGGGTTATTCGAACGCTGGATCATCCCGCTCAACCGAATCCCGAGTGGTCGGGTAAAAGCCCGGATCCAGGAACTAGTCGTTCACCGTGGCGGGTTTACAATATTGGTAATCAAAGTCCTGTTGAATTAATGGACTATATCGAAGTATTAGAAAATAGATTAGGCAAAACGGCTGAAAAAGAATTGCTGCCTTTGCAGCCAGGCGATGTACCGGATACTTATGCCGATGTGGAAGCATTGGTCCAGGACGTTGGCTATAAACCTTCCACACCCATAGAAATTGGTATTGAGCGGTTTGTGAATTGGTACCGTGACTATTACCGCATCTAAAATGGCTAAGCCTCAGCAACTCAACTTTTAATAGCGCTGATGAACCAGACACTCACGGAGCGCCCGCTCATTGCCCATGTCATTTACAGTTTTGGAGTGGGCGGCCTGGAAAACGGCCTAGTTAATTTAATTAACAACATTCCTAAAGAGAAATACTGTCACGCCATTATTTGCCTGAAAGCAAGCACCGACTTTAGTAAACGACTGCAACGAGACGATGTTGCCATTTACGAGCTTAATAAAAAAGAAGGGCACGATCTGGCTTCTTTTGTTCGTATGTACCGGTTACTCAAAAAAATTCAACCGACTATTGTACATACGCGTAATTTGGCGGCTATTGAATATCAAATCCCGGCTTTGTTGGCTGGGATTAAACGGCGTGTTCATGGCGAACATGGTTGGGATGTTTTTGATCCGGACGGCACCCAAAAAAAATATCAAAGACTGAGGCGGATGATGGGGCTCATCATTCAGCGTTTTATTCCTCTTTCCGGCCATCTTGAGCGCTATCTTGTTGAAAAAGCGAAAATCCCCGCCTCAAAAGTGCAGAGAATCTGTAACGGTGTGGATACACAAAAGTTTTTTCCGGCAAAAGACGCTAAAGGCAGGGAGCAAAAATTACCTTTTCAACTGAATGAAAACTCAGTAATTATTGGCGCTGTAGGCAGAATGCATGGCGTCAAAGACCAAATCACTTTAGTGAATGCATTTATAAGACTCTGTGGTCAATACCCCGAATTAAAGAAGTCTGTCCGGCTGGTCATTATCGGTGACGGGCCCTTAAGAAATGAAGCTTTGGAACTGCTCAACCAACATGATCTGACTGACTGCAGCTGGCTGCCGGGTGAAAGAGACGATATCGCCGATCTGATGCGCTGTTTTGACATTTTTATGTTGCCGTCAAAGGCAGAAGGGATATCCAATACGATACTTGAAGCGATGGCAACCGGTTTACCCGTAGTAGCCACACGCGTCGGCGGTAATCCGGAACTGGTCATCAATGACGTAACTGGGCGCTTGGTTGAGAAAGAAAACGCTGTTGAAATGGCAAATGCTATGAGTGATTACGTCACTGACAAACAAAAGCGATTAACCCATGGTGAAAATGGACTTAAGCGAATTCATCAGGAATTTTCTTTAAACATCATGGTTGAGCATTACTTAACCGTCTATGATTATTTAGCGGATTGAACAACGCGTGCCATTTTTAACTTTTAAGTGGAAACAACCAGTATGTGTGGAATAGTCGGAATTTTTGATCTAAAAGAAAAGCGCGATATCAACAAGGACTTATTGTCGCGAATGAATGAAATTCAATTTCACCGCGGGCCCAATGAAGGGGGATTGCATACTGAACCGGGCTTGGGCTTTGGTCATAGGCGCTTGTCAATCATAGATTTATCCAGCGGTCAGCAACCTATGCATAGCCAGGACGGCAATGTCGTTCTGACTTATAACGGCGAAGTGTATAACTTTCCTGAATTAAGGCTGGAGTTAGAGGCACTGGGTTATCGATTCACGACTCATTGCGACACAGAAGTGATATTGATAGGCTGGCAGGCCTGGGGCGAGGCCTGTGTAGATCGCTTGCTCGGCATGTTTGCTTTTGCAATCTGGGACAGGGCTAAAGAGGTTCTGTTTCTGGCGCGTGACCGGCTTGGCGAAAAGCCTCTGTATTATGCCGAATTGCCTAATGGACAATTCATTTTTGGATCAGAGCTCAAAGCGCTAAAAGTCCACCCCGATCTTCCCCGTGAACTTGATCCTAGCGCAATAGAAGATTATTTCGGCTTTGGCTATATTCCGGATCCTAAGACTATCTACAAAAACGTTCATAAATTGGAGCCTGGTTATAAGCTGCACATTAAAAGAGGGCAGGGTCAATATAAACCCGAACAGTACTGGAATGTTAATTTTTCAGTGCAAAACGTTAAAAGTGAAGCGGAAATAGGCGAGGAATTGATCGAAAGATTTCGTGAAGCCGTTAAAATTCGCATGATGGCTGATGTGCCCTTGGGGGCTTTTTTATCCGGGGGCGTGGATTCCAGCGGTGTTGTTGCAATGATGGCTGGATTATCAGATCAACCGGTTAACACCTGTTCTATATCATTCGGCGATCCGGCTTTTAATGAATCAAAATATGCACAAATGGTTGCTGACCGCTACCATACAGCTCACCGGGTAGAGCAGGTAGATCCGGATGACTTCCATTTGATCGATAAGTTGGCTGATCTTTATGATGAACCTTATGCCGATTCGTCCGCATTGCCGACTTACCGTGTTTGTGAATTGGCCAAAAAACAAGTGACCGTGGTGCTTTCAGGCGATGGCGGCGATGAAAATCTGGCCGGTTACCGGCGTTATCGTTGGCACACTTACGAAGACAGAATGAGGTCATTGGTGCCCAATGCCATCCGTAAACCGCTATTTGGCTTTTTAGGCGCTGCCTATCCGAAAGCGGATTGGGCGCCAAAGATGTTCAGAGCCAAAACCACTTTCGAGTCGATAGCCCGCGATTCATTAGAAGGTTATTTTCACAGTGTTTCGGTTAATTCAAATGGACTAAGAAGCGCATTGTTCAGCCCCAAGCTGAAACAAGAGCTACAAGGCTATCAGGCCGTTGAAGTGTTCCGGCGCTATGCTAAAGATGTCAATATCGAAGATGCGCAATCGATGGTTCAATATCTTGACATTAAAACCTACTTGCCCGGTGATATCCTGACTAAAGTCGATAGAGCCAGCATGGCTCATGCATTAGAAGTGAGAGTGCCATTATTGGACCATAAACTGGTCGAATGGATAGCCAGTTTAAAACCTGATCTTAAGCTCAGAGAAAAGGAAGGCAAATTTATCTTTAAAAAATCATTGGAACCCTATTTACCTGAAGATATTTTATATCGGCCTAAAATGGGCTTTGCTGTGCCATTGGATAGCTGGTTTAAAGGACCATTAAAAGACAAGGTCAGAAATGCGTTATTGGGTGATACGATGGCGCAAAGCGGATTGTTTGATCAACAATTCATCACTAAGATGGTTAATCAGCACCAAAGTGGCTTGAGAGATTACAGCGCTTCCATTTGGTCATTACTCATGTTTGAAGCTTTTCTCCGCAATAATGAGGCTTAAGTCGCTAAGATAAACCCATCCCAAATAATTCCAAGACATTGGGGCATTTTTATTAAGATAGAAATGCCCCTTTTTTAGACCTTCTCAATCTATAGTATCTACTAAAACTGCATTCGATTAAGCCCTCATTAATTTATTTCCTCGTATTATCCAACTCACCGGAATTAAATTTTCTCTTATCATGAGGGTCATTAAAATGAAAAAACTGCTTGCATTATTGATTGTCAGTCTTGTTTATTCTCCATTTGCTTTAGCCTCAGGTGGGCATGGTCACCGTGAAAGAGGTTATCGACACAGTCATCACCATCATCAAAGAATGCGGTATGCTCCTCCGGTTTATTATGCGCCGGTTGAACGTCATTATTATCGTGAAGAAGTGCGTTATTACCCACAGCACGTTGAACGGAATTATCGCGAACCGGACCGCTATTATGATGACAGGAGAACAACAAGTGGTTTAGTTGGCGGAGCACTGGGAGGGGCGTTGGGCTACGAAGTAGGTAGAGGCGACCCTATTGCAGCTGGAATAGGTGCTGCTGCCGGCTCATTATTTGGCAACGGAATGCGCTGAATGTGAGTAGGAATGCTTCGTAAAAAAGAATAATCCCTATCTAAATTGGATAAGGTTGCCGCTTGATGACTTTGCACCTAAAATGAATACTCATAAATTATTTTCTGGGGGACAAAAGTATCATGTCAGAAACAATATGGTTTAGAACCGGCGAAGCGACTGTATTTTCAAGCGAAGGGCAGGGTACCGATGCAATGCCCGAAATTTTAATTGGCGATATCAAAGGTCCTGCAGGTCATGCTTTCGCAAATCTCATGGGGCAAACTGCCGGACACACCCGTATGTTTGCTATTCGAGCCTGCAATCAACAGGTTCGCCCGGCAACCTTGATGGTTCCTAAAGTTACAATTAAATCCAATGCTTATGTCAATCTTTTGGGGGGGCCTGTTCAATCAGCCGTTGCAGATGCTGTGCTTGACTGCGTAATAGAAGGTGTCATTCCAAGAATACAAGCTAATGATCTGTGTATTATTGCGATGCTTTGGATAGCGCCTGAGTGCGCTACCAATCCGGATTTAGATCGAAAAGATTTATATCGAACGAACTACGAAGCAATGAAACTGGCTATCCACCGCGCACTTAGCAATTCGCCAAGTATTGAAGAATTGATTGCCAACAGACATAAAATCAGTCATGAAATGTATGACCCGGAAACCGGTGAATCACAATGGTGAAAATTTAAGCTCTCAGTCCGTCAGATTTATGAAAAATCGCAAACTATTTACTCGACTCACGCAATATTAAGTGAATGACTTTAATTATTTTGCAAACCATCCTTAAGCAATGGGATAAAAGTGAATTGACGGACTATCACGCAGAGAAAAGATCATACATTCCAGACCAATTCTGCATAAATAGTCCTCCCGCAACCTTTACGGGTGATCAAAAATGCCTGATAGATCATCACAGATTTGGTAGCTTTGAAACTGATTTGATTTTTTCACAGTATAAAAGTAATACGGTTCGATTCAGTCAATTCAAAGTAAATTTAAATGGATACGAAATTGAATCAGAAGGCAGCACAAGTCAGCTGGTTTTAAATAGGTGGTTCAAATTCCGTTATTTGAACCGGCGCCGTGTATTTGAAAAAAACTTGTATTTTTGGTTGTATGAAGAAATAACACTGAATGCAATTTTATTAAATCAGTTGGACCCTTCCGTTTTTTTACATTCATCACCTTATCAAACAATTGACGTTCCTGGACTGAATCAAAACGAAAACGCTAAATGACAAGAACGTTAACGCCATTTTGTTAATAGAACGGGGCTATTAAAGCGTGGCTTCAGATTTTTTAGTTTTTGAAGTTGCGATTTCGGCGCCGCAATACGCTTAATTCAGCTTCCTTACTGCAGGATTTCGCTGTTTAATCTATTCTGATACTAACGAATAAATCATGACTGGTTTCATGGTTTTCACGTCTACAGACTTCATACTCGATTAATCAGCTTAAATCGCTCAGGAAATTTATGAACGCACTTTCCGCTTTAATAAGCGTTTACCGGCCTCAAACTGATAGCCAAATTCAACAACTCACTGTTTTTGTTGAAAAGTTAAGAAATTGGGCGCAGGAATTTTCAGAGTGTGATTTTCTTCATCCTTGCCTGATTGACGAACACCGGGCTTTAATCTGCAATAAAGATCTAAACAACACGCATCCTGAAGCCTTTGACGCTTTATCCGAGATAACAAAACACTATGGCATTCGCTTAAAAGAAGACAGCAGGGCACAAAGAGCCGAGCAATACGGGTCTGAGCGCAGACAAAAATCAGCCATGGTGCTGTCTTTGTGCATAGGATTACTGATTGCTACTTCACAATCAAAAGCGGATTTTCTGAGTCAGCAACGGATGACAGTTTCTATCAGTTCAAATCCTGTCACTCCAGCAAATAGAATCGATGCTTTAATACTCCAAAAAGATCAAAAAAATAATCTACGCTTGACGCGTTCGGCGCCGTCAGTAAAAGATTTCAGTCCAAGTTACCGGCAAGTCCGCACTAAAATGAAAGTTGATAAGGCCGCATTCAGGCAAATCAGGCGATTATTACATCAAGCCTATCAGCAAAAACCCGGAGATCCTGCTGGTATTCGTGCCGATTTGGATCATATGGCCCGCTATTACGCGCAGTTTAGCGACACCATTGAATTACTGAAAAACCTGGAAAATAAACCACTCAGTTTACAATACCGGAAAAACACATGGGAAACCGAAGCGTATGGAAACCGTTTTAAGGTTGATTCCACGACAGTTTTTTTTGATTCGCGAACAGGCGCCAAATTTGGCTTTCATAACCAATGCTCAGGAAATCCTGCCTGTTATATAGCACCGGCTGATGCTTTGCTGCACGAACTGTTACATGTAAATATCATGCTGAACGATACCGGCCGGTTTATGGCGCAAGGCGGCATGAGACCAACACTTTATCTGTTTGAGCATGAGCGTGAAGTTATAAAATTGGAAGTGATGCTATTTGATGCAATGAATCGACGTGATGGAAAATCACGCCCTTTGCGTCAGAGGCATACCGCTAAATTAGTTGAAGTGGATTGCTCATTATGTCTCCCAGGTGCGTTGACTGTCGCGTCTGTTGATTGACAGATTGACGTTAAATCCGATCCGGCAATGCGTCCGGTTCGCTTAAGTCGTATTTTTTATAAAGATAGCTTTTAAGCCACTCTTCTCCATCATTACTGTCTTTAGGCCGTTCACCCAGTTTCAGCAGGTGCTGTTTTAGACTGTGTTGCGGCATCAGCAATAATTCAATATCGGCCATTGCTACAAATTTGTCGGGTGGGGTATGACCTGAGTTCACAATTTTAAACAGTTGATGTTTTTTGATATTTAAATGGCTGTTGATTTCTTCTCGAAGTTCCAGCAACAAAGGCAGTAATTCACTGCCAACGTGCGAACTATCCATGATGTGCTCCAATTTGCTTATAAGATAAGCCACAGCAAAACGGTACAAATCCGATTCCCTTACATAAAGGCGGGTGGCCAGCGCCTGAACCTGCTCTCGCTTGGTGTTTTCAAGCCGCATCGAAACAATCTGTTTTATTTCACTCACGTTAAATACCCGGTTTACCGCTACATCAATCCGGATAATTTAAAAGATCAATATGACAGAATTGCGACAATGAACAATTTGAATAAAGAGAGTGCTCTACAAAATAAAAGGAATGTGCAATAGCAGATTCGATGAATCCTCTGCTTAACAGGAAAGGCGAGTCACTTTACTTGTTAGACTTTGTGTCATAAAAAAGTCATTTAAAAACATAATAATCGGCTACTTAGCGGGAATAAAACGCCTTGCTGCTATCCCGAAATATCAACATCGGTCCAATTTTTGGCTGTCAAAATCGTGTAAAGAAACAGAGATAAATTAAACGTATTTAAATTTGATTTTGATTAATTCGTATTACATGTCATCAAAATTTAACACAACTGTAAAACTTAGAGTGCGTTGAGTGTGAAAGAATTTGCGCCAAGTTGAATGTAGCAGGAAGCATGCAGGTCGATAGGGACAGGATTAAAGACCAGCCGTTGAAGAAAGTCGAAAAGGGAGGGATGGCGACGCAGCGGTCAGGACAAGGACAGGCAGTTCCGGCGTAAGGCTGGATATGCCGGGTGTGATGATGTTGCCAAACCCGTCGTGAGGCGGGGACGGAAAGCCACGGGTCTTGCCAGCAAGATAGCCGAGTCGCAGCCATTTACTACGAATGGGCACAGCTCCCGGTTTTTTTGTTAACAAACTTTAACTTTTTAAGAGGCAGTTATGAACATTGTAGGAAAAACATTAGCCGTCACCGTGATGGGGTTGGCTGCAACCGGCGCGCAGGCGACCATTAAAGGCGGTGTGACAACAGCATCGACCGAATTAGTTTTCAATCTTTGGAATGAAGCATCAGAAATTTCATATGCGCTGGATTTGGGCGTTATCCATAATG
The DNA here is from genome assembly GCF_009828925.2 of Methylicorpusculum oleiharenae. Lineage (NCBI taxonomy): Bacteria > Pseudomonadati > Pseudomonadota > Gammaproteobacteria > Methylococcales > Methylococcaceae > Methylicorpusculum > Methylicorpusculum oleiharenae. Next base: position 3,494,917 of record NZ_WUTY02000001.1, read on the forward strand.
ATTTTTTGGATACAAAAACAGAAGCTAAAAGCTGGTCTATCGATGCCAAAACCAGCACGGCGTTTGCTGCGTTTTTAGCGGCCACGCAACCTGAGCAAACCTTGGTTTATAACATTGCTTCATCAAATGGGTCTTTAACCGGTGGGCTTGCAGCACTTCCATATTACGGGTTGTTAAGAACTTCGAATGATGCAAATATTTCGAAAGTAACAACAACTGCTATTAATAATACGGCTGGAAAAATCAATAACCGTGCAATCAAATTGAATACACAGCTTAATGTTTCTGGCGGCGACATCAGCAACAATTTCGATTCTGTCAGTGGCAAAGCGGATGTCGGTTATTTCGGAACTTCCTGGGGCGACAACATGGACGGCTCAACTGGATTCGGTACTGTCGGGTTAGAAGGCGAAGGCAATACGCTTGGCTTTTACTGGCAAAACAGAGAATTTGCATCCTTAGGTTTGACGGGCATAGAGAAATTAGCCGATTGGACTTTCGTTATCGATTTCGATACTAAAACAGCGGCCTTAAATTATGGCGCACCAGCTGTAGTGCCGGTTCCTGCGGCTGTATGGCTGTTCGGTACAGGCTTGATGGGTCTTTTCGCTGCTAAGCGCCGCAAAGCCTTAACTGCTTAATTTATAACCCGGCTTGATAACAAGACGGGCCTTAATGTCCTTTTCATAAAACAATCTTTGAGAATACACCCATGAAAAAGCACGTCATCTCGGCGGCCATTGCTGCTGCCACATTAACCGGTTTTTCAGGCCCGTCAATGGCCTGGAACACTTCTACAGTTCCTGATCTTGAAGTGTTTATGTCCGGCGCTACTGCGATGGATAACGCTATCAAGAACATGTTTGAAAACCTGTGCGACGCAGGCACACTGGATTTTTACCGTAACGGTTCAGATCCTGATGCAACTAAAGTCGGCTCTGCATACTCGGCATATTTTTGTACCTTAAGCCCTACTAAAGTGCCTAATCTGTCCAGTGCCAAAAAAGTGTTGTTCATCAAACGTTCTGCAGGCGGTTCAGCACAAGGCGTGAATCCTTTGGTTGACGGCGCTCAGCTTGATGCATTAAATATTTTCAACAATAACTGCACCAACGTGCCTAATACCAAAACGTGGAATTGCACGATCACCGGTAACAGCCTGGTTAAAAAATACCCGAATATCGGTATTTCCGACGTTGATCCGTTACAGTTCAGAGGTCCTAACACGCCTGTCGGTTTCAATGAAATAACACCTGCCGGTGCCCAGCAGCTGGAAATCAGAGCGGTTGCAGCCCTAATCTTCGGTATTCCAGTAACTAACGGCTTATACGAAGCTTTGCAAGTGGTACAAAAAGATCAGGGAAAAATTCCTAGTGATTGCCAGATTGGTGTTTATGTTGAAGATGAAGCTGTTAATGAAAGATGTATGCCGACCCTGAGCAAGCATCAGGTTGCATCGATTATTTCAGGTCAAATCAAAAACTGGGATGAATTTGTGTTTGAAAAAGACGGTCAGGACTATCCGTTTACACAATACCCTGGCGTAACTGCTCCTGAAACCAATCTGGTCCATATCTGCAAACGGGTAGCGGGTTCCGGTACTGGTGCGCAGCAATACAATAAATTCCTGAATAACCCTTGCTCACCTGGCGCATTAGAGCCTACTGAACTTGACGATCCATTCGACGGACCCAGAACCATTCTTAACTCCGGTTCAGGCAATGTTGACTTGTGTCTGGATGACTTTTCAGATGGCACCAATGTCGGTGGAGCCAACGTAGATGTATTTACAGGTGGTCCAACTGTTGCCTGGGCAACCGGTGTACAAAGTCTGGAAAAAAATGCTAACAATGCCTTAAGTTATAAATTCGTCAGGATAGACGGTGTTGCGCCTACGCTTCAAAATGCGGCGAACGGCACGTACATGGATTGGGTAGAGCCTACGTACCAATGGCGTAAATCCGGCAACGGCGCCCCAACCGGTGATACTTTGAGAATCATCGAGAAACTGATTGTCGACGCCGGCGCGCCTTCAACAGTGGCTTCAGTGCTTAACAAAACGAGCACTTATCGATTCGGTAAGTCAGGTTATCTGGCCGTGGCCAGCAACGGTCACCCGTATAGCCACATACTGAATGAAGCAGCACCGGTCATCGGTTATTCACACGCTGCAGGCGGTGTTTTGAACAACTGTAATGTACCGGTAATTCCAGCTGCTGCAACTCAAAAACCGCTGTAAGGTTGACAGTTTCAACAGGAATTTGACCCTGCAACAGGGTCAGCAAGGATGCACACTAACAGCCCCCGCCATGCGGGGGCTGACCTGTTTGTAAAATATTAAAAATGCTATCTATGGTCAGGAAGGAAAATTGCTGGTTTCGTTTGTTGCTGGTAGGGGTTTTGTTGTTTGCCGGCTTGTCAGGCAGCTCGGTTTTTGCCGAAGATGCCGATCATTTCGATTTATGGGAACTGAGAGTCAAGGGTAATACCTTACTGGAACGAAAAGAAATAGAAAAAACAGTGTATCCCTTTTTGGGTGAGGCAAAAAATATCGACACGGTTGAAAAAGCCCGTGCCGCATTGGAAGAAGCCTACCATGGCAAAGGTTATCAGACCATCGCAGTCGACATACCCGAGCAGGATGTCGTCGGCGGTGTCGTCTATCTGGAAGTTACCGAGGGCCGAGTCTCCCGGTTGCGCGTGACCGATTCGCGCTACTTCTCGTTAGGCAGCATCAAGGCCAAAGTGCCGGAACTGGCTGAAGGCAAAGTGCCCAATTTACCGAAAATGCAGGAACAGCTGGCAGAACTGGGCAAGGAATCATCGGACAGGACTGTCGTGCCGATTTTGCGGGCCGGGGAAACGCCGGGAACGCTGGAAGTGGATTTAAAAGTCAAAGATGAGCTGCCGTTGCACGGTAAAGTCGAGGTAAACGGGCGTAACGTTGCCGATACCAGCCGCTTGAGAACAATTGCTTCCGTGCGTTATGACAATTTATGGCAAAAGTTTCACAGTGCATCCTTCATGTATCAGACCGCGCCTGAATCACCGGAACAAGTGGAGGTGTTTGTCGGGACTTACGTGATGCCGGTGTTTAACACCGATGCACGCCTAGCACTTTATGGGGTGAGTTCGTCATCAGATTCTCAAATTGCCAGTGCCGGTGCTTTATCCGTCATTGGTATCGGTGATATCTACGGGGCGCGTTTCGTAGTGCCGCTGACCACCAAGGAAAATTATTTTCATACGTTTACCGCCGGTGTGGATTACAAATCATTCGAAGAGGATTTAAATTTGATAGGTGCCGATTCGTTGAAAACGCCGATTACCTATGTTCCGTTCATGGTGCAATATTCCGGCAATTTACGAGGTGAGGCATCCTTGCTGTCGTTCAATACGGGGCTGAATTTTTCAATTCGGGGCCTGGGTAACGATGAACAGGAATTTGCCGACAAGCGATTTTTGGCAAAACCGAATTATATGATTTTCAACGGGGGTATCGACTACACCCACAATCTTCCCAAAGGGATTGATTTTATCAGCCGAGTTTCCGGGCAAGTCTCTGATTCGCCCATCATCAGTAATGAACAATATTCAATCGGCGGCGACGAAAGTGTGCGCGGTTATTATGAAACTCAGGTTTTAACGGATGACGGTATTCAGGGGTCATTCGAGGTTTATTCGCCGCATTTGCTGCCCGTTAATGAAGAATGGGAATTCGTCAATAAATTGAAGGGCTTGGTGTTTTTGGACGGGGGACAAGGCTGGTCCAAGGATGTGCTGCCGGGTGTGGAGAGTAAATACAGTCTCGCCAGCGCAGGCTTTGGTTTCAGGTTACAGGCTTGGAAATATCTGATAGCAAACCTGGATGTTGCGTTTCCGTTTATTGCCCAGGGAACGATAGAAAGCGGCGATCCGAGACTGCATTTTCGAGTGGCTACGGAATTTTAAGTAGGAGAGACATAGGCCTTCGTCGCGACTATCGAAGCCTTAATACTCCGGTTAGTTAGCGTAGAAAACTGTCCTGCGCAGACCTCGAAAATCGCGATTTGGGTATCGCTCCTACGAACGAAGAAAAGATGGAACTATTCTGTCCCCCTCTTTGAAAAAGAGGGGTTAGGGGAGATTTTTTAAATAAATCCCCCTCAATCCCCCTTTAAAAAGGGGGAGGTGAACAGTTTCAAAAGATAAAGTAAAAAGCCAAACCCGTCGTGAGACGGGGACGGAAAGCTGCGGGTCTTGTTGATCAAGATAGCCGGGTTGCCATTGACTGAAGAATAATCCTTTTGGTAAAGGCAACGAGCATGGCTAACAGCAAACGAATCAAACAATCCGGGTTTACCGCGGCAACTTTCAGATTAAAACCAACCGCAGCTTGCGTCCGGGTAATAATCGCCGGAGCCATGGTAGCCGGTTCAGTGGCACAAGTGCAGGCCGAATTACCGGTTCCCAGTGCGGTTTGGGCCAGCATGGGAGGTGCCAGCCGGCAAGTGCTGGGCAATCAAATGCGCATTGATCAGCACACGGACCGAGCGATCTTGAACTGGCAAAGTTTCAATATCGGTAAAGAGAATTCGGTGCATTTTCAACAGCCGGGCAGCACGTCGATTGCGCTGAACAGGATTTTTCAAAACGACCCCAGCCGCATACTCGGCGCCTTGACTGCAAACGGTCAAGTGTATCTGGTCAATCGAAATGGCTTTGTATTCGGCAAGGATTCACGCGTCGATGTCCGTGGCTTGGTGGCGTCGACTCTGGATGTATCGGATGAAGTGTTTACTCAGGGGATCACAAAAGTATTTGCCAATGACGGTTCTGCCGCCTTTCAAGGTAACGGCGATTTTTATCAAAAAAATCAGGATGGCAGTTTTAAACTCGATGCTGCCGGTAACAAAATCAAAGCGGCGGTTACCATTGAAAAAGGCGCTCAGATCAAAGCCTCGGATGGCCAGAATATTCTGATTATTGCCCCGACCATCTCGAATGGCGGGTATATCGAATCGAACGATAGGCAAGTCATTCTGGCTGCTGCAACCGATAAAGTTTATCTCCAGGAATCGGGAAACGACGGTTTACTCGTTGAAGTGCAAACCGGCGGTGAAGTCAATAATTTGGGAGAGATTGCCTCCAAACGCGGTAAAGTAACCCTGGTTGGCTTTGCGGTCAATCAAAACGGCAAGGTCTCGGCCTCGACCTCCATGAATATCAACGGCAACATTCGTTTACTTGCCCGCGAAAATGCGACAGTTTTGGCTACACCGAATGGTTTTCAAATGACTGCCAGCCGGACGAAGCGCGGGACCGCCAACGATGATGGATTAGGCACGTCGGCGACAGTCACCTTTGGCGAAAACAGCCGTACCGAAGTGTTGCCGGAGCTGGGCACCGGAGAAACGGCTGTCGACGAGCAGATTCAGCCATTGTCCAAGGTTGAAGTGATGGGGCACAAGGTTCATCTAAAGCAAGGCTCGGAGATTATTGTTCCAGGCGGCAAGGTTGACATCGTTGCGACAGCAAATCCGTTCAATCCGTTGCAGAATTCGGTCAATCGAAACGAGAGCCGTATTCTGGTTGATTCCGGCGCAAAGATCGATGTTTCCGGCGTTGATACGACGGTCAAAGCTATGGAAAGCAATATCATCGAAGTCGAACTGCGTTTAAATCAATTGAAGGATTCGCCGCTGCAACGCGACGGTATTTTATTCGGCAAAACAATTCTGGTTGATATTCGTAAAGGCAGCCCGATAGCCGATATTCAGCCGGATATCGATGCGATACAACGGACGTTGGGTGAACGGCTGGCGAAAGGCGGTGAAATCAATTTAAGTTCCGAAGGCGACACCATCATTCAAAAAAACGCGACGCTCGATTTTTCGGGCGGTGCAGTCTCTTATCTGGACGGTTTCATCACGACAACAAAACTGACGTCGAACGGCCGTATTTTCGATATCAGTGAGGCACATCCCTCGCTGAAGTATGACGGTGTTTATGGCGAAGTTGTTAAGGTTTACGAAAAATGGGGTGTCCGGAAAGTCTGGAAAGTCGATGGTCCGTTTGCATTGGCACGGCGAGAGGCAGGCTATATAGAGGGGCACGATGCCGGGCGTCTCAGCATTATTAGCCCGAATGTCTTGCTTGACGGCGACTTGAATGGGGGTACGGTCAGCGGCCGGTTGCAGCGGACGTTGGCCAGCAAAGCTAAAGGCGGCGAATTGTTGATCGATATGCGTTTGGCATCGGCTGCTGTGCAATCGGTAATTTTTTCTTCAGCAAGGAATACCGCAAGTATCGGTCTGGAATTGGACGATGAATTTCCTGTAACCGATCAAAACCTGACTATTGCTCTGGCGCTGCAATCGGGTTTAATAGCTGACAGCGGCATTCAGGATGCATCAATCCTGACTCACGGAACAATTACGGTTGCTGCAAACAACACGGTTAGATTGGACGATGGCGGCAGTCTGTCGCTGCAAGGCGGTGCAATTGGCATCGACGGCAATATCAAAGGAACGGGCGCACATATTGCGTTGACGACTGCGCTGAATGCCGAAACATTCGGTAAATTGAACGGGGCTATTAAAATAGGAAAGACCTCTAATATTGATCTGCAGGGCGCCTGGGTCAATGACAGAGTCACGCCTTTCTCTTTGATCGACACTACGCCGGTCAGTATTGATGGCGGAAGCTTTAGCGCCAAGGCTAACGGAGATGTCGTCCTGGAAGCCGGTAGCGTAATTGATGTCAGCGGCGGTGCCTGGATAAATACCAGCGGCACGGTCGCATCAGGCGATGCAGGTAAAGTACAACTAGTTGCAGCCGCCGAACAAACCGGTTCAAATCTGGTTCTGGAAGGAACGCTCAAGGCATTCGGTCTTGGAAACGGCGGAACGCTTGAGCTTGAGGCCAATGGGGTGGCAATTCGGCGCAGACGCGAAGACGAAATTGAAGGCTTGCGTCCGTTACAGATTGAAGACGATTTTTTCGGTCAAGGCGGATTTGCAAATTATATGATCACGGCCAATCTCAATGGCTTGACCGTTGATGAAGGCGCGCAGATAAACTTGCAGCAAGTTAATCGTATTTTGACGGGTGCGGCGATTACGCAAGGCAATACCGATAGTATTGCTGAGATATCAAGAGTTGCGGTCCTGCCCGCCATTCAACGTTCACCCAGTTCTTTGGTACTGACCTCTAACCATACGATCAGCTCCAATCCGGACAGCAATCTGGCCGTCGGCAGAAATGCTTCTATTTCGGCTGACCCGCTAAGCCGCGTATCACTGATTTCTGATTCTTCATTAATTTTTGACGGTTCCATCACTGCGCGCGGCGGCGATGTGACATTGGCTGTTACGCCGTGGCAGGGTCTCAGTGCATTGGATCCGCTTTATCAGCCATCCCAGGGAATTTGGCTGGGTGATAATGCCAGTATTGATGTTTCCGGAATTGCAGTTACTCAGACTGATGTACTGGGCCGTAATAGCGGCGAAGTCTACGATGGCGGCAGTGTCACTTTGGATGCTGCGCGCGGCTTCGTCGCCACAAAGGCAAATTCACTAATTGATGCTTCGGGCACAACCGGAGTCTTGAATTTGCCGCGGATCAGTTCCAGGGGGTTCGGACTGTCTTACGATCCGCTGACCATCGGTTCCCACGGCGGTAACGTCGCAATTTCAGCAGCCGAAGGGGTCATTATAGAAGGCCGGATGTCGGCCGCAGGCGGCAATGCACCCGGCACCTCGGGCGGAAGCTTATCGGTTCGTCTTGACAGCACCCGCAGAGAAGAGCCGACTGATGAAGGTATCGTTTTGAATTTCCCGGTTTTACCCGGCATTCTCAATCTGGCTCAACAAAAAAATACGCTTTTTACGCCGGAGTTTGAATCAGGGGGTGATAACTTGCCCGTCAACCTGACACGGCAAGGCCATCTTTCCGCGAATCTGATTACAAACGGCAATTTTGCATCGCTGAGCCTACAGGCAGATAACGAAATCCGGTTTCAAGGTGATGTCAACTTAACGCTTCAACATGCGCTTAATCTTGACACTCCAAAATACGGGTGGGAGAGTCTGGCGACTGGCGATAGCGGGCGTGTTGAATTAACTGCGGCTCATGCCGTCATCGGTTCGGAATTGAATCGAACGGCAGACGGTAACCCAACCGGTGGAGAGGGTAAGCTCACCGTGAATGCCGGCCTTATTGAGTTGTTCGGCGGCACTTACACCAGCGGTTTTGATGAAGTGAATTTTAACGCCGGCAATGATATCCGCTTGCGTGGTATACGCCTGCTGTTTGCGGATAGGGACTTTGTCGGCGAATTTAAGACAGCAGCCGATTTGAATTTGGCAGCCGGTCAAATTCATACAACGACTTTATCGGACTTTAGTCTGGTTGTTAACGGTAATCCTGACGGAACCATCACATTTAAAGGCAACGGTCAAAGCCGTCCTGTCTTGTCGGCTTATTCCAAATTGACGGTTAAGGCACCGAATATCCAACAGAACGGCATTGTTAAGGCACCGTTCGGGGAGATCTTTTTAGATGCGGCGGAAACCATCAAATTTGGAGCGAACAGCATCACTTCAGTCTCGGCGGAAGGTCAGGTTATTCCCTTCGGTATAACCGAAGGCGGCCTTGAATGGCTTTATCCGATCGGCGGCCAAAACTTGATTGTTGCAGCGCCGGATAAAAATATAACGATCAAAGCGGATAAAATTCAACGTGAGGTAGGCGCCACCATCGATTTGTCAGGCGGCGGCGATTTGTTGGCTTATGAGTTTATTCCCGGCATAGGCGGTTCCAGAGATGTTTTGGCGACGAGTCAATCTTACGCCGTGATCCCCGGATATTCCGGCTATGCGCCTTTCGATCCCTTAGAGTCGCCACAATCCGGATTAACGGTTGGGGACAGTCTGTTTCTGGGAGCAGGCAGCGGGCTTTTATCCGGCTTTTACACGTTGTTGCCGGCTCATTACGCATTGCTTCCCGGGGCGTATTTGATTACGCCGCAAGCGGGCAGCCGCGATATGGTGCCCGGCACGAAGACAATCAATTTGGAAGGCGCTTCGGTTGTCGCTGGTTTCAATGCCTTGAGCGGCTCGTCGGCACGTGACCAACGATGGTCGGGCTTCGCAGTTGAACCTGGCAGTATTGCGTTAACCCGCTCACAATTGAACTTGACGACAGCGAATCAATTTTTCGCGCAACAAGCGATTAACAGCGAAACGGCCATGCCGAGACTGCCTCAGGATGCCGGGCACTTGATTTTCGACGCGAAGACACAACTGGATTTGCCTCGTGTGTTGGCTGGTGCTGCTAACGGCGGGCTGGCGGGTTTGGTCGATATCGTTGCTGAAAACATAGCCGTCGTTAATACCAAAAACGGTCTGGTCAATACCGTGCAACTTCAAGTCAGCGATCTTGATACGTTCGATGTCGGCAGCCTCCTGATAGGTGGAGTCAGATCATTCGATCAGACTACCGGTGCTGTTAATTTGGATGTCAAATCAAAAACAGTGACATTGACCGAAGACACGGTTCTGAAAGGTCAGGAAATGCTACTGGCTGCGACTCAAAAAGTCGAATTACAAAAAGGTGCTTCAGTTGTCGCGGTCGGTAAAAAGCCCGTTTCGGAAACCTCGCCGGTTTTGGAAGTGTCCGGAGACGGTGCATTAATGCGCGTGTCTACCGGTCCTCAAGCGATCATCAGGAGGACCGGCTCGCAAGGTCTTGATGGCGACTTGATGATCAATGAAGGAACACTGGTATCGTCTGCTACAGGCTCGGTTCTGTTTGATTCGACGCGTCAACTGAAAATGAACGGTGAACTCGAAGCCGGTAATTCGCTAAACATCGGTGCCGAAGCGATTAATCTGGGCGAAGTGAATGATGCGTTAACCGGATTATCGTTCGATGATTCCCAATTGAGTCGTTTGAACTCAAAAGAGTTGGTCTTGACCAGTCGTAGCAACATCAACTTTTACGGCAGTATTTATCAAACCGATGCTGACGGTATACCCTTGCTTGATGCCGAAGGCCGAAACTTGCCGGTCGTATTAGGCAATGTGGTATTTGATGCGGCCGGTTTTGCCGGATTTGATAATGCCGGTAAAACAGCGAGAATTTCTGCCGAAACTCTCACGTTAAGAAATCATGCCAATCTAACCAGTGTTACCGGAAATGGAACCGGTCAGTTAGCTTTGTCGGCTGAGCATTTGATACTGGACGGCGGCAACTTTACTGTATCCGGTTTTGAATCAGGAACCCATTTCGATCTGAGTGGTTCGGTGACCGGTTCCGGGGTGACGCAATTGACTTCACTTGGCGATATAACGATCAAGGCCGGTTATATCACCGGTTTAACGGGTTCTGAAACGGCGATCGATGCCGGCGATCATGCATTAACACTGACCAAATCGACGGCTGCTGCCTCGCAATCTGCACTGACCGGCATAGCCGCCGAGCTGAGTTTGAGCGCAGGTTCTATCGCTATCGATGCGCCTTTGCTGTTTCGCAGCGGAACAGTAATAGCGAAGGCTAAATCGGGTGATGTCACCCTCGGTAAAGACGCAATGATCGATGTTTCAGGTATTGTCGTCAATGCCGGTTTGAGCGATCCAGTTCATTTACGGGCCGGACGCATCGATTTAACCTCTCAACAGCAAAATATCATCGCCCAAGCGGGCAGCAGGATGTTGCTGAATGCCTATACCCCGAAAATGGCTGCCGGGAGTTTGACTTTATCGGCGGCTGAAGGTCAGGCAATACTGAATGGAACAATTAATGCCAGTGGCGTAAATGCTGCTTTGGGTGGTGCGGTAGGTATTGATGTCGGTAGTATGGATGGCGCTGGATTCAGTGGCTTTAACACTATTTTTACCGGGTCAGGATTTACCGGTGCAGTGGATTTAAGGGTGCGTAACGGTGATTTGATCGTCGCTCAGAACGATGCGGTCAATGCGCATAACATCAAACTGACCGCTGATAACGGCGATCTGACCCTTGCCGGGACACTTAATGCCCGGGGAGCCGATGGCGGCTCTATCAACCTTAACTCGAACGGCAAATTGACGCTGGCATCGACGGCAACTGTAAACGCAAGTGCGCAAGGCGTGGCCGGTAATGGCGGTAAGGTCAGGCTGTCTTCTGTAGAAGGTGGCGGTATCGAAATTGAAAACGGCGCTTTAATTGCCGTTACAGATAACGGCGGCAGTGAGGGTGAGGTTCATCTGAGAGCGGACCGTTTAGCCGGTGATGTCAATATCGCGTCAATCTCTGCCGGTACGATAACCGGCGACTCGACTGTGACGATCGAAGCACTCAAGCGCTTCAATTACAGCATAATAAATGCTACGGCCATTGATGCGATTAAAAGCGACACCGCGTCTTATATGAATGCCATAGCCGTCGGTGGTATTGCCAATGCCAAATTCGGCCCTGGTTATGAAATAGCGCCCGGCGTCGAAGTCAGATCCGATGGTGAGCTGTCGCTGTCTTCGAAGTGGGATTTGGTCGACTGGCGTTATGGGGCAAACAAAACGCCCGGCTATTTAACGCTCAGAGCGTCCGGTGATGTGTTAGTGCAACAGGATCTGACCGATGCTTTTGCGAACGGCATTATTCAGGTGACACCGACTTTGTTCCGGAACATAACCGATATGTTACAGACCGGCCGCTCATGGGATTACACGGTGGTTGCCGGTTCTTCCGATTCGGCCGATATTCAGGCAGTGTCTGATAACGCGGGTGATATCAGGCTTGCCAATAACATTAAAGTACGCACCGGCACGGGCGATATCGGCTTTTATGCCGGACGCGATATTGTTTACGGAAATGATAAATCGGTGGTTTATACCGCAGGTAGACCCGATGAAGTTGATCGTTTCGGACTTCCCATAACGCGCGTTACCTCTAACTTTTATGTCGAATATCCGCTTGAAGGCGGGGACATCAACTTCCAAGCCGGACGGGATATCAAAGGCGCAGTGACCAATCAGATTGCTACCGATTGGCTGTTAAGAACGGGCAATTGGTCGCGCAATGAAACCCATACCGGAGAAAGGCCGACTGCTTGGGGGATAGCTGTAGGCACTCGCGTTGGATCGAGCATAACGCCTGATTACCGTCAAAATGTCGGAGCCTTGGGCGGCGGCAATATTACGATAAGGGCGGAAGGGGATGTCAGTGATCTTTCAGTTGTGATACCGACAACCGGAAAGCAGGTGGGACAACGGGTGGCACCTCAAAATCCGGCTAACCAGAATTATTTGACCAATGTGGTCGAAATCAATGGCGGCGGACATCTTGATCTTACCTCGGGTGGTGATTTGAAAGGGGGGATGTTTTATGTCGATGGAGGCACCGCTACCTTGAATGTTGCTGGTTCTTTGACCGCCGGTTCATTCAAGACGGTCAGCCAGCCGGAAATGAATCCGGTTTTGGCATTAGGTGACTCGCAATTTTATATTACGGCGGGAAAAGACATTGCCGTTCAGGCGATTATTGACCCGATGACTTTGCCGCAACCGCAAAGCAAAAGGCCGGATTTAGCGAACCTGTTTTTCAGGTATAGCGCCGACAGTGCCGTTTCGTTCATTTCAATGGCCGGTAAAATCAGTCTCGATAATAATGCTTCGTCACTGACCGACTTTTTGAATCACCAGCGAACCGGGGCTAATACCATGAATTTTTCAGGTAGCGCCAGAGAGCCTATTTTTGTCAATCCGGCTTCTCTTAATGCTTATGCTCTGAACGGCGATATTGTTTTAAAAGAGAGCATGATTTTGTTCCCAAGCCCTACCGGACAATTCGAGCTTTTTGCAGCGAACAATATAGAGACCGGCGTCAGCGGTTCCAATATCAACATAGCCATGTCGGACACTAATCCGGCCTTGCTGCCTTCCGTGTTATATCCGGCGGCAAGCTACAACGACGCCAATTTGAGACTGGTCTCCTCCGGACAGAGTAACGAACCCGATAAGCTGTTTGCGCCGGTACCTAATCATATCAACGATTTAAAACCTGCACTGATCAGCACACTGAATGGAAACATCAGAGGTATTAATCCGCTTCTGTTTGTCATGGCCAAACAGACGGAGGTCATGACTGGAAAGGATATACGCAATGTCAGTTTTCAAATTCAGCATAATTTTGAAGGAGCTGAATCGATTATCAATGCCGGACGCGATTTTAAATACGACATCGCCAGAAACCCGTCAACCGGTGCGTTGTTCAACGTCGTGCAAAAGCTTGAGGTTTCAGGTCCCGGACAATTGACCGTTCTTGCCGGTCGGAATGTCGATTTGGGTTCATCGGAAGGCATCACTACCGTCGGCAATCAGATCAATCCAGCTCTGGCTGCAGATGGAGCCAACATTGATGTGATCTCGGGGCTCGCCAAAACCAATCTTGATGTTGCTGCTTTTGTCAGTCAGATAGTGACCGACAGGGATGCTTATATTGAAGCTAATCGGCAGGACATTATTGAACATATGCGGCAATTGACCGAGGATAATGCGTTAGCCGAAAGTGATGCAATTGAAGCCTTCAAAAACCTTTCGTTAACTGATCAAGCCGAATTTGCCGGTCACTATCTCATCGAGAGGGAAGTTTTTAATCAAGCTTATCAGCAGGGTATTATCGATTATATGCGGCGATTCACCGGCAATGATGCGTTAGCCGGAAGCGCTGCGATCGACGCGTTTAAAAAGCTCTCTTTAACTGAGCAGGCTCACTTTAATGCGCACTATCTGTCTGCAATCAGAAAGCCGTTTAACGAGATGATGAAAATACAAGGCGCACGGTTTTCAAATGCGAAAAACAGCTTTGATAATACTGCTGACGAGGCTGATAAATTCAAATTCAAACAGGAGATGGATTTGGCGCAACTCGAAATTCTGGCGGCAATTGAAGTGTTGTTCCCCGGTACTACCGTTTTGGCCGGAAACGATGGTTTTACCATCGACCCGGAAAAGGGTCTCGTGTTCAAGAACGGAAATGATGCTGACAGTATTTTAAGCGGCGCATTTGCTGCTGAGCGGGATACATCACAAACCGGCGATATTTCCATGTTCTTCAGCCGGATACACAGCACCGATGGCGGCGATATCAATTTGTATGCGCCGAATGGAGGTGTCAATGCCGGTTTGGCAGTGAATTCAAGCGGCGCTAAAGACTCCTCGCAACTCGGTATCGTGGCGCTCAAAAAAGGGGCAATTCATTCTATGGTTCGCGATGATTTCCAGGTCAATACGACACGGGTTATGACCTTGGGTGGCGGCGATATCATGATCGGTTCCACTGACGGCAATATTGACGCCGGTCGCGGCGCTAAAACCGCTTTGGCTGCGCCGGTTCCGATTGTCAGGTTCGATGAGAAAGGCAATTTGATCATTGAATTACCACCTGCAGTAGCAGGCAGTGGTATCAGGGCCAACGTGGCTCCGGACGGCTCACAAGGTGATGCACTGCTGTTTGCATTGCAAGGCATTATCGATGCGTCCGAAGCCGGTGTCGGCGGCAAGGATGTCACGGTTGGCGCAACGGCGATTGTCGGGTCCGATAACATTGATGTCGGCGGCGTATCGGTCGGTGTGCCGGTTGCTTCAACTGGAAGCCTCGCAGCAGGTTTGGGCAATGTCAGCAATGTGGCTGCAGCGGTTGCCGACGCTGTCGATAGTTCCGGCGATGCGGCCAAGGACGCCGGCGATAAAATGGCCAGCGCCGCAGCATTAGGCATTATCAGCGTTGATATTCTCGGTTTCGGCGATGAGGAGGCGAATTAGCCCTCTGTTTAACCTGATAGGCGCTTATTTATCACGGTCGCCGCGAAAACTGTTTCGCCGCGACCAATAAATTTCACAAAGTAACATAGATGTAACAATCGCTTGCGATAATTGAATTCTGATTTGAGTTTGAGAGAAATAATGAAACGTTTTGCTTTTTTTCTGATTTTATTGGCTTTTGTACCGACTATCGCTTCCGCCTGGTGGAACGACGATTGGGCGTACAAGAAAAAAATAAATCTGGATACGAATACATTGACCCAGTCGGGCGTAACAATTCCTGATGACGGCTATGCGTTGATCAGATTGCACACGGGTAACTTCGGTAATTTCCTGGATCTTGCCGAAAATGGTAAAGACATCCGGGTGCTGAGCGCCGATGAGCAAACGCCGTTAAAGTTTTTTATTGAAAAACTGGATCCTATTAATGAAATGGCGTTTATCTGGGTAAAACTGCCCAAGGATATGGCGGGCATGCCGGAACCGGCGATCTGGATTTATTCCGGAAATCCTGAAGCGGCTGACGGTCAGGATGCTCCCGGATCATTTGATGTCACGCAGATGTTGACATACCCTTTCTCAAAAGAAGGCATCAAAGATTTATCCGCAAATAATCATCACCCGTCTGAAGCTACAGCCACGATCGCTGAAGGCGGGCTGATAGGTGAGGGTGCAGTGTTTCAAGGCAGTCAGATTATTAGAATTCCGGCATCGCCTTCATTGCAAATGCGTCCTGAGCAAGGCTGGACTTTTTCAGCGTGGTTAAAAATCGATCAGGCGCAAGTGGTCGATAGCGTAGTTTTCCAGGTTGCCGGTTCAATGCAGAACCTGACTTTATCGGTTAGAGACAGCATGCCTTTTATCGAAGTTGTCGACAGTACCGGCGTCAAGCAGGGATTTGCCGGTTTAGCGCCTTTGGAAGCAGGCGCCTGGCATCATCTGGCCTTAGTGGCGAGTGCGGGTAATATTGCACTGTATATCGACGGTAAATCAACCGGTTCTTATCCTGTTTCGCTGACTGAATTTTCCGACGATGTCACCATCGGCGCCGATGCGCAAGGCGGCCGCGGCTATGTGGGCATGATGGATCATATTGTGCTCTATAAAACCGCTCGTGATGCCAATGCGCTGAGTTTTGATACCCTGATGCAAGGCCCTAACTCGACCTTGTTAACCTACGGTGAGGATGCCTCCGGGGACGATGACGGCGGTGGCGAGTCCCGGATTATGGCGACTCTTCGCGATGTAACGCCGGATGGCTGGGTCATTATCGGCTTATGCGGAATCATGTTTGTGATGAGCTGGATCGTCATGGTAGTGAAGTCCATCGTTTTGAACAAAAATCATAAAGAAAATCGCAATTTCGAAGATGAATTCACCAAACTGAAAGCCAGTGACATCAGTAATCTGAATCGTGAAACGACCGAAGATGATGAAGACATTGAAGAATCACCGATTCTGTTATCAATGACCGGCGGACATGCGCGGTTTGCAGGATCCTCCATCTACATTCTTTACCATGTCGGCGTGGAGGAAATGAACCGGCGTTTGGCGAGGGCGGTGGGTGCGGATGTGAGCGAGCCGATGATTTCCGAAAAAGGCATTAACTCGGTAAGAGCCGCCATGGAATCGGCATTGGTCAGGGAAATACAAAAACTGAACAATCAGATGGTGTTGTTAACCATCGCGATCAGCGGCGGACCTTTTCTGGGGCTGCTGGGAACTGTACTGGGGGTTATGATCACGTTCGGTGACATTGCTGCCAGCGGAGAAGTCAACGTCAATGCGATTGCACCTGGTATCGCGGCGGCGCTGGCAACTACAGTAGCCGGTTTGCTGGTCGCGATTCCTGCCCTCTTTGGTTACAACTATCTTGCCAGCCGGATTAAGTTGATTACGGCCGATATGTATATTTTCGTCGATGAGTTTACGACTAAATTATCCGAACAATACAGCTAATTAGAACTGCGAGTAATTACTGATGCGTTATCAAGAAGAACTGGACAGTTATGATGAAATCAACGTCACATCGATGCTGGATTTGGCCTACGTTTTGTTGATTGTCTTTATCATCATGACCACCGCGGCGGTGCAGGGCATTACCGTCAATTTACCCAAAGCCAGCGATGCCCCCAGCTTGGCCAAGCCCAAAACTAAAGCCATTACGATTACCGCTGACGGAACGATATTTCTGGATACTTTTCCGGTGACACTGGAACAGCTTGAGTCCACGTTACAGCAGTACCGGGCGGCTGACCCTGATCTGCCTGTTGTTATCAAAGGGGATGCTACCGTGCAGTATCAAAATGTGGTCGATGTTTTGGCCTTGCTGGGTCGGATCGACATCACTCAAATCGGACTGGTTACGCAAAATCTAGTCAGATAAGCCTATTCCCATGACACATAAAAAACATTGGCGGGTTTATATCCCGAGGGTAGCGGCTGGTCTGATTGCAGCCATTGTGCTGGGTTTGTTGGCTTATTTTGTCAGTCAGATTGACTCGGAAAAACCGGAAAAGAAAGAAAAAAAGATTCAAGCCATCACCCTGCTCAAACCACCGCCTCCGCCACCACCGCCTCCCAAAATCGAGAAGCCGCCGGAGCCAGAAATAAAGGAAAAAATAGAGGAACCCGAGCCTGAACCGGAACCGGAAGATACGCCGGAAGAAGCACCCGAGGATGCCCCGGCTGACACCGGTCTGGACGCTGAAGGAACCGCCGGATCAGATGGTTTCGGGTTGGTCGGACGTAAAGGCGGCAAAGGTTTGTTAGGTGGCGGCAGTCCGGTGAGCTGGTACAAGGGTGTCATCAGAAATCAATTGACCGAGTTGATTTCAGATCGCGACGATCTGAGACGCAGCAAATATACCGCCTCGGTAAAAATCTGGTTCGACCTTGACGGAAACGTGCAACGCTTTGAGCTGACTAAAAGCAGCAGCGATTCCAAAGTTGACGAGTTATTGAAATTACAGTTGGGCAAGCTCAAGAAAATCAGCAAGGCACCCCCTGTTGGCGTCAAATCCCCGGTCAAGTTACGTATTACTTCACGCATCTAGAGAGATATGAACACGTCGAATAAAACTAAACAGGCTTTTACAGCCTTGATGTTGTTGGGCTTTTTGGGACCGGTTGAGGCTGGCGAAAAAGAGGAATTGCTGAAACTACGCAGCACCACGGAAAGCCTGATCAAGCAACTGGTTAAACAGGGCGTTCTGAACGAGGAAACCGCTCAGGATATGTTCAAGCAGGCTGAAGATGATGCCGGTAAATTGGCGGCTCAAGCCAAAACAGCGGAAGCCATCGGCAATGCCGAGGCAACCGGATCGCCTGAAGCCGATGAAGTGCGTGTGCCGTATATTCCTGAATTTATGAAGGATGAGATTCGTGAACAGATTCGCGCCGAACTGCGCACCGATGTAACCAACGATGTGATCAGCAAGGCCAAGGAAGAGGGCTGGGGTTTGGCTGATGCGTTGCCGGAATGGACGCGTAAGTTTAAATTGTCGGGCGATATTCGTCTGCGTTCCGAAAATGTGTTTTATGCGGATGGTAATGCAACGGGATTTTATCCGGATGCTCAAACGATCAATCAGCGCGGTGGAGAAATTGCGGCATTTCCTGATGCCTTGTTAAATACCACCAATGATAATCATCGTTTTCGTGAACGCCTTCGTTTGGGTCTTGATGTCGATATTGCTAAAGGACTAAAAGCAGCTGTTCGGTTATCGACCGGCAATTTCAGGGATCCGGTTTCGACGAATCAGACGATGGGACAAACCGGGGATCGTTACGAATTTAATATCGATAGAGCCTATCTGCAATATGACCATACCAATACCTATGGTTTCAAATGGTTGACATTGATGGGTGGACGCATGAAAAATCCCTGGTTCGTCGGCGGTGGCGAGTTTACCAGTGGTTCGGAGCTGGTGTGGGATACCGATTTGTCGTTTGAGGGTTTTTCCGCGACCGTGCGTCATAATCTGGGAGTTTCCAATGGTCTGGGTGACGATGCCCGGATGATTTATGCGACGGCGGGTGCTTTTCCTCTGCAGGAGGCACCTTTCAGTCATAACGATAAATGGCTGTTTGGTGGTCAGGTCGGTCTGGATTGGGGCTTTAAAAATCATGACAGCCTGAAATTTGCTGTTGCTTATTATGATTATAAAAATATCAGTGCGAGGCCCAACACTTCAACTCAGGGTACCTGCGATTTGAATTCCCGCGAGAACGATGCTTCCATGCCTGAGTTTATGCAGGGTGGAAACAGTCTGGCGGCAATCTGTCTTGAAGGTGATCAATTTAATCCTGGAAGCACTCCGGGCATGCTGGGTTTAGCGTCTGATTTCAACATCATTAATGTCAATATGCGTTATGACTTTGCGTTGTTCAATCCTATTCATTTCACGTTTTCTGCGGATTATGCCAAAAATGTCGGCTTTAATAGCCGAGATGTTCAAGACGCGCGCATCTTAGGCGGAGGAGATGTCGAAGATCAAACTAATGCCTGGCAGGTCCGGGGAGATGTTGGCCATCTCAGAGTCGACCGACAAGGCAATTGGAGCACTTTCGTTGCTTATAAGAGCGTCGAGCGTGACTCCGTTCTGGATGCTTTCTCTGATTCCGATTTTCATTTAGGCGGCACCAATGCCAAAGGCTGGATACTTGGGGCAAACTACGGCTTGCTTAATAACGTCTGGCTGACCAGTCGCTGGTTGACTGCCGATGTTATCGAAGGTCCTGAATACGGTGTCGATGTATTCCAGTTTGATGTCAACGCGAAGTTTTAATGAACCTGAATATGAACATTTCAAGCAAGCAGTTCATTTGGGGTCTTATTGTACTCAGTTCGCTGTTATCCGCGATGCCGGTGCACGCGGTTAAACGTGATGAAAGCGCCGATAAGCGCATTGCCGCCAAATTACAGGCGATGGTGCGTGAGGTCAGTGCTGAACGCGATAGACTGAAAACTGAAAATGCCACTCTAACGGCGGAGAATGAGCAGCTTAAAGAACAATTGAATGCCGAAAAACAGATGTCTCAAGCGGCGGCGTCGGTAGAGACCAAATTGACCGGAGAACTTTCGGCAGCACAGGGTAGTAATGTTCGGCTCAGCAGTCAGTTGGATAAAACCAAGTCAAAGCTGCATGAAGTGGTTGAGAAATACAAACAGCTGAATCAGGAAAAGAAACAACTAAACGGACAGTTCACCGAGTTACAGCAGACTCAACAATTTACTGCGACAGAATTGGATAGCTGTGAAAACAAAAATCTGGAGCTGCTTAAGACAACCCGCACGATGATGGAAAATTTCAATAGCCGAGGCTTATTCGATACCTTGCTCGGTAAAGAACCGATACTGGGATTTAACGGCGTTGAAATCGAAAATATGATTCAGGAATACCAGGATAAACTGGCTGCGCATCAATACCTGAGGAAAACTGAAGCCGATGTTGCAGCCGAATCGCCACCGGAAGAGAGTGAAACGGAGGAAGAGGCGGAATCAGAAAGCGAAACTGAAACTCAAGAAGTTGATGGTAATTCCAGTGAAGATGGGCAATAAACCAGATAATGCGAGTGCGTTACATAACGCCGGAAAGATGCCAAGACATAGGATGTGCTGAGGTACGAAGCGCATCGTTCGCGATTGATGCGCCTCCTGTCGTCGGCACATCCTATGAACTGCGCATCAGTACCTGAGAAAAACAGAAGCCGATGTTGCAGCCGAACCAGCACCGGATGAGGGTGAAACCGAGGAAGAGGCGGAATCAGAAAGCGAAACCGAAACTCAAGAAGTTGATGGTAATTCCAGTGAAGATGGGCAATAAACCTGATAAAGCGAGTGGGTTCTATAACACCAATAAGATGTGAAGACATAGGATGAGCTGAGGTACGAAGCGCATCGTTCGCGATTGATGCGCCTCCTGTCGTCGGCACATCCTATGTGCTGAAGTTTCGATTTTTTTACAAAGATATCCAGACTTGTAAGGGGTTTATCTTAGGTTATGTTTCCGTCTTTCACTGCCGGGACTAAACCTGCCGCAGTTTTTTTTGAAATTATTGGGAAACTACATTCAAGCAATCCTGTCACGGCTATGAAGCATAATTACTTTGGAATACTGGTACTGATTCTTTCAATCGGCTCATTAACAGCCTGCGACGATTCAAGACGGAAAATGAACGAACTGCTTCAACAGGGAAAGGAGCAATTTCAGGCGGGGGACTATGAGAATGCCCGTCAGTCTTTTGACCACATTCTTAAAATAAAATCCGATCATGTCGAGGCTTTGTATCAGTCAGCCGAAGTTTCAGCCAAACTGGGTGATTTGCAGATGGCCCGCGAGTTTTATCAAAAAGCCGTTGATGCCGATCCCAAACATTTAATGGCAAGAGTCAAGCTGGGTCAGTTTTATCTCTTAGCCGGACAACTCAATAATGCTGAAACCCTGGCCAAAGAGGCCAACGCGATTGATGATGAAAATCCTGATGCCTTGGTTTTGAGTGCCGGAATATTGGCTGCGCAAAACAACAGTGATGCAGCGACCGTCAAGGCGGAAGCGGCATTGGCCAAAAGACCCGGAGATGTACCTGCGATTTTATTGCTGGCATCGTTGCAGGCCAAATCCGGAAAACCGGACAAAGCGATTACGTTTTTGCTTCAGCATATTGGAAAAAATCCCAGCGATACTTCACTGCGTTTGATGCTGGCCAATCTCTACATCACAACAAAGGCCTTTGATGAAGCGTTGAAGACGCTGGAAGCGATCGTTAAAATCGAACCCAAACCGCTGATTCATCGAAAACGTCTGGCCTTGTTTTTAATTGAACAAAATCAGCTGGATAAAGCCGAGGCTGTTTTGCGTCAAGCGGTCGCCGATCTTCCCGATAATCAGCAAGCCAGGCTGAATTTACTCGACTTCCTGGCTGAAAAAAGAGGCCCTGAAATTGCCGAATCTGAATTGATTCCCATGCTGGAAGACCATCCCGATGATTTTGTATTGAAATTCGGTTTGGTCAATCTCTATCTGACGCAAAATTTGACCGAAAAAGCCGAACAGGCGTTGCAGGAGATAATAGCTCTGGATCAGTCCGGCAGGCAAGGCGTCAAGGCAAATATCTTGCTGGCGCGACTGCAGGTTAAATCCGGGCGCATTGAGTCCGCGAAGGAATTGATTGAAACCTTGCTGAACGCTAATCCCAAGGAACCCGAAGCATTGATTTTGCGCGGTGAACTGGCGCTGACTGAAAGCCGTTTAGCCGATGCCATCGGAGATTTTCGCAAAGTGCTGGTAGAGCAACCGGACACGATCAAAGTATTGAAATTGCTGGCTACGGCGCATCAACTGAATCAGGACCCGGTGCCGGCATTGGAAAACCTGGAAAAAATCGTACGGTTGCTACCGAATGATGAAAACGCCAGACTCGAGTTGGCTGAGCTGCTGGTTAAAACCGGCAGTGCAGGTAAGGCTGCTGAGCAAATGATCACCTGGTTGCAAGTTAATCCGGGCAGCAAAAGAGGACTGGAAGCCTTGTTCAATATTTACCGGGTGCAGCAGCAATGGGAGCAGGCCAGACAAGTTGCCGGTCATTTACAGCAGGCCTATCCGAATGACGCATCTGGTTTTTACCTTGCAGGCTTGACATTTCAATCCGAAGGCAAGCAGCAGGAAGCTGTCACATTTTTTGCCAAAGCCTTGAGCAAGCAAACTGACGCGGTCGAACCATTGACGCAACTGGTTAATAGTTATCTGCAATTAAAAAAACCGGATCAGTCACTTAAAATTCTGCAAGAGATCATCAAACAAAAACCGGAGCATTTTATCGCTTATAACCTGATGGGCGGTGTTTTTGCTGCAGCCAACAAACCCGCCGAGGCAGCTGCAGCCTTTAACAGGGTGATAGCAATCAAGCCCGAATGGGAAAACCCTTACCGCAATCTGGCTGGACTTTATATCAATCTAAAAGAGCAGGGAAAAGCCGTCCGGATTTTACAGCAAGGCATCGACACGACCGGTTCGTTGACATTGGTTAGTGATTTGGCGGCAATTTATCATCAAGCCGGCGCGCATGATAAAGCGTTGGCACTTTTGGAAGACAGTTATAAAAATCAGCCGCAATCAGCAGTAGCCTTGAATAATCTGGTGCGCTACTTATCGGTGCAGGCAAAAGACAATGCAGCCTTGGACCGTGCTGCAAAACTGGCCGGACCGTTAGCCAAAACCAACAATCCTGACATGCTCTATACCGTGGCAGTCCTAGCCTATCGACAAGGCAGCTATGACAAAGCCAGAGAGTTATTGGAGAAAGTTACCGGACAAGTGCCGGATTCAGCCGTTGCGCATCACAAGCTGGGTATGGTTTATTTTAAACAAGGCGATAACAAAAGGGCGCGCGAGCATTTGGAAAAAGCTATTGAAAAAGACGACCACTATAACGGCGTCGACGAAGCTAGGCAGACATTAAAAACCATTTCGGAAAGTTAGGCGGGGCAATGCCAGAGTCCAAGTGCAGTTAACTATTTTAAATACCGTAAAAACTGACATGAATATTGTAAAAAACTGGCTTATTATCCTATTGGTGTTGATTATTATCCTTAGCCTGTATTCGTCAGATATTATTACATTGGATAATGTGAAAAATAATGAAAAATACATCCGGTATTTCATTAGTAATAATTACTTTTTTTCAGTCGTTATGTTTTTTACTTCCTGCATCATATTTATTAACTCACCGATTCCCTTGGCTGCCGTTCTTAAAGTATTGGGTGGTTTCTTTTTCGGCTTTTATCTAGGTGCTGTTTACAATATAGCGGCCACACTTGCGGCTTGTCTGATAGGGTTTTTGATAAGCCGTTATTCGTTCAATAAAGTATTTAAAAATCGTTATTTGGATAAACTGGATTCTATCGGCAATGAAATAGAAAAAAACGGGTTTTATTATTTTTTATCATTACGTCTGGTAATGTTTGTGCCTTATTTTTTAATCAATATATTAGGGGGTATTTCAAGAATATCTTTCAAAAAATATTTATTAAGCACCCTGATCGGAGTGACGCCAGCTTCGTTGATTTATGCAAATGGCGGAAATCAACTCGATCACATCCATTCTATTAAAGACCTGTTCAGTTTCGACATTCTGTTTTCTATTGTCATCGTTGCTACGATTACCTTGTTGCCTGTTTTTTTAAAGAATAATAAAGGCATAAAATAATCGTTTACCTAGTAGTTGAAGAATATCCGCCTGTCAAGTGCGCTGTCACCGAATTGTCACGTTCTTTTGGTGAAATACATCACACTTTTGTGTATTTCAACAACAATCTCAGGAGATATTCATGAATAAAACCATACCCCTAGCAGTGACGTTGTCAGCAATCTTTGCCCCTTCAGCACAGGCAAGTCTGGAAATCAACCTGCTACAAGCTTTTACCAGCGCCAATGGGGCGCGTGACGGCAGTGCCGAAATCGTGGCTTATACACCCGATCAGTATACTGTTCTGAGCACAATGTCAGGCAACAGCGGAACAGGTGTCCAGGTTTTGTCATTAGCTAGCACAGGAACCTTGAGTGAGCGAGGACTGATTACTTTCGATACGGTTTTCGGCGGAATTGGCGATATCAGCGGCGCTTCCTCGACGGCTGCCGATCCATTAGGCCGTGGTTTTGGTGCAGTTTCACTGATACCCACAGCAAACGGCTCGACGGCTGGAAAATTAGGGTTTTTTGATTACCGGGCCGGTTCTTTAGGTGCGTTAACGACGTTGGATGTGGGTTATCATCCTGACAGTATCAAGTTTTCAGCTGACGGCAGCCGCCTGTTTGTGGCTAACGAGGGTGAGTTTACAACTGGCGGCAATACCGATGCGCCGGGTTCTATCAGCATAATTGATCTTTCAGGCATTCAATCGCTCAGTGACTTCGCATCATTGACCAGTGCCCATGTCAAAACGTTCGATTTTCAATCTCATCATTTGGCCGCTGGCCTGACTTTGGACGGGCTGCGCTTTAATGATAAGACAGCGACTGAATTATACCGGCATGTTGAGCCGGAGTTTATGTCCGAATTGGACGGCCGTTTGTATGTGAGTCTTCAGGAAAACAATGCTGTCGGTGTGTTTGATTTGGCCTCGGAAAAATGGGTTGACCTTCATAAGCTTGGAACGATAGTGCAAACTATTGATGCCTCCGACAGAGATGGCGGCGCCCATATCGACGATAAAGTAGCCGGTTTGCCTATGCCCGATACGATTGCGACTTTCAGTTCAGCCGGAAAAAATTTCATTGTGACGGCTAATGAAGGCGATTTTCGCGTGGATGATAATGACCGGATTCGAATAAAAGATCTTGCTGCCGGTTCCGTAGACAGCGCGACTGAAGCTGATCTCGACGCCATTTACGGCAATTACAAAGCCGATAGCGCTTTGGGCCGCTTGCGCGTTTCCAAAATAGATGGGGATACCGATGGTGATGGTCAAATTGAAACATTGACCATGACCGGTACCCGTTCATTTTCCATTTGGGATGCTGAAACAGGCCAGTTGGTCAGCGACAGTGGTTCGTTTGAACCCAAGCTTCTCGAGTTGGACCCTGACTTGCACAACATCACTGACGGTGACTTGAGCACAATAGACAGACGTTCAGCGGACAAAGGACCGGAACCTGAGGGTTTGACGGTAGGTGAGTTCAACGGTCGGCGTTATGCTTTTATTGGCATGGAAAGACAGAACGGCCTGCTGGCTTACGATATTACCAACCCTGAACAAATGGAGTTTGCCGGTTATATCAACAGTCTGGCTGAAGGCCTGGTATCACCCGAATCCCTTTTGTTTATTGAAGCGGCTTTCAATCCTACCGGTAAAAACTTGTTAATAACCGGATATGAGTTGAACGGCGGCGGTATCGGTGTTTACTCGGTTGTTCAACCCGTTCCTGTTCCGGCTGCTCTGCCGCTGATGGCTACTGCTTTAACAGGGGTTTTAGGCATGTCTAGACGTAAAAAAATGTTGGGATAACCCTCATTGATGGGGGCGCGTTACCCCCAACGACGTTAAGTTAGGCACGGATAGCGTTGATAGTGGGTGTCACCCCGTCACCGATTGCCGGGGGCCACAAGCCATGGATGGCATTGGACTTTCACATCGGTGTGACCTGAATTTCGGCAATCCATGCCGGAATGACGGCGTTGATGTCCTTTCAACTAATAAACCATCTGAAGGCTTGGCATTACCCCGACAAATGAAAGATCGTTGTAAGACGGATAAGGCGACAGCCGCTTCCGCCAATGCTGTTGAAGGGGGATGCGCTGCCGCTTATCCACCCTACCCATCGGCTTTCACGGTAACGCAAACATAACCTTAATCAATACCCTTCTCTCCATTCGGCAAGACCATTCCGCTTTAAGACTTCTCATTGTGAATCAATCAATCGGAACAGGTTGATGATTTTCTTTATTTTGCCTCGTTGCTTTTAAGGAAGCGTGAAAAAGTTTTCCTGACCCATACCGGGTTTTTTTACCCATTTTATCCTGATCAGGTTGGTTGCTTACAGCAACGATTAACTGTCATGGTTTTGACATTTTATTGTCATCAAACCTTCATCACAATTTCACACAGTATCTTTATTCTTGTGATCTCACGTTAACCCGCAAGAGAAACGAGGACATCATGAACGATTTAGATAAAGACCTGGTTGAAATTGATTCCGGCGATGAGCCGATGAGCAATCATTCCGATAATCCCCATTTTGCAACGATTCTGGAAAAAAGACTGTCGCGCAGACAAATGCTGACGGGCAGTTTAGGTGTAGCGGTTGCCGGCATGTTTGGTGCGTCCGGCGTTACAAGCCTGGCTAATGCCGCATCAGGTTCATTACCTACTGCAGCGGGTGTTAAGCCTCCTTTTGCTTTAAATCCTACTCTGGGTTTCGACGCGATTCCGGTCACGCGTTCCGATACCGCTACTCTCCCGCTGGGTTATAAAGCGCAAGCGCTGATTCCTTGGGGTACTCCAATCACCGGCAACTATCCAGCCTTCGATTCGGTTAACAGTAATACCGGTGAAGAACAAGAACAACAAGTCGGTTCGCATCACGACGGCATGCATTACTTCCCGATGAAAAATGATCCTAACGGTCATGGTTTGTTGTGCGTGAACCATGAATATGTCGATCAGCGCGTATTTCATGCAGCCGGCCCGACGTTCGTAGCCGGTCAACGTCCTACAGATGAAGTCAGAAAAGAAATTGCAGGCCACGGCGTCAGTATTGTCGAGATCAAAAAAGATGCAGTGAGCGGTGAATGGAATGTAGTCAATGGCCAGTACAACCGCCGAGTAACTGCCGGTACGCCTGCCGAAATTCGTGGTCCGGTCCGCGGCAGCGATCTGGTTAAAACAAAATACAGCCCAAACGGCACGATGGCGCGCGGTACGATCAATAATTGTGCGCACGGTTATACGCCTTGGGGCACTTATTTGACGTGTGAAGAAAACTGGGCCGGTTATTTCGTCAGCCGTGTGCAATTAGCCCGCGCCGAAGCCTTGTTGGACTGGTTCGAAGATACGCAAGCCACTCTGTATCCGGGCCGGAAAACGTCATTCGTCCAAGGCCGCTATTTTGCCCGTTTCTATCCGGAAACCGGCCGTATCATCGGTATTTTTGACGAATTTTTCGATCAAAAAGTCACCAATTTGGTTTATTCACAAGTGGGTAATGTGTTTACGGATGCCGGTCGCGTAATGGAAGGCGAATTCGGCGCCTTGTTGACTCAAGCCGGTATCGATCAAAACTTGTCTTTGAGTCGGCCCAGAGAACAAAGCCGTTTCGGCGTGCCTACCGCCAACAGCCGTTACCGTTGGGAAACCGCGCAAAGCGGTGCGGACGAATACATCCGTTTCGACGCCACGCCCAAAGGTGCCGATGCAACCGAGGATTACCGCAACGAGCCAAACACGCAAGGCTGGGTGCTGGAAATCGATCCGTTTAACCCCAGCAGTAAACCGATTAAACGTACCACGATGGGCCGTTTTGCGCATGAAGGCGCTTGGTTGTCTCCTCCGCAACTGGGTCAGCCAGTAGTTTTCTACATGGGTGATGACGCTCAAAATGAATATATCTACAAATTTGTCACCAAAGCGCGCTATACCAAATCAGTCAAAGGCGAAATCCTGGATGAAGGCACGTTGTATGTAGCCCGATTTAATGACGACGGCACAGGCGTATGGTTAGCTCTGGATTATAACAATATGGCTTTCCAGGCAGCGGCAGCCAATGCCAACGTGGTATTTAAAGATCAAGCGGATGTGTTGGTCAATACCCGTCTGGCGGCTGATGTCGTGGGCGCTACTAAAATGGATAGACCTGAGTGGGGTACGGTACATCCGCAAACCCGTGAAGTCTATATGACACTGACCAACAACAGCAGCAGAAACGCCGGTAATATCGATGCGGCCAATCCACGCGGTCCAAATCCTTACGGTCATATTATTCGCTGGCGCGAGCAGGGTAACCGTTCTTGGGCGGAGAAGTTCGAGTGGGATATCTTCGTGCTGTCGGGTACTGAAAGTGACAGCCAAGTATTGCCGGAACAAGGCGGTCCAGCTTTGACACAAGACAACATCCACGCCAGCGCGGATGGATTATGGATAGATCAAAACGGCATTTTGTGGATTCAAACCGACATGAGCGGTTCACAGCAAGCGTCAGGCCCTTTTGGTGCTAATCAGATGTTGGCAGCGAACCCTGTCACCGGTGAAATCAAGCGTTTCTTGCAAGGACCGAACGATCAGGAAACGACAGGCGTTGTGTCTACACCGGATGGTAAGACGATGTTTGTTAACTTCCAGCATCCAGGTGACCGTTCACAACCGGGCGCATTCACCAGTAACTGGCCGGACAGTGGAGCAGTCTACAGACACCCCGGTGATACTGAGGTTGTTGCTGTTCCAAACGGCGCACGTCCACGTTCAGCCACAATCGTCATCACGCGTGAAGATGGCGGTATCGTAGGTTTATAAAGAATAAGCTTTAGCGAACCCAGGAGCAGGTAGTGGGTCAAGGACGATTTAGAGGCAGGGATGCCTCTTTTTTTTTTCGGGATCTACATTCAATATTTCGTGCAAAGCATGATTTAAATAGTCAGGAGTCAGTATGGGTATCAGCGTGACACAATTGGTCATTATTATGGTGATCGTTATTGTATTGTTTGGCACTAAACGAGTTAGAACGATAGGCACCGACGTTGGCGAAGCCATCAAAAACTTTCGCTCGTCAATGAAAGAAGGTGAAAATGATAAATCACTGAGTGCCAATGCATCTGAAAACAGTGATGCCAAAGTCAAATTGCATGAAGAAAGCAAAGTTTAATCCTGTACCATGTTTGATATAGGATTTTCCGAACTCTGTGTGGTCGGACTGGTCAGTATCCTGGTTATCGGTCCGGAGAAGCTACCCAAAGTAGCCCGGATCGCCGGGTTTTGGCTGGGTAAAACCCAAAATGCCGTTGCAAAAATCAAAGCAGAAATCAAAGAAGAGCTTAACGCCGAGGAATTACGCAGTGCGATTAATGCGCAGATAGCGGAGGAGGAGTTGAGCCGAATCAGCAAGGACATCAGTTCTGCGGCCGAATCCATCAATCGATCGGCTGAATCGATGGCTCTGACCGATAAAGCCATAGATAAAAGTTAAGGGTCCTGACTATAGAACTTTAAAAAACAGTATATACGGTTTATACTTTGGTTTTAAGCCCCTGTATAGGAATCCTTGTTATGAATACAAAAACGGTTAAAGCGAAAAAAACAGAAGCCGACACAGCCGTAACTAAAGAAGAGAAAGTTGTAAAACCAACCACTTCAAAAGCAAAGCCAGTTCAAACTCAAAAGCCGGTAAAAAAGACCGTAACGGCAACAACTGCCGAAACCACTCCGGAAAAACCGGGCAAGAAGAATAAAGTGGTCAGAGACAGCTTTTCATTCCCCAAATCAGATTATCGAAAAATCTCGGAACTCAAGGCTAAATGCCTGACTATGGGTTTGCAGGCCAAAAAAAGTGAAATACTTCGTGCCGGACTGTTGTTGCTTGAAACTTTAAGCGATGAAGATCTCAAGCAAGCCATCGGTCAAGTGGAAAATCTTAAAACCGGCCGCCCGCTTAATTCGGCCGAATAGCTTTTTCAATTCAATAAACGTAGGTTGCGGTTGGCGATAGCCAAGCCAACCTGTCAAGGCATAGTCAAATGTTGGGTTGCGAAAAGTGTGCAACCCAACCTACGCTTTTTTATTCAAGCGTATTGATCAAATCACCCATACTCTGCCGAATCCCGGGCAAAGGGTGTAAATCAAACCGGCGGGTAATAAATTGAATAATTGATGTCGTGTCATAAACCGTATGATCAATATGCTGTTTTTTGACAAACGGGGAAATAAATATCGCTGGAACTCTGGAACCCGGCCCCCATCGATCATTTACAGGGGGTGCTACATGATCCCAAAAGCCGCCATTCTCGTCGTAGGTGACAATAATATACATGTTCGGCCATTGCGGGCTGCCTTGCAGTTGTTTAACTACCTCGGCAATATGGGCGTCACCCGACATGACATCGGTATAACCGGGATGCTGGTTCAAACTGCCCTGAGGTTTATAGAACACCACCGCTGGCAGGGTGCCGTTGGCAATATCCCTTTGAAAATCCGCATAGTCTTTTAGATGAGCTGCACGTTGTAGCGCGCCGTCCGGAGTGGTCGGATCAAAGCGGCTGAAATAATTGAAGGGCTGGTGGTGAGGCTGAAAATTAGCCGCCCCGGTTGCCTTGCTGTAGATCACCTTGCGCGGTTGGTCAGGGTTTTGTAAACCATCAAGCAGAGCTTCACGCCATGCCCCGGCATACCAGGCCCATTCGATGCGCTTCTCCGACAACGTGTCGCCTATCGTTTTTTCGGTTTGGGGGCTTAAGACAGCAGCTGAACCTTTGGCCTGCTGATTAGCTAATCTCGGATCACCGTCTTTTGCAGGAGGCGTGCCGCTGGGTTGAAACGGTGGTTGTGTGGTATTGACAGCATAACTGAGCTGAGTGATTTTATCTTCAGGGGTAAAATTGAAATCGCCTGGATAGTGTGGCGCTGAATGTAAGCCGCTGGATGGTTCAACCCGCAACAGCCCGGTTTTATCGTCCAGGATAGCTGTCCGGCCCTCCGGCGCGGTTGCCATAGACGGAGTACAGGCACAGACTAGTAGTTCGTTTCATAAAAACATATACAATTTATACTAAGCCAAGATCGAAATTTTTCCATCTAAATACAACTGGCTGATCATTAAATTCGGTAATGCCCTTAAGAATTCGTTCCTTGAGTTCCTGTTTTGAAGTTACCCTGATATGGCGCAGGAATGAGCGAGCCATCTTAGAGAAGGCCATTTCAATCAGGTTAAGCCATGAGCCATGCTTAGGTGTATGAACATACTCAAAGCGGCCCGGGCGCGTTGCCAGGTAAGCCATAGTTTCCTTCGAAATATGTGCGCTGTGGTTATCGAGGATAACCCGAATAGTCGCATTGGCAGGATAGTGATTATCCAGACGCTTGAGTAACTGGATGAACTCACTACTGCGATGACGCTCTTCCACTTCGGCAAATAGATGGCCCGTTTGCAAATCGAGTGCGGCGAGAATACTTAATGTACCATGCCTTACGTATTCATAATCACGCCCGGTTTCTGAATGACGCCCGGATACGGGCGGCAAGTCGGGTGCCACGGTCCCTATGGCTTGGATACCCGGCTTTTCGTCCACGCTGACAGTGATAACCGGACACTCTGATTCCGATGCGTCCGGAGCGGCTTTTGTTGGCATCGCGTTTTGCAGGGCTACTTCTTGGTAAACTATCAAAACCTCGCGCATCTTCGCATCAAAATCAGGATCGCGCCGTTCCAGGTAATAGCGAATGCGGTGAGGCTTGATCTCGTGTTCGTCAAGAATTCGCCATACCGTGGTCTTACTTGCCTTAGCAAGGCGCGGAAATCCAGCGTTCTCTGCCTCACCGCCAATAAATTTTGCCAACTGTGACAAGGTCCACAATTCTGCCGCCAGGCCATGATCTTTGGGTTTGGTGCACGCTAAGTTGACCACCCAACTCTTTGCGTCGTCACTAATCTCAGGGGCCTTCGGACGATGGTAGGTGTCCGATAAACCCATGGTGATACCTGCTGCTAGTGCTTTGTCGATGCACTTGTAAATCGTTGGGCGACTTACGCCCAGTAAATTCCCAATCTGTAAAATGGGGGTGCCTTCTGCATAACGGAGCAAAATTTCGGCTCGCTCAACTTTCCGTCTTGCTGCTGTCCGTGAACGCGTAAGAGTTTCTAGCTCTCGTCTTTGCTCTTCCGACAGAGTTAGGGATGCTCGTTCTGTTTTTCGCGCCATGGCCTACCTCGTGACTAAAAACAGTATCATGACATTCCGAATTATTTTGTAAATGTTTTTATGAAACGATGTACTAGCCAAAAGTGATTCAGAAATGAGCCGCCGAAGGCGCCCATGAAAAAATTGTCTCCCAGAGTATATTGCTTTGCAAGTTGCCACATCGCCATCTTGGCGCCATCGTAATACCCCATCGACAGACCGCCGGCATCTGAATAGACCGCGAACTGATCATTGCGTCCCTCATTAATCTGCATCTGATGGTTGTAAAAACGGTGCACCAGATCCGGTGAAGCAGCATTAACACCTGTCTTGCCAGGTGTTCCGCCAGGTGCGGCATCAATTTGAAAGGGCTTGTTCGGTAAGTGTGCGACAAATGACCAGTTAGGATCATCACTGTTCCAAACCGGGGGCAATGCCGGTAATACGGTTTTGCCGTCTCGATCACGTTGTAAGTAGGATTCAGGATGGGCCAACGCATTTGCAATGCCATTAGCACCGGGAAAAAGGCCATACAGATTATCAAAACTGCGATTTTCCGCGTAGATCACCACGATGGTTTTGATCTTGTTCAGATCAGGCTCGGATGACGTTTTATCAGGGCTGATAGAGCCCGCCGGTTGAGCATCAGCCGCAATGGCGTTAGTTAACAATAAGGAACTGACGATTAACCCTAATAAAATTCGACGGCGATTGATGAGCATGTTTTCTTGATTTAAAAAGGCAATGAAAGCCTATTATAGCGGTCAAATACAACAATCCAACAAGGCTGAGCGCTTTGTCCAATCTGATTTAAATAACGTCTTGTTTCCGGAAGGTGGGGCTGTGTTTGGCAAGGATGTCGGCAGCCCACGTGTCAGGATAATCTTCGTATCGCCCATGAATACTGTTCATAGCGTTACCCTCTCCCTCTTGGAGAGGGCTGGGGTGAGGGGGGTCAAAAGTCTAAATTAATTTGTGCTTATTCCTAAACTAATGCTTCACCTGCAACACATTGACATTATCCCAGATGTTATTGATGAAATCAGTGTTCATCTCGGGCATGCCATCCTGTAGCCATTGGGTAATGATCTGAGCGACATTCGGATAAGTGATATGCACGGCATGATCTACCTTCAACCAATTCCCAATCGCTGTAGCGTTCAGATCCTTCATGACATGACCATAACCCAATTGCTGCAAAGCCGCTGCATTGGAAATTTGTTCCATTTGATTGTGCAAGGGTTTGGCCAGGATTTTTTTACCCAGTTGCAAGGCCTCACTGGCGAGTTCAAATCCGGCATTGCTGATTATGCCTCCGCAGTCAAGCAAGTCTTGCATGAATCCCGCACGGGACAGAGCCTTGCAGGCTATGTGTTCATAGGGTGACTCTTGCACATCGGGCGTGTACATATAAAAATCGAAATCCTTGAACGGCGCCAATAGCTGGAAAACTTCCTGCGTATCTTCGAAGGGGAGATAGACAACAACCTTGTGTTTGAAAAAAGTGTGCGGCATCGCCGGTGTTTCAATAATCGGCGGCAATATAGGCTGACCGAAATGGTGCCAGTGAAGGCCGATACCCCGGTCTGCCGGAGCAAAATACTTCATCACCAGATTGGCCAGTGGATCAGATCCGGCACGAGGAATAGTATGACCGAAGGCATATTGATGACCGATACCAAGCACCTGCTTATTTTGCCGCTTGGCAGCCCACGAGGTAACCGGTTCGAAATCGCTGATCACCAGATCATAATCACTCAAATCGAGTGATTGAATATCACGAATAAAAGTGATCGGCTTGGCTTCTATCGCCGTTTTCAAATAACTGACCTGCCCATTATGGGTATTAAAGGTTAAACCGGTGCGCACTTGAAAGCCGTTGAAAACTGCCATATCGAAGTAGCTGTCCTTAGGTCGGCCGGTGAATTGAAAATGAACATCGATACCCGCCGCATATAGAGCTTCCGCCATCACGCGGGCGCGCGTAATATGGCCGTTACCCGTGCCTTGAACGCCGTAGAAAATTTTCATATCGATTGAGTGTCAGAGTAGTTGATTTAACTGACAATCTAAGTCATGTCTGTGACATGGATATGACGGTTATATTAACGATTGATGACAGCGTAAGTCTTCACGACAAAATTGCATTAGGCGGGATAAGCGATCGATGTGATCTTGCGCAAGTTGGGCAGAGAAGAAACCGTCGATGAAATCGAAAGCATTGTCAGCCAGATGATTGCCGATTGCGCGGAGCAACGGCTGGCCAAAAAATTGTGACAATGGAACGGCATGCGCATCAGGCGGCTTATGAACAAGGGCATGTAGAGGAAGTGCGACTGGCCCGCAGGAATCTGAACTGTTGGATGAGCCAGCGAAATTTGCCAAGGATGATGATTCAGTGATTAATGAGAGAGACTCTGAAAAGGCAGGTGCGCAATGAGCGTTAATACGGGTGAAATATGCTTGAGTGTTTTGTTATTAGAATCGTAGGAACAAAAATACGTATTTATTGTAACCTACACATGACAATAAAATCATTCCAATGCTAAGATTGGCTCATGAGAGTCTCAAAAGAAGAACTAATTGCCGTATTGGCCCAATTCAATCCTTGGTGGCGTGGCGAACCCATTGCCGATTTACCGGATTGGCAGCGTGCCGCTTCGCGGGAGTTAAATCGCTGGATAAATCATCCTCCGATTCACCGGGCCATTCTGTTATCCGGCGCACGCCAGGTCGGCAAGACGACCCTGTTACAACAACAGATCGACGCTTTATTAAAACAAGGCTTCCCAGCGGCAAACATCCTTTACGCTACTTTTGACCATCCAGTCCTCAAATTGGCCGGCATCGAAGCCGTGTTGGAAGCGTGGCGCGAGCGCGAGCCGCGCGTCGATGGGCCTGAATACCTATTTATCGACGAAGCTCAGTTCATTCGTGATTGGGGGACGTGGGTTAAACATCAGATCGATTTCAACAAACAGCGCCGCATTGTCTTTACTGGTTCGGCCATGCCTTTGGTGGAAGCCGACCAGGAATCCGGCGTCGGGCGTTGGTATACCATTCGGCTGACCACTTTGTCGTTCTACGAGTACCTGCAAATCAAACAGGTACAGCTGCCGGCGTTGCCGCCTTTAAAAAGCCTGGCCGAGCTGTTCGACTGGACGCCGCCACAATTTTACCGGGCGCAGGAAATCGCAGTGCCCTATGTCGGCCATTTTCACGAATATCTGATTCGCGGCGGCTTCCCGCAAACCGCTCAAGTGGAAAGCATCACCCAAGCCCAGCGCCTGCTGCGTGAAGACATCATAGACAAGGCGCTCAAACGCGATATGACCGCACTGTTTGGTGTGCGTCGCATTCTGGATCTTGAACATACCTTCCTGTATTTGTGCATGAACGACGGCGGTTTGCTGAATATCACCGACTTGTCTAGCAACCTGGAAGTCAAACGTCCCACTGCCCAGCACTTCATCGAACTTCTGGAGGCATGCCACCTGATTTACCGCCTGCCGCCGTTCGGTTATGGCAAAGACGTGCTCAAGGGACGTTTCAAAATTTACTTGGCCGATGCCGCCATCGCACCCGCCGTATTGCTCAAGGGCAAAAGCATCATCGACGATCCCGCTGCCTTGGGTGTGGCAACTGAAACGACAGTGTTTAAGCATCTTTTTGCGGGCTACTATCCCCAGAATGTACGTTTTACCTACTGGCACGGGAAAAAAGACCGTGAGGTCGATTTAGTCGCAGAAATCGGCGGCCAATTGATTCCCTTTGAAGTCAAATATCGAGCCCAGCATACTGGTGCGAGAGAGTTAAAAGGGTTGATTGAACTGTGCGAGCAAAAGAAAATTGCCCGTGGTTATGTTGTCACCAAGTCGCTCGACGACTTCGGCTTGATGACCGGTCTGCCGCAAACCGGCGAGACTGCCAGCCAGATCATGCGTCTGCCGGCACCATTATTGTGTTACTGGATGGGCGCATCGGAATTGAATCAACCCGAATTTAACGATTAAGCTGGATAAACAGCGAGATTTTATGGCTGCCAACAACGAATTACCCAAACCAGCTTCCAATTTGTCGAGGTAACTGAAGACTTGAATTCGCATATCTAGCCCTCATCATCTGTTTTTTAAGGAGGGCAAAGATGGCTCATGCACAAACCCAGTTTGAAAATTTTCATAGCAAGATCCTACTTGGTTATGACGAAAGTTCTGTTTTACGTGATCGACGCGAAACTTTGCTGAATGATTTAAAAAACAATATCAGCAAAGATGCCCCTAAATACGAGACTTTTAATCAGGGCAGTTATGCTTTATATACGGGTATCACTCCCATTGTCGGCGATCCCGATATGGACATTGGGGTAATTTTTGACTGCGCCCCTGAAGATTACCCTGATCCGCTGACTTTAAAAAAATATGTCAGAGACGCTCTAACTCGTCACAATCGTACTGTCAAAATTCGTCGCCCTTGCGTCACTGTTACCTATTTCAAGGATGGAGAGGCTACGCATCATATTGACTTGGCTGTTTACAGTGTAAATGGCAATGGCCAAACCCAGCTTGCTCGCTGCAGAGAAACTGATGCCAAGGAAGATCGGGTATGGGAACCATCCGAAGCACGGGAGCTTACAAGTAAAATTATTGATCGGTTTAAAGATAATGATCGTCAACAATTTCGCCGCGTAGTTCGCGCATTAAAACGTTGGCGCGACAATAAAATTGGTCACAAAAATGTTCCTAGCATTGGTTTATCCGTAGCTGCTTATAACTGGTTCACGCCCAAATACGACAGTGTTGATGGTAAACCCCTTGATCTAATTGCAATGCGGGATTTGATTAACCAAATGCTCTCCAACTGGGGATTTTCCCGTTTAGTGGTAAATTTGCCGGTAGCTCCTTACTGCGACCTTTTCGAACGGATGAGCGATGCGCAAATGAAGGATTTCAAAGAACGATTGGAAACTTTACGAAATGCTTTGAACGAAGCTGAAAGCCAGCCAGACACTCATGAAGCATGTAAAATTTTGCAAAAGCAGTTTGGAGATGATTTTCCAGTACCTGAAAAAGCGAGCACTACTAAAAAGACTTCATCGGGTGTGAGCGTTTCGGGCAGATCGGCTTGATATCGGAGCAGAAACAATTTACTGACAGTATTGCGTGCGCTTTGGCTGAGCTTGGCGCAACGCAAATTAACTTCAGGCTTTCTAATTCTCAGCCGGTTTGGCAGTTTGAATTATCAGATGGCGATTATGTTTGGCCGCTAGAATTATGTCCGGCCGGTTGGGATTTTTGTCGTCTGCCTTCAGTAAACTGGTTAACCAGTTTGCCAGTTTGGGGATGGCCTCATATAAGCGGCAGTGGTGATGTTTGCGTTAGTGATCGGGAGGGACTGGACTATGACCCTAGCGACATCACGGGGGTACTAAGCTGGCTGTTAGCCGAGGTCAAAAGATTGCTGCGTGAAATTCACGGAATGTCGAACTGTGAACGTCTCTCACTGTTTGCCGATGAACTTGAGGGCTATCTAAAAAATCTGGGTGCCCGATTTGCGCAGCTCGATGAGCAATTTGCAGCAAATCAATCGGTCTACGGTGAAGTCCATAATCAAAAATTTGGGCTTAAGACCGTCCCTGTCCTTCGTCGAGTGAATGCAGGTTCAACTGCTTTGGTTAACTGCCAGCAGGTTCGTATTGGTTTACTCGATGTTTGCATTCAACAACTACCACCTCTCAAATCAGAGCTCGATGCCAATTGGTGGCAGCAATTTTTGAGTTGTCTTGATGAATCGCAACATGTGATTGCCACCTCACCAAAACATCGAGGACTTGTCCTGCGCGTGGCTAACAACTATGGCCACGCGTTGTTAACACTGTATTGGGGAAACCGTGGTAACAAGAAACCATGGGGAGCCACTGTCTATCTTTTGCAACGACAAGATCGCGACTATCTCATTCGCCGGACTGGTGGAACGGTTCTTGATCGTCATGTATTGGTCGCAGGGGTAGGCGCCATTGGTTCTCGAGTCGCTGAACATTTGGTTCTGGCTGGCGTTTCCAAACTTACGCTGGTAGATCAAGACATATTTAGTGCTGATAATCTTGGCCGCCACGTTCTCGGCAAAGACGCAATCTCAAAGAAGAAAGTTGAGGCATTAGCAAGTTTCTTGGCAGAACGCATGCCAGGCATCGATATTGTCCCAGAAGCCACGAATATTCAACGTCTGATTGATAAAGGTATTCCCGCCAATGTCGACACAATCGTGTTGGCAACTGGGAATGCTCCTCTCGAACGAGCAATTGCACGCCAGGCATATCGAGAACAGTGGAGCGTGCTCATTGTTTCTACCAGTGTTGAGGCAGTAGGACTTGGCGGACACGTGATAGCTATGCGCCCAGGTACTGCTGGCTGTTTGGACTGCCTCTATATTGATCCGGAAACACAACAACCAATACCAAGTATGCGAACAGCTTTAATCAAGCCTGGCCAAGTTGTGACCCGACAATTGACGGGCTGCGGGGCTTTCACGCCATACACGGCCATTGATGCAACGCGTACAGCGTTAATAGCCGCTGAACATGTCATAAACCAAAAGCTTGGTTATTCCCGTTGGGTGGGCGATACGACGCAGGCCAAAAATGCCAACATTAGCCCTTCAAGCACCTACTGGGCACTGATGTCTCAGCGTATTCCTACATTCCTGTCGTCATCAGATTTCACGCACCTGGAGTGCCCATGTTGCAGCGTTTGAGTACCGGGCATGTCGTTTGGCGTCTTGACGAAAGTTGTTCAGGTTCGTTGTCCCCGAAACTGATCGCTCTGCTGTCTAAATGGGCTCAGCATTCATTCTGGTCGAGAGAGGCCGGTGGGCTATTGTTAGGATTTATCGACAACGAAACGGAAGGCTTATTGGGCGAATTCGCGACGACTCCAGGCCGAGGAGATCGCCGTAGCCGCACCAGTTTTTATCGTGGACCACGCCATCAACAAGAAGCGATTGAATGGAATCGCGTTACGGATGGACGGGGCACCCAGCTTGGATTGTGGCATACACATCCTGAACTTGACCCAACGCCCTCGCCAACTGATTTAGAAGATTGTCGTAATGTTTTGGCGACCGGTAAATTCGCAGTTGATGGGATCCTTTATTTAATTATTGGCACGCGCAGTATAGGCTGTTGGTTTGCCAAATCTGGTTCCCCTTTAGTTTTGCTTGGAAATTTCACCCCATGAATAAAATAATCCACCGCCTTTTAGATTTATTGGAATTGTATTTCCGTAGATCCCCTGCCGGTAAGCTGGTTGGAACCGGCGCGCTCTTAGTGGCAGCAGGCTCCACATTTGATGTAAAACTAAACTTCGGCGCGCGTGCTTCGGAACAAGAGTATGTTGAAGGCCAACTCGCTACCGCCGATACGGAATGGTGGATCAGCGCTGGTTGTTTGGCCATCGGTGCAGTGCTGATCGGTATAGGTTTGTGGTTCTCATGGCAACTTTTCCAGGATCAACGCCGCAAGCGAGTTATTGCTATTGAGTTACGCGGACTGACCCAGTCGGTTGATACACCCCTTGAATCAGCAATTCCGCGCCGTGTGTTGGGGGCGCGTCATGCACTGTTAATCGATGTTCGAAATCAAATTGACGGTACTAAAACTCAGCGACAAGCAGCGATTGATTTAGTAAATCTTCTTCCGCAACAACTCAAACTTGCAAAAGATGGACGCGATCGAAATGACCTTGCTGTTTATGCAGGCGGCCTCGCGCCAGTGCCTGTTTTGTTTCTAGCCGGCACATTGCTTGCCTCCGAAAGTACAATCCATTGGATGGATTGGGATCGTAAAGAGTTACACTGGACTTCACCGAGCGACGGAGTCGATGTCGGTGAATTAGCGCCTGTGGATTTTTCATCTGTCAACGGCGACGAGATAGTCTGCGCCATGTCCATTTCATATCCAATAGACAGGAACGAATTGACTGTATCGTTTCCTAATTTGCCGATTGTTGAGGTGAAATTAGACGGTGCCTATCCAGGCCGAGTTATTAGCGAAGCTTCGATTCAAAACATCATGCAGCAATTCATGCAGGCAGTCGCCGCAATGCAAGGAATGGGAATTCGCAAAATCCACTTGGCCCTGGCTGCGCCTAGCGTACTAACGATGCGATTAGGAAGTTGTTATGCTCCACGGAATATGCCAGTAATGATCGTTTACCAATATCAACGCGCACAAACCGAAAATCCTTATCCTTGGGGAATTGAGATGCCAAATTCGGATCGGTTTTCAGGTTTGTTGATAGAACAGAATCATGGGTTAAGTTAAGTCATTCTGACGGAATATTGTTTTGATAGGGCTTACCAAGGACGCGTTCCAACAAGCTATCAGTTGGCATCTCGCCATATCTGCTTTTTAGACGATCTCGAAGTTTCAGTAATCGCAAATTTGCAGTTCCAACCAATTGGCTAAATGTGGTTGCTCTAACACGACCATATTCTCCCCGTATTGAATCACTAACCTTCTTGTCTGTTGCTAGTAGTTCGTTTCATAAAAACATATACAATTTATACTAAGCCAAGATCGAAATTTTTCCATCTAAATACAACTGGCTGATCATTAAATTCGGTAATGCCCTTAAGAATTCGTTCCTTGAGTTCCTGTTTTGAAGTTACCCTGATATGGCGCAGGAATGAGCGAGCCATCTTAGAGAAGGCCATTTCAATCAGGTTAAGCCATGAGCCATGCTTAGGTGTATGAACATACTCAAAGCGGCCCGGGCGCGTTGCCAGGTAAGCCATAGTTTCCTTCGAAATATGTGCGCTGTGGTTATCGAGGATAACCCGAATAGTCGCATTGGCAGGATAGTGATTATCCAGACGCTTGAGTAACTGGATGAACTCACTACTGCGATGACGCTCTTCCACTTCGGCAAATAGATGGCCCGTTTGCAAATCGAGTGCGGCGAGAATACTTAATGTACCATGCCTTACGTATTCATAATCACGCCCGGTTTCTGAATGACGCCCGGATACGGGCGGCAAGTCGGGTGCCACGGTCCCTATGGCTTGGATACCCGGCTTTTCGTCCACGCTGACAGTGATAACCGGACACTCTGATTCCGATGCGTCCGGAGCGGCTTTTGTTGGCATCGCGTTTTGCAGGGCTACTTCTTGGTAAACTATCAAAACCTCGCGCATCTTCGCATCAAAATCAGGATCGCGCCGTTCCAGGTAATAGCGAATGCGGTGAGGCTTGATCTCGTGTTCGTCAAGAATTCGCCATACCGTGGTCTTACTTGCCTTAGCAAGGCGCGGAAATCCAGCGTTCTCTGCCTCACCGCCAATAAATTTTGCCAACTGTGACAAGGTCCACAATTCTGCCGCCAGGCCATGATCTTTGGGTTTGGTGCACGCTAAGTTGACCACCCAACTCTTTGCGTCGTCACTAATCTCAGGGGCCTTCGGACGATGGTAGGTGTCCGATAAACCCATGGTGATACCTGCTGCTAGTGCTTTGTCGATGCACTTGTAAATCGTTGGGCGACTTACGCCCAGTAAATTCCCAATCTGTAAAATGGGGGTGCCTTCTGCATAACGGAGCAAAATTTCGGCTCGCTCAACTTTCCGTCTTGCTGCTGTCCGTGAACGCGTAAGAGTTTCTAGCTCTCGTCTTTGCTCTTCCGACAGAGTTAGGGATGCTCGTTCTGTTTTTCGCGCCATGGCCTACCTCGTGACTAAAAACAGTATCATGACATTCCGAATTATTTTGTAAATGTTTTTATGAAACGATGTACTAGTCCTTTTACAATGGTTTCCCCAACCACCCAGGCGCAAATATACGGTGAGCCACTGATGAATCCAGAGTTTACAATGTCTTGCACATAGGCATCGGCTTGATTTACCTCGGTTCGAGCTATCGGGAATCCGCCTTTTTTAAGCTCAATAAGCAAAATATTTTGTATGCGAGAAACAGTTGGGTCAGCGACATCGAATGCTTCTATCCCTGTTAGCTCGATAGTGGTTTTGTCCGGTAATACGACAATATCTGGCCGTTTTCTGGGATTATCGAACTCAGCGGTCGTGTTTTTAAAAAGCTCTCTAGCCACTTTTTGCAGACTTACGTTTGAGCAATATTCTTCCGACTCAAATTCAGGGCCAAATAACCAGCGTGAGCGAAGTACTAACGGATGTAATGTATGCAGTTCATCGGTATTTGGATCGCCTGAAATTCTTCTGATCGTCTCAATAACGCTTAAACGACTATCGATTTCATCGAGAACTCGTAGCGCATCCTTTACTGACCACTCGTCGAGCAGTCGGTCGAGGCTATCAATGTCATCGGCCGGCAGAGCCGACAATTTTTGCAGTAGTGCCGCGCCACTCTTGGTTTTTTCCAGGTTAATGACAGCATTCACTGCCGTAGCGAGAAAGTCTGGGGATACCGTCGGATGAGCTTGAGCAATCGCTTTGGTAAATTCAGTGACTTCGTATTGCGCACCTCTACCTAAACCGGCAAGTTCCAGTCGATTTTCAGTAAGGGCATCTTCCAAGGATTCTTCAATAACTTCAGCGGCAATGGATGCTGCCACTTCAATAATGCATGCAGTGGTCTTTTTGAACAGCTCATGTACTCGTTCACTTTTCTTGAAGCTGGTCCAATCCGGTTCCACTTCGCTTTCGAATCCGTGAGTATCGACAATCACCTTGTAGCGGCGAGCGAAACGGGTGCGGCCATCAAAACTATGGATTTGGCCAACTGTCCAGGATGGGGTGCCGACCAGCCGATGCTTCACCCAAAATGCAACGCCTTGATGAACCGATGAATGATTTACACAGGTGGAATCGATAACGATCACCGTAGCCGTATTGCCACCGCCAAAATCAATCTCGGTTCTGCTGACGATACCCTCAATGTCCTGCATGGGGCGAACAATGCCGTTAACGCGAATTTCGAACTCAGGATCGTGAATAAATCTGGCGGCAAGCACCGTCAAGATTTCTTCAGGGTCGGGAAGATGTCGTTCAACTCGTACGATAAGGCGGGTGCCGCTGCCGTTCCGGCTTCCTACTTCTTTGTTGCGTAATACAAAGGGGCTTGGGCCGGATTCCGTGCCGACAAGAAAAGTGCTTAAGGCTCCGTCCCGCCAAGTCTCAACTTGGTATTCATCGCCAAAACAGAGCAAGCCATGTCGCCCAACGCCGTTACGGCCATAGGCTTTACGTTGACGAGCAGAACGCCCAGCCGGAAATTCAACATCCTCGCCTTGATATTTTAGACGGTCATAACGCAATGTCATCCAGCGTTTACTGAACTGCGCCGCAGTCATGCCGTGACCATCATCCCGTACCGTCAAGTTGTCTCCGACTTTTTCCGGTATTTGTATGTCAACCCGCGATGCACCGGCATCCCAGGCATTGGCAACCAATTCAGTGAGCGCGACTTGCGGCACATGGGCAACTGAACCAAGTTCTCGGAGAAGATAATCCTCTTCAAATAGCGAATTTTGTAAGGAGTCATCAGCCATGTTGGTGGCCCTCGGATGAAAATAGGCGTTCTAACGTGGCAGGAATCAACGCCTGATTGGCTTCGCGGATTCCCGTATGTTTGTTCTTGAGTGCTTGGTAAGCATCGAACATTTTTTCAATCCGTTCTTGCTCCCTGAGTGGTGGCAACCATATTTTTCGATGCAATATTTTTTCTGGTTGGATGCGAAGTCTTCTATCGCCCACACCCTTACTCGACCTCGCAAGCTCTTGCCAATCCTGTTCGGTCAGAAACAAAGTGATTAAAAACTTGGATGTTGCTTTTTCTAGGTCAATATCAAATGTAGGAAATTCATTCGAAACATAGTAGCCATCGAATTCAGGTGGTACCAATGCGTATCCGCCTTCAAATGCGAAGAGACGGCTATAGATAAACTGACCATTTCTGATTTTATAAAGCGTTTTTGCACTGGTGCGGCTGCCTTCGATTGGAGGTTTCTCGAATAATCCCTTGGCAAAACTGTAGATACCTATATTGGGGTAGTTTTCATTGGCGTCTACGGTAACCGGAGATAGGGCTAGCTTAGCGAAATCGCCAATAGCAGTTTCTTTCCAACCCATTGACTTACGTTGTTCATCAGATAGATCACGACGGGTTGCCATCGAGATCAACAGCCGAAAAGCATCATTTTCAGCAGCATCCAGATGTTCTTTGACTTGCCGTACTTTGTCCGCCAATTGATTCAGGCGGGCAACGATGATTTGCTGCTTTTCTAACGAGGGTAATTGGATTTGCTGAGTTAAAAATCGATCTTCTTTAATTCGAACCCGGTTGGTTGTACCTTCGCTAGCAGCTTTGCATAGCTCAACAAAGGGTGTTGACCGAACTAGCCAACCCATGAATGAAGAGTCGAGCTTTTCGGCAAATTCGAAGGATGGAAAATCGTTACTAACGATTGCGCCATCCAATTCCGGGGGAACAATGCCGATCGCACCATTTCTGGCATCAATCTTCGACAGGATAAGTTGATTGGCTCGAACCAATTGGCGAGATGTTCCTACATCACCGCC
Organism: Methylicorpusculum oleiharenae; assembly: GCF_009828925.2. NCBI lineage: Bacteria > Pseudomonadati > Pseudomonadota > Gammaproteobacteria > Methylococcales > Methylococcaceae > Methylicorpusculum > Methylicorpusculum oleiharenae. Next base: position 3,539,628 of record NZ_WUTY02000001.1, read on the forward strand.
TCTTACTCTACCTCTGCTGAAAACGCCTTTGCCCCAAAGCCGAATCGTTACTTCATGATATTCAGTATTGAAATCAAGTATTGCGGTCTCATTGCTTCGCCTAAGCAACTCACCTAAAGAAACCATGGGCCACCGACTCATGCCTCACCCTCATTTTTCGAACCCAACAACCGCCGCGCCTCCAACTCGGTCCGCGACCGCTCCAATTCTTCCGCCAACAGCTTTTCATTCGGCAGCACGGTTTGATATTCGGCGGCCAGTACCTTGTTCGGCAGGTTATCCAAGGCGTAATGGGCTTCTGCGGCACCCTTTGCGGCGCAGAGTATCAGGCCCACCGGCGGGTTTTCGCCGGGTTTCATCCAGTGTTCGCGGGCATAATTCAGGTACATGTGCATTTGGCCTGCATCGGCATAGCTGAACTTGCCGACCTTAAGGTCAATCACCACCAGACATTTCAGGCGGCGATGGAAAAACAGCAAATCGATGCGAAACCAAGTATCGTCGAGCCGCAAGCGGCGCTGGCGACCGACAAAGGCAAAATCGTCGCCCAATTCCAGCAGAAAGTCGGCCAAATGCTGGATCAGCGCGTCTTCGAGATCGGATTCCGAGTATTGGTCTTTCAGGTTGAGAAATTCCAGTACGAACGGATCCTTGATGGCTTGTTCCGGGGTGATGGCGTCATCCGGTTCGGCGTGTTCCGCTTGCGCCAACATCGCGACTTTGTTTTTGGATAACGCGGCGCGCTCGTAAAACTGGCTGTTGATCTGCCGATCCAGTTGCCGCACCGTCCAGCCGCAACGCAGGGCTTCGGTTTCGTAGAAGCCGCGCGCTTCCGGTTTTTTGACCGAAAGCAAGCGCACGTAAGCCGACCAGGGCAGTTGGAAGGCTTCGGCCAAGGTTGCGAGCGTGAGTAATTGTCCAGACGCTGTCTGGATAATTGGCGTTGAAGAAGATTCTGCAGACAATGTCTGCTGAATGGGTGACATGAAAGATGGCGCAGACAGTGTCTGCGTATTTCGCGCTAATTTGCCAGACACCGTTTGGCAAATTGGCTCCAATGGCCAGGCCAGATAAAACGCCCGCATTTGCTGGAGATTACGAACGCTAAAGCCCCGGCCAAAACGATGGGTCAAATCGAGAGCAAGACGTTCAGTCAAGGCTTCACCATACGCTGCGCGATCTTCGCCGCCTTGTTCGAATTCGACGATGCGGCGGCCTATCTCCCAATAACTGGCTGTCATTAAGGCATTGACGCTACGTGCGGCGGCGAGGCGAGCATTTTCCAGCAGTTGGACGATGTCGGTATGAATGTCACCGTAGGCAATAGGCAAATCGTTGGTTTCGCTCATAGCTCCACCTCACGTTTTAACGTCTCGACTCGGGACGCTGGAGCGTCTGTGACTGGGTTACCACGCGCAACGTTGGAATCATGGCGTTGAGATTTCCGAGACAGTGTCTCGGAAATGTTCATTGCTCCACCTTATGAACCAAGGTTTCGATCTCGCCCAATAAACGCATGACCTCGGTTTCGTGGCTGCGCATGCTGGCAATCAGGTCTTTGGGATCGGCATGTTCCAGGCCTGCCTTGGCGTGGGGATTCTTTTGATCGAGATTATAAATCGGCCAGTACTGCGCATCCCCTTCGCTTTGTGCGGCTTTAGCGGCGGCTTCGTGGGCTTGTTGTTTGGCTTTCAGATCGCGCAGCTGGGTTTGCAATGCGGCTTTGTCGCCATTGCCGGCGGCGGATACAGCTTGCTCCAGTTCGCGAATCTGTTTGCCCAATGCCAGAGACGAAGCGCGTTCATTTTTGGCGCGTTGCCAGTGGGGTTCCGCGGCAGTCAAAGCTTCCGTGCTTTTTCTGGCAAAGTCGACTTTCCAGGCTTGCGGGGTTTCCTCGCGGTTGTGCCACCAGTTTAAGGCCGGTTCCAGTTCCTCGAATTGCAACGGTGCGGTTTTGCTGTATTTCTTGCGGCCTTCCGGTAACGGTTGTTCGTAATACCAGATGGTTTCGGTGGGGCCGCCGCGCTCGAAAAACAGCAGATTGGCAGGAATGTCGGTGTACGGCGCAAATACGCCTTGCGGTAGACGGACAATGGTATGCAGGTTGAATTCCTTGAGCAGTTCTTCCTTGATGGTGGCACAAACGCCATCGCCAAACAGAATGCCGTTAGGGACAACCACACCGGCGCGACCTCCACGGACGGAGGAAGTGCCGGAATGGACGGGATCCATTCCGGTACGACCTCCGCGTTCTGCGCCAAAACCGGCAACACGCAATTTGCGCATGATCAATTGCAAGAACAGCAAAGCGGTTTCAGAGGTTTGCATGTTGGCCGGAAAATTGGCTTTAATGCCCGCTTCTTCTTCGCCACCGAGAAGGCCATCACCGCTCTGGCATTGGTTTGCTGATGTAAACTCAAGAGCGCTCTTCACCGAACCAATGTTGTGTACGTTTGCAAAACCCTACCAGAGCCAGCATCGCTGGAAGGGTTAGTCAACGCCTGGTAAATGCCAAAGTACATCTCACGGTCTTGGCTGACATCGTTACTGGAAATCTTGTAGCGGGCATCGCCAAACGGCGCAAACATTTTAGCCATTGGATCATCAACCAGGATATTACGATCAGCAAGAAACAAAATCTTGGGCCGTCGGTATTCCCCGGTTCTGTTCCAGCGGCTATTCCAGAGTTTCCAACACAGTTGAAATGCTACGCAGGTTTTACCTGTTCCAGTAGCCAAGGTGGCGAGTATGCGTTTGTGTCCCAACAAAATCGCTTCCATGACTCGGTTGATGGCGATGACTTGATAATAACGGGGGATCTTGCCGGACACCAGATTAAAGGGTTCCAGTAAGTGATTACTGACTGCTTCAGGTATAGCCGCAGACGAGGCTATTCGGCGCCACAGATCAGCCGGACTTGGGTAATGATCAATGTATTGCTCAGTGCCTGTCGTATAATCAATTTCGATAATTCGGTGGCCATTGGTAGCGTAAGCAAATTTTAGTCCGAGAGTTTCAGCGTATTCGCGGGCTTGTTGGACGCCTGTTTCGGCAGGAAAAGTTATATTTTTGGCTTCGACAACGGCGATCGGTAAATCTCGACGATAATAAAGCAGGTAATCAGCACGTTTTTGATTGCCGCGTCTGACTTTGCCACCAGAAACGATAATCCGGCCATTTGTAAAAATGCGCTGTTCACCGATCGAATGAGGGGAGGAGGACCAACCTGCCAGAACCAGTTTTGGGGTGACAAATTCACGGCTGGTATCGGCTTCTGTCATAACACTGTCTCGTTTTATATCCTTTTCCATTCGATGAGTGTCCTAAATTAAGTCGCCTGGCAGAAGAGTCCGGTAGATTATAACAAGGTAGGGTGCATTAAGCATGTCATGGACGAAATGGAGTTATCTTGCTAAGTCCTATTAAGCAAAGCCGATGCGCAGGATGCAATCTGCAAACGGGCATCCAGTGCCATGAATAATATGCTTCGAGCTATCCATGTGACCTGGATTCCGGCAATCCCTACCGGAATGACGCACCCGAATAGATAGCTGAAACATTCTTATAATAAAGAGCCTTCATCAACGTTACGAATTCAAAGAAACTGGTTTGTCGATATAGCGCTGGCGTTTTTTGGGTGCGATTTTGTCAATCTCAACCATGATCAGGCTATCGATACAGTTGTTAAATTCCGGATCGATATTGAAGTCTATGAAATGACAGCCTTTGTCTATACACAGTTCCACATATTGTTTGTAAAGGGTCGGCACTTTAACGCCCAGTTTTTTTAGCTCCTTATTCAGCACTTTGAAGCTGATAGGGTAATCGTCACTGAATTCTTCACGCGCAAATTGCTCACATTCTTCGGACATGACGAACGGCATTCGTGCCTTGGCAGAAGTTAATGGTGAGCCAAATTGCTGACGGTAAAAACCGATGATCATTTCTTTAGCCAATTGTGGATAAGCGTTACTCAGACTGAGGGGGCCAAATAAATATTTGATGTCCGGTTGTTCCCGTAAGTAAGCACCGATGCCGTACCACAGGTAATCCAGGCTATGCTGGCCCCAATACCGGGGTTGCACGAAGCTGCGGCCAAGCTCTATGCTGTTAGGCAGGTAGCTGGAAAATTGGCCTTGCAAGTCGAACAAGGTATGGGTGTAAAAACCTTCTATCCCATATTCCGCCATGATCCGCGGGCCTTCACCCAAGCGGTAGGCGCCCACGATTTCCAAGCCGATGTCGTCCCACAAAACGATGTGACTGTAATACACATCGAAACTATCCAAATCAAGCGACAGGCCTGTGCCTTCTTCTACTGTGCGAAAAGTAAGCTCGCGTAAGCGGGCAATTTCCTGCATCACAGGACAATCGCTGGTAAAGCGATAAAGAAAGATTTTTTTTCCGTCTCGGGTTTCGCCCAACTGCCGCGACTGGTACAGGGCTTTTTTTACGGCTTTGGCATCAGCGGGGTGTATCACTGTAGCAACAGTGTCGAACAAAGGCGTTTTTTGTTTTTTGCCGAGGTTCAATACATGTTTGCGGAAACGCTTGCAAAGCAATTTATTGCTTTCACCGGATTGATCGATTGCGCTGTAGGGTATCGGTGCGCCAACCTGAAATTTGATGGTTTGGTTCTTTTTATTGAACATTTCCTGAACCAATAACAGCGTGCCTAACGGCTTATATAAGGTCGACATGCTGTAAAAAATAGCCGAATTCTTAGCCTTGATATGAATGGGTAAAATGGGGCATTTCGCCTTCCTGGCCAGTTTTAAAAATCCGCTTTGCCAGGCACCATCCCTTATGCCTTTAGGCGTTATTCTGGAGACTTCGCCGGCCGGAAAAATGATTATGGCCTCTTCATTTTTCAGTGCCTGCAGCATCGCCTGATAAGTTTCTTTGAGTTGTTTTTTGCCGCTGAGTACGTCCACCGGCAAGAACACCGATTCCAATGGCTGCATGTGTGACAGGACACGATTGGCGACAATGCGCACATCCGGCCTGACCGAACGAATCAGCTTTACCAGTGCCAGGCCGTCAAGAGTGCCGATAGGGTGGTTGGCGACGATCAGCATGCGACCTTCTGAAGGGATATTGTTATAGGAGTCGTTATCGACCTGGTAATTGAACTTGAAATACGCCAGCATCTTGTCTAAAAATGCAAAGCCGCGAAGATGCTGGTTTTTTCGGATGACATCGTTGAAGTCATCTTCATGAATTAATTTTTTTAAGGCTTTTACTACCAGTTTGTTGTCTTTACCCAGTTTAAAATCGGGATAGGTTTGACGTAATATGTTTTCGGCATCAATCATCGGCAAGTTCCAGCATTAACAGAGAATAAAGCCGATTCTAGGCAGGAATTGTGTCATTTATATTAAACGCACAAATGGCAGTAAGCGCACCGCCAAAATAATGCGGATTGCAGTTGTTTTTTAAATCAAAATGGCCGGCATAAAGTCATTCCGTCATTCAATTGTCATAATTAGCTAACAAAATAGTGGTATCCGGCAGCTTGCCGCTTTTTGTTAACTATTTATGACCAGTCCACAGTACCGCACAATCTGGATTTCCGATCTTCACATCGGTTCCACCCAATGCCAAGCCGATACGCTATTGGATTTTCTCAAGCACAATGACAGCGAGAAACTCTATTTGGTGGGCGACATCATTGATTTTTGGGCGCTATCAAAAAAAATGTACTGGCCACCCGACCATAACACCATTATCCAAAAGCTGTTACGCAAGGCCCGTCATGGGACTCAAATCATCTACATACCGGGCAATCACGATGAAAACATCAGAGAATACGACAGCTTTGTCTTTGGTGATGTGGTTGTTAAAAATTCTGACATTCATACCACTGTCACAGGGCAACAATTTCTTATCGTCCATGGCGACGAGTACGACACCATTGCTCGCCATCATCAATGGCTTGCCAAAATCGGTAGCATCGGTTACGACTGGTTGATTGATATCAATCGTGTGTTACGTTTCTTCAGGCGATTGCTGGGCGTGCAATCCCAATTTTCGCTTGCCGCATATGTCAAATTCAAGGTCAAAAATGTCGTGCAGTTTATTTCCGATTACGAAGAAAGCATTGTTCACACGCTTAAGCATGAAAAGCTGGATGGCGTGATTTGCGGGCATATACACCATGCCGAAATCAAGCAAATTGAAGGTTTTTGGTACGTCAATACGGGCGATTTTGTGGAGAGTTGCACGGCGATCGTCGAGCACTTCGACGGGAGACTGGAGATGCTGCATTGGCGTAAACAAGAACAACAAGATCAGGAAACGCCATTATCGTTAGGCTTAGGCGATAGTTAGCAATATCGAGCCTAAGCCGTTCTAAAAGATCACAATAGTGTCTCACTTCATTGCCATTATCCGTTTTGAATAGTGCAGAAAGCACTGTAGCGGTTTTATCCGGCAATAATCTGTGCGTGTTGACTCAAAAATGTCACCAAATCTTCATCAAACGTTAAACGTTTTGTCATAAAAAACTTTTAGACTCATCGCGTCTTGATGTTTTTTGACGCAGATTATTTCCCGGTTTATATCCATCTACTTAGGAGCAGATTCAATGAATACCCGTGCTAAAAAAGTTTTTTCAGCCGCACTAATGAGTGGCGGGCTTATGTTTTCAGGCTTATCAGAAGCGGTTTTGATGGATCGCGGTAACGGTATGATCTATGACACGGTTCTTGATGTCACCTGGTTACAGGATGCAAATTATGCAAAAACCTCAGGTCAGCATGAGTCCGGATTGATGACTTGGGAACAGGCGAACGCTTGGGCCGATGGTCTGGTTTACGGCGGTGTTAGCGATTGGCGTTTGCCGACTTTGTCAGCAGCAAACAGCTCGGCTTTTGACTATGAATTTGCGTATGACGGCAGCACCGATTACGGTTACAACATTACCAGTCCAAATTCGGAATTGGCTTATATGTATCACGTCAATCTGTTAAACAGAGGCTTTTATTCAATATTCGGAGATGAAGAACAATTGGGTTGGAATGAAACGCCGAATGCCTTTTTTAGAGACGGTGTAACAAACGCAGCAAAGTCAATCGTAAATCTGGAAGCCAATGTATTCTGGACAAACCTTGAATATGCTCCTGACAACGCTTCATTCGCATGGGCTTTTGCAACTGATTTTGGTGTTCAAAGCGATCTGAATAAAAGTGGCGAATATCTGGCGTGGGCCGTACGCTCAGGTGATATTGCGGCAGTTCCTCTGCCAGCTCCGGTCTGGTTTTTGGGCAGCAGTCTTTTAGGTTTGATGGGCTTGCGCAGAAAAGGCGCAATCTGATTGTCTGAGGCCTTGGTCAACAAAGTCTTCTTGAATTCCCGCAGTAGGGAAGGGACGATTTCAATTGCTCCGCGCTAAGTATATTGTTCTTATTTAATATTTCCGTCAGATAGTTTTCACATCGCTGTATTCTTATATAAATCAATGCTATGGCATTGAATCCTAATCACCAACAGCAAACCTCGTTTGCTGCTGGTGAACCTCTCTTAACTGCCATCGGGCTAGCCACAGAATTCGCAAGCAATAAATAGTACGCTCAGGCTTTATTAAGGTCGTTGGCACGATAGCGCTGCTGGTCGAAACTTCGGTATCGGAGGAAATTCCTAAAACTTTCATTTACATACTTCAACTATAGTTGTAGAGTAATAGCATGAATAAAGAACTCGCCACCTTACTTTTTGAATCGCTGTCCTCCGGCATTCGCCTTGATGTGTTCCGGTTGTTGGTCAAACACGCACCGACCGGTCTGGTTGCCGGTGAAATTTCCACTGAATTGACTTTGCCGCCGACCAACCTGTCCTTTCATTTGAAAGCGATGACGCATGCCGGCCTGGTCAACGTCACTCAAGAAGGACGTTACCAGCGTTACCGAGCCAATTTAACGGTCATGCAATCGTTGATCGATTATCTGACGGCGGAGTGCTGCACGGGTCATCCCGAACTTTGTCTCGATGCCGGTGAGGCTTCGGCGTGTTGCAATAGCGACTAATTTTTTCCATCCACAACTCAGCACTTTCCATTATGAATGTTTTATTTCTTTGTACCGGTAACTCCTGCCGATCTTTGATGGGCGAGGCCACTTTCAACCATCTGGCGCCCGAAGGCTGGCATGCTATCAGTGCCGGCAGCAAGCCCATCGGTCGTTTAAACAGCGGCGCCGTGGCTTTGCTGCAAGAAAAAGGTATCTCCATCGAAGGCTATTACAGCAAATCCTGGAACGACCTTCCGGTCACGCCGGATATTGTCATCAGCGTTTGCGGTAACGCCGCAGGCGAAACCTGCCCGGCCTATCTCGGCCCGGTCATGCGCGCTCATTGGGGCGTGGAAGACCCGGCGCATGCGGAAGGCACGGAAGCTGAAATCAAAGCGGCATTCGAGACTGCTTACGGCATTTTGCGTCACCGCATCGAAACCTTCCTTGCCTTGCCGCTGGACGAACTGAAGAACGATCCGGCACGTCTGAAAGCCGAGCTGGACCGCATCGGCACCTTGTTACCTTGATTTTTAGGATTTTTTTATGAGCACTATTCAAATTTTCGATCCGGCCTTGTGTTGCAGTACCGGCGTCTGCGGTGTGGACGTCGATCAGCAATTGGTCGATTTTTCCGCCGACGTGGATTGGGCCAAGCAAAATGGCGCACAAATCGAGCGTTTCAACCTGGCTCAAGAACCGATGGCGTTTGCGGAAAACCCGGTCGTCAAAGGCTTCTTGGAACGTTCCGGCGCGGAAGCCTTACCGTTGATTCTGGTCGACGGCGAAGTGGCTCTGGCCGGTCGCTATCCCAATCGTAATGAACTGACACGCTGGGCTGCAATCAATTCAATTGACGAAAAGTCCGAGTCCAGCTGTTGCAGCGGCAGTAAGTGTTGCTAAAGGATTACAGCATGAAATTTCTCGATCGACCGCCTCGCTTTTTGTTCTTTACCGGCAAAGGCGGTGTCGGCAAGACTTCGATCGCCTGCGCCACAGCCATTCATTTGACCGATGCCGGTCGCAAGGTGTTGCTGGTCAGCACCGACCCTGCCTCCAACGTCGGCCAGGTGTTCGGCATCACCATCGGCAACCGGATCACCGAAATAGCTGTGGTGCCGGGTTTGGCCGCTTTGGAGATCGACCCGCAAGACGCCGCCCAAGCCTATCGCGACCGCATCGTCGGCCCGGTACGCGGCCTGTTACCGGAAACGGTCGTCAAAGGCATAGAAGAACAGCTTTCCGGTGCCTGCACAACCGAAATAGCGGCCTTCGACGAATTCACCGCGCTGTTGACCGATAGCGCGCTGACGGCGGATTACGATCACATCGTGTTTGATACCGCGCCGACCGGCCATACCATTCGCTTGTTGCAACTGCCCGGTGCCTGGAGCGGTTTCCTGGAAGCCGGTAAGGGCGATGCGTCCTGCCTGGGGCCTTTAGCCGGCCTGGAAAAACAGCGCGAACAATATAAAGCTGCCGTCGATGCCTTGGCGGACGCCCAGCGCACCCGGTTAATTTTAGTTGCGCGCGCTCAGCAAGCCACCTTGCGCGAAGTCGCCCGCACTCATGAAGAACTGGCGTCGATTGGTTTAACGCAACAACATCTGGTCATCAACGGCATCCTGCCACACAGTGAAACCGAGCTCGATCCTTTGGCTCTGGCAATTCACGAGCGCGAACAAGCCGCATTGCAGTCTATTCCTGCCGTTTTGCAAACGCTGCCGCGTGATCAGGTGATGCTCAAACCTTTCAATATGGTGGGCTTGGCCGCATTGCGGCACTTATTCGACGACACGCCCAGAATGACCGAAGTCACCATGGATGCTCCGCTGGTACTCGATGAACCGGGCCTGTCCGAACTGGTTGAAGAAATAGCCAAAGACCAACACGGCCTGATCTTGCTGATGGGTAAAGGTGGTGTCGGCAAGACCACCCTGGCCGCCGCCATCGCGGTGGAATTAGCCCGGCGCGGATTGCCGGTGCACCTGACTACATCGGATCCCGCGGCCCACTTGGAAGACACGTTGAATGAGGCTTTGGACAATCTGAGGGTCAGCCGCATCGATCCCCATCTGGAAACCGAACGTTATCGCCGGCATGTATTGGAAACCAAGGGCGCCAAGCTGGATCAACAAGGCCGCGCGCTGCTGGAAGAAGACTTGCGCTCTCCCTGCACCGAGGAAATCGCGGTGTTTCAGGCCTTTTCCGCCATCATCCGCGAAGCAGGCAGCAAGTTCGTCGTTATGGATACCGCGCCGACCGGCCATACCTTGCTGTTGCTGGATGCCACCGGCGCTTATCACCGGGAAATCAGCCGACAGATGGATACGACCGGGCTGCACTACAGCACACCGTTGATGCGGCTGCAAGACCCGAAACACACCAAAGTGCTGATCGTTACGCTGGCAGAAACCACGCCGGTACTCGAAGCCGCCAACCTCCAGGCCGACCTAAAACGCGCCGGCATCGAAGCCTGGGCCTGGATCGTCAATTCCAGCGTGGCGGCCACTAAAACCGAGTCGCCCTTGTTACGGCAACGGGCCGCCAATGAACTGCGGGAAATCAATGCCGTCGCCCGTCAGCATGCCCGTCGTTATGCTGTGGTGCCGCTATTGCAAAAAGAACCGGTTGGTCTAGCGTGCTTGTCGGCGCTGAGCCAACCCTTGATCAATCAAGATCCGGAGAGACTGTGTTGAAACGCTTGCACACGCCTATCACTTTTTAGTCAATCCCCCCTCGAACTCCTTTCAAAGGGTAAAGTTATTTTTAGCAAAATCCTTACTACAAAATCTACGAGGCAAGACTATGACAGCCAAACAACACGCAATGGGATTTTTTGAACGTTACCTGACTCTCTGGGTAGGTTTGTGTATCGCCGGCGGCATTCTGCTGGGCGCTTTCGCGCCTAATTTCGCCAAGACGCTGGACGGCATGAGTATCAATGTTAACGGCGCGCCGGTCGTCTCGATCCCTATTGCAATCTGCCTGTTTTTCATGATGTACCCCATCATGGTCAAGATCGACTTTGCCGAGGTGGTGAAAGCTGGCAAGAGCATCAAGCCGGTCAGCCTGACCTTGATCGTCAATTGGGCGATCAAACCCTTCACGATGTACGGCATCGCCTATTTGTTCTTGGGTGTGTTGTTTCAATCGTTGCTAGGTGCCGACGCGGTGGACTTGGTGAAAATGCCGTTCGGCCTCGATTTGCCGGTTGGCAGTGAATACGGTTCCGGCACCGTCATTTTGCAAGATGGCGTCAAAATGCTGCAAGTACCCTTATGGCGCAGCTACCTGGCCGGCTGCATTTTGCTGGGTGTGGCGCCGTGTACCGCGATGGTGCTGGTCTGGGGTTATCTGGCTGGTGGCAATGCCGGACATACCTTGGTGATGGTGGCGATCAACTCATTGGCGATGCTGTTTTTGTATGGCTTGATCGGCGGCTTTTTGTTGGGCGTGGGCCAATTGCCGGTGCCCTGGGAAGCCTTGCTGTTGTCCATCAGCATCTACGTGGCCTTACCATTGGTCGCTGGCTTCTGTTCGCGAAATTGGATCATCGCTCATAAAGGACTGGACTGGTTCGAGCAAAAATTTCTGCATGTATTGACCCCGATTACCATCATCGCCTTGCTGTTGACGCTGGTGCTGCTGTTCTCCTTTAAAGGCGAAGTCATCACCGCCAATCCGCTGACGATACTGTGGATTGCAATTCCTTTGGCGATACAAACCATCCTGATTTTCGCCATCACCTACTTGGCCGCCAAGCTGTGGGGCTTTTCCTACGAAAACGCCGCGCCCTCGGCCATGATAGGCGCTTCCAATCATTTCGAAGTCGCCATCGCCACGGCCGTCATGTTGTTCGGCCTGTCGTCCGGCGCTGCGCTCGCCACCGTGGTCGGGGTACTGATAGAAGTGCCGTTGATGCTGGCTCTGGTAGGGTTTTGCAAACGTACACAACATTGGTTCGGTGAAGAGCGCTCTTGAGTTTACATCAGCAAACCAATGCCAGAGCGGTGATGGCCTTCAATGCCTCCGACTACCCAGGCTAATCAAATAGCAACAAGATACATCTTATGACATTGACCCCCTATACGCTTATAAATTAAAAGCTTTTTATGATTAACAAAGTTTATAACGTTCTGATTTTATGTACCGGCAACTCGGCACGCAGTATCATGGCGGAAGCGGCATTTAATAAGCTAGGCAATGGAAGATTTAAAGCTTACAGTGCAGGCAGTCATCCTACAGGCACGGTTCATCCTTTGGCGATCGAACAAATTAAAACCTTGAATTATCCCGTCGAGGAATTACGGAGTAAAAGCTGGGATGAATTTGCCGCACCGGATGCACCCGTCATGGATTTTGTGATCACTGTCTGTGATAAAGCGGCTGGCGAAGTCTGCCCGGTATGGCCCGGAAGGCCAATTACGGCCTATTGGGGATTTGAAGACCCTGCGGCAGAGCAAGGTAATGAAGATGCTAAGCGCCATGCTTTTAAACTTGTTTTCAATTTTATTCTGACGCGTATCAGGTATTTTATAGTCCTGCCACTAGAACAGCTTGATTCTCTCGCGATCAAGCAAGAAATGGACAATATAGGGCAACTCAAAAACGACTTGTAGCGTAGGTCTTCATTTAGCATACAAAGCCTTAAAAAGTAAATTTGTCACGCGTGGCCTCTTTGACGATTGGTCCGAAAAGCATTGATTGTCATAAAGCTGCAATATTTTAGCTTCATCATTCTCAATAATGCAGTTGCAGTCATTTTCTCTGATGGGCTTAACCGACATCACCAAACCTATAAACCCAAAAATGCAGCTGATTTATCGAAAATACTGTTCGCTCTGAATTACCTCGAAGCCTGTCATGAATTTGTCGAACAGGTGAACGGGAATGCCATTAAGTTAAATTCAATCGATAGGCACCATTGTAGGAGCGAGGCATTGCTGCTTCTACGAAATACGCTTAACTTAATAGCATGGGGTAAACGGTATTTTCAGGCATTTGCCAGACAGGCGTATGCCTTGTAGCCTTTTTGCACTTTTAGTGAAGTACCTGTTTTTTCCAAGCTAATTGATACCCATGGTCATTCAAGACAATTTGTCCTCATTAATTTCGCACGATTCATATTGCGATACACTAAGCCAGTTAATGCTGGATGTCTGCGAGATCCGCAGTCATGTGGTCGAAAACGCCGATTTAAGATTGAAAAAATATTCAAAATTTTATCGATCCGGCGTCTTTACCAAGAGCGCTATTAATCTGGCCCATTATTTGGCGCTCAGGCAGTTTGATTTAAGACATTTACAGCAGCGACTAGCGCAAGTGGGTTTGTCTTCTCTGGGGCGGGCGGAATCTTCGGTTTTATCCACATTGGATGCTGTCATTAACTTGTTGAGGCATGCTACTGATAAAAACATTATCGAAGATGATAAAAATATTCGTGAATTTGGCTTCAATAGAGGACAGCAACTGCTGGAACAGCATACTATCGAATTGTTTGGTACTTACTTTGAAAAAAGTAAAGCGCATGTAATGGTAACGCTGGGAACTGATTCGGCATGGGACTACCCATTGGTTAGCGCGTTAATGAGTAAAGGCATGACGTGTGCCCGAATCAATTGTGCTCATGATAACCCCCAAATATGGCAAGCCATGATCCGGAATATCCGCAGAGCCGAAGCGGAAACAGGTCGCAGTTGCCGGGTTTTGATGGATCTGGCTGGGCACAAAATCAGAACCGCTGCGATTGAATTGGGTCCAGCTGTTCACCATATTAAAGTTAAACGTGATGCTTATGGAAAAACGGTATTGCCGGGCAGGTTGCTTCTGGTTAACGAGCAAGTTGGCGCTGTGCCTTCCGGTCAAGAAGACGATGGTTTATTTAGAGTGACAGTGCCGGAAGCATTTTTTCATAGCCTGAAGGCGGGCCATCATCTGGCCTTTGAAGATTCGAGAGGCAAATGTCGCCAACTCATTGTTGAACAATTGATTTCCGATTCTGAATGGCAAGTCAGATGCGAACAAAGCAGTTATCTGGTTTCAGAATGTGAATTACAGTTGCTGTCTGACGCTGATAGCGCCAAGACGCCTGAGTCGACTTGTAAAATTGGCCGCTTTGACGGCTTACCCAAGAAAATTTTGCTCTTTAAAGACGATCTGTTGCTGTTGACTGATGCTTCACAATTGGGCGCTCCGTGCGGGATAGATGAACAGGGCGTAACGATTAAACCCGCTCAGATCGGTTGCACTTTGTCGCATGCGATCAATCGATTGAAAGCGGGCGATCCCGTCTGGATTGATGACGGTAAGTTGGGAGCAATCGTCGAAACGATTACAGAACAAGGTGTTTTATTGCGTGTAACTAAAACGCGCAGCAGCGGTGTATCAATTTTGAGCGACAAAGGCATTAATTTTCCCGAAACGGATTTGGCCTTGCCTGCATTGAGTCAAAAAGATATGGAAGACCTGGATTTTGTTTGTTCTCATGCTGATTTGATCGGGTTCTCTTTTGTTGAATCGCTGGCGGATATGGGGTGCTTAATCGATGAACTGGCGAAACGCAGTGCTACGGATTTACCAATCATTGCCAAAATAGAAACTAATCGCGCGGTTAAAAATTTACCGGAAATCATACTCGGCACCATAGGCCGCCATAGTTTAGGCATCATGATTGCTCGGGGAGATTTGGCGGTAGAACTGGGAAGTGCGCGCTTGGCAGAAATTCAGGAAGAGTTGCTCTGGTTGTGTGAAGCCGGTCATGTGCCTGTAATTTGGGCTACCCAGGTGCTCGAATCCATAGCCAAAAAAGGCACGAAATCGAGGCCGGAGTTTACCGATGCAGCCATGGCAGTCAGGGCTGAATGCGTGATGTTGAATAAAGGACCTTTTATTATCGATGCGTTGGAAGCCTTGGTTAACGTGATGATTCGTATGCAAGAGCATCAGCACAAAAAATTTCCCAGGTTACGCGCGTTGCACTGGTAGCTTAGAGGGGGCTTGGCTTCTCAGATATAAAATGCCGCCATTTTTCGCCAATAACTGGCACGGTGAGCCCGTCCATCCCATTCGTGCAAGGCATGCCAAATCCCTTTGGACCACAAAATATGACTCAGATGGTGATTGTTGCCAAGGAATGGGTCCTCTTTGCCGATTGTGAAAACCATGTCCATGTTGCGTAAATGCTGTAAGTGCCAATCACAGTCGAGCTGGGGAAGAAAGTGCGTCGGGGTGTTGTGGTAGATATTTTCATCATAATAGCCGTGAAACAGATTATGAAAGTGTTCAACAGCCAGGGTCAGATCATAACGGCCTGAAAACGCGCATAACTTTTGAAAGAGGTGAGGATGGCGGAAGGCGATATTGGCCGCCTGGAACGCCCCCAGGCTACAACCCTGAACAATAGTGCAGGGATGCTCGTTTTTCCAGGCCATAAAAGGCAGGACTTCATTCAGAACGTATTCTTCGAATTGAATATAGCGACCTATTTTCTCGGCCGGATGTCGCCAGTCACAATAAAAAGTTTCCCAGGGTATGCTGTCAACACAATACAATTGAAGATGCCCCGCGTCGATTTTATGTGACAGCGCGTGGACTATTCCCAGCGTTTCGTATTCGAAAAAACGCCCTTCGCGGGTGGGGAACATCAAAACTTTGGCTCCGGCATGTCCGAAAACCAGTAACTCCATATCCCGCCACAAACGGGGACTATGCCAGCAATGATATTCCCGATTCATAATTTTCTTATAAATGCCTTCAATTCGGTTAACAAAGTAGGTGTCTGTTTTGCAAAATACTCAGGATTTACATTGGCGTAAGCGGGATAGATAGCGGACATGGGAGAAGGGTATGAGATAGGGAGTGTTCGATATAGTCCGGTTGACAGTTAGTTTAGTTCATAAGCATTTTGCAAAAAAAGTTCGTGGTGAATTTATCTAAGCAAGAACGACTGTACCTTCGACAAGCTCTGGGTGAACGGGATCACTTTTATTTGCTGACAAAATAAACACGACTGAGCAATAACGGACAATTGAGGATATGCCTTTTAGATTAAAAACCCGGCTGTTGTTGCCAACGAGCCGGGTCAATACACCGTTATTTCAAATTCATGCAGTTAGCATAATAGGTGACAGTTGCGGGCCAATCTGAAAATATGCCCATAATACCTACATCCTGGGCCAAGACATCCAGAACAACCAGCATGTCGCCATCTGTTTTAATGCCGTCAGTGATAGATTGATAATAATATCCTCCACCGTTTTTCAACAGACCGGAACGTTCAATCGTCCAGGTGATAATATCCAGGCCTGCGGCTTTCGCTGCTCTGGCATACTCAGAAGGAACGATCTTGTTGTTGGCATCCAGGGTCACCAGGACCCACATAGGAGGCGCTACAATTTTCACGCCTTCGGCAGCAAGTGATGGTAACTTAGTGATAGCGGCCGGTACTTGATCAGGAAAATCCAGGGTTTCCAGGTAAACAGCTTGCTTGCCGAATTTGGGTTCGTTGGCAATCCAGTAACGTACGTCTTCAAGGTCAAACGATTGGGGATATACATTTTTGGCAGGTACGCCTTCCATTTTGTATTCATTAATCATTTTTTGGGCGTAAGCCTGTTGAGTGAAACCATTAAAAGGCATCGCTACGCTGGGTGATTTCAATTCAGGAGTCATTTTGACGCCCAGTTTTTTAAACAAGCGGATACTTTCTCTATGCGTCAACAAAGTGCCTTTGGATGAATATAAATCAGTCCGGAAACTGGCCGTGGCATTCATAAATTGACTCAGTGTTTTGGCATTACGATTACCGGCATCCATTTTGCCTTTCAATGTTTTGAATTCATCCAACGAAATATCACTGGTGCAGCAGCTGACATTTTTATAAGGCGTTTCACTGTTCATGTCTGGCTGAACGGAACACTTTCCGGCCAAATTGGTTTCCAGAATGTTGGTGGTTGTTTCTAGATCACACTGAGAATGCCGGCAAACCAGTTCCTTATCTTTGGTAAACGTGACATCACATTCGACAATGCCTGCGCCCATTCGCGCGGCTGCTTCGTAAGATTCTTTAGTGTGTTCGGGGAATTGCAGAGGCGCTCCGCGATGACCTATCGAAAAGTCCGATTTATAAAAGGGACCTTCAGAGCATTGTTGTAATGCTTTTTTTAGATCGCTTTTTTCCATATCGTTAACCAAAAAATAAGGCCTTGGGCCTAACTGGATATTTTGACCAAAACGTGCGTCTGATTTATTGTTTTTTTGATCGGCAGATACCGCCATTGATGATGCTGTAGTAACAGCAAATACAACTGCGAGAATCACTCTACTTAAGTTCATGATATGCTCCAACGAAGGTTAAGGTGTTGTCGAAAATTCTATCGGGTCGACCCTCAAACCTTACTTTTGATATATGTCTTTTTGATTTCTAAACCGTTAATAATTGATGACATGCAATACGTTTTTTAGTGGGTGGATGAGCGGCAATGCCCTGAACTTAAGGATATTAGGTTGAGCGGAAGAGGGTGTGTTTTTTGGTAATCCTTCAGAAAAAGCAACGGAAGGTTTACCCCTAGTCACGAAAATGTGGTTGGAGACAAATTAAGTCAAAAAACACAACCCAATGTAAAAATCGATAATCGGTAGGGCGTTTTCGCGATAGCAAAACGCCAACATTCTTCAAAGCCATGGTGGATTGCCTGTTGGCGAATCCGCCTTACCGGGTTTTTCTGCGACCAATACCTGTTAATGCCATTAAGCCTGTGCCGAAAAGAAGAGATGCAGGTGGAATAGGCACAGCAGTCAGCACAAATAAGCGGGGTCGTGTGCCGTTTTCATCGACGATGTAAAGGGTGCCGTCAGTGTCAATGGTGACACCTTCGGCCGAACTTGAAAAACCGCTCAGGTCAAATGTACTTAAAACGGATCCGTTACGATCAACTTCCAGTAAACGTGACGATTCCTGGCTTAATATCAAAAGATTATTTGCTGTAGAAGGAGCAAGTGAAGCGGGTCCTGTTGAGAGGACCTGCACATCGGAAATATCGAGTAATCCCAATAGGCCAGGGTTAAAGATACTCGCTTTTGTAAAAGTTCCATTGGCAAAATCGATGGTATGAGCGTTGATTTCCTGAGGTGTTTTTTCCTTTACGGTAATAAAGGATCCGTCTCTTGGGTCGAAGGTAATGCCTTCAATGCCAATATTACCCACTGGTGATCCCAAATCTACAAAAGGCAAAGCGGATCTATCTGAATTGCCTCCCGCCGTGTAATTTATCTGATAGGCATTTCTTAGCCGTTCTTCAGTGATAACAAATTGGCCATTTCCCATATAGGTCAAACCTTCCGTATCTTCAAATCCGGATAGACTCATGACACTCAATTGTTGACCTGTTTTTGAAACCTCAACCAATTCTTCACCTTCATCACCGAGGACAAAAAGTGTATGGGTATCCCAGTTATAGGTAATTGCTGAGGCTTCTCTTGCCGTTAGTCTGGGCAAGGCATAAGTGGCAGTCAATTGATAATTGGCTAAATTGAGAGAAGAGGTAGCTTGTGCACCAGACGAAGCGGAACAGAGCATCCCCAAAATAGCGAATTGGGTCAAGGTATATTTGATCTGAGTTGAAAAATGGATTTTCATATTTTTCCAATTAAATCTTAATCGACAAAAAATGCGCCCTGGAGACTTTTGCAAACTCTTAAGGCGCTTAGGTTTTATATCCGTTAATTATGCTTTACGACGGTTCATTCCAACCAAACCCACTAATGCCGTGCCCAAAAACCAAACCGCTGCCGGGACAGGCACTGCGCTTACAGCAAATTGTCCGGGATTTCCTATATCACCAATTTCAGATGTATAGGAATTGAATTGATCACCGATGCTTGACAAAGCCCAAAGTGTTGGATCATTTAGGCCTAACGCTGCTATAGAACCAGGATTACCGCTGATGCGTTGTGTACGAATCGAACCTGGAAAGCTTTGATCGCCGTAGGCCAGACGATCGATCAGGTTACCGTTTTTATCGAACAGGTTGATTTCATCGTTTCTGCCGAGATTATTAGTTACTCCACCCAGCACTTTGACTGTTGAAGTAAGCGCCCAGTCTTCTCTGAAATTGTCAGCCGTGTCTTCAGTGATGATAACTGACTCGTTGTGTGCTACTAAACCAAAGCCGGAAAGATCAAAAACACCGGCAATACGAGAATCGTCATCGAAACTCCAGCCCGTAAAATCAACGTCGGCTCCGCTTAAGTTGGTGAACTCAATATATTCCCCGCCATTACCAGAGTACATCCATTCAGTAATATAGACTCCGGATGCTGAAGCCTGATTGGCAGCCAATAATAATCCGGCGACCAGGGCCGTTTTGATTGATGAAACGTTCAACATGGTAAAAATCCTTCAAAGAAATAATCAGTTTGAGATAATAAAATCCGGCTTGAAGCCATTTTGGTTAACAATTGATAGGTATTTGGTTTGAATAAATGTTAACTTCATCACATTTTTCCAGGCAAAAATGTCAGTATCTTTTCAATTTTGTGACACTTTAAAGAAATGAATTACATAGGAAGCAGCGTTTTAACAGGAACAATTGAAAAACGCTGCGCCTTTCCTTAGTTCTACTCTGAGTGACTTCTCAAATACCGTTAAATTAAACGTATCGCGTAGGAGCGGGGCAGGTGAATTAGCGCATTTTTTAAAGGCTAATGCAGCAACGGAAAGGAAATGTGCCCGGATAAAAAAGTGTCCGGGCACAGGGGGTGATGTATTCTAAAAATAGAAAAAATTACTGATGATTTTCCAAATTATCTTTAACGATCTGTTGACGCACCGAAAAGACTTCCGGTGAATTAGGATCTACAACCACTCGTAACCAGTGAACATCATCCGCTCCGAAGGTCTCTACGCGAGTTATATTTTCGATGCGTCGTCTGCTTTTGCTGCCTAATAGCGGTTTGTCGATACGGAAATAATGCGAATCGCCATGCGCCAACACCACAGGCTTTCCATAGCTGACTGCAGCGCGTTCGAAAGCCTCAAGCACTTCTTCAAAACCTTTGCGTCCAGCACTGCCTTTGGCTAATTCGAAACCCGGATTAGCCTGAAATAACAACAATACACCGCGCGCATTTTCTGCTTCGGCTTTAGCAAAAGTTTCTTCGATCCAGGTTACAGACGCCTGGATGCGATTTGCTACTTCAGTGTCATCTGCTGACGTTCTTGTGGCAAACGGGGCTAATGCATTATTGCTGCCGACGATATGCAGGGTAGCGAACATGACGTGTTGCTCCATCCAGCGCATATTTTCAACAAACGGCGCATCTTGCGCTTCGACAATCATGGGTTTTTTACCCAACGTCAAACCGGGCACCGGATAAAAGATCTCGCGCAGTTTGGCCAGACGTTCGAGCGGTAGATAAGAACCGTTGTTCGCACGATGGCAATCAGTCCACTCATTATCACCCGGCGTCAGAATGAACGGCTTTTTAAACTCTTGAAAACGTTCGAGGCGGTCTAAAAAGAGTTCATCCGAACATAACGAAGAACCATTTTTGATATCACCGGCATGCAAAATCCATTTCAATTGATTGTCGGCATTGATTTCAGCTATCACATTATCAAGTTTCCAATAATCGACCGAGTTGTAAGGTACGTCGCCAATTAAAGCAAATTCGAATGAACCGTAGCCTTTGGCATTTTTTTGCAGCGACTGATGTGCTTCAACGCAGGAAGCAAAAGTAAGAAGCATCACCATGCTTGTCATAAGATATTTCAGCTTAATCATTGTTCTCATCTCCGTGCATGACTTATTTTTTTAAGAAAAAAGGGACAGTCGTCTGTCCCTTTCTACTTCAGTTTGAAGTGCAATCAATCAGGTAATTGATGCCCAATGATTGTTGTCGGCCCAAATCGCATAACTAACTCCTGCACCTTGCAGGTTGGCGAACAACGTTTTGCCGTCCGGGCTGAAACATACGCCTGCCCACTCGCTGCCTTCCTGGCCTGGAAAGATATTTTCAGCGAAGCGATAGATTTGGTTGCCGCTACGACGCAACAGATGCAGATATTCCTTGCCGCTGCCATCTTCGCAGATGATCAGGTTGTTACCTGAAGGGGAGACACAGATATTGTCAGGCGCAGCCATTGCTTCTTCTTGAGTCGATTCGAAAATCAATTCAAGTTCTTGCACATCGTTGTTTTTCAAATGCAGTTCAAAAATTTGACCTAAACGCGCGTCGCCGCCGTTGCTGCATGCGAAAAATACGCTGTTACGGCTGTACCAGGCGCCTTCACCGCGAGAGAAGGTCGCGCCGCCTTTGACCAAGCCTTGCTTGTAGGTATAAAGAGCGTCTTTGGCATACTCGATTTCATTGCTCGGATCGTCGATGTCCACCCAAGTAACAGGCAGTTTGACTTTGGTTTTTTGGCCGCTACGGGTGTCATAACCGGGCATGTCTTTGATTGCCAGCATTTGTACTCGGCCAGTACCGGCCAGATTGCCGAATTCATCCGGGATGAAACGGAAAGTACCGCAAGGACCACGGTCGGACGTGATGTAAACAATGCTGGTTTTAGGATCGACTACAGCGGCTTCAGGATAATGCAAGCCCATGTTTACTAAAGGTTCTGCAGCGATTTCACCGCTGGCATCAGCCGGTATTTCAAATACATAGCCGTGTTGTTTTTGAAGTTTGCCACTACCTGAAGTGTTGGTTGGACCCAAATTGCTTTCTTCGCAAGACAGGAACGTATTCCAAGGAGTCAAGCCGCCTGCGCAATTGCGCATGGTGCCACTGGAGCTGACAAAGCTTTCGGTCAGCAAACGGGTTTTAGGATCGAAGGTCAAAGTGGTGGTGCCACCGCTGGCATTAGTGTCATAAGGCAGACTGCCGATAGGCGTACCTTGGCTACGTTCGTTGCAAGCCACCAAACGCACTTTGTCGTTGAATTTGAATGCCGCCATGCCGTCAATGTTGCTAGGGCAGGGGCGACCGTCGGACATGATGTTGCCACGACGAATCAGCACGTTATATTTGAAACCTTCAGGTAGTGCTATTAGCACTTCACCGGTATTTTGAGCGGCTGTTGGTACTAATGGCCCGAATCCGGGGATTGTTCCTCCAAATTGAGGCACTGTGGCTTCAGCCAAACGTATTCCCATAGCGCTTAAACCCAAAACTCCACCTGTTGCGGCAGTCAATTGTAAAAATGACCGGCGGCTGAATTGATTGTTTTTCATTTTTCCTCTCTAACTTTTTAAGTTGTCGTAATTATTTTTGGAGCGATCAATCAAAAGAAATTGTAGAGTTGGAGCATGACAATCGAATTAAGGCCATGTTAAATTTGCGTTAAATGTCATACGAGGTTTAGCAGCAGTTGGATATCTCGAAACAACTAAAAGTTATGTATATTTATACCTTCCGCACTTCAAATTTCGGCAGTGCCTAAGGAGGCAAAGGCTTTGCCAGCATGGATGCTGGCATAGAGCCCACATGGATGGTTTTACGGCGTCCTTTGACGGGCACCCCTGTGCCGAATTTCGATCTACGATAGGTATATATGGATAATTTAACATAATATACATTATAGGTACTTTAATGAGCCTAGAAAATGAACTAAAAAAGAGATGGATGGATCTCAAAGCCAAATAAAATAGTGATGTTTGATCGTGCGTCTTTAAGTTTCTTTATGCCCTAAGCATAATAGCCTATAATTTTTGACTGTTAATTTTCCTACTTTTGCCGCTCACTCTGTAGACTATGAAATCTAATTTTTTTCAAACATACTTTGTCAGAATCAAAGTTACAAAACATGTTGCGATATAAACGTGTAATAAAAAGATTATTAGTGCTGAGCTTGTTCGCAGTCCTGATATTTTTTATCGTTTCTGCGGCTAAATTCGTCAAGGATGAAACCAAATCTTCAAAGTATCAATCGGAGTATCTCTCCAGCATCACTCAAAAGCTTGATTTTAAGGTGGAGCCCGGGCCAAATTCTAAAATCCGTTATCCTAAATACGGTCCCTACGATCAAAGGCTCGGTTATACCTTATTGCCTGATGCCATAGCCAAATTGGAAAAGTCAGGTTACAGCGTTGTTGCACAGGCAAAATCTTCTGAAATGATGGATCAGTTGTTTGATTATGGTCTCTATCCGATTTATCAGGAGAAAACCCGGACCGGCTTGCGTATCACCGATCAAAACGAAAATATCTTATTCAGTGCCAATTTTCCCACCTATGGCTATCCGACTTTTGAATCCATACCGTCGCTTGTTCTACAAACGCTATTATTCATAGAGAATCGCGAATTACTAGACGACACTCAGACCAACAAAAATCCCGCTGTTGAATGGGACCGACTAGGTTTTGCGGGCGTTCAATTAATGGCCAAAAAACTGGGATCAAATATTAACGTTCCGGGTGGTAGTACTTTGGCGACCCAACTGGAAAAATACAGACATTCCCCTGAAGGTATAACAAGAACGATGTCTGACAAGTTCATTCAAATGGGCAGCGCCTCGCTTAGAGCTTATCTGCTGGGCCCGGATACCCGTGAGATGCGGAAAATAATTGCTCATACCTATTTAAACTCGATGCCTCTGGCTGCAACTCCAAAGCTGGGGGAAATACATGGTTTAGGTGATGGTTTGTCAGCTTGGTTTGGTGCCGATTTTAACGAAGTCAATACTTTATTAGCAGATCCATCCATAAATCAATCCACTTACATCAAGCCAGCTCAGGCACAAGCTTTTCGTCAAGTGTTAAGTTTACTGTTATCACAAAGAAGACCCTCTTACCTGCTTGGACCCGGATTTGAAGCATTACAGACATTGACTGACAGTTACTTGCGGATAATGACGTCTCAAGGGGTTATTTCAGCAGCGTTGCGCGATGCTGCATTAAAAGCCCAAGTCGTAATCCCTCCCCGAGAAAACTCCGTTCCAGCCAAATTCATGGCGGAAAAGAAAACACAATCTGTGCTGCGCTCGCGATTAGCTAAAGCTATTGGGCTGAAATCAATTTACGAACTCGACCGGCTGGATTTAAGCGTTAAGACTACGATTGATTTCGAAACGCAAAAAGCAGTTTCCAAAGCCTTGAGGCGATTGAGTGAACCTGATGGCGCAAAAGCAGCCGGAGCAGTGGGTTTCAGACTTTTATCCGAAACAAACGATCCCTCTCCTATCATTTATAGTTTGATGCTATTTGAACGCGGCGACAAAGGAAATCTACTGCGGATCCAAACCGATAACTATGACCAGCCTCTGGATATTAACGAAGGAATCAAATTGGACTTGGGCTCGACCTCAAAATTAAGGACGATGGTGAATTATTTAGAAATCATCAGCTTGATTCATGGACAATTTAAAGACTTTTCAGCTGAAGAACTCGCCAAAGTACCGCTTCATCCGCGTGACTATTTAACGGCCTGGGTAATCAGCCATCTTAAGGTTACTCCGGACATTGGTCTGGAAGCATTGTTGAATCTGGCTTTAGACAGGCGTTATTCGGCCAGTCCGGGAGAAAGCTTTTTTACCGGCGGAGGTTTACATCGGTTTAATAATTTTACGCGTGACGAGAATAACAAGATCATGTCAGTCCGTAATGCACTTAAGGACTCTGTCAATTTGGTCTTTATCCGATTAATGCGAGATATTGTTTATCATCACCTTTATAAACCCGGTGGAATAGCCCGGTGGATGGAAGATCCAAATGATTCCAGAAGACAAGAATATTTAGAACATTTTGCCGATCAGGAAGGTCAGGTTTATCTGCGGCGTTTTTATGGCAGATATAAAGGTAAAAGCGCACAAGAGGCACTTGAAATGCTGACTCGGAGAGTTAAGCCCAAAGCCTCCAGGTTGACCATGCTTTACCAAGCCATTTATCCGGACAGCGACATAGAGGCGTTGACCGCTTTTCTGAAAAGCCATTTGCCTGCATCTGCATTGGCAAATGAAGATATTGATAAGCTAAAAGAGAAATATTCACCCGCAACATTCAATCTGCAAGACCAAGGCTATATCACCAAAATACATCCGCTGGAACTTTGGCTGGTCAATTACATGGCTGGGCATCCCGAGGCTGACAGAGACGATGTAATCGAAGCCAGTGCGGAACAAAGGATTGATGTTTACCGTTGGTTGTTTAAGAGCACCCGGAAAAATGCACAAAACCGGCGCATTATGACCCTTCTTGAAGCGAAAGCATTCGAGGAAATCCACCGAGATTGGCAGCGTGTAGGCTATCCGTTTGGGCGTTTGACACCCTCTTATGCAACCTCAATCGGCGCCTCGGGTGATCGCCCGGCTGCTTTGGCAGAGCTGATGGGGGTATTACAAAATAACGGGGTTAAACAACCTTTAATACGTTTTGAAACGCTTCATTTTGCTGAAGGCACCCCTTATGAAACGACGATGAATCGTCTGTCTGATCAAGGCCTTCGTGTTTTTGCCCCAGAAGTTGCCAAAGTCGCTAAAGATGCATTGCTGGGTGTAGTCCAAGGAGGAACTGCAACTCGGCTAAGAGGCGTTTACACTGATTCTCAAGGAGCACCGCTTGCTGTTGGCGGTAAAACAGGAACCGGCGATCATAGGCGGCAAGTAAGAGGCGAGCGAGGTGTATTGCTGGAATCTCAATTCATTAGCCGCGCTGCTACGTTTGCATTTTTTATGGGTGATCGTTTCTTCGGCGTCATAACAGCCTATGTGGAAGGTCCTGAAGCTGAAAAATACCGATTCACGAGTTCCTTGCCGGTACAAATCATCAAATCATTGGAACCGACACTGGCCCCGCTTATCAGAAAACCATTCGGCATAGACAAATCAAATCAAGAAGTAAACCTTGTGACAACAGACAAAAACCATTCCTGATATCCTCACCTATGGTTAATTTGCCTTATTTTGATGAATTGCTTAAATTGCTTGCACAAGATACTTTTGTTGAAAAGCCGTTCGGTAAGCATGTGCATTGGGGCTGTTGGGATGATCCCGAACGGGCAACATTATCGACAGATGATTTCATTAAAGCCACAGAAAATCTGACGCGTATGCTCTGTGCATTCGCTGAAATAAATGATGGAATGACTGTTTTAGATGTGGGTTGCGGTTTTGGAGGCACCCTTGCTTACTTGCAAGAAACCTACAGTAATCTGAAATTATATGGACTTAATTTGGATATTCGACAATTGTATCGGGCCAAGAATAATTTGCTGCAAACTGCTGACAGTCCCTATCTTCTTGTCAACGGCAATGCTTGTTCCCTGCCCTTCCTCGATCAATCTATCAATTGTGTTTTAGCGGTTGAATGCATATTCCATTTCTCTGATAGGGCATTATTTTTTCAGGAGGTTTTCAGGGTTTTAAAACCGGGCGGAACGCTGGTGTTCTCAGATTTTGTACCTAAACCGTGGCTGGCTCCGTTAACTCAGATTAAATTACCCAGACCGTTCGGGTTTCATTTTTATGGCCACTGCCAGTTTGATTTCACTATTGAAAAATACCGGAACCTGGCGAAAGAAACAGGATTTTCTGAGAAAAATGAACTCGATATTACCTTAAATACATTACCGACTTACCGTTTTCTGCGGCGTTTTGCCAGAGATGTAGGTTTTTATAACGTATCAGCAATAATGGAGACGACGACCGCTGAATTGGTCAGTCGTTTGGGTTGGTTGGATTATTTGATATTAAGTTATCGAAAATAATCGCAAGAGATGCAGTTTAATCAGAAATTTAAGCTGATGTTGATTCATATTAGGTCCATTCTGTTTTAACAACCTTACAACGGACGCATTGATAAAGAGTACTTAGTTTTCCAAACTTCACATCAAACTTTTTTTCTTTAACGATCTGCCATTTATGAAAGCCGTTCTTGCACATGATATTTTTTTTATCATGCGGCTTTTTTTTGAATTCAATTATTTCGGCCATACTCAAGGTAAATCAAACAAATGGAAGCATTGACACCCGGGCAAATCAGCCCTGATTTTTCGCTACAAGACGCTAATGGCGTCAACCATCAACTTGCTCAGTATAGAGGCAAATGGGTTATTCTTTATTTTTACCCCAAAGACAATACGCCTGGATGTACTATCGAAGCGTGTCAATTCAGGGATAATGATCAAACGTTAAAAGCGTTGAACGCCGTTGTGCTGGGCGTAAGCACTGATACAATCACCAGCCATGAAAAATTTATACAGAGTCAATCACTGCCTTTTACGTTGTTATCGGATTCTGATGGCAAAGTTAGCCAATCTTATGGTGCACTGTTTAAACTGGGGCCGATTAAATTCAGCAAGCGGCACACCTTTATTATCAATCCGGAAGGTGTGATTACCAGGATATACAGACAGGTCAAACCCGCCAAACACAGCGAAGAAGTCATTGAGGCAATAAAAACTGCTGGTCGTGATTAATTTCGGTTCGTGGAAATAAACATAGGGGCAGGTGCCATAGCAATTCTAAGTCACCTGCCATCATCATTTTTTATGAATCGCGTGCCAGGCAGCAAGCCAAGCCGGAGACTGATAGCTATCCACTGATTTAGTCAGATTTCCTGATACGGCCATGACTAATGTGTGATTGATAATTCCAAAAAATAAGGTGTAAACCACCATGGGATCGATGTTTTTGATCTCTTCAGCCTTGATGCCTGCTTGAATAATTTTTATTATTTTTATAAAAGGCGCTGTTTCTATTAAAGGCTTTTCGTCAGGTAAAAATTCAGAAAGCTTTATCACGAATAAAAATTCAATGATATCCGGCGCATCTTGTGCCAATCGAAATAATAACCCAACAACTTCCCTTAATTGTTCTGAAGGTTTTTTATTACATCGACGAATATCGTCGATAGAAATACTTAAACTGTCGATAATGTTTGCGTAAAGAGCGGCGGCTATCGTCTGTTTATTTTTAAAATGCTGGTAAACGCCACTGGTTGTTTTGATACCCGCTTCTTTGGCAATATCCGTTAATGACGTATTAAAAAAACCTTTTTGGGCGAATAACCTTAAAGCAGCCAGGAGTATTTCATCCGGAGTGTCCAGCTTTTTATTATTATTTTCTATTTCTTGTTCCATTTTCGCTTTTTGCAGCAAAATCAATGTGCTACTTATAAATAAATTGTTAGAAAAAACAATACTTAGTGTTGAAATCCAATTCACTGTCGAATGGGTATTTACATCCTAAGTATGTCGCCAGATCAGTAAACCTATCTGTTTTTGTAATCGGCTTAAAGCGTATCATTTTGAATGACATTCCAGGCGGCTTTCAAGTAATTGATCATCGACCATAATGTCAGAAAAGCCGCTAAATACAGTAAAAAATAACCGGATGTTTTAACCGGAAAGCCCGCTATATCATGGCTGTAGAGAAGAAATGATATGGCGAGCATCTGTGCACTGGTTTTCCATTTGCCCAATTCAGAGACTTTAACTTTAGCTCTTTGACCTAATTCGGCCATCCATTCTCTTAACGAAGCGATGGTAATTTCACGGCCGATAATGATGGCCGCGGGAATAGCCAGATAAGGCGAACCATCTTGCTGAACAATCAGGACCAAAACAAAGGCAACCATCAATTTATCAGCAACCGGGTCTAAAAAAGCACCAAATCGTGTTTCCAGTCCCATTTTTCTGGCTAAATAACCATCCAGCCAATCGGTAAAGCCGGCAACCACAAAAATAAGCGTGCTAGCCAGATTAGCGTGCTCCCAGGGTAAATAAAAAAACACAGCCAATAAAGGAATCAAAAAGATTCTTAGCAAGGTTAAATGAGTTGGTAAGTTTAATTTAATTGCCATCTTGTTGATGTAATTGATCGTAAATTTTTTGCGCCAAGTGTTTGCTGATGCCGTCAATACTGCTTAATGCATCGACACTGGCCCTTGTTATACCCTGCAATCCGCCAAATTGTTTCAGTAAGAGTTGACGCCTTTTGGGCCCTAGTCCTGAAATCTCCTCTAACAACGATTCTCTTTTGGCTTTCCCACGTCGTTGCCTGTGTCCTGTAATTGCAAAACGATGCGCCTCGTCCCTGATATGCTGTATCAGTAATAAAGCTGACGAACCGGGAGAAAAGTCTATGGGTTGTTCCTGGTCGGTCAGAATTAATTTTTCCATTCCCGCTTTTCGATCGGGTCCCTTGGAAACGCCGACTATCATAACATTGTTTATCGCTAATTCAGCCAAAGCCTTTTTTGCCTCATTGACCTGCCCCCTGCCCCCATCAATGAATAAAATATCCGGCGCTTCGTATTCGCCTTTTTTAATTCGTGCAAAGCGGCGCGATACGGCTTGATGAATGGCCGCGTAATCATCACCGCCTGTGATACCCTGAATATTGAAGCGGCGATAAGCGGATTTAACAGGCCCTTCCTGATCAAAGACAACACAAGCCGCGACTGTCTGGTCGCCCTGCGTATGACTGATGTCAAAACATTCCAGACGCTTGGGTATTTCGTTACAGCCCAGTTCTTCTTGCAGGCTGACATATCGTCCATACAAACCTTGACGATTTGATAACTTGGCATTGAGAGCACTTTCGGCGTTGGTCATCGCCATTTGCAGCCATTTTAACCGTTCTCCGCGAACACTGGTACAGAGGCTGACCGGACGTTTTGCATGTTGTGTCAACACTTCCTGCAACAGCTCAATTTCGTCAATGTCATGACTTAAAATTAATTCAGAAGGAATCGGTTTATCCAGGTAGTACTGCGCTATAAAAGCCTGCAGAATATTTTCAGACGCGGTGTCATCGAATAGCTTGGGATAAAATAACTTGTTACCCAGATGTTGGCCGTTGCGTATAAAAAAAACCTGAACAGCAGCCATGCCGGCTCGAGTAGCGCTAGCAACAATATCGACATCGCCTCGTTCGCCATGGACAAAATGCTTTTCAAGAATGCCCCGAATCCGGGAAATTTGATCCCGATACGCCGCAGCCTGCTCAAAATCCAAAGACATGGATGCTTTTTCCATTTTTTCGATCAAGCGGTTGATTAAAGTTTCACTTTTACCCTCTAGAAACAAAACGGTACCTTCTACATCCAGTCCATAGTCTTCTCGATTGATTAATCCGACGCAAGGCGCTGTGCAGCGCTGAATTTGATGTTGCAGACAAGGCCGCGAACGATTTTGATAATAAGAGTCTTCACACTGGCGTACCGGAAAGATTTTCTGGATTAATTTTAAGGTTTCCTTAACGGCTCCGGCGCTGGGATAAGGTCCGAAGTAGAGTCCCCGCAGCTTTTTTGCGCCTCGATGAAAAGTAACGCGTGGAAAATCATGAAGACTGGAAATATAGATGTAGGGATACGATTTGTCGTCTCTAAGACAAATGTTGTACTTGGGCATATAGCGCTTGATGAGCTGGCTTTCCAGCAACAGCGCTTCGCCTTCACTGTGGGTTACGGTGACTTCAATATCCGCAACATGGCTCACCATAGCCTGTTGTTTGGGAGATGCGGTTTGGCTTCTGAAATAGCTGGAAACGCGGTTCTTCAGGTTTTTAGCCTTGCCAATGTAAAGCACTTCGCCTTGTTGATTGAGCATTTTGTAAACGCCCGGGCGAGGCGTTAAGGTTTTCAGGAAACCCTTAACGTCAAATTCATTAAAAGATGAGTCGCCTGTCACCGTTACTTTGATAGTTCTGCAATAGTTTGAAAAACATCGGAAAACATGGTTTTTGTTAACCGTTTGGTCTGGACGTTATAACGGCTGCAATGATAAGAATCAATCAATAGGCGCCCTTCTGGCAACCTATGCACTTGATTATGGCCAAACCGGGCCGCACTTGCTTTTAATCCGTAAGCTTTAAGCACAGCCTGATGAGCGATCTGTCCCAATGCCAGAATAATCGATTGACCTGATAACTGCTTTAATTCAGCAGCAAGGAATTGATTGCAGCGGTTAATTTCCTCGCCGGCCGGCTTGTTTTTCGGGGGTAAACATTTGACGGCATTGGTGATTCTGCAATTTTTGAGTACTAATCCATCATCAAGATGAGTCGATACAGGCTGATTGCTGTAACCAAATTCATACAATGCTTCATAGAGCAAAATGCCCGCATAATCTCCGGTAAATGGCCGTCCGGTAGCATTGGCCCCATGCATGCCGGGTGCCAAACCGACAATCAATAATCCGGGATTGCTATCTCCGAAAGGCGCCACAGGTTTTGCGTGATAAGCCGGAAACTTGCATTTGACATCAATCAGGAATTGATCCAACCGTTTACAGCTTTTACAGTCAGGGTCAAACAGGAGAATGGAATCCACGCAAGGTTCTCCAGAAGTGATATCAGAGTTCACGCGTAGCGCTGAATTTAATATCAGGCCATCGCTCTTCTGTCAGTTGCAAATTAACGCGACTGCTGGCCAGATAGACCAGGTAGCCTCCGCCATCTTCGGCTAAATTTTCGAAAGCTTTTTTCTTAAAGTCTTCCAATTTTGCCGGTTTATCTGAACTGATCCAGCGCACGGTGTTGATGGGCGAGGCATCATAAACACACTCGACATTGTACTCCGCTTTAAGCCGATAGGCCGTTACATCAAACTGTAAAATTCCGACCGCGCCCAAAATCAAATCATTATTCTTGAGTGGTTTGAATAACTGGGTAGCGCCTTCTTCGGTGAGTTGTATCAAGCCTTTTTGTAAGGCTTTGGCTCTTAGGGGGTCTTTTAGAACTACGCGTCTGAATAACTCGGGAGCAAAATAAGGAATTCCCCCGAATTTGAGTGTTTCACCTTGCGAGAACGTATCGCCTACTTGAATGGTGCCGTGATTATGCAACCCGATAATATCGCCGGGATAAGCTTCTTCGACGTTTTTTCTGGTATCGGCCTGGAAAGTGATCGCATTGGCAACCTGCACTTGTTTGCCGGTTCGAACATGATAAATTTTCATACCTTTATCAAATTTGCCCGAACAAATGCGCAGAAAGGCAACACGGTCACGGTGAGCAGGATCCATGTTAGCCTGCACTTTAAAAACAAAACCACTGAATTTGTTTTCTTCAGGTTTTACGATGCGCTGTTCAGCCTGACGCGGCCTCGGGGCCGGGGCAAATTCGGCAAAAGCGTCCAATAACTCCAGGATGCCGAAATTGTTAATCGCCGAACCAAAAAATACCGGCGTGAGTCTTCCGTCCAGGTATTGTTCCAGATCAAATTCATGGCTGGCGCCTTTGACCAATTCGATCTCATCACGAAGCTCTTGGGCTTGATCATCCAGTAAAACGTCCAATCTGGGGTCATCCAGACCTTTAATTACCTCTGCCTGGGCAATTTTTCCGCCATGCTGAGCGCTGAATAAATGAATTTCGTCTTTATAAAGATGATAGACGCCTTTAAATCGTTTACCCATGCCGATAGGCCAGGTCATAGGCGCGCATTTAATATTGAGGACGCTTTCCACCTCATCCATCAGCTCTATGGGTTCCCGCCCTTCTCTATCGAGTTTATTGATAAATGTCAAAATGGGGGTGGTTCTAAGACGGCAAACTTCCATCAGTTTGATGGTCCGGTCTTCAACGCCTTTGGCGACGTCGATCACCATCAAAGCAGAATCTACAGCAGTGAGTGTCCGGTAGGTGTCTTCAGAAAAGTCCTCATGCCCGGGGGTATCCAGAAGATTCAGAATACAGTTTTTATGCTCGAACTGCATGACCGATGTAGTCACGGAAATGCCCCGTTCCTTTTCCATCTCCATCCAATCGGAGGTCGCATGACGCGCTGCTTTTCGGCCTTTGACCGATCCGGCTAGCTGAATAGCACCCCCGAACAACAACAGTTTTTCCGTAATCGTAGTTTTACCCGCATCGGGGTGAGATATAATTGCAAACGCCCGTCGCCGCTCAAGTTCTGAAAGTGTTTCTGACATGTTTCAATAAAAAAGACTACAAAAAGCTGGCAATTATAACTTATTATCAATTACCGTATAGAATCAATGTAATGCGTTATTTACAGAGGAGAGACCCATCATGCGATTAAACATTCTGACTACCCTGGCTTTTTTTGTCCTTGCAGGATGTTCCTCTCTTTATTACAGCGGACTTGAACAAATAGGCATCCCTAAACGTGAGGTGATGGTTCACAGGGTAGAAAAAGCGCGCGATACCCAACAGGAAACAAAAGAACAATTCAAATCAGCTTTAGCTCAATTTACCGCAATAACTCAATTTAAAGGCGGTGACCTGCAAGACACCTATGAAAAACTGAATGCCGAATACGAAGCCAGTGTCGACAAAGCCAAAGAAGTCAATAAACGGATCAGTGATATTGAAGACGTATCAGGTGCTTTGTTT
The DNA here is from genome assembly GCF_009828925.2 of Methylicorpusculum oleiharenae. NCBI lineage: Bacteria > Pseudomonadati > Pseudomonadota > Gammaproteobacteria > Methylococcales > Methylococcaceae > Methylicorpusculum > Methylicorpusculum oleiharenae. Next base: position 3,572,937 of record NZ_WUTY02000001.1, read on the forward strand.
ACAGAATGGGAACAAGAAATCACTCAATACAGCAGTCCATCGCTTAAAGCGAGTAGCCAGAAAAAATTGACCGCAACAAAAGCGCATTACCAACAATTGATTTCAGCCATGAAAAATGCAGAATCAAAAATTCAACCGGTATTGATTGTGTTTAAAGATCAGGTGATGTTTTTAAAACATAACCTGAATGCTCAGGCCATAAGCTCATTAAAAGGCGAATTAGGTAACATTAAATCGGATGTTTCTTCTCTGATCCTGTCTATGGAGAAATCAATTAATGAAGCCAACGCCTTCATCAAAACCATGGAATCTAAATGATTGGTTTCTCAATCCTGCTCGCTTTTTATACGGAACACTTCACTTTCGGGTTTGTGTCCGCCAAAAGTTAACAATTTGATCAACATCCAAATCATCAGGACCTTCTCTCCATCCGGTGTAGTAGTCAACATCATTACTTTTAGGTTCGGGGTTGGGCCGATAGATCTGGACGCGTGTGGGAATAGGCGCTGCTTCACCTAAAACCAGCGCCTCGCCTCTTCCTAAAGAAGTCAGAATGTCGGTCAAATCACCTTCAGCTTCAGGAACCAGGCCGCGAATATACGCTTGGTCATCAGGGTTTGTCGTTCTTAAACAAATAAAAGTACTGCATTGAGAGAGCATGGTCTCCGACAGTTCGGTAGGCCGCTGGCTGATGACACCGATCGAGACACCGTATTTACGGCCTTCTTTGGCAATCCTTTCCATCATTTTTTTGGTGCCATCAAACTGACCGCCTTTTTCTCGGGGAATATAGGCATGCGCTTCCTCGCAAATCAGCGTGATAGGAAACTCGCGACGCTTAGGGTTCCAATAGTTAAACTCATAAGCTAATCGGCCCACCTGAGCAGATACCGCGGGCCTGACATCGGTAGGAACTGAACTTAAATCAACAACGGTAATATTCGCTTTATTTTTTCCTAAACCAATGAACTGTCTTAGCAGATCAGGCATGGCGCCGGAATGGTTGCATTTTTTTGGCTTAAGCAGAAAATCATAGCGAACATCGTTAAAACGGCTTTGCATACGCACCAGAAACTCATCAAACTGGCCGAACAAGGCACCTTTGGTTTTACCAAAATCTTTTCGTTCTTCATTGGCGTTTTTAAACTGCATATACAGCTCGGCCAGGGAAAAATAGATGGGGGTATCAATTGAAGCTGCGTTAAGCCCAATTTCTTTTGCTTCCTTTCGCTTGAGCTGCTGCAGAATTTCACGCATGAAAGCCATTTGCAGGGATGCGCCTTTGTCTTCACGGTCAATAAATAAATCGATAAGCTCGGCATAGGTCATCATCCAGTAAGGCATTTCCATTTCCATCGCATCGACGTAATTAACCATTTCTTTGGGAAATGCGGACTGAACTTGCCCGGCTTCATCTTTCCAGCAATATTCGCCGTGAAGATCCAGCATGATCAGATGAGCCTTAGGCATGGCTCTGACGGTATGTTGAATCAAACTGGTTACGGTCCATGATTTACCGGAACCGGACTGGCCAATAATAGCAAAATGGCGACCGAATAAAGCCCTGGGATCCAGGCTTAAATGGTAGTCCTTGTGATTAGCTAATTGGCCGATATAGAATTCATAAGACCTGAACTTGGAAAAGATGGCATTGATCTCTTTAAGGCCAACGGCATAGACCTTAGCGCCGGGTGTAGGATAATGCCTTACCCCGCGAATAAATGTACTGTCGTTCTGGATCTCCCCGACGGGAATCAGTGAAATATACCGGTCTGTATGCCGGACTCCGCCGCTGCTGTCAAAGCGATCCTCCTCCCACATTTTATAAACAAGAGCAAGAACGTTGATATCCAACTGCCGAATGACAACATAAGAGCCTATATTTCCTGCCAATATACTTTCACCGTCAATGGTGATCAGAGGAATATCAGTTGAGTGATGTTCGGCCAGTCTGGCTTCCATGCCATCGCCCCGCACTTCGGATAAATAACCTATCAGAACACTGCTTGAGTCATGTTCGGACATTTGAGTACCTTTATAAAAAACGTAATTTTTTAGCGTAAGTTGGGTTGCATACTTTTTGCCACCCAACAATTAACGCCATGGCCTTGAAATGTTGGGTTGGCTATCGCCAACCGCAACCTGCAGGGTGCATTTCCATTGTTTTGTTGCACCGCTAAATAGGTACAAATAAAGTAACTACTCGCCCGCTTTGAATTAAGGGTGTAGGTGCTTGATTTCAAAGGACGCATCCATGCGTCCCTGTAGCTCTCTGCAACATCCCTGTTGCAGAAGCCTTTTCAATCAACCACCTACACCCACTAAGATTGGAGGGGGTGAGCAGATACCAAATAAACATAGCTCAAGCTTAGTCGAGTTTGGTAAATTGCAAAGTTAGCAAGCGTAAGTAGGGCGGCATTGGAGAGCTGTTATTAAAAATCAGCTTTGTTGAATTATATTGTTTTCTCAGGCAAAACCATGTCCAAGTTCCACAACTGATATTTCGAGGCTTTGGTGGATAATTGATAAAATTAAGCCTATCAGGTTTTTTCTACCCACTCGTAAATTTCTGTCAACGCAGGGTCGCACTTGCAGCAACTGGTACCGCACGAAGTTTCTAAAGGTATTTTTTTAATTGTACCTTTACTGATCCATTTACCCAGCATTCCCCGGATCGCATCAGCATCCATATGGAAATGATTGATCAAATCGATAAGCGCTACCTTGCGCTGGACTTTAATGTAGTCTCTAAGATCTGACAGTATCACGGTTAACCTCCAGAGCAGTGGTTTGATCGCTTTTTCTGCCATAAAGCCATAGCCCAAACAGAACAGTGCAAAACAATGTGATTAAACCAAGAATCCAACTGAGTGAATAAGACGGATTGCGGCTGAAAATTGCGATTTGATAAAAAACAGTGGCGCTCATATAGGCAAGCCCGGTAGTCCAGAAGACCACAAATAACGTCCAGCCCAGATCGGTCTCCCGGTATATGGCCGCCGTTGCAGCAACGCAGGGAGCATAAAGCAATATGAACAATAAATAGGCAAAAGCGCCCGCCTTTCCGTCGAAACTCGCTCTCATCGCTGTAAATGTCCTGGTATCGACTTCCTGTTCTGCAGATGCGTTCTCTATATCGCTGACATCGCCGATATTCAAGCCTAAAGGGTCTAATACGTTATCAGCTACATCTTTTAAATTATTAGGAATTGTTAATAAAGCTTCAGTCAGCGCATCTCCAAGATCAAAACCAACCTCGCTTTCTGTGTCTGAGTTTTCAGCGCCCATTTGGCTGTATAAAGCATCCAGTGTTCCGACAACCGCTTCTTTGGCCAGAATTCCGGTAAAAATTCCGACAGTGGCGGGCCAGTTTTCATTGCTTACGCCCATAGGATGAAAAGCCGGTGTGAGGGCCTTACCAATCTCGCTTAATACCGATTTGTCCGTGTTCTCTTTGCCAAAACTGCCGTCAACCCCCAACGCATTGAGAAAGTTAAGTACCAGCACCATGGGGACAATGACTTTTCCTGCATTAATGATAAATGCTTTTAATCTATCCCAAGTTCTTAAAAGAACACCACGTAAAGTGGGCATGTGGTAGGCGGGAAGTTCCATGATAAAAGGCGTTGAAGAACCTTTAAAGAGTGTGTGACGCATAATTAAACCGGTCAGCACAGCGACTGTAATGCCGAACAGATACAGGCCAAAAACCAGGTTTTGTCCCCCGACTGGAAAAAATGCCGCGGCAAAAAGCGCATAAACCGGGAGTCTTGCGCCGCATGACATAAAAGGATTCATTAAATTAGTCAATATGCGGTCGCGCTGACTATCCAAAGTCCGTGTAGCCATGATGGCCGGGACATTACAACCAAATCCCACAATCATCGGCACGAACGACTTTCCTGGCAAGCCTATAAACCGCATAAACCGGTCGACAACAAAGGCTGCTCTAGACATATAGCCGGAATCTTCCAGTGCCGATAAAAAAAGAAATAAAAATCCGACAATCGGGATAAAAGTCGTTACAACCTGGACTCCGCCCCCTACGCCATTCGCAAGTAAAACGATGAGCCATTCAGGCCAGTTCATGCTGTTTAACACGGCCGTCAGCCCATCAACCAGAAAAGCGCCGGATAATTGATCAAAAAAATCAACAAATGCGCTGCCTATGTTAATGGTGAACATAAACATTGCGTACATAACCAACAGAAAGATAGGTATGCCCAGAAAGCGATTAAGCACTACCCTGTCGATTACATCGGTTGTATGCCGATTGATTTGGTTTTTTCTTGTAACACACAATTGCGTGATTGTATTGACAAAACCATAGCGGGCATCTGCCGCTAAAATATCAATTTCATCATCGGTTTCGCTTTCAACCTGTCTTTGCAGTTCGATAACGTGTTGTGTCAGATTGGTTCCGGCAATTGCCCTAGCTAAAGTGTCATCTTCCAAAAGCCTAATTGCCAGCCATCTCAAATCACACCCTGCCTGATAAGCGGCATCACTTAATGGAATGGAAATTTTACTGATGGCTTGTTCGAGAGCGGGCGCGTACTCAATCAGGACGAAAGGTATGGGTTTGGCTGAAGCTGAACGGATAATTTCTTGTTTTAACTGCAAAAGCCCCTGACCCTGCGCCGCACTGATAGGCACCACAGGGCAGCCGATTTGCTCAGACAGTGTATCGATATCAATCGTTAGACCACGTTCTTTAAGTGCGTCCATCATATTCAGCACCAAAATCATCGGTACTTTCATCTCAATCAATTGAGAGGTTAAATAAAGATTTCTTTCAATGTTAGAAGCATCAACAATATTGATGATTAAATCAGCTTCATGAGAGGCTACAAAATCTCTGGCCACTTTTTCATCCAGAGCGACCTGATCGTCAGCAGCTTCTAAAGAATAGGTTCCAGGCAAATCGACTAATTCAATTTGTTTGTTGTCAAAAAAGAACTCCCCGGTTTTTTTCTCAACTGTAACGCCGGGCCAATTACCTACATGCTGTCTGGCACCGGTTAAAGCATTGAATAGTGTCGTTTTACCGCAATTTGGATTTCCGACTACGCCAACTACAAAATCAGCTTTCATTAGAGTTTCTCGATCAATAAAACCGAAGCTTCGTCTTTACGCAAGGTAAGAGAGAAGCCCCTTAATTTAATTTCAATAGGATCACCCATTGGAGCAAACCGCGTCACACTGAATTCTGTTCCGGGTGTAAGCCCCATAGCCAGCAATTTTTTCCGATAGGCTTTTGAAGTTTTATCAAATCCAACGACACGGCCTGAATCACCTGTTGTTAGGTTCTTCAAACTTAAAGTCATATTGATCTACTCCGGTTAAGTGCTCACATGTTACAAAAAATTAGTATTAATAATAATTCTCATTTGATAGCAATATAACATACATGCAAATGCTGTCAAATTTAACCTGTCTGACTTTACTTTTAATGCGGGATGAGATGAAAGTGGAGCCTGATAAGTTTACTTGTCGGAAAACTTATTCAGTTTGGAGTTTTGAGATTTTAATTTGAAGATTTCATTTGCAGCGACCAAGTATCCAATAAGGATGCCGGCAAACAACTCTATGGTGAGAGCTACAACTAGAGGAAGAGAGATGCTAAAGAAAAATAAATTGATCTCTATCCATTGAAAATTAAGTATTGAAAAAATCAACGCAACAGAAAAAATTAATATAAAAACAATGGCGACTATTAGTTTCATTTAATTTATTACTGTACCGCGCTGATTTAATGATTAATCGACAATATTGCATTTTTCCCGCGATTCATCAACACGATCGCGAAGTTCCTTCCCTGGTTTAAAATGGGGAACATATTTCTTTGGCAAGGCGACAGAATCACCCGTTTTGGGGTTTCTTCCCATTCTTGCGTCACGCTCATGCAAGGAAAAGCTGCCAAATCCCCGAATTTCAATTCTTTCGTTTGAGGCCAGTGAAAGACTCATTTGTTCAATTATACACTTGACTGCCAATTCAACATCTTTGAGAGCCAAATGAGGTTGTTGTTTGGCAAGCGCTTCAATTAGTTCCGATTTTGTCACATTCTGTCCTGCGAAGATGAATAAAATCAAAGGGTGTGCAATAGCTGCACACCCGTATCCTTATTGCGATTATTTTTCCATTTGTTTAAAAATATCACCCAATGTCGGCGTGCCTGCCGCTTGCTGGGTGTAATCTTTAATTGCCTCGGATTCTTCATCCTGATCTTTGGCTTTAATGGACAGTGAAATAGTTTTGCTTTTCTTATCGATGCCGATAAATTTAGCTTCTATTTTTTCACCTTCTTTCAGGAATGTACGCGCATCTTCAACTCTGTCGCGTTGAATTTCAGATGCTCTCAAGTAGCCTTCAACATTGTCGGCCAGCATGATTACCGCGCCTTTAGCATCAACTTCTTTGATAGTACCCAACACCAAGCTACCTTTCTCGTTAGAGGCAAGGAAGTTTTGGAAAGGGTCTTGTTCTAATTGCTTGATGCCTAAAGAAATGCGTTCGCGTTCTGCATCGACGGCCAAAATAACAGTCTCTACATCATCACCTTTTTTGTAATCGCGTGCCGCAGCTTCAGTATCATCGGTCCACGAAATATCAGACATATGAACCAAGCCATCGATACCGCCATCCAGTCCAATGAAAATACCGAAGTCAGTGATTGACTTGATTTTTCCAGTGATCTTATCGCCTTTATTATGGGTTGCAGCAAATTCATCCCATGGATTGGTTTTGCATTGCTTCATGCCGAGTGAAATACGACGACGTTCTTCATCGATTTCAAGCACCATGACTTCGACTTCATCGCCCAACTGCACAACCTTGGAAGGATTGACGTTCTTGTTGGTCCAATCCATTTCTGAAACGTGAACCAGACCTTCTACGCCCTCTTCGATTTCGATAAAGCAACCGTAATCAGTCAGGTTATTAACTTTGCCGAATACACGGGTACCGGCAGGATATCTGCGTGCGATGTTTTGCCATGGATCTTCACCCATTTGCTTCATGCCCAGAGAAACCCGGTTTTTCTCTTTATCAAACTTCAGGACTCTAACTTGAATTTCTTGACCAATTTCTACGCATTCAGACGGATGGCGAACACGACGCCAAGCCATATCGGTAATGTGCAACAAACCATCAATGCCGCCCAAATCAATAAATGCACCGTAGTCAGTCAGATTTTTAACAACGCCGGTAACAATTGCGCCTTCGCTAAGCGTTTTCAGCAATTCTTCTCTTTCTGCGCTGTACTCTTTCTCAACGACTGCACGGCGAGACAAGACGACGTTATTGCGTTTTTGATCAATCTTTATAACTTTGAATTCCAAGTCACGATTTTCAAGGAATGTAGTATCGCGAATAGGTCGAACATCAACCAAAGAACCAGGGAGAAACGCCCGCAATGCGCCGACTGATACTGTAAAGCCGCCACGTACTTTTCCAGTGATACGGCCCGTAATGGTCTTATCATCTGAAAATGCAGATTCCAACTCACCCCAGGCTTTGTTTTTCTTAGCTTTGTCACGAGAAAGAAGAGTAGAACCTAAACCGTCTTCAAACAAATCGAGGGCGACTTCAATTACATCGCCTACTTCAACTTCCAAATCACCATCGGCATTCAAGAACTGCCATTTTGGAATGATACCCTCAGATTTGGCTTGAGTGCTGACAATAACGAATTCATTTTCGATATCTACAACGGTACCCATTAACATCGCACCAGGACGCATTTCGGTCTTGGCTAAACTTTCTTCAAATAAATCAGCAAAGCTTTCGCTCATTATCTTCTTTCCCAAGCTTGTTTTATCTTTACAAGCTTATATTTTTTATCAAAGTTAAGAAAAACCGCCTGTATTTAGCGGCAACCATTTTTATTACTCAAGGGATTAGTGCAAGCACTTCAGCGATAACTGATTCAATGCTCATAGTTGAAGAGTCGATCAAAACAGCATCCTCTGCTATTATCAACGGCGCTGATGCTCGCTCGCGATCCCTGCGATCCCGCTCTTCTATCTCACAAGTAATCTGCGCAAGGTTAGCATCAATTCCTTTCTCTTTCAACTGTTTATAGCGCCTTAATGCTCTTTCATCGGCACTTGCCGTTAAAAACACCTTAATTTTTGCTTCCGGAAAAACGACAGTTCCCATGTCCCTCCCATCAGCAACCAATCCGGGCAATACCTTAAAATCCCTTTGTTTTTGAAGTAAAACCCGTCTAACTTCAGGCCATGCAGCAACGATTGAGGCTGATTTAGCTGTCGATTCAAGGGACAATAGCTGCGTAATATTCTCACCGTTCAAAAAAACGCTTAATTCATCACCACAATCAAAAGCCAGTTCCATTTTTTCAGCAACAGCTGCCGCCGAGGATTCATTGTTGATATCGATTCCTGCAATTGACGCGGCTATTGCCAAAGACCGGTATATAGAACCGCTGTCAAGATAATTCCAATTCAGTTTTCTAGCCACAGCACGGCTAACCGTGCCTTTTCCCGCCCCACTTGGACCGTCTATTGTTAACACCGGAACTGTCATGACGCTTGCTCGCTGATCAGCTTAAGGCCCAGTTTGGTCGCTATGCTGACAAACTCAGGAAAAGAGGTGTTTACATTCTCACAATCCTCAATCTCGATAGGTCCACTGGCTTTAAGTCCTGCAATGGAAAATGCCATCGCGATTCTATGATCTCCATGAGAAATTACCCTGCCCGCCCCTATGGGCCCACCCTGGATAATCATGCCGTCTGCTGTCGGTTCAGCATCGATGCCGAGAACTTGTAAACCATCCGCCATGACTTGAATGCGATCAGATTCCTTGACTCTTAATTCCTCTGCACCGGATAAACGTGTTTGCCCTTGTGCACAAGCGGCGGCAACAAATAATACAGGGAACTCATCAATTGCAAGAGGAACCAATGCGTCTGGTATATCAATCCCGGTTAAGGGGCTTGAAACCACATGCAGATCAGCTACCGGTTCGCCGCCAACGATGCGCTCATTGAGAACCTCAATCTTGGCTCCCATCAATCTGAGTATGTCAATAACACCTGTTCGGGTTGGATTGATGCCGACATGACGCAGGACAATATCCGAACCAGGCGCGATTGAGGCACCCACCAAGAAAAAAGCAGCGGATGATATATCACTGGGCACGTCGATATCATTCGCTGTCAATGATCCTTTTGCACTGATTGAAACTTTAGAACCCTGTTTTTCGACCGGATATGAAAAACCGCTTAGCATGCGCTCGGTATGATCGCGTGTTGGCGCGGGCTCGGTAACCGAGGTTATCCCCTTTGCATACATACCGGCCAATAGCAGGCATGACTTGACCTGGGCGCTTGCCATGGGCATTTGGTAATCAATGCCTTTGAGTTTGCCCGCCTGGCCTTTTATCTTGAGAGGTGCAGTCCCTTTTTCAGTTGTTTCAATCTCGGCGCCCATTTCAGCCAAAGGCTCCGTAACCCGTTTCATGGGTCTTCCTGAAAGCGATTTATCACCGGTTAATTCGGAATCAAATGCCTGCCCTGCCAGCAAACCCGACAGCAAGCGCATTGAAGTCCCCGAATTACCGAGATACAAAGGCTTTTGCGGTGCGGTTAGGCCGTGTTTACCTACACCATAGATAGTCAGCTCACCGTCTTTCGGACCTTCAATTCTGACGCCCATATCCCGGAATGCCTGCAAGGTAGCTAAAGCATCTTCGGCCTGGAGAAATCCTTTAACGTGAGTTATGCCTTCAGCCAATGAACCCAGCATGATAGATCGATGAGATATTGACTTGTCTCCTGGAACTCTTGCACTACCATTAAGACTTCCACCGGGCTGAACTATAAAAGTAACTGTTTTAGACATATTAATTATTATTTAACTGATCAAGAAAGCGTTGCCTGGCGTGCCTGGCATACGTGAAGGTTTCAAGAAGTTGCTGACTGTTATTGGTGTCTAACGCCAGCGCCATAGTATTAAGCTCGTGTTTCAATTGCTCAATTAGAGGCAGCAACTGGTTTTTATTGGCGAGACTGATGTCCAGCCACATAGTTGGGTCACTGGAAGCGATACGCGTAAAATCTTTAAACCCACCTGCAGCAAATTTAAAAATTTCGACTTGCTCATCCTTGCGCCCCAGCATGTGAACCAGAGCAAAAGCAAGCAGATGGGGAAGATGGCTGGTTGCAGCAAGCACAGCATCATGGTGCTCAACATCCATGACGGATATCACCGCCCCGAGTTTCTCCCAGAATACCTGAACTTTAGCCAACGAATCAGGATGAGTATCTGCTGCCGGCGTTATGATTAAACGCTTATTTTTAAACAAATCGGACAGGGAAGCTTTTACACCACTTTGCTCGGCACCTGCGATTGGATGAGCCGGAACAAAATTGACCGGAACATGACCAAATATTTCAACTGCAGCAGCAACGACATTAGCTTTTGTGCTTCCTACATCGGTATATACGGCAGATTCTGACCAAACGGGTTTCAGCATTGAAAGTACCGATTTGATACTGCCTACCGGCGTTGCAATAATAACAAGATCAGCCTGTTCAACGGCTGATTGAATATCAAAAGAATAACGATCAATTACTTTGAGCTGCAAAGCCTGTTCAAGGTTTTCCTTGTCATCAATACGGCCAAATCCGACGATATCCGAACATAGGCCTTGTTCTCTGGCAGCTCGTGCTATAGACCCCCCAATGAGCCCGACACCGATAATGCAAATCCGGTTAAACATGCGCCAAAATAGACTCTAAAGCATCGAGAAAAATATGATTCTCAGTCTGAGTACCAATGCTGATTCTCAGATGATTGGGCATTTCGTAATTGGCTACCGGCCTGACAATCACGCCTTTGTGTAATAAAGCCTGATATACCGCTTCGCCCGATTGCTGTAAATCAACCGACACAAAATTACCTGCTGAAGGGATCCAGTCCAGTTTCAGTTTCCGGAAACCATCAAGCAATTGCGCCATGCCCTGGTGGTTATTCAACACGGTTTTCTGTAGATGTTCGTGATCATTAAGGGCAGCTTCGGCGGCCGCGAGTGCCAGCATGTTATTGTTGAAAGGCTGGCGCACGCGATTTAATAAATCCGCTATCACGGCACTGGAGCATCCATAGCCTATACGCAAACCCGCCAATCCATAAGCCTTAGAAAAAGTCCGGGTAACGATAAGGTTAGGATAGCGATCAAGCCACTCAAATGAATTCGCCTGATTTTCAGTTGCTATGAATTCAAAGTAAGCTTCATCCAGCACACAGATGACTGTTTTAGGCAAGTCGCTGATAAACGATTCCAACTCATTGCCGGCTAAAAGAGTGCCTGTTGGATTGTTGGGGTTGGCAATAAAGACGACCCGGGTTCTGTCCGAGATCGCATGACGTATTGCATCCAGGTCATAACCGTATTGTTTTGCAGGGACTATGACAGCCTTGGCTCCTACCGCTTGAGTCACGATGGGATAGACTGCAAAGGCATGTTGGGAAAATACCACTTCATGCTCAGGCGAGACAAAGGTTCGGGCAATCAATTCGAGCAATTCATTTGAGCCATTACCCAATGTGATTTGTCTGGCGTCGATATTAAACTTTGATGACAAGGCCTGTTTTAGATTGAATCCGTTACCATCCGGATAAAGCGCCAAGTCTTTCAGTGTTCCCTGAATTGCAGCGAGGGCAAGAGGACTGGGTCCTAGCGGGTTTTCATTGGAGGCGAGTTTAATGATATTGGTCAGACCCAATTCACGTTCAAGCTCTTCAATGGGTTTACCGGCTTTATAGGGAATCAGCTGTTGAACACCGGGTAACGCTAATTGATAAATGGAATCGCAATTCATTTTGGATAGGGTTAATTTCGGGGATTTTAATAAAAAAAGGTAGAAGGCTATTTTTAAATTACCGCTTTAGGGTAAGAGCCTAGCAACTTAATCATACTGACACGGTGTTTTAACGTATCCAAGGCCTTGGTCACTTTATCATCTTCCGCATGCCCATCAATATCGATGAAGAAAACGTAGTCCCACAAGCCCTGGCGAGAAGGACGTGATTCGATATGCAGCATGCCTATGCCGTATTCCGCAAAAGGCTCTAGAACCCGGTAGAGCGCCCCGGGCTGATTGCCGGTAGAAATGAGTAATGATGTTTTATCATTGCCAGTTGATTGCGAAGTTTGGTGACCGATGATAATAAACCGGGTCGTATTGTTTGACTCGTCCTCAATGTTTTGTTTGATAATATTCAAACTGTAGCGCTCGGCTGCCGCCATACTGGCTATGGCGGCTTTGGACTTATCATTGGAAACCAGTTGAGCAGCCTCACCATTACTGTTCACCGCAGTCAGCTTGGCGCCCGGAATATTGTCATCCAACCACTGACGGCATTGGGCCAATGATTGTTGATGAGCCAAGACTTCTATGATGCCATTGACATCTTGACTCAGACCAATCAGATTTTGATGCACTCTGAGCTCCACTTCACCGCAAATATGGACAGCTGAATTAATGAAGCGGTCTAGCGTATGGTTGACAATTCCCTCTGTTGAATTTTCAACGGGTACCACGCCAAATTGGCAGTGTTCATTCTCAACCAGGTTGAAAATTTCACCGATGGTAGATGTGGCTAAAGTATTGACTGCATGGCCAAAATGCTTGATTGCGGCTTGCTGGGTAAACGTGCCTTCAGGCCCCAGATAGGCGACATCGAGGGGCTTTTCCAGCGCCAGACAAGAGGACATGATTTCGCGAAAAAAGCGAACCATGGTGGTGTCGCTTAACGGTCCCGCATTTAATTCTTTGACTCGGCGCAAAACCAGGGCTTCCCGGTCAGGCCTATAAAAACAGCCGTCCTCCCCTTGGGCAATTTTGGTTTTAGCAACTTCAATTGCACATTGGGCCCGTTGATTGATCAAGCTTAATATTTGCTCATCAAGCGCATCAATTTGGGCTCTTAATTCTGAAAGGGGAGTAACGGCATTCATGGTTTTAATCAGCCATATGTCTTTTCAAAGGTTTTCATAAAGTCGATCAGCGCATCAACACCTTCATCGGGCATGGCATTGTAAATACTGGCTCGCATGCCGCCAACGGAACGGTGGCCTTTCAATTCGGCCAAACCTTTAGCTTCAGCTTCAGCCAGAAATGTCTTGTCAAGATCCGGATTGCTCAGAATAAAAGGCACGTTCATTCGTGAACGAAATGCCGGATCAACGGGGTTGCTAAATAAGCTTGACTGATCAATTGCCTGATAAAGCCTTGCAGATTTGGCAATGTTTTTCGATTCCACAGCCGCTATTCCACCTAAGGACTTTAACCACTTCAAGACCAAACCAACCAAATACCAGTTGTAGCTTGCCGGGGTATTCAACATGGATTTGTCTTTATCCTGCACCGCATAGTTAAATACGTCGGGCAATTTTTTGTCGACAGTACCGATTAAATCATCTCTTACAATAACGACAGTCACGCCGGCGGGACCCATATTTTTTTGAGTTCCCGCATAGATCAAGCCAAATTGGCTGACATCAACCGGACGCGAAAGAATATTGGATGACATGTCCGAAACCAGGGGTAATCCCTTACTGTCGGGTATATAAGGAAACTCCACTCCATGAATGGTTTCGTTAGAGGTGTAATGCAGATAAGCCGCATCCGTATCGATAGTCCAGCTGGAAGGATCCGGAATGGTTTTGAAACCACCTTGTTCCGAGGTGGCCGATACGATGACATCGCAAAAACGGCCCGCATCTTTTATCGCCTTGGTCGACCAGGCTCCGGTATTGATGTAACAGGCTTTGGTGTTGCCACGCAATATATTCATGGGTATGAACGAAAACTGCCCGGTAGCCCCCCCCTGCATAAACAATACCTTATAATTATCAGGGATGCCCATCAATTCTCTTAAATCGGTCTCCAATTCAGCTGCAATCGCAGAAAAATGCTTGCCGCGATGACTCATTTCCATGACGGACATGCCGGTTCCCTGCCAATCGAGCATGTCTTCCTGAGCTTGTTTTAAGACAGCTTCAGGAAGAATTGAGGGGCCTGCGCTAAAGTTATAAATTCTCTTCATTTTCTTCTTCTCCGGTATTAAATTCGTCTTCTTGGGTTTCATCCTCGGCCAGTCCTTCTATACGATCCACTCCCACTACTTTTTCATTTTTATCAAGACGAATAACCGTAACACCTTGTGTATTTCTTCCGACAACTGAAATTTCATCAACCCGGGTTCTTACCAGTGTCCCCGCGTCCGTAATCAGCATGATTTCATCCTGGTCCGAAACCAAAACAGCACCCACTACATCGCCATTGCGCTCAGACGTCTGGATAGCAATAAGCCCCTGACCTCCGCGCTTATGACAGGTAAATTCTTCAATTCGAGTCCGTTTGCCGTAGCCGTTCTCACAAATATTAAGCACTGTTCCTTCAGCTGCAACAATCAAAGAGATGACTTTTTGTCCCTCTTGCAAACGAATACCTCTAACACCCGACGCCGTTCTGCCCATTGAGCGTACATCCGTCTCATTGAAACAGACCGCTTTGCCGGTGCTGCTGAAAAGCAATACGTTTTGCTTGCCGTCGGTTACTGCCACGCCGACCAAGCGATCACCTTCGTGTAAATCAATGGCGATTTTACCGTTGGCACGTTGACGCTCGAATTCATTTAATGGCGTCTTCTTGACGGTTCCTGCCGATGTTGCCATAAAAATAAATTTATCGGCACTGAATTCACGGATCGGCAAAATGGCATTGATAGTTTCGCCCGCTTCCAAAGGTAATAAATTGACAAACGGCTTGCCTCGAGAGGCGCGACTGGCCACGGGAAGATTGTAGACTTTCAGCCAATAGACCTTGCCGAGAGATGAGAAGCACAAAATGGTGTCATGCGTATTGGCCACGATGAGTTTGTCAATAAAGTCCTTTTCTTTCGTCGCAGTCGCCGATTTGCCTCGACCACCCCGTCTCTGCGCTTTGTAGTCAGTCAATGGCTGAGACTTGACGTAACCCTCATGAGACATCGTTACGACCACATCTTCTTCGGTAATAAGATCTTCATCGCTCAGGTCAAGATGGTCCTGCAGAATTTCTGTTCTTCGCTCATCGGCATATTCATCCTTGATAGCGACCAGTTCTTCCCTGATAACTTCCATCAGCCTGATATCGCTGTTCAAAATGGCCAGATACTCATCAATCAACTTCAATAATTCTTTATATTCATTGACTATTTTCTCCTGCTCCAGCCCTGTTAGTCGATGCAGTCGTAAATCAAGAATGGCCTGGGCTTGAGCTTCAGACAGCCGGTAATAGCCTTCGGACAGACCAAATTCAACAGGTAAATCTTCGGGCCTTGAACGGTCGGCATCCGCCCTATCTAATAAGGCAATTACGAGACCGGCTTGCCAGGTTCTGGATAATAAGCCGGCTTTTGCTTCCGCAGGATTATTAGAATTTTTGATCAGATCGATCATTTCATCGATATTGGCCAGGGCGATGGCAAGCCCTTCCAGCGTATGAGCTCTTTCCCTGGCTTTACGAAGATTAAAAATCGTTCTGCGTGTAACAATTTCGCGGCGGTGATCGATGAATGCAACCAGAATTTCTCTGAGACTCATGCAGTGGGGTCGGCCATCAAACAACGCAACCATATTGATGCCAAACACCGTTTGCATTTGTGTTTGTTTGTACAGATTGTTTAAAACGACTTCAGCAACTTCACCGCGCCTAAGTTCCACTACCATGCGCATACCGTCTTTATCGGACTCATCTCTTAGGGCAGAGATGCCTTCTAGCTTGCCCTCCTTGACCATTTCAGCAATTTTTTCCAGCAATTTAGCTTTGTTGACCTGATAAGGCAGCTCTGAAGTGATGATTGCCTGGCGTCCGCCATCGCCGATATCTTCAAAATGGCAGCGCGCACGCAAATAGACTTTGCCACGCCCTGTCATATAAGCGCTTCTTATTCCGGCTGCGCCATTAATAAACGCTGCAGTAGGAAAATCAGGCCCCGGAATATACTGCATTAACTCGGTAATCGTAATATCAGGCTGGTCGATTAAAGCCAAACAGGCACTGACCACCTCGCCCAGGTTATGTGGAGGTATGTTGGTAGCCATGCCCACTGCGATACCGGCAGAGCCATTGATCAGTAATGTGGGGACCCGTGTGGGTAAAACCTGAGGTTCGGATTCGGATTCGTCATAATTGGGAATAAAGTTGACCGTTTCTTTATCCAGATCAGCCAGTAATTCATGGGCAATTTTAGACATGCGCACTTCCGTATAACGCATGGCCGCTGGCGAGTCACCATCAACCGAGCCGAAATTACCTTGCCCGTCGACTAACATGTAACGCATTGAAAAAGGTTGCGCCATACGAACTATCGTATCGTAGACAGCCGTATCACCATGAGGATGGTATTTACCAATAACATCACCGACCACACGAGCCGATTTTTTATAAGGTTTGTTCCACTCATTTCCCAGTACGCTCATGGCATAAAGCACACGGCGATGAACTGGCTTAAGTCCGTCTCTGACGTCAGGCAAGGCTCGGCCTACGATTACACTCATTGCGTAGTCGAGGTAGGACTGCTTCATCTCGTCTTCAAGATTGACAGGAATTATTTCTTTGGCAAAGTCTGACATGATTCCGTTTTATTTATAATAAATGCCTGACAAACTTGAGGTTGGCAAACATAGTTTCCATATTGTTAATAATAAAAATGCATACTGCTGCAATTTTGGTTATTACTAAACGCTTAAAAAGCGCGCATTGTATCAAATTGTCTTTGCTGAGTCGAAGCTTACCTATTCAATTCAGCGGTAGGGGGTCCGATGATAAGTCTGGCTGTAATAAAAAGGCGGATTAACAAAAAACCTCGTTTAGAAATGCCAGTAAGCTTTGCCAGGAACGTTTATCGGCAATCTGGTTATATACCGTGCCAAAGTCAGGATCATTGGCTACCGGATTTGTAAAAGCATGCATCGTATGTCCGTAGGTATGAATTTGCCAATCTGCTCCGGATTCGGTCAATTCCGCCTCCAAAGCAAGAACATGATCAACCGGTACCATAGGGTCGTCATTACCGTTTAAAACCAATACTTTGGCAGTGATCTTTTTTGTGGGCAAGGGCGAAGGAATCAACAAACCATGAAAACTAACCACTCCGGCGATGTCTGCACCACTTCGCGCCAAATCCAGCGTACATAATCCACCAAAACAAAAACCAATGGCGGCAATGCGTTTTTCATCAGCCCAAGGCAATAACTTTACGGCACTCAAAGCCGCTAAAATTCGCTTTTGCAATAAAGCCCGATCTTCCATAAAAGGTTGCATCAATTTTGCATTTTCTTCGGGTCCGGAACCTCTAACGCCCTTACCGTACATGTCGACAGCGAATCCCACATAGCCTAGTTCAGCCAATTTTCTGGCTTTTTCGGCGACAAATTCATCTCGCCCGCCCCATGCGTGACAGATCAACACAACCGGCCGCTGCCCTTCCAATGCGTCATCAACTGCAAAATAGGCCTCTAAAAGGGTGTCATCATCAAGGTAACCTACAGTGTTCGAAACGATGGCCATGTCAATTCCTCAGGGCGTAATAAAATCGTAAGTAACCGCTTTTTTGACCAAAGGCTGCAATTTTTCGTGCAGAATTTGCTTATGTTTTGGGTGCGCCAAATAGGCATCCAATGCCTTTTTGTCTTTTAAGGTGACAGTCACCGCAACGTCGAAACTATCATCGGCAATGGGTCGTCCGCTGGGAGCAATGACGCCGGTATGCCGAGCGACGATGCCGGGCAGATCATTCAAGCGTTTGCTTTCCTCTATGTAACGCGCTCTGTTGTCTTCATTGCCGGGTTCTTTTAACCAGACAATGACGACATGAGTTATCGGCTTGGAAATTTCGGCTAACGTAATTTCAGAATGAAACACTACAACCGCTAAAAAAAACCACTTAAAAATGTTCATTTATCCTCCAATTGAGTTCTAATAGAATTCAGAAAGCCGAGCGAGGCTTCTTCAACCAGATCGAGCACTTTTTCAAAACCAAATCGGCCTCCATAGTAAGGATCAGGCACTTCCTTGACATTTAAATGAGGCGCAAAATCCAAAAAATAGTGAATTTTAGTTTTGTGATGCTCTGGACAAGCTCCTTTTAAAAGTGAGTAATTATCGCTGTCCATAGCCAAAATGTAGTCAAACTTTTCAAAATCGGACAGCACGACTTTTCTGGCTCTAAGATGATTTAATTCGATGCCTCGCTCTTTTGCAGATTTTTGTGATCTGAGATCGGGCTCTTCTCCTTCATGATATGCATGTGTTCCAGCCGAATCTATCTCAAAAACATGACTCAAATCCTGATCGTTAACGAGTTTTGTAAAAACCCCTTCAGCTGTAGGTGACCGGCAAATATTGCCCATGCAGACGAAAAGAATCTTAATTTTATTCATATAAATCAACAATTTAAATATATACTTCACCCGAAAAATACACCACAAAATAGCCTATTGCGGCCCTATAAAAAACAATATGTTACGCAGTTATTTTGGGGCGGAAAATCGGTTCCTTCCTCTATTATAAGAGAAGACTAATCCATTCAAAACAAACTTTGTTACAGCTCGCCCAAAAGTATTAATCCACACTCATATCTTCGGTCATATTATCGATATAGTTGCTTTGTCTATTCGCTGCTGAGACGGTCCGGATTGCAGACTAGAGCATCAATCTATCTCGCCAATAACATCCGATACTTCGAATTTGAGTTGTTGCGTGCCTCCGGCCTAGCCGCGAAAAGTGCCAATTTTCCCAGTAGGAACTGCAGGATGTGCCACGCTACAGTCTTAGCGTCGGATTCTGTCCACTTAATAGTTTGGATAATTTGCAATTGCCAAGCTTATAAAAACACTGATTAGCACGGCAATCGCTGGAATAATTGGCAATGGTATTGGGATCGGACAAATAAGCCATAATGCGATCATACAGCTTAGTGCAAGTAACATATGCGCCGAAGTATTGTAAATGGGAGGGACTGGAGAACTAAAGGTTTCGAATTTCAATCGACGCTCAAATACGCCGGCGACAAAGCCCATGGCAATCGGCACCCCCAACCAAATCCCCCACTTTGATAATATGACCATACGCAAAGCGAGGCTATAAGCCTGAAGTTTTACCGATGCAGCCCAATCACCAGGAATATCTGCGATCGCTTCTCCGATACGATCGCCACTGTTCCTGAATTTATCAGAATCATCATGCCGATCTCTGAATTCATTAGCAAAAGCAGTGACAGCGGTTAGGTTTCTCTTATATAAATCAATCAGCTCTTGATTTATTGTTTCTTTGTTACCCAAAATGTTAATCGCCGCATTGTAATCAGCCCTGATGTACTCGGATATCGTTTTAGGGCTCAGTAATGCCGGTAACGCCAATGGGGTGAAAAACATGATCATGAGCCATATCAGGAAGTGTTTCCCCATCGGTTTTATTCCAGCAAGCCTGCCAATTTCAGCTCATTCATCGTAAACACCCTCGATGCACAGAGCAATTGACTCTGAGCGCTCCTAAAGGCACTGTGCGGCTGATTAACCCATGTCAATTCTTCGCTGGTTGTCGATTTCACGATTTCATCCAAGTATCCCTCAATGCTTGGATCGTAAATTGTCCACAGGCCACTACGTTTGATCATGAGCGTCAAACCAAGGCACTGAACCAATTCGGCCGAAACTCGGGTGATAAATGCTTTTTGTTCAGTCAGGTCGTTGCTATCTCTTGAGATAGATTTTTCAGCCTCCGCAAAGCCAGCATCGAGACAATTAACCAACAAACTTTCACCGCCTTTCCTATGGTCTGGCCAATACAGTGTCAACAATGAGGTTAATCGCTGGGAAGCTTCCCTAAGATTAGGCCATCTCGCAAATAACTCCTGAGAGCTGGGATAGCGTTTCGTTGCCCTGCAGGCCTTCTTCATTTCAATCGAAGCGGATTCAAGCGGATGTGGTAAAGGTTTTTTCAAAAAAATTATTTCGGCTGACTGATCATGCATGTTTTTAATCCTAATGGGTAATGATGGGCAGTCGTCCCTTAATGACCCTGCCGCCGGCGATTGATGCAATGTAATGAAAATTGGGCAGATGCCCGAGAAGATGTTGCGGGAATAGGTCATGCTCACCGAAGCTCAATGATTGCCCACTATTTCCAGAATAATTGATGATGTTTTCGGCCGAATTAACCGCGCTCGATATGCTTTGTTGCACGGTTTTGATATAGGTTTGTCCAAATGTCTCTACGACAAATTGTTGGGTGTCGCCATCCTTGATCCGGAGCGTGATAAGGTTATTGCAGTTGCCGACGACCTGTCTTGCTCTTGCCTCGTCTCCCAGCCTGGCAACAATATCAGGTAACGTTTGTGTCGCCATGACAACCTGAAACCCTGCGCCGCGACCTTTATTAAGTATTTGGATGAAAGGCAAATTGACGACTTCAGCCGCCTCATCAACAAACATGGAGATTCGTCCTGGCTTTTTCCCGCTGTTGTAGATCATCCCGGCCACGGATGCGAAGTCAGCCAGAACTATCGAGCCAATTGCTGAAGAAACAATGGAATCCGATAAGGAATCTAGCCCTACGTATAAAACATGCTTGCCGGAAATGATTGTTGATGTATCAAATATCTGTCGGGAATCGCGGGTGTCATCTTCGTTTGGTGACAAAAGTTCGCCCAGGTCTCCAGATGTCAACATGTTTAGTACTGGGATAAGAGAGGCAATCATCTTCGAAAAATGAAGCCGATTGTGTTCGACAAGCGACAACAATCCATCGATCCCTTCAGAACCATTGGGCCCGTTACTCATCGTTGCGCGGTACCATTCAATCGTGGCCAGCCAATCTGGATTTGTAATTGTCTCCATTTTTTTCGCTTTGCCGGCCTTGGCCTTGGTAAAGAATGGTTCCGCGCTACCCTCTTTCCAGTTAGGCTCAACGCGGTCCGCATGAGCTTCGATGGCGTGTACCAATAATGATTCTGCTCCACCTTCTATGTAATACCGCAATTGTTTGATTGACGGACGTTTACCCGTTTCAAGAAGACCTTGTGCGACCAGATTTAGCGCCCTGAAAGCAAATGCGGTAAATGCATCTGATCCACCAGTCTGTGATGGGAGTAATGCGGCTATCCTGGATGCAATTTCAGTTGTGCGTGTGAAGTTCCGCATTGGATCCAAACGGATTGAAGATTTAGGGAATGCCGGATGAAAAAACAAGAATGAATCATCTCGTCCTGCCCTTGCGCATTCAAGTTCCATGCGATCGCGCAATTCTTTGTCACCCTTTGGATCGATCATAATGACTGTATCGCCCCGGTGAATGGCTTGGGTAACCATTACTTCGTAGGCTCTCGTTTTTCCGGCACCCGTGGTGCCAAACATGATGGTGTGGCCTTCAAGCGATTTTAGCGGAATCAAAACGTCTTTTTCTTTTCCTAAGTTCAAACCATGAATCCAAAGACTCCCAGGACTCTCTTGGTCATGGTTTATTTTGACGCCAGACAGCATGTAATCAACTGCCCGTTGTGTATGAATAGGCATCCAGTCGAATCCCCAGCCAAACCACATTTTTTCTGGCTTGACCAATTCCAGAAGTTTTCCGACATCCATAAACGTCAGCATTTCGCCAACCTTTCCACGTCCAACTAAATCAAGACCCTTGATAGCAGACTGGAGAGCCATGAACCCAAAACACAACCAAGGAAGCATCATAGAGTTTCCACCAGGCAATACGATGTATCCGGCAAATGACGTTGCGGTAGCCACAAACCAAGCAGTGGCGATATACAATTCGTAGGGTTTGCGTATATAGGGATCGTAGTTATTTGCCATTCAGCAAGTCCGCCCTTACCAGGAAATAACGCGATTGAGGTTTTCCAGAACTATCAAGGCCTGTTTCATAACCATCGATCATTTCAAGTAAACCAGATGCTTTCAGTACAGATATGCAGTCTTTCAGGTCCATTTTTGTATCTTTCAATCCTATTGATCTAATTTTTGTTAACCCGCCTGGCTGTGACTCAAGATATTCAATGGGTAGTTTTTTCAGTCTGTTTAAAATTAAACCGGCTCTCCCTGATCCATCATCGCTTTTTGCGTTCTCTTTTTCTTTTGTCTTTTTACCCAACAAGCTATCTAACTCGGGCACATTTGATTTTCCAGCTTCCTGTTCTTTCAGATTTGACTTGATTTTTTTAGGCTCATTTTTTGATGATCCAATTAAAAAACCTAAGGGATCTTCAGTACCATTGTTGTCCGTATGGATTTCCTTATTGGCATCCTGAATCGTTACTTGATTCTTTTCCGGTAGTTTCGCCTTCTCGTCAC
Organism: Methylicorpusculum oleiharenae; assembly: GCF_009828925.2. Taxonomy (NCBI): domain Bacteria; kingdom Pseudomonadati; phylum Pseudomonadota; class Gammaproteobacteria; order Methylococcales; family Methylococcaceae; genus Methylicorpusculum; species Methylicorpusculum oleiharenae. The sequence continues at coordinate 3,595,317 of NZ_WUTY02000001.1, forward strand.
GCTCAAAAGCAAGTTCACCATATTCGTTTTCTTTTGCGGGTAGATAGTCGGCCGCATAATCATCGTCATAATTGTTTATTGCCAAGGTATCGGTATGGCTTTTATTATCAGAACTAAATTCATTATTTCTTTTATTATTTGAATTCCTCTTGGTTTTGTTTTTTGTTTGAGTTATTTCAGATTTTTGAAACAAAATGCTCGTATCGATTAACTCGTCATGAGTTGGCAAGACAGTCTGCACACCACCATCTGCATTGATATCGGTATTTTGGAGCTCGTCATTTTCATCGATCCCTTCTTGGTTGGGATCTGTTTTTCTCTCATGCGTATGCTCGATTTTTTCCGAATGAGTTTTGTCGAATTGATTCTTCGATGTATGTTCATGAGCTTCACTATCAATATTTGATTGGTCTTGTAATTCGATTCGGTCTGCCGAATTTTCGTTGTCATCAACTTTGATCCGAAGGTTTCCATCGATCGGTTTATGTTGAGTTTTTACAAACAGAATTTCATACCGGGCTAATTTAAGCGCTTCTAGATGCTTCTTCTCTTTGCTCTCAGCTGCAGGAACTTCAATATCAAACAGGTATCCGCCAAGTCTACTTTTCTCAATGATTCCGGCATCCAGGAGGATATCGGCCAATATCTCTTGCGTACTCGGAATAAATGGGCATTCCGCGGACTTTAATTGAACTTGCATATCGTTTGCTGCCAATGGCCACGCCAGAAACACCCCGTCCTGACCGTGCCAAATACGGCCATTCTCATCATTGGGCACCCAACGTTTTTTCTGAACCAAATGCCGCATGGCATCGATCAACCAGGGTTCCAGATGCATGCCCGCCAATGGTTTGCCATAACGATCCGCATAGCTCCATTCATCTCGTTCCATGATTTTGTACTTCACCGTGTCAACGATGTTAGCCAGGGGATTGCTATGGTCTTTTTGGTCTTGCATTGCTGCATAAAGCGTTTTGTAAATCGCCTTTTCACCGGTAGCAAAAATATCCGTTTGTTCCTTCTGAATGGATTTTCCTGCCATGATATAAACCGTTGACCGATCTTCCTTATCGCTCCATCGGATGTGATAGCGTTTCAATTCATTTCTTTGAAGCCATTCATAAAGTGATTCAGCACCTGGTCGCCATTCAATACCCTTATCCTCGGCATACACCGATATTTTGGATATGGCTGTTATTGCCTCGCTAAATAAGCCTGTCAGGAATGCAGCGTGAGTCCAAAGAGATTCTTCGTCTTTTCTTATTTCAGGCGTTGCTCGTGTCAATATTCTTCGTTCTGCGTACCTGATTGAAAACAGAGAGACTTCCAGGCAGAAAGAAAATAATCCTCCCAACAACTTGAAATGATTTTTCTCGGAAGCAGGCAGCAAGTGCGTCATTTCAGCAAGATGCCTTACTGGGGACATGATCTTTTTTTCTACTTCATCCTTGTTATGTGCTCCAGCCAATCCTCTTGCCAAAATGATTTGCTTGATCATGTCCTTATTTTTTTCGACCAGCAAATCAGTTGGAATTACCGGTATACCAGTTGGAAATCCCGGTAATCTCTGAGAATATTCCTCAAAGATATCCAGGCTAATTGACTTGGTATTTACAACATCCGATTTCTCAAGATTTAACTTGCTACGTGGAAGCTTTTTTTTCGTAAAAATCGCAGCAATTTTTTTGATCATTATTTATCCATGAAACTTGATGTGATTATCGATGAGAATCTGAATATTTCGACGCATCCTTATAGGGTCGATGGTGTTTTTGAACTCTATGTCTACTGTTCCGTTCGTGCCGGCAGAATCCAAATGAACTGTGCCAATTCCCATCAATCTGTCTAATATGCCTTGTTGAACACCGATTGTTTTTATATCGCTAAATCGTATTTGTACTTGGGACTGAGCAAGAATCCCTTTTTTGAGGATGATGCCATCCTCATCAATGTAAAGTTTTTCGGCAAAATAACTGTAAATAAACCTCAGTCCATAAAGGATCAACAATACACCGCCCAATCCAAGTAAATCGCCAACGCCTTTTAAATTAAGCCATTCTGGTAGCGTTTCGATGCTCAAGCAATAAAACACCCAACCCATAACTCTGTATGGGTTCATAATTAGCAACAGTCCTAAAAAAATTTCAAAATAATTCGTTATGAATCCCCGCCAAGCTTGACGAAGCTCGCGCGCATTGAACTCACTTTCTATTTCTCCTTTTTTATTTGATTTTTTGATGCTTGATTGAATCCGATTTGCCGTAAAGCCCAAATGGTTATCAGGCATTACGGTGTATTCGTCGCCCGTTTCCCGTGACAACAATTCGCACATGTCCATCGCATCGTCGAAACTTGCAAACGAATTCATCCTTAAATTCATCAGTTTGTTTTTTGGCATTTCTGGTTCTCCTGAAAGTTCTTGGTTCTAACTTAATTACGCAGCATTCAATGGGTTTGGTTTTGAACGCGGGAATTTGGAACTCTGACCATCGTAAAACGCGATCGTGTCTCGCCCTTATTACTCATCTGTGCTCCGATGACTTGAAATGGCTTGATGTATTGCATGTATTTTGATTCCACCTTCATTTTTCTTACTAAGTTGTCCCAATACATTTGATCGACGCCCAAGATGATCTTTGTGGCAACGTTTGAAAAAAAGTCTTCAGAAAAGTGTGTAGGTGATTGACTTGCGCAGATGAGACCAAGGCCAAACTTCCGACCTTCTTTAGCAATGGTGTTCAGGATGTTATTTTCATCGTCTCTAAAGAACAGATGAGCCTCATCAATAATCATGATGTCCCTCAATAGACCTTCTTCCTCTTTTCGAACCGGGCCTCTTTCGAGTGCGGATGAAAAAATTTCTTGAAGTTTGAATTCAACAAACATGCGCTTTTCATCCTCTCGCAACGCTGTAATGTCGTAATGCCAAACTGGATTTGATGAATCAAATGGTGGTTGTTGATTTTTGAATATCCCGCTTGCTTTGAGGTTGTCGAATCGCTCAACAACCGATTTCAAAACTTCCTTTGATTCATATTTGATGAAGTCTTCCAGTTCCTTGCCGGTTACCAGGTTCTCTATGTAATCTTTATATGACTTGATCGCTTTTTGACGCAGATCCATCGCTTTCTCTAGCAAATCGCCATCAGGCTTTGCGCTAGGCGCTGAAAGCTGCTTGTTTATTTTGTAGAGCTTCGTTGTGATTTTGTTTAGTTCTTCCAGGGCTCGTCCAGCTTGTGTGTCACTTCCAATAATGAGCTGTTTGAGTTTTACAAATGCGTAACGGCAGGCGTCATCCATGGTCGGGTACCGTTTTGGGTACTTACGATCAATTCCATCATGCAAAACCCAGGATTTGTAATTGTCGGCAAAGAATCCATTCGCGGCATAGAGATCGGTAATCAAATGCCTCATCACTGCCTCTTGCCGTGAACCGATCGGACGGCATCCGTTGATCGTTGCAATAAAGTCTTGCACACGCTTTCTCACGCCACCGAAATGGCGGTCCTGACTTACTACAAATGGATTTAGCCCGTATTCGGTGGATTCCGAGAACCTGACGGACGATGTTCTGCTCAGATTAATATCACCATGCACGTCCATGATATGAATCCGTGGCGCCGGTGAAAAACGATGCATTTGTTGAATCACATGTCGCAAAAAAGTTGTTTTCCCCATGCCTGTTTTTCCCATAACCAGCATATGGGCATTCACTAGGCAATCGAAATCGCAAAACACCGGGGACGCTTGATTTTTTGACAAGAGATAATCATCTTGTCCGAGCTCTATCTTCATTTGGTCAACATCAAGTAATGATGTTGCTATTCTAAAAACGCGTTTGTGCTTACATCGGGGTGAAAGGCGCGATTTTTCAGTCTCTTTAGCTTGACCCGATAATGCCTAACCCGCAATCAAGCACCTTACCTGCCTCAACGTCTCTAAAATGCTTATAGTCGTAAAATCGTCGATTTACGTCCTCATTAATCAGCAATCGAGTGCAATCATTGAGGTTTGCTTGACCAGTTAATTCGGTCATCCTTTGCTTGAATTCATTTAGACGATCATCTCCGTATGCGTTTGCAACATAGGGATGAAGTGGGTTCAGATAAAACCTCGCATTCACTTTTTCTTGCTTAAGCCATTGAACCAGCCCCTTTAATTCGCTAAAGCGGTTTTCGATCCAGGGCGGTGCATTTAACGGTTTGGCATCGATTGGAAATTGTTTGCGAATGAAAGCTTCGTGATCTTTTTTGATTTCGCGGTCGTAACGGTCGAGGTAATATCGTCCTGTTCCCTCTATGTCATACCTTACCGATGGCTCACCGCGTAAGACAGTGACAAGCCGGCTAAATCCGTCTGACAGACTCGATGCGAATAAATAATCAAACAACACCTTCTGTTTACTGCTTTCATCGGCTAGCGGGTGTAGTTGGTAAGCCGGACCATACGACTTGATGTCCGTAAAGGCAATTGGCTCCAAACCATAGACAATGTTGTTTATTAGTACACCTTCGCGCTTCAAACCTTTCAGCGTAGCCAAGATTTCATCGGGTTTTGCGGCCAGAAACGCGAGATTGTAAAAGTGTGTCCCAGGCAAACGTGTTTCCATTAAAGACGGTTCAATCATGCCCATGATTGACGATCCCACAATGAATGCGTTCGGTAATTCCCGTTTTGGTTTTTGGCGATCGTCTAGCGATTCGTTAATTACCGAAACAATATTTTCAGCTGCCAGGGGTGATCTTTCCCTCGCTTCCCTTACAAGATGCGCGACCTTTAAGTAACGTTCGTTTGTTGTCGACGATGTGTATCGAGCCCCAATCGAGTGCTTGTCATTGAATATCTGGTACGGGTTTACCACTACATTCCAGGTGGGTAACGCCCATGCAACAGCTCCGGTACAAAACAAGCTGGCTTTCCAAAATGAATCAAAACTGCCAATAGATAAAGCTTTCATGTGAACCTGACATCCAAATGCTGGTGAAAAATAGAGCTGATAAATAACCCACTGTTTTTAACGAGGGCTGTAGTGATTGAACATCTTTTTGTGCGTTCACATAATTCATGCACACGAATAGCAGAATTCCGATTTGAATGAACTCCATGCCCGAAATTAGACTTGTTTGTGCGCAGCTATTACAAAGGCCAGATAGCATGCTTGGGATTGCAACACCGTTGATGCCAACCATCCCTTTCCAGATTGAAATAGCATGGCCAACCGATTCGGCTCGAAACACAACCCAAGCCGCTGTCACCGACAGAAACGTTAAGCCGATTGCCGCAGTTTCCGGAAGCGCATATCGTGTTCGCTCCCAAATTCTGTGCATGCCAATGAACAAACCATGCAATAGCCCCCACAAAACAAACGTCCATGCGGCGCCATGCCAAAAGCCACCAGTGATCATTGTCAACCCAGCAGCCATAACGCCTTTAACGAAGCCATTTCGATTGCCTCCAAGCGGGATATACACGAAGTCACATAGAAATCTCGATAGGGTTATGTGCCAACGTTTCCAAAAGTCGGCAATACTGACTGCCTGGTAAGGGGAGTTGAAGTTTTGAGGCAGAGTGATTCCAAACATCAGGCCTATCCCTATGGCCATATCGGAATATCCGGAGAAATCAAAGTAAATTTGCAATCCATATCCCAGAGAAGCCGTCCAGGACTCAAAGAACTGTAATGTCGTGTCGGCGGCAAATAGCGGGTCTACTTTTTCGGCAATTCTGTCGGCAATGACACTTTTTTTGAACAGCCCGATTACAAACAAAAACAAGCCTTGGGAAAACTGACGCGCATCAAATGCAATCCGCTCTTTGAGTTGCGGCATGACATCCGAGTAATGAAGTATTGGCCCCGCGATAAGGTGAGGGTAAAAAGAGATCGAGAAGGAAAACCGTCTCAGGTTGAAGTCTTCTACATAGCCTTTGTAACAGTCGACTAAGTAAGCGATAACCTGAAATGTGAAAAATGAAATGCCTAGCGGCAGGACCAATTTCAAGGCTTCAACGCCTGATCCGGTCAAGTCATTCCAGTTGCCAATGAAGAAATCTGCGTACTTGAAGTATCCCAGCAAACCAATGTTGTAGAGTAATCCGACAGCCAGCAAAAGCTTGGATTTTGTTTTGGAGATCTGCCATCCCAAGAAGAAATTCCCAATAGCATTACCAATTAGCAACGGCACGTATCGCGTATCCCACCATCCATAGAAATACACGGAACAGATGATGACCAGTAATTGCGCGTCATTTTCACGCTCCAGTTTTTGGAGCATCCACCAGGCTGCTAAGGAAAATGGAAGGAAGAAATAGATGAATTCTGGCGAATTGAATAGCATGATTTTTTGACATTCCTGATTATCGGAACAACCATGCTATCTTTTGCGAAAAATATCTGTCGGCGTAAAAGAGTGCTCAAAAATGACTCTTTTGGTTGCCTGTTTAGATGTCTCATTTTGGGACAGGCTCAAATGATGACGTGTTTTCTGTGATTGACATAGCATCCACATGCATCAAAGAACGGTGAATTCTGGGGCGTTTATGGCCAAAACCGCCTTTATAACTTCAAAAAAAAACTTTTGCCACGTCTCTGACTAGTAGCCAAGGTCGTCATTCATTCGGGACGGTCCATCCATTTCTGCGTTGCAAGTCTCCACCGACTCCCTGATTATCTCGGCGATATGGTTCACTCCAATACCAACAAAGTCTGGAGTGGCAAAATCATGTATAACGGAACTTCAAGTGTTCCGCCTTCACGCAAAGGTAGAGGCTTGAGCAATCCTGTCTTTAACTCCTCACGGATATGCTCTTCTGGAAGCCAAGCAAAACCGAAACCCATGGAGACGGCTTGGATCGAAGTGGCATCTTGGCTTACCGTCCAGCGCTGGTCGACTTCGACAGACACTGCGCGCCGGTCGCGCTTAGTGCCCGAATCCCGTATCACCAGATGCCGATAGGCACACAGGTTCCGATTGCTTAACGCGCGGCCATAACAATGCAAAAGATGATCGGCATGCACGACCGCGACCAATCGAACTCGCATTAAGAGTTCGCCTAGAAAACCTGGCGGCTGTTGAGGGGAAATAACCAAGTCGACTTCCCCTTTGAGCAGCGCGTCGGCTGTCCCGCCCAACACCGATTCAATCAACTCAACCCGTGTTCGCGGACTTTCATGGCCGAAGCGATCCAGGCAGACCAGCAGTAACCGTGAAGGAAAAAGGATTTCTGCCGCAATGCGAATCTCCGCCTCCCAACCTGTCGATAGCGTATGCGCCGCTTGCTCCAGATCGCTTGCCTCATCGACTAATGCCAATGCGCGTCGGTAAAGCATTTGGCCGGTCGGCGTAAGAATGGCTTTGCGCCCCTGAATCTCGAACGCTTTCACGCCCAACAGCGATTCGATTTTTTGTACCGCATAAGTCAAGGAGTGTTTAAATTCTTTAGCGAAAATACATCATATAGCTCGCCTGTAGGGTAATCATCAAGCCATCAAGCAGCGCGATAAAGGCGAAACCCTTTTTCGTAGCACGCGGAGAAATCCATTGCGCGAGAAATGGCCCCAGCCGCCCGCCCCAGAGTACACCGAGCATGGTGAATGCCGCCATATCCCAGGGTACGCCGCCAAAATACAAGGCATGGACGAAGGCCAGCAAAAGCGAGTTTAACGACAACAATACCACGCCCAGACCGATTGCCCGGTTAGCGTTAAGGCCGTAGGCGAGCATACAAAAGGCAGCGATGATTTCACCCTCGCCAATCGCAACCCAGCCGGTAATCATGCCGCCGATAAAAGAAACCAAAACGATTGGGATACGGGCTTTTGCTGGAAGTTCCGTTCGCCCGCCTTTTCGATCAAGCGTGATGAGCGTTAGCAAGCCCGCTATGAACGCAATGGGACCAAACAGCCCTTTAACCAACAGCGGCTGCGGGTGGATCAAGAATGTGGACATCATCGTCCCGATAATAAGCGCGGGCACGGTCCATTGCAAAAGCGATAACGGCACTTCGCCGCGCCGCAGCCAACCGGATGCGCCGCTGCTCATGCCGACGGCTTGCGTGACGAACGTGAGTTTCAAGGCACTGACGGGATCCACTTGGTAAGCGAACATCAGCACGGGGATAAAAACAATGCCGCCCCCAATCGCGGTAGCGTTACCGATGAATGCGCCGAACACACCGACGATGATCAGCGGCCAATTGAGAGCGGCAAGCCCGATTGGGTCTGGAAATATAGTCGCGTAACCAGCAAGCCAGATGAGGGTGAATACAAAAAGCCAAGGCGTGAAATACGCAAAGTTTTTCGCCGATGAATTGTTGCCCAGCGTAACCGCAGGGGCAGAATAACGAAGGGTTTGTTGGTTCTTTCTCATAAATGCAAGAGAATTAAACGACCGCCTGCCAAAGCAGCCGTATCCCGACCGCGAACAAAAACAGCGCAAATATCCGTTTCAGTTTCTCGGTCGGCAACTTATGCGCGAGTTGCGCCCCCCATTGGAGCGAATATCCGGCTGCTGGTTACGATGCAGAGAAATGCCGGTGTATGGATATAGCCCATGCTCCAACTGGGAAGACCGGCGTTGCCCCAACCCAGGATGATGTAGCCAAGAGAACCGACAATGGCGATGGGCAAACCACAAGCGCTGGAAATGGCCACGGCTTGGCGCATGTTAAACCGGCGCTTGACCAGAAACGGGACGGTGATGAGCCCGACGCCGGCGCCCAGTAGATACCGTCTTGCTGATCCAAAAGCAAGCAATAATTAAGCGGCATAATTTGGGTCAAAAGGCTTACCTGATTTAAGCACTCCAAAAGCAATATGAATCAGCTTACGCATAGCGGCACAGGCAATGGCTTTACCATTTTTACCATTAGCTTTAAGACGCTCACTGAAGGTGCGAATTAGAGGATTAAAACGTAACGCGCAAAGCGCTGGCATGTACAGTGCTTTGCGGAGAAGCGCATCGCCATTTTTGGCAATATGGGTATTGCCAGACCATTGCCCAGACTGGCGTAGTGCAGGGGCAAGTCCTGCAAAGGCAACCACTTGTTTGGCATGGATAAAGGCGTGATGTTGACTCAACGCAATTAACAAATGCGCAATAGAGGCATCACCAATACCTGGAATTGTAGCCAGTAAATCGCCACGTTGTTTGAGGTCTGGATGGTTATTTATGTGGTCATGAATCGCTTTGCGTGTGGCTTGAAGTTCTGCTTCGAGTATTCCCAAAACCGTGTTAATAGAATCAGTAATCTTAGCGTTGGCAGTATCTTGACGGTTGCGTTCCATTCGAATCATTTCCAAAAGATGCTCAACACGACGAACCAATGCTTGTAATTCACGGATATTGGCTGGGGGCTGTGTCCATAAAGGTGGATTCATGGTTAATGCGTAACGGGCAATGAGTTTGGCATCGGCTTTGTCGGTCTTGGCCCGGCTCAATTCACTTTTGGCAAACGCGTGGATTTTAGCGGGGTTGACTAAACTGACCGGATGGCCCTGACGGACTAAAAAATCAGCCAACGGGAAGCTGTAAGCGCCTGTGGCTTCCATGCAAATTAGCGGGTTAACATCACCACACAGGGCAAGAAACCAGGCTGTAAAGGCAACATGGCCGGGTTCATCGTTAGTAAATGTTTTATGTTTGTATTTGCCAGCAACCAAGCAAGCGACATCAAATTTAAACTTTGCAATATCAACGCCGATGGTAATTAAAAATGACATATTAATTCTGATGTTATGCTTCGCAATAAGAGTCAATGGGAAAGATGAGATCGGAACCACCGCTATGTTCAACCTTATGAATACAGGCTTTGAGCCTAAGAATACCGTTCGAACTACAATAGCAAGTGTGGATAGCGAGGAGCTCAATCTACGAGACAGGCTTTGAAGCCTCAGGGTGGGCACGACTTCCCCGCTATCCTCCCGATGATCAATCGGGGATTCTGAACTTTTGAAAGCCCAGAATCAAGATATAAGGGTACACAGCGCACCAATGATGCCGCCGGCTCCGGCCAGGTTTCGCTCGCTTGTCGGCTGGTCAGGATCAAGCTCTGGCGAGTAGGACTTTAGCATCTGAAAGGCTACCCATAGCGGAAAAAAGGCGAACAATGTTTTGAACAGATCGGTTGGCAGGCTGTCGGCGACAACCGAACCCATTAGAGAGCCGACCAGAATACCGGGCACCAGTTGCTTCACAACCGGCCAATCGACTGCACCAAGGCGGTGATGGGCCTTAAGAGAGGCGGCCGCAGTGAAGATGATCGTAGACAAAGAAGTCGCCACAGCCATCAACAGAACTAAGTCCGACGCAAACCCTTGCGCCGAAAAAAGCCAGACCAGGAAAGGGACGATGATGATGCCGCCGCCGATGCCGAACAGCCCGGAAAGGAATCCCGCGGCGGCACCCAAAAGCAGATAGAAAAAGTACGAAAAATCGATTGACGCCAGGGCGAGGGCCGCAATGATCCAGAAGAGATTCTTATAGGCACATAGGCTTCGTACCTCAGTACAAATCGAACATATCTGGCAGACCTGGGTGGAAGCATCGCTCAGCTTGCGATAGGCGAATACAAGACAATTGGCGGCGATGGCGATGAGCAACGGGCGCAGGGTATCCAGCGTCTTCAAGTTGCTGGCGCCCACGCTGCCAAGACCCGCCACCATAAACGCGAACGGAGTTCCGCCGTACAAGGAAGCCCAATCCCGGCAATACTGCCAGCGCTCTATGAGCGTGGATTTAAATTGCATCATGGTGTTTTTCCTTTCAAAAAACTAAAAGGCATCTTGCCTATATGTCTCTTAAAAAGAGTTAACGAATATTGAGCCAATTCAAGCCCTTTCTTTTTAATAAATTCCCACATTAATTTATTAATACTGGGCTTGTTTTCAGCAGCGCAAACCGCTTCAGTGCTTGAATAGGTTGAAACGCAATAGGGTACTAAATAGGTCAGAGTAATTTTGATAAACTCCTTTATCTGTAATCCATTGCTCAGTATTACATCGCCCTGATTGATCAACATTAGAATTGAACCAACCACCAACGCAACTTTGATCGCACGCGTTAGAATATTTTTTTGCAAGGCAATATTTAGCCATTCATTTATCATCTGTGTCATCCTTTTCATCGGAAATAGATTCCAGTTGTTTTCTTTTTTCTTCTTTTTCTCCTTCATCCAAAAGCCCAAAATCTTCTTCAAAAAGATTAAAACGAAAGCCCATGAACTTAAGTACGACAGCGGCAATAAGAAAACCAATAACCGGGTAGAAGAATAATTGCGTACCCCAAGGTATGTCGTGCGGGTCTTTCAGGTCAATGCGTAAAATTTTAGTAAAAACAAAAAACATAAAATCTGTCATTTTATTCACCCTAAAATAGGCTATGAACAACAAACAGTCGCTGATTAAAATTTAACCTTTGTTGAATTAATCAATATGAATGGCTAAATGCATCGCTCAGTCAGAATCTACAGTGAGATATAAACGTATTTGTTGCCGAATAAAAAGGGTCGATTGTTTTTCCTTTTCAGGAAAAACAATCGACGGGTCACTATGAAAAAATTCAAAGCTCGGTTGAGATCATAAATGCCGTACCCTAGACCAGAGTCAAGCGGAAAATTAACAAAGTGGTATTAAGCGCTTCTGGAAGCCCTTGAAGGGCACGAATAAGTGAAGTTCTGGAATTTTCACGTCATTATCGTAATAAAACTATATAAAACAATGGCTTATTATACACAAAGCACTGCATTCTGTATAGCAGGTTGTTGAAATTTACCCTTATGCCTTCGGCTGTGAACCCATTTTTTGACTAATTTTTAGCGCTGAAATCCAGATCAGTCCTGAATTTCCGGTTTTAGCCGGTATTTATGACCTCTTTCGAGGCTAAATTCCGCCTTTCGGCGGATTGCAGGCATACCTGGGCCTAGGCGGTACTGCATCGCCAGCCGAAAATGCAGCCCATCCGTGTCAAGTTATAAGCGGCCAAGGTAAAGATCGTTTGTGCCGCCACCTTCTTCAAGCCGCGGAATTTGGTTTGGCGTAGCGGACCGACAGTCTTCGCCCAGCCGAAGACTTCTTCGATCCGTTTGCGAACCTTGAGGCTTGTGCGGTAACCGTTGTGCCGGGTGGTGCGGCGGTCGATCGCCGAGCCTTTTTCTTTGCTCGCGACATGCGGCGTGACCTTATGCTGGCGCATCGCGGCCACGAAGTCTTGGGTATCGTAATTTTTGTCCGCTCCCAACGTGGCGCCTGGCTTGTTGACCGTGCGCTTTACCATGACTTTGGCCGCTTCCCGTTCCGCGGTGCCGGTGGCGTGCGTGACTTCAACGTCCACCACCAAGCCATGGCGGTTCTCCATCAGGGCATGGCCCATCAAACACAGTTGCGCCTTGTCGCCCTCGCTCTTTTTGTATAACCGGGCGTCCGGATCGGTGCTTGAGGCGTGGGTATCGTTGCTGCGTTTCTCGCCCTTGAAATTGACCGTGGGGTTACGACTGCCGTCTTCCGGCGGCGGGCTGGAGCCGTCCTTTTTGACGAAGCTTTTCTGCGAGGCCCAAGCTTGAATCAGGGTGCCGTCAACCGAGAAATGTTCATCGGAAACCAGTTTCTGCCACTCCGCCAAGGCCAGCACGCGCTCGAAAAACAAACGGCTGATGCGCTCGTTCAACAGGCGGTCGCGGTTGGCACTGAACGTCGAGTGATCCCACACGGCGTCGTCCAGCGTCAACCCGACAAACCAGCGGTACAGCAAGTTGAAGTCGATGTGTTCCACCAGTTGCCGCTCCGAGCGGATCGAAAACAGAACTTGCAACAGACTGGCGCGGAGCAGGCGTTCCGGTGGAATGGAATCCCGACCGCGGCGTGCGTAGAGGGCATCGAACTCGTCACTCAGCGTGGCGAGTAAAAGGTCGACCACTTTCCGCAGTTTGCGTAAGGGATGGTGCTTGGGTATCCGCGCTTCCAGCGTTCGATAGCTGAACAGTTCTTCTTGAGTAATGTCGGCGCCGCGCATGGTCAGGAATTATCCGTTATAGTATCTTGTAATAGAACTATTTTAACATATATAACAATGCCTTAGTATATTTCTGTGCTTCTCGGTCAACGGTTTTATGCGGCTTTCGTAGGCGAGAAAATCAACAGCCTGATAGACCAGTTAATCTGACAAAGTAGAATTAGCTTAAGCATATTTCTTCTTGATGTATTAGTCATAGTTAATACCTACTTATAGAATAATAAGCCAATTCAATTTACTGCGATCCACCACCAACTGATTACGAGCCACAGTCCGTTAATGGAGCAGTATCAATAAAATCAGCTTCACGAGAGACAATATCGGCGTAAGGGATGAGAAGCCCTCCTGTTGCGAATGCATCTGCGTTAGCTGGAGCTTGTGTGCCGCCGTTGGTAACTTCCTGGAATTTTGCAAGATTTGCTACCCAGATATGCGGAGCCAGTTGACCGGCTTTTACGTTAACCTTGATTTCTCCTTGTTTATCTGCGGTGACGGGCGTGCCCAGAAATTGAAAATGGCCGTTACATGACGGGTCAACCACAGCACCTTGTGAATCAGGAACGCCACGATCAGGGATCGGTTCAAACCAATGATTGAGGATTACGTAAGTTTCACCCGGTTTTAAGCCATTAACGTTAATTTTTACCTTGTGTTTTAATTGGGTCGATATGACTGCTGCTGATCCTCTGGCGTTAATACCTTCAGGCGTTTTAATATTGAATTCATTGCTGAAATTTGATCGACGAAATGTTGCATCCTCACTCATAACGGGACTGGAAAATAAAACAGCAAAAAATAATGGAAATGAAGTGATAATGATTTTGTTCATGATGAATCTCCTGATTAATACCAAAAAATAAAGCTATAAATGTGCTTGCTATTGAAGAAAGGAGGGGGGGTGATTAGCTCTTCTTGTTGGAGAACAAACTAACCGGCAGCCCATTATGAAAAAATTAAGCACGATTGTGATAATAAATGCCGTACCCAAGACCAGAGTCAAGCAAAAAGTTAAAAAGAGATTAAATGCTTAAGCAAATATTGATGAACTCTTTGCCAAACGCTTATGCAGATAATTAAAATTTCAATAAGGCATATAAAACGTGGTTTGCAGACTTTTTTAAAAATCCGTAATGAGTTAAGGCGGGGCGGGCTTTGCAGCCCTGGAAAGAGGATGCTTAATTCGAATCCGAACAACTGTTTACAGTGCAGCGGTTTAATGCTAGTAGATTATCCTGCCAGTTATTTTGGTTAGCGATTATTTCAATCCGGCTGTTTGCTGAAGGTTTGCACGGAACAATAGTCATTACCCCATCAACTGCATTAAAAATAAACCAGCCTTTGTTGGTCGCGAAAACGGCTTTTATCCTTTCTGCATCCAGTTGATTTAAAAACCGTGTTATGCGTACATAATCGAAGCAACTGTGTTCCGGAAATACAGTGCCATAACTCCGGTAACCGTCTGCTGCATTTTGTAGAGGCGAATTCATTCGCCTATAATCCGTATCAATTTGGATCGATCCAGCTTGATGGGCATCAGGAAAAGAGGCCTGCCTTTCCGGGTTTCTTGTTATATCCAGCCAGGCAACATCCAGTTGCCCTTGAACCGTTTGAGCGACAACCGCTTTACGGGGACGGCTGTCATCGGCCCAACGCTCGAACAACTCTGTCGCTGCTTGGTCGGCTAAATCCATTTTATTGGCGGCCAGCACATCGGATAAGGCGATTTGATCGATAAAGTTTTCGTGCGACGTGTAGCGGCTATCGCTTAATTTTCTCGGGTCAACCAGGCAAATATTGGCGCGCACGTCCAGCATGGTCCGAAAGTATCCTCCGGTGAGCATGTCAAGCACCCGCTTGGGGTGGCCTAAGCCTGTTGGTTCAATGAGCAAACGGTCCGGTTTGACTTCCGTTAACAAGCGATTAACGGCAACCTGAAAAGGCAGTCCCACCGCACAACACAGACAGCCCCCGGCTACTTCCCTGACTATCGAGCCCGAAGCCGCGAATATGGCGCCGTCAATGCCGACTTGTCCAAACTCATTAACTAAGACTGCCCATTTTTCGTCAGCCGGTTTTTGTTTAAGCAGATTAAGAATGGCCGTGGTTTTACCGGCGCCGAGGAACCCCATTACCATATTGGTTGGAATATTGGCAAACTTTCGGGTCACTTGGGCTTAAAACCATGTAAAGATAAAGCAGTAGAGAGGCGAAGCACGCGCCTCTAAAGTTTGATTTTATTAAACGCCAACAGCGCCGCAGTTAACGAAATCAGGAATAGCGCCGAAAAAACCATGACGGCGGTTACCGTATCTGCTGAAAGGAAACTACCCAATGCTGTCCCGGAAAACAGCATGATCCAAAAAGCAATATGGCAGGGACAGGCGAGTAATGCTAAAGATGCAAAACACCAACCGGTTAATCGCCTTCCCGGTGAAAGGGAGCGATCGAAATCTTGTTGTGCTAAAGAAGTTGCACAAGATTCGCTATCGCACTCGGATAAGTGGCCTATTTTATTTAAACATGTTTTCATTGGTCCGCCTTTCAATTGTTAAAAACCATTATTTTCCGGAAGGATCGCCGACAAATTCGCTTGGAGAGAATTTGAACAGCCAACGGCTGGCCCGAAGGGTGAAATACAAGAACGTATTTCATAGTGCATCAACGGCTTTTTGTTACCGGTCTTCTATCTTGCATTCGTCATCCGCACAGGCAGGCCTTCCCGGCCAGCTCATGGTTAATTCTCCAAACTAGACAAAATCAATCCTGTGGGTAACTCGCATTTGAGCGCCACCATTTCCCGCAACACCGCTTCTTCGGCAATAAAAGCCTCCACCGCCGAAGGGTCGAACTGAGTTCCCGACCGCTTGAGAATTTCCCGCTTCGCTGTATCGTAATCGCTCCCTTTTCGGTAAGGACGATTGGAAGTTATGGCGTCCAAAGTGTCGATGACGGCGAACAAGCGGGCACCGAGGGGAATCATTTCCCCGCTCAAACCGCCGGGATAACCGCTGCCGTCATAACGTTCCTCGTGGTTGAGAATAATCTCCGCGGCTTCCTGCATGAACGGCAAACGGACTACGATGGCGTGTCCTTTTTCAGGGTGGGTGCGCATTTCCGCCCATTCGTTTTCGTCGAGCGAGCCTTCTTTCAGCAAAATGGCATCTGCGATGCCGATTTTACCGATGTCGTGCAAAAGCGCGCCCCAATAGCATTGCCGCAACCGCATGGGATCGGAAATAAAACGCCGCGCCAGCACCAGAGTATGACAGGCCACCCGTTTGGAATGCAGGCCGGTTTCATGTTCGCGAAGATCGAGCGCCTCTACCAAAGCCTCGGCGAATGCCGAATACACATCGTCCGGCCAAGAAGCCGCCTTGCGTCCGTCCAGAAAACAATTCTCGCAGCAGCAACGGCCGCCGCTGGCGCTATGCAGTTGCCTACCGATCCGGCGTCCGCAACTCGTACAGGTTAAATCCGATGCATTGTCCATAATCCGCCTTTCTTTGTTTCAATTCATTTACTGCAACAGCCCATATTTTCACCAAAAACACCGGCATAATTTGTTTGCCACGCTAAACGCGCAATGAAATAGTGCGAATCTTTATGAAATACCTCCAGGCAATGAGGACAGCGACAAAACTCAACCGGTTTGCCGTTAAAATCCATTGTCACGGTAGTATTAACCGGTTTTTCAGCTAAACAAACCGGACACACTGTCAAACCGGATGTTTCGGCCAGACATGAATCAGGGTCGGTTATGAATAACTCCAGACAACCCTTACAACAAAACCAATATTGCTTCCCTGCATGGTTATGTTGAACGGCTTTTTTCTTGGGGATGCCTAATCTGACTAATGAACATCCACAAGCCGGGCAAATGGGGGTTTCCATCGTTTGAATCTCTGATGAGTGATGCTTTAGGATATCGAGCTTGATCAATAGGTATAGTCAAAATCGGCTTGTCTTCTTAGATCCAGCATTTCCTGAAGGCTAACGGGTTTAAAGATTTTCTTTGCATAATCCGCGATCTCGCCCATGTCCTTATCAGGTTCAGGTGCTATATCCGAGACAATGAGAAAACCTTTGTTAACGTAAAACCGCGCACCTTCCTTGTGCAGCGTTATAAGATAATCACCGTAAGTTTCGGGAATTTGATTGAGAGGCATGTCCAACTGAGTAAAGAGGGCCCTTCGCAGATTTTCCGGGATTTTGTAGTCCTGAATGGAATCCTTATCCGAGAACCAACCCATTTTAAATGTGTTGATGCCATCAGCATCAACCACGACATCCACAGCCAAGCCTTGATTAAGTGCAGCCAAAATCATGTTATAAGCGACACAGATTTGCGCATCGTCCTGTTTTAGGCTGGTTTTAAATGCACAAAGAGACGTCCACTTTGCTCTCCTTGAGCCGCCATGAGCGGCATGGGCAAAACTAAGGTAAAAATAAGCATCATAAGACTTTTTTTTCATATTCATTACTTTATTCCTCCAAGAGGATCAATGTATTAGAAAATAACTGATAAAATTAATTAAAATGAGCATCCACAAACTTGGCAAATGAGGGGCCTCATCGTTTATTTCATAAAAAAACCATTATCTTCCGGAAGCATCACCGAGTGTATCAGCGGGTTTTGTCACCGGTCTTCCGTCTTGCATTCGTCATCCGCACAAGCAGGGCTGTTGCGTCCGATCATAAAATCCCAGACATTAGCGACGACAAAAAGCGCAAGCCCTATATAGACCAGCATCACGGCGACCGGCAATATCCCCGTAACGGTAAGACCTAAGCCGAGGGTGCTGACCGATGCGCCGATGCCGCCGGTCCAGAACGCGAGCATCGCTTCCTCCGAGAGCGCTGCATGTTTCCTCGCGGAACGATAAAGCGTCCATAAATTTAAACCGGCGAACCCCACAAACATCGGCAACAAAAAGGCGTCGTTTATCAGAAAGCCAAGCCCGACGGCAGCCACGGCGCTGAGCACCACAGTGACGCCAAGACAGCAGGCCGCGGCAACCGCGGCGCCGAACAAACCGCCATATTGACTTAATTTTTCATTCATTTTAATGCTCCACAATATTTTGCTTAAAGCGAGACCATAAAATGTTGCTTCAGGCTTTGTTCAAAACAATTCAATCTATTTCGGCATGTTTCAATGTATCGAATCAATTCAGCCAGACTTGTTTCCGTAGCGTCATCGTCCTTGTTATTACGGGCAGCCAATAACCGGTCGATTTGCTCTAACGGAATACCCACATCGCGAGCCATTCGAATAAACCGCAACCGTTCGATCACCGGCTCGTAAAACAAGAACATACCCCCCGCTGTTTTGTCGTTAACCTGAATCAAGCCGCGATCGATATAGGTTCTAATGCAATGAACGCTGATACCGGTTTGCTTAGCCAGGGTTGAGAGCCTGATCAGCTTGTCATCCTTAAAACAGGCATTCATCATTAGCCCGCGCAACAGGAGAGTTCTTTCACGTCCTTGACAAAGGTTTGCGCGCACAGTTTGAGGCCTTCGACCATCGTCAAATACGGGAACAATTGTCCGGCCAGGTCTTCTATCGTCATCCGGTTATGGATGGCCAACGCCGCCGTCTGGATCATCTCGCCCGCTTCCGGAGCAAGGATTTGCGCGCCAAGCAAACGGCGGCTGCCTTCTTCCATGACCAGTTTGACAAAGCCTCTGGTTTCAAAGTTAGCCAGGGCGCGCGGCACATTCTCCAGCGGCAGCAGGCGGCTGTCGGTTTCGATATTCTTCAGGTGCGCTTCGGCTTCAGTCAAGCCAACGGTGGCCATTTGCGGCTCGGTAAACATCACCGCCGGCATCGCCGACAGATCGATGGCGGCATCGCCGCCGGTCATATTGATCGCGGCGCGGGTTCCGGCCGCTGCCGCGACATAGACGAACTGCGGCTGGTCAGTGCAATCGCCGGCGGCATAGATATGTTCGACATTGGTGCGCATGTGATCGTCAATGCTGATAGTGCCATCCTTGTTGACTTTAACCCCCGTTTTTTCCAGACCCAGACTTTCCGTATTAGGCGGTCTACCGGTGGCAATCAGTAATTGGTCTCCGATAAGAATTTGGCCTGACCGAGTTTTCAGGGTAAATTTTCCTGAACCGAATAGGCTCTTTTTATAGCTCACGGCTTCTGGCTGAGTATTGGTTAGGATAGTCATACCTTCGTCTTCCATGACGGCTTGCAATACTGAGCCTATGGCGGGATCTTCCCGATACATGAGCGTATGGCGAGCCAGCAACGTTACTTTCGACCCTAGCCGTAAAAAGGCTTGCGCCAGTTCCAGAGCGACTATCGCTGAACCAATGACGATTAAATGTTCCGGCAGTTTTTCCGCCACCAATGCTTCGGTGGAAGTCCAGTAAGGCGTGCCCGCCAAACCCGGAATGGGCGGTATGCCAGGAGACGATCCGGTGGCGATGAGAAAGCGGTCTGCGGTGATTTCGGTGAATTCGCCATGTTCCTGGTCGACAATGAGCGTGTTGGCGTTTTTGAACCGCGCCTGCCCTTTGATCAAATTGATCTCAGGATGGGTTGCCAGAATATTTTCATATTTGGCCGCTCTGAGTTCATCGACTCTGGCTTGCTGCTGGGCAACCAGTTGTTTGCGGTTTATCAGCGCTTGCTGTTTTTTAATGCCGGCAAACGCGTGATTTTTTTGTAAATGGGCGATATGCGCCGCGCGGATCATGATTTTGGAAGGCACGCAGCCGATATTGACGCAAGTGCCGCCAATGATGGGGCTGCGTTCAATCATCGTTACTTTGGCGCCTTTTTCCACTGCTTTCAGGGCGCAAGCGAAAGCGCCCGAACCACTGCCGATGATCGCCACATGGAGCGGCTTGCCATGGGTTGCCGCCGCTGTTTTTTTATCGGTTCTTGCCCTTTTGTCGTCAATCTCCTTAACCTGATAACCTTTTTGCGCAATGTGCTCAAGCAGTGATTCAAGACGGGTTTCACCGGTAACCGTTAAGGCGCCAATGCCTTCCGGGTAAGAAACTTTAATCGCAACACCCTCAAGCGCATTGAGTTTTTTCTCGATGCCCTCGGCACAGCTGGGACAGGTCATGCCCTCAATTTTCAGTTTTTTAGTCCACATGAGGATTTCCTTCTAGCTTAAACACAGTTTCAATAGCCATGACTGTCTTCAATTTAACAACAACGTGGCGAAACGAAACATTTATCTGTCTCGGCAGTTTTACCGTCTATTTCTTTAACCTGATAACCTTGTTGAGCAATGTGCTCAAGCAGTGATTCAAGACGGGTTTCACCGGTAACCGTCAGGATGCCAATGCCTTCCGGGTGCGAAACTTTAATCTCGACGCCTTCAAGCTCATTCAATTTTTTCTCGATGGCATCGGCACAGCTTGGGCAGGTCATACCATCAATTTTCAGTTTTTTAGTCCACATAACGATTCCTTGAATTACTTTGGCTGGTGAACAGTCGCCGGATAACCGGCATTTGTAGTCGCTTTAATCAAGGCTTCTATACTGGTTTTTTGCGGATCAAACGTGACGTCTGCCATTTTAGTATCCCCATCAACACTCACCTTTTGCACACCATCGACACTCTGTAGGGCTTTTTTAATGGTGATTTTACACATCGCACAGGTCATGTTCTGCATATCCAATGTGACGGATTGGCTGCTGTTTTGCTTTTGCACTTGAACAGGAACAGCTGCTTCAGCATGAGCTGTTTGAAATAATAAAGGCGTGATTAATAAGCTCAACGTTAAACATACGGTTTTTATAGTCATCATCATTCTCCTTAATCCATAAAAATTGGGGCGTACCAGGGAAAGGCCAACAGCAGCAAGATCGACGCAGAGCCGCTCCAGAAGATAATTCGCTGTTTGTGTTTAACTTCTGGTAATGCACAGGCCTCACCCTCTTTACAGCTAGCCGGTATCAAATAGAGCCTGCGATACCCCAGACCAATAAAAATCAGGGTGAGAATAATAAAATAAGGCCTGACCGTTTCCATCGAAGTCAAGGCGCTCATCCACGCACCGCCAATCCCTAAGGATAAAAGCAGTAAGGGGCCGACACAGCAAACCGATGCGCCAATGGCGGCCAGGCCGGCGCCGATCCCTAACCAGGATGAGTCTTCTTGGGGTGGTGTTTCATGTTCTGTAGTCATAAGAATTTTCCTAAATAAAAACAAAGCGTCTGATAATCGGCATTCGGCAAAGGCCTAGCGAATGCTGAGAATGTCAGGTTTAATAAAGCACGAAGAAAAGTTTAAACCCTGTTCCATAGAACAGTGTCAAGCAGAATTTACATTATTTTTTGAATACTCAGGATTTTGAGTCCGAGTTATTTGAAAGTGCATCGATGAGGGAACAATGTTCTGCAGAAGAATCGCTCTGGCAGCGTTTTACCAGCGCCTCCAATACATTATGAAGCGCCGTTAAATCTTTTATTTGCGCATCGATTTGCAGGCATTTCTGTTCGGCAATTTCTCGCACGTCGGCGCAATGACCGGCATCGAGCGACAACAGTTGGGCAATTTCTTTTAAGGTAAAACCCGCTTGTTGCGCGCGTTTGATAAATCGGATTCTGGCTATGGCATTGGCCGGATAATGCCGGTAACCGCTAAAGGGTTTGCCGGGCTCATCCAGCAAACCGATACGCTGGTAATAGCGGATGGTTTCAATGGTGACTTCGGCTTGTTTCGCTAGATTTCCAATTGTAAGTTTCATCTTTGCACCAACAGGTGTGTTTCAGAAAGCGACCAATGATGTGACGCGCGATTGATGGGTCCGATGCAAAAACGCACAGCCTGATCTGCATCCAGCATAGCGGTTCACAAGCCACATCAAGGGCGGGAATGTCATGTAGTAGCGTAACGTGCTTTGGTGAGCATCTTTTCCTAAATATCTATTTTGTCAACTTGTTCTCTGGCAAAATACTCTAAAGTTATCAAGCAATCATGGACTGTATTACGCATATCCAATCAGTCATTGAATATAGTCTAATATGAACGTCTTCTTTTCAGCCAATTGTGCACAGTTACAAATGTATAGTGAAGAGCACTAAGCTAAAATCAACAAAATCGGTTGAGAATTTTGCCGCATACCGACATAAAAAACTACCCGAGATTGCCTAAAAATAGGTTTTATCTTGAATGATTTCAGTATGAAACTTTAATGAATACTCAGGGAGAGTTAATTCTTTGATGTTACTTATTTACGAAGGAATCCTTACTGTCACCCATGTTGCATCAAGACCACCTTGGCTATCGCGGTGATTTGAAGCCTGGTTCGGTGCAATGGATGACCGCTGGCCGTGGAATCATTCATTCCGAAATGCCGCAACAAGAGAGCGGCCGCATGCGCGGGTTCCAGCTTTGGGTGAATCTGCCCGCTCGGGAAAAAATGAAACCACCTGCGTACCAGGATATTCAACCCGAGGAAATTCCCTTGCTTACTCTGCAGAACGGAGGCCGGGTAAAAGTCGTCGCGGGGACTGCTCAGATTGAAGGTCAAGTAGTATCCGGCTCTATCCAGGGAATGAGTACCGACCCTTTGTTTCTTGATGTTCGGCTCACAGCAGATGGTCATTTTGTCCAGCCGATTGCTCAAAGGCATAACGAATTCCTTTATCTTTACGAGGGCTTGGCCAAAGTCGGTTCAATACCAGAAAGTCGGTTGCTGGCAACCCATGCCGTCGGCGTGCTCTCCGAAGGGGATCGCGTGGAAATTCACGCAGGGAGGAAAGGAGCCTCTTTTCTGAGGCTTGCGGCCAAACCCTTACATGAGCCGGTTGTCCAGTATGGCCCTTTTGTGATGAACACACGCGATGAAATTGGACAGGCACTTGCGGATTATCGGGATGGGAAGTTGATGTAAGCCCGACCATCCAGCAGCAGTTCTTGAGGCACAGTTTGGTCAATAACTTCGCAGTTCTTTCTTGCTTCTTTCCTTGATGACAATAACGCTTAGAGTACTTAATGAACGATGCAATTTTTTGTTGTCCCAATTTTCATGTATCAAGTCGCTGATTACTTCATGAGCCAGTTCAAGCTCCCTATAGTTCATTAAATACGGACTCACTGGCAGCAGCCTTGGCTCAAAAAGCCTTTGAACTGATTTGTCTTCCAGACGAGTCTGTTTTTCATTTAGAAGATTTGCTTTCTCTACTTCTTGTTCAGGGCTTAAGTATTTCGGATGGTGGGTTTCCCGAATGCGTTCAGTAACCAAAAACCATGTGCCGTCGTCGAAGTACTCTTGTTCATCCGGATAGGTAACTTTTCTGTTCTTTCTAAACCTTTTGTTGGCTATCTTTTGATGGTTTTCATCGATCGCCTGCAATTGCTCGCATTCGATCCGCAATAGCGCATGGCTCTTATCTTTATTGAAACCCGAGCTGTTCCCTCTCTTATCGACACACTCTTCAATAGGCAAATATTCCAGGACGTCACGATCACGGTTGATGTTGGTGCATGCCGAAATCAGTAATGCCTGTATAAGTACCAAAGCCAGTTTCATTTTACCCTTGGCGTTGCTTAAGCTCGCGTCCAATTACCGATTGCAGCTCTCGGTAACGCCATGGGCTACAGAGTGTTTTATGCCCGATCGTTGAATTAGCAGCCATTAACCCATAGAGATCAACCAAGTTCGTGTTGGAAATCTCGTTTAATCGGTTTGGCAAAATCTTCACTTTGTCGTTACGGGCCTTAATCGATTTTTGCCCATCTATTTCCGCCCATAGTCTCGTTCGGTATTTGTTGGCTAGATCTTGAGGTATCCGCAGTTCTGGATAATTCTCATCAATGTAAAGTCCTTTTACAAATTCCCAGCAAAGTGAATTTTCCTCTAATGGTTCTTTCGAGGCATGCCTTCCGTGCTCGGAACTCCCATGAAGGCTTGATTCAGAAAATTTTTGAACCATCACAATCCGATGGCATTCATGATGGGCTTGCAAATATCCTTGCTCTCCACTGATTTTAGTTTCCGTCATTCGCTTCATTGCGCATGCATCCAGTTCTGCGTTTTTTTCCAGCGCAAATCTTTGAGCTTGAGTACACCCAGTCAACCAGCCCGCCATCATTAAAACAACCAATCTAACCATAACCTTTCTCTCGAGCTCCCTCGGGCGTTTAACTATCGAATTTACCCTGATCCAGCATCTCACACTCTTAAAACAATGCAAGGGTGCATCGATGTCATCTTTCTAATCCTGGGGGGGGGGGGGTGGTAAACCCGTGAATTAACCTGAAATAATGAAAAATTTATTTAGTAATTCACTAAAAAATTCATTTATTTACATGATTGGTGATGATTACACCTATTATCATCACTTATCATGAAAAACCAAAAGTACGACTTCTTCGACAAGATTTAAGGCAGTTATCGTTTGACACAAAATGTAAAAAACTCCGGCAGAGACAGAATTGCTAACAACATCTAATGTTGGCCCCTTCTAAATTGGAGGGAATGATTTTCTGGCTTGTATGTGCAACGGCTCGCATTGAGCCGTTTAGCCGGCATTCTGCAACTTAATCCCAATTCAGACGGCCTTGGCAACTCGTTGATGCTCTTCGTAGTCTGGTTAAGTTTTGTGATTATTTGAAGGTGTAGGGCAAGGCGACGACGATGCTTTCAACTTTGTCCCTTGCGGCGTGTAACAATTGGGGTCGACGGGCGCGTCTTCGGCGGCCCGGCCGTGGATACCCCAGTCAAGCGGTTGATCCTGGACGTAGCGCTTACCCAATTCCTGCGCGATTTGGGCGCGGGCCAATTCGACGCCGAGATAAAAGGCGTGCCCGCCGTCGTTCTCGACGCCCAAATGCGGAAACAAGGCGAATGGGTCGGCGTTCGTCCACAAGCCCTCGCGGTTGAAGATATGAATCCCTTCGGCTGAAATCATGATGCGAAAGCTGGGGTCGCGGATGGCGGCCTGTAGCTCTTGCATTTCCGCCAACGGCAGAGGAAACGGCGCACGTTCGTGTAGCGCCATCAGACCGTCGTTGATATGTTTCGGCAGGCGATTGGTTTCGTGCGCGGCCAGCATGATGCGGCGGGTAAGATCGGCTTCCTTGATCGCCCTGCAGGCGTGTTTGCTGACTTGAGTCGCCAAAATCTGGCGTATGTGCAATTCCGAACAAATGCCCAGCAGCATGGCGTTCATGCCGGCGGTATCGGCATGCGTCATTTCGGTGAGATTACCCACGCCCATCATGATTTCCACGTCCGGATGCCGCCGCCTGACTTCGTGGTAGCGAACGATCGAGTCGGTAAAGCCAAAATGAATCGGGTCGAGAATGGGGTCGACGATGAATCGTCGGCCTTTCACCGTCATTTTGGCAATCGTGCGGTCGAGCGAATCCAAATCGGCGTGCGGCGTGGCAATCAAAACCGGCGTCGAGGCCACTTCATCGGCGATCCACAGCGTATCTTCGTTGAGGCTCAACAGATAATCGGCGCCGGCCCGGCCCGCAAGCAACAGATTATCGCTATCGAGCGAATCGACGCTGATCAAAAAGCCCTCGCTCTTCAGGGCTTTGATGGCATCGGCCAAATGCGGAAACGGGGTAGACGGCAAGCAGCCCAGATCGATGACATCCGCGCCGTCACGCCGGTATTCCTCGGCTCGGCGAACGATGGCGGCGACATTAATGTGCGGCGCTTCGACAATTTCCGCGAAGATGCGCAGTTCGTAGCGGCTCAGGTCCGGGCGTTGGCGGACTTTGCCGAAAAATTCCGGCAAGTCGTGCAGTTCTTCCGGGCCGCGTTCTACCGGTATCCCGAAATGCCGGGACAAGGCGTCCAAATCGCCCCGGCAGCGGCCAGGCACCAGAATCCGGTCGGCGCCGAAAGTATCGGTCAGGCGGCGTTGAATCATGTCGGCCGTCATCAGCGCCGCCACCGTGACGCCGAGAACATGAACGGTATAGTCAAAATCTGGCGACAGGTCTTCGATGGTACGGCGCAACTGCTTTTCGGCCAATTTCCCGGTAAGAAACAGAATATGCTCTGCCATGTGTTACGTATTCTTGAAGACGGCGTCATAAGAATTGCTCAACGCGTTTCGGCTGATGGCATTGGGAATGGCTGTGTTGGTATGGCTTGACCAAGCTTACGCGCTCGAAATATTTTTTTAACTCCACCTTGATCGGCATGAAATACACATGCCAACCGTTTTCCGCCGCCGAGTTGATCAGTCGATTGGCGAATTCGACGTTCCAGTCGTAATCAGGTCTGAAATGCTTTGGAAACTTGACGTGATTTTTTACTTCCCAATAGTTCTGCGAGGCCAGCGTCACCACGGGACTGATGCCGATGTAGGTTTCCAAATCATCCATATGTTCGGCAAATAATTCCATCAGGCGATGATCGTAGAATGGTTGCGAAAAAAAGCCGTTGGCGCCGGCATCGGCCTTGCGCTGAATGTAATGGCATTCGTGTTGCAAGCCTTGTCTGTGCGGGTCGAATCCGGCGTAAATGCTCAGCTTCGGAAAACGCCGGCGGACCGCCCGAATCAAGTCAACCACGTCGGTATTGCAATAGTTGCGTTTCAAACCTTCCGGTGGGTCGCCTGTGACCAGCAAGACGTCGTCGAGTTGGTATTGCTCGATGATGCGATACAACTCGCCGCTTTCGATTTTAAAATCAATGGCCCGAAAATGCGGCATGAAACGGTATTTCCTCCGGTCGATGCGCGTCGCAAGCTCCCAACTGCGGATATCGAAACGCTGAATATCCGGCACGTTGATGATATTGATACTGCTATCCAGGCTCTGCACAAACGCATATTGCTTATCAAAGGCTTCCAGCGTTCTGGGGACGATTTCAAACGAAATATTCATCGGCTATCGAATGTTCAGCTATTGGCTTATTGCAAAGCCCCGGCAATCGGCCGGGGCGGTTCATAGAAGAAACGACGAGGATTAACCCAGCGTAGCGCGCAACGTCTTGGCGGCGGCCACCATCTGGGTCAGTGCCGGTATCACTTCATCCCACTGGCGGGTTTTCAGGCCGCAATCCGGGTTGACCCACAGCCGTTCGGCCGGAATGCGTTCGGCGGCTTTGCGCATCAGCGCAACGATATGCTGCTCGCTCGGAATATTGGGCGAATGGATGTCGTACACGCCGGGACCGATGCCGTTCGGGTAGTTGAAATGCTCGAAGGCATCCAGCAATTCCATGTCGGAACGCGAGGTCTCGATGGTGATGGCATCGGCGTCCATGTCGGCGATGGCGGCGATGATGTCGTTGAATTCGGAGTAACACATGTGGGTGTGTATCTGCGTCTCGTCGGCTACGCCGCCCGTCGTGATACGGAACGCTTCCACCGCCCAATCCAGATACGCCTGCCATTGCGATTTGCGTAACGGCAAACCTTCGCGTAGGGCCGCTTCGTCGATTTGAATCACGCCGATACCGGCTTTCTCCAAATCCAGCACTTCCGCGCGGATGGCCAAGGCCAGCTGCTTACAGGTGACCGAACGCGGCTGGTCGTCGCGGACGAACGACCAGTTCAAAATGGTCACCGGCCCGGTCAGCATGCCTTTCATCGGTTTGTCGGTCAGCGATTGGGCGTAGCTGATCCATTCGACGGTCATCGCCTGCGGGCGGCTGATGTCGCCGAACAGAATGGGCGGTTTGACGCAACGCGAACCGTAAGACTGCACCCAACCGGATTGGCTGAATGCGTAGCCGTCGAGCTGTTCGCCGAAATATTCCACCATGTCGTTACGCTCGGCTTCGCCATGCACGAAGACGTCCAAACCGAGCGCTTCCTGTTCGCGCACGCAACGGGCTATTTCGGCCCGCATTACGGCTTTATAGCCGGCTTCACTCAGTTTTCCCGATTTGAATTGGCTGCGTGCCAGGCGAATTTCAGAGGTCTGCGGAAACGAGCCGATGGTCGTGGTGGGAAACTTGGGCAGTTTCAATAGCGCAGCCTGCTTGATGGCACGTTGCGCATACGCACTTTGGCGTTGTCCCCGTTGCGAGCTAATACCGACAAGAGCGGCTTTGACCGCTGGATTATTAACTCGCGGTGAATGGCGGCGTGCTTCAATGGCGGCGCGGTTAGCCTCCAATTCGACTTTGGTAGCCTCCCGGCCTTGATTTAACGCGGTAGCCAACACCTGTAGTTCACCGAGTTTTTGTTTGGCAAAGGCCAGCCAGGATTTGATTTCGGCGTCGAGTTTCTGCTCGCTGTCCAGATCGACCGGCATGTGCAGCAGCGAACACGACGGCGCGAGCCACAGGCGTTCGCCCAGTTGTTGAGCAATCGGTTCCAGCCAATCCAGCACGGTGTTGAGGTCGGTTTTCCAGATATTGCGGCCATTGATTACGCCGAGCGATAGCACTTTGTCCGCAGGCAACTGCTCGATCAGCGGTTCGACATCATTGCGGCCGTTGACGGCATCGACGTGCAGGCCGGCCACCGGCAAATTGGCGGCGAGACAGAGGTTTTCCGCCAGTTCGCCGAAATAAGTCGCCAGCAACAGTTTGACCCGACAGTCGCTTAAGTGCTGGTAAGCCCTATCAAACGCGCCTTGCCAAACGGCATCGAGTTCGGTGACCAGAATCGGTTCGTCGATCTGCACCCATTCGATACCTGCATTTGCCAGCGTTTCCAGCAACGCCGCGTAAACCGGCAGTAGCTTGGGCAACAGTGCCAGCTTGTCAGAGTCGTCTTTGGCCTTGCCCAGCCATAAGTAGGTGACCGGGCCGATGATCACCGGCTTGGTGGCGACGCCTTGCGCCTTGGCTTCGGCCAGTTGTTCCAGCAGGCGCGAGGCGTCCAGTTTGAAATCCGTGGCGACGGTGAACTCGGGCACGATGTAGTGATAATTGGTATCAAACCACTTGGTCATTTCGCCGGCAGCCACGCCACCGCAACACGCTGAGGCTTCGTTGGCGGATTGCGCCGAACGGCCACGGGCGACCCGAAAGTAATTGTCCAACGCGTCGCCGTGGAAATGTTGTACCCGCTCAGGCAAGTTGCCCAAGGTAAAGCTCATGTCCAGCACTTGGTCGTAAAAGGCGAAGTCGCCGACCGGCACCCAATCCAGTCCGGCTTGCAGTTGCCAATGGCGCTGGCGTAACTGCTGGCCGAGTGTTTTAAGATCGTCGCGCGAGGACTGGCCTTGCCAGTACGACTCTAAAGCAAACTTCAGCTCGCGTTTGGCGCCGATACGGGGAAAACCTAAATTGTGAATTTTCGTCATGAAAAATACCGTCTGTTGAATGTTTGACACATAAAACATTGTAAACAGACAAACGAATGACGATAATCGATGATTCTTCATCTATTCATGAGGTATATTCATCAATATGGAATTGATCCACCTGCGCATCCTGCTGGCGTTAAAACGCCACGGCACCCTGAGCGCCGCCGCCGAAACCCTGCATCTGACCCAATCGGCGCTGTCGCATCAAATCAAAAACCTGGAGCAGCGCCTGGGCGTAACGCTGTGGTATAAGCAAGGTAGGGTGCTGGTATTGAGCCAGGCCGGGCGCTATTTGTCGGAGGTGGCCGAGTCGGTCATAGCCACCGTTGATTCGGCAGAAAATCATTTGGCGCAGTTGGCCAAAGGCAAAACCGGCAAGCTGACCATCGGTATCGAATGCCATGCCTGCTACGAATGGTTCCGCAATATTCTGCAACCCTATTTACGCGCCTGGCCGGATTTAAGCGTCGAAGTTACCTCCCGTTATCGCTTTGAATCGTTCGAAGCCATCCGCCAATACAAACTGGATGCAGTGTTGACTTCCGACCCGGTCAATAACGGCTTGCTCAGCTACCAGCCGCTGTTCGATTTTGAGTTGGTGTTGATCGTGGCTGACAGCCATCCCTTAGCCGGACGCGCCGAAATCACGCCCGACGACCTGCGTGGCGAAACCGTGTTGACTTACCCCGTGGTCCGAGACCGCCTCGACATGTTCCGCAAGGTGCTGCAACCGGCCGGCATCGAACCCGCCGCTCATATCCAGGTCGAGGAAACCGATATCATGCTGCAACTGGCCGCCGCCGGCCGCGGTGTCTGTCTGCTACCGGAATGGCTGCTCGCTGACAAATCCGCCAAACTCGGCCTGACCGGCTTGCGTTTCGTCGGCCTGCCCATCGGTAAAACCATGTATTTGGCTTGTCGCCACGAGGACATTGGCTTGGAATATTTACAGTGGTTAGTGGAGCATGCCGGTAAGTCGGTGGCATGATTTACAAGCGGGCCGGGTTGGATTGGATTGCGCACATCAGGCACTAAAATCAGAATGGCAGTGCATTCAAGCACAAAACACAACATATAGTTAAAAAATGTCGCTATAAATTCTATATATAGTTATTATAGCTTGACAACACTCCCTATGGACTCTAAACTTTCATTCTAAGACGGTTCCCCCGACGGGGATTAAAAGGGAATCCGGTAGGCGCTTGTGCGTTTTTCGCATAAGTGCCGGTAAGCCGGAGCTGCCCCCGCAACTGTAATCGGCGAGTTTAGGTTCACCCCGTGCCACTGGACGCGAGTCCGGGAAGGCCGAACCGAGACGGCGACCCGAAAGCCAGGAGACCTGCCCTCGAAACCTTTATCAACCAGGAGCGGGGTGTCTCCGAGGACGATGGCAAGCATTGCGGTTCGGGCTATTTCGGCTTCCGTTTTGCGTCTGCCGTTGCGGCTTCATGTCCCCGCTCCCTTCGTGGAGAAACACATGGATACTGCCGCTCAACCCGCCAGCTCTTATCCTGGCACAGCCGAAAATGTTACACTCGCCCTGTCTCGCCCGATGGATAGTGGCTTGGAAGTCATTCGCCGCAACCGTTCCGTGGTCGCGTTTCAACCGGAAAAAATCGCCATCGCCATCACCAAAGCCTTTTTGGCTGTGGAAGGCCAGCACAGTGTCAATTCGGCGCGGATCCGCGATCAGGTGGCCCAACTCACTGCCAGCGTCGTCGACGCCTTGACGCGGCGCTTGCCCGGCGGCGGCACGGTGCATATCGAGGACATTCAGGACCAGGTGGAACTGGCGTTGATGCGTTCCGGCGCCCATGACGTGGCCCGCGCTTATGTTCTCTACCGAGAAAAACACGCCGAACAGCGCGCGGCCCAGCAAGCAATCGGCAATGCCACACCCGCTTTGCAAGTGGACGACCACGGCCAACGCCGGCCGCTGGACAGTGCCGCGTTCATCGCGCTGTGCCGCGAGGCTTGCGCCGGCCTAACCGGTGTCGATGCCGAGCGGGTTTGGGCAGAAACCTTGACCAATCTGTACGACGGCATGCCTCTGGCGGCGGTGCGTCAGGCCTTGGTCTTGGCGGCGCGCACCTTGATCGAAGCCGAGCCGGACTATGCCAAAGTCGCCGCGCGATTGCTGTTAAGCAATCTGCGCCTGGAAGCGACCGGTTCGGCATTGACGCAAACCGACATGGCCGAACGCTACGCCGGTTGCTTTGCCGATTTCATCGCTGCCGGCGTCGCCGCCGAGTTACTCGACCCTCGGCTGGCCGAGTTCGATCTGGAAAAACTGGGCTTGGCCTTACAGGCCGAGCGTGATCTGCAATTCGATTACCTGGGTCTGCAAACCCTGTACGACCGCTATTTTTTACACATCGACGGCCGCCGTATCGAACTGCCGCAGTGCTTTTTCATGCGGGTGGCGATGGGCTTGGCATTAAACGAGATCGACCGCGAAACGCGCGCTATCGAATTTTACCGCCTGCTATCGAGCTTCGACTTTATGTGTTCGACGCCGACCTTGTTCAACAGCGGCACTCGCCATTCCCAACTGTCGTCGTGCTATCTGACCACGGTGTCGGACGATTTGGACGGCATTTACCAAAGCATCAAGGAAAACGCGCTGCTGCAAAAATACGCCGGCGGCCTGGGCAACGACTGGACGCCGGTGCGGGCGCTGGGCAGCCGGATCAAGGGCACCAACGGCCATAGCCAGGGCGTGATTCCGTTCTTGAAAGTGGTCAACGACACCGCCGTCGCGGTCAACCAAGGCGGCAAGCGCAAGGGCGCGGTGTGCGCTTATCTGGAAAACTGGCATCTGGATTTCGAGGAATTTCTGGAACTGCGCAAAAACACCGGCGACGAGCGCCGCCGTTGCCACGACATGAACACCGCCGCCTGGGTGTCGGACCTGTTCATGCAGCGGGTGCGGGAAAACAGTGATTGGACTTTATTTTCGCCGGTGGACGTGCCGGATTTGCACGATTTGTACGGCGCGGCCTTTGCCGAGGCTTACCAAACCTACGAAGCCAAGGCCGAGCGCGGCGAGATCCCATTGTTCAAGCGGATCAGTGCTGTGCAATTGTGGCGCAAGATGTTGACCATGCTGTTCGAAACCGGCCATCCCTGGATTACCTTCAAGGACGCCTGCAATCTGCGTTCGCCGCAGCAGCACGTCGGGGTGATCCACAGTTCCAACCTCTGTACCGAGATCACGCTGAATACCTCTAATAATGAAACTGCCGTCTGCAATCTGGGCTCGGTGAATCTGGCCGCGCACTTGGTTGAACTTAACGGCGAATGGCAAC
Organism: Methylicorpusculum oleiharenae; assembly: GCF_009828925.2. NCBI lineage: Bacteria > Pseudomonadati > Pseudomonadota > Gammaproteobacteria > Methylococcales > Methylococcaceae > Methylicorpusculum > Methylicorpusculum oleiharenae. The sequence continues at coordinate 3,627,843 of NZ_WUTY02000001.1, forward strand.
TGGACGCCGACAAATTGCAACGCACCATTAACACCGCGATGCGGATGCTGGACAATGTCATCGACATCAATTTTTACGCCACTGTCAAAGCGCGTAACGCCAACCTGCGCCACCGCCCGGTCGGCCTGGGCATGATGGGTTTCTCCGATTGCCTGCACCAACTGGGTATCGCTTACGCCAGCCCGGAAGCCGTGGCGTTTGCCGATTATTCCGCCGAATTGTTGTGTTACTACGCGTACCAAGCCTCAGCCGATTTGGCCGAGCAACGCGGCCGCTACAGCAGCTTTGCCGGCAGTTTGTGGCAACAAGGTTTGCTGCCGCCGGATACCTTGGAACATTTGGCCGAAACCCGCGGTGATTTGGGCGTGGCTGCGGGCGGCCGTCTTGACTGGAACGCGTTACGCGAACGCATTGCTCAGGTCGGCATACGCAACTCCAATTGCGTGGCAATTGCGCCGACTGCAACGATTTCCAACATCGTCGGCGTCTCGGCGTCTATAGAGCCGGTCTATCAGAATCTATACGTCAAATCCAATCTGTCCGGCGAGTTCACCGTGGTCAACGCCGCATTGGTACGCGAGTTGAAAGCCCTGGATTTATGGGATGCGGTGATGGTCGCCGACCTGAAATACTTCGACGGCTCGCTAGCCGCCATCGAGCGGGTGCCGGACGAGATCAAGGCGCGTTATGCCACCGCGTTTGAAATCGAGCCGGAATGGTTGATCGAAGCCGCCGCCCGCCGGCAGAAATGGATAGACCAGTCGCAATCGCTGAATTTGTACGTCGCCGCCCCGACCGGCAGTAAACTGGACCAGATGTACCGCCTGGCCTGGCAACGGGGCTTGAAGACCACTTATTACCTGCGCACCTTGGGTGCCACGGCGATGGAAAAAGCCGGTGCCGACGAGGCGGCGCCTAAGGCCTGTTCGATTAATGATCCGGATTGCGAGGCCTGCCAATGAAGACTACGTTAAGCTTTGACGATTGGGATACGTCCGCTTCTTCGTCTGTAAGTATCGGGGCATCGGTCAACGTGACCGGACAGCCAGCAATTCATAACATAGACAGCCGAACCATTGCAGCGGGTTCGACAATGGCGGCCGTCGATCCTGAACAGAAACGGGTGGTCAACGGCCAAGCCGACATCAACCAACTGGCGCCGTTCAAATACCCATGGGCATGGTCGTTTTTTCTGAATGCCAACCGCAACCATTGGACGCCGCTGGAAATCTCGATGGCGCAGGACGTGCACGATTACCAGCACAAATTGACGCCGGCCGAGCGCCACGTATTCGAGAATGTGCTGGCTTACTTAACCACCTCGGACATCCTGGCAATGCGCAACATCGGCCTGGCGGTGATGGAGAAAATGAGTGCGCCGGAACTGCAAATCTACCAGGCCCGGCAAGTTTACGAGGAAGCGCTGCACACCTGGACTTACCAGCATTGCATCGAAACCCTGGGTATTGACCAACGCGAGATTTACAACCGTTACCGGGTGGTACCGGAAATCCACGGCAAGATCGCCTTGGCCCACCGCCGCTTGCAGGGCGTGTTGCAATCCGGCAGGCCGTTGACCGACCGCGACGCGCTGCACGAATTCGCCATGGCCTATCTGTTCTTTGCCGCCGTGTTCGAGGGTTGCTGGTTTTACAACGGCTTCAGTCCGATATTCGCGTTGCAGCGGCGCGGTTTGATGAAGGGCGCCGCCGAGCAGCTGCAATACATCATGCGCGACGAGGTGTTGCATTGCGCGTTCGGCATCCGCGTGGTCAGACAATTATTGGATGAAGAAAATCTCGCGCTCGACCCACACGCGCTGCGGCAGATGTGGGATGAAGCCGAAGCTGCCGAAGCGGCTTACGCCGGTTACATCCTGCGCGAGCCGATATTGGGCTACAACGCCGGGTTACATATCGAGCAATTCCGCTACGTTGCCAACCGCCGCGCCCGCCAATTAAGCTTGGCAGAACCCTTTCCCGGCGCCGCCAACGTATTACCGTGGCTGGACGAGCAAGCCAATTTGCGCAAGGAGAAAAACTTTTTCGAAACGCGGGTGACGGAATATCAGACCGGTGGAGCTTTGGTTTGGTAATAGGCGTCGAGAGTGGCCGAAATTGACAAAATCGAGGCCAATCATGGCGACTACCCTAAATCTGCTATTTGAAGTATGGAGTAATGCACTTTTGATTGCTGATTTTCCACTGGGGAGACTTCTTGTTCAGCAAAAATTTCGATAGTAAACATGAAGCGAAACATTGTCCGCGTTGTCAGGGTCAGTTTATTTGTAAGGCTAATCGCATTCATCGCTGTGATTGTTCGAACATTTGTTTGTCCTTTGAAACGATTGAGTATGTCCGCCAACTTTACGATGAATGCTTATGTCTGGCTTGCTTGAAAGAGTTAGAAGCTATTGTAACGTCCCTAAAATAACTTCAGCAGCCTAATCCAGGAGATTGTTGTGTATTTTGCTCCTATAGTTCGGTTAAGTGCCCACCCATTCAAGAGCATAAGAGTCATGCTGCGAATCCCAGTATCCCTTCATTCTTCAGATCGTCTTAACAGCCCGTTGACAAACTCATGAAGTGCCTTTTCCTGATCACTATTCAACGCGGCACATGACAATGTCAGAGTAATCTTTTTTCCATTGTTTTTTAACTTGCCTACTGCCTTGCCTTTTTGATTAACGAAAAGCATGGGCTCCGAATTTGATTGACTTCCAGATGATGAATTTGATTTTTGTTTGAATGAAGCTGATGTCGCTATTTTTTCGACCTCGGAAGCCACTCTAATCTGAGTCAATTCCCCGGCTTCAACAAGCTCAATCGCTTTTAGCGTTGCTTCACGATAATTTTGATGGTCGATTGGATCTTTAGCAAAGAGTCTTTTCAGTTCCTCTGCCGCAGTTCGATTGAGTAAGAATGGATTTTCATCCAATTTCGATCTCAACCAGTCCGGCAGCTCCATAAACGCCAAATAGCGGTAGAGTTCGCTTCTCGTTTTTTTAAGATAGCGAGCTAACTCAGTTCGGCTTCCGAAATTTTCTTCCACACCATGAATGGCCAAAGCCACTTCATAATCGCTCAAGCCTTCGCGATCAAGGTTTTCGGCCACCGCTATCAATCGCATTTGCATATCAACGGCGCATTTCACTATGGCGCTGATATGCGGTTTTTTAAGCTGCTGATGTGCACGCCAACGTCTTTCGCCCGCGATAATTTGAAACCGGTTTCCATGTTTTCTAACAACGATAGGTTCAATTAAACCGTGCACATCGATTGATTCAGCGAGCTGTTCAATTTTTAATTGGTTAAAGTCTCTCCGGGGTTGCCATGGATTCGGGTCTATCAATTCCATTGCTATAGGTTGACTTTCGCCGTCGCTACTGGTCAATGAAAAGATTGGGTCCGATGCCAAATGCTGATCGAGATTGGTCTTGGATAAAGACTTTAGTTTATCAAGAGGGGATTGTTTTTTAGTGTCGTTCATTTTTAGGATTCCTTGGCTGTCTCACTCTGGGACAGAGAAAATTTTTCCGTCCCATTCTGGGACGCGTCCAATCTAATTTCCGATCGCTTCTTGGTTGTGTTGCTCAAGACCTAACTTATCGATCAGATACCGCGCCAATTCCTCAAAATCTTTGGCTACTTTCCCGTCTTTTTCCAATTTTCGTATCGGCATGCGTGCGATCGATGCTTCGCCAACTTTTGCGCCTGCATGGATCACCATCGGCAATATGTTGCCAATCTTCTCTTGTACCGTTTCAAAAATAGCTTTGCAGGCCCGTCTTCTTTCATCGTGTCTTGAAATCAATACGCCGATATTGATCAATTCCGGATTGATGCTTTCTTTGATTCGGTTGATAAATGCGGTAAGGTCAGCCACCCCGTACAAAGGGTATTGACTGCTCGTTTCAATTGGAACTATGTAGTGGGTTGACGCTGCCAAAGCATTACCGGTCAGCAATCTCAGTGATGGTGGTGTGTCGATAATGATGACATCATACGCTTCACGCAGCATTTCAATACGACGGCGCATTTCTTCATACGGTCTTGGCGAATAATTTCTCAGCGCCTCTTCGACTGATTGATCAAGTTCTAGCGACCCTGGAATTAAATGCACATTTTCAAACCCTGGATTTGTTTCGATTTGAATCGATTCCATAATTTCCTCAAGACTGCCACGGAACAATACGCTTGAGTTTTTGCTTAACGTGGACGGGTGCGCGACACAAACATGAGTGCTTGCATTTGCTTGAGGATCAACGTCGATTAAAAGCACATTGAATCCTTGAGCGCCTAGTTCGGCTGCCAAATTTACGGCAAGTGTTGTTTTGGCTGAGCCGCCTTTTTGAATGGCTACGGTAATGACCGGCGCTAATCCTGTTTTTTTCTCGCTCATTGTTTTTCCTGTTTATTAAATTGAGTGAATTATTGGCATGTGTCTCATTGTGGGACATTGCGATTTGTACGAAGCACGGTTCATTTTCCACACAATTCGAATAATGCAACCAACCACAAAAAGATTCCTTTCCAGGAGTGTGTCTCATTGTGGGACGATTTTTTTATCGCTGCGACTAAGATGCCTTTTCTTTGTCGCTCAATCCCAGCATGGCCTTATAGCGCTCATCCCGGTCGGTATGAACATAGATGGAGGTCGTGGCAATGTTGCTGTGACCAAGATTGTCTCGAACGATTGCCAAGGGAACACCGTTGGCAACAGCGTGACTATCATGCGTGTGCCGCAGCCAATGCGTGCTGGCTCGTTTTAGTTTTTCTGCTGCCAAAGGGTCTTTATCAGCTACTTCACTCGCCGCATCTTCGAAAAATCTTTTGAGTTTTTGATAAAGTCCTGACGCGCTAAGCGCTTCTCTGCCTTCCCCGCGCAGCTTTCCGAGAATGGGCGTGTCCTCAGACACGTAGCCAACTGGGCCGAGTTTTCTATCCCGAAGATGAGCATTAATTCCATCCATAAGGCTTGGTGGTACGGGTATCTCTCGATGTTTATTACCTTTTCCAGTAACATCAAGCCACCATTGATCGCCATCAAAGTTTGATACTTGCTTTAGGTCGCCAACTCGTGCTTTCACTATTTCGTGAAGTCGAAGTCCAGTTTGGTATGCAAACTTTAGGATAAAGGCCGTGCGCCGGTAATCATTGCGTTGCGCTTCTGTTAAAGTTGAATTTTTCGCCTGATTCTCAGCAAATACGTTAATTTGCCCCCATAATGCAGGAGACAGCACACGATCTGTACTGTTGGTTCTTCGTCCATATCCTTGTGTGCTTAACCCTGTAAATGGATTGCTATCCAAATAGCGCTGACCCACCAGCCATTCACAAAGACCGCTCAGGATGACTTCGGACTGACGGATGCTGGATGGTTTAAGTGGCCCTTTTAATGGGCGCCATTCAGGTGACCATCTTGGCGCAGGCTTGCCAACCCATCGATCGGCTGGATGAGGATCAGCAAGAAACCGTCTGTATTCAGCACAGTCAGGCGTTGTAATTGAAGACAAGGCCTTTCCTTTCTCAAGGATCGCCCACAGCAGGAATCTTTCCGCTTCTTTTCGATATGCGCGGTGTGTCGATGTGTCGTCGCCCCACAGCGATAGCCAGGCCATTATTGACTCGTAGTCATTACGTGCCTCAATTCTGCATCGTTCAACTGGAACCCGGTTTGTACCGGTTTCACCTGTTAAATGCGCCGGCGGAGCAAATCGTTCCAATGGTGCAATGCGATTACTAACAACAACCACGTCTAGATATGCCGCCTTACTAGGCGACAGGTCCAACGAAATGCCTAAATCAATCGCTGATGCCGAAAAAAAATCGTGGATAACTTCTGCTGATTGCTTACCAAGATTGGGTACTTTTTTCCACCAACTGCCTCCGTGCTGATTGATAAACACTGCGAGCTCTGCCAATGTTTTTATTTTTTTGACACTGGCTAATCGAGCTGAAATTCGATGAGGAAGCCATCGGTTGTAATGATCATCCAATCGAGGCTTGGGATCTGGTTTAGATTTGAGCGATTCGACGGATTTGAGCGCTCGACTCATCCAGTCTTGGCTGTATTCCCGTTCCTGCTCCCATAGTTTTGCATCAGCGTCCAGTCCAAGCTGTTTTGCCTTTCTGGAAAGCTTTTCGCGTAACTGCTTGACCGCTCGAATAACATCATTCCGGTCTGCATCTTCGAGATACAGTTCTCCCATAACATCCCATGAGACGCCTTGAATCCAACTGCGTATCAAAGCCATTTCACGCGGATTCAAAGCTCTACCTTTTCACTTGAAGGTTTTTCGGATGGACGACGCTGTTTTTTTACCAACGCTTGCAACTTGGTTGTTTTTTCTTTCTCCATGCTCAAAGCTTTTTCCATGTCTGCCAAGTTGCCCCGCAACTGGTCAATTTGATCTTCCAGTTTACCCTGACGTTCTAACTGATCCCCAACCTGATTCATGACTTGTGTCAATCTTGCCCGTAACGACTCCTGATCGAGTTTTGCTGTTTCCAAAGAACGATTCAGACTAGTAATGGTTTTGGCCTGCTCATTCCGGGCCGCATCTTTTTCCTCCTCGATACGTTTCAAATGCCAGAGATGATCTCTCTCCGATTTTTCTGCCCATTCCTTGGCTTGCGCTTCGTGAGCTTTTCGCGATTCCCCTAATGCTCCTTCAATCCTTGAAAGATTTTCTCTAGTAACGCCAAGTTCCGATTCGGCTTCTTTCAAACTAACAGCTGTCTTGTTTAATTTTTCCGAGATTTCTTTATTCAAAGTAATTTGAGATGAAATATCCTGGCTCAATTTTTCATTCTCATTTTTCCACTCATCTGTTTTTGCCTTGATCTCTTTTTCAAAGCAGTCGATGCGAGATTTCCACTCTAATTCTTTGACGGTTATCTCCCGATTCCTTTCCTCATACTCTTTTTTGGCCTCGCCTAGTGCTAACTTCCATAATGATTCGGCGGCATATTGGGATGCTCCAATTTTTTGCGATGCCTTTCGACAAAATGGAGAGTCCAATCATTCATGGCCCTCTTGATCACAGCAGGGCTATTCACATGAATGCGATCTCGGATGGCATCAATAGTCGGGAAACGTCCTTCTTCCAGGAAGACCGTATTGCAACATTCATAGGCCAATGAGTAGGTGTCAGATCGCTTTTCCATACTGATCACCGTCCCATGTACATAGCCAAATCAAAATTTAATTGAAGGATTCTCTGCGCTCTTGTTGCTGCGACATACAGTATGTTCAGATCCTCTTCAATAGGTCGTAATAATTCGTATCTTTCCGGTTCGCTAATTTTCGATAAATCCGGTATTTCGCAAAGCTCAATAAAGTCATCGTCTAGCTGTATATTTGCCCATTCCAGGCCCTTCGCTTTGTGCGCTGTTGACATGACAATGGCGGCATATTCCATGGACACAGCGGTGCCTACTTTCCGTTCGATTTTGTCGATGATGTCCGGGATGCTATCTCCGTATTCTTCAGTTATCCGGCAACGCGGCTTTATCTCCGCATCTTCAACTTCTTCCGCATAAAGCTTCAGTTCTGCAAAATCATTAAAGGAGCGAATAAACGGGTCCCTAATCAAATTGAATTGACGCTTCCATAAATAGTAGATGTCCAGGATCTGATCAAAGCGATATCCTTCACTTCCTCCCACATGCCACCAGCTGCTGCCACTATTAATAGCGCGTGCAGTTTGCGAGAAGACGCCGGCATTTGATCGACTGATAATCGTTTTTGGCTCGCTTTCATTTATTTTTCCGAGTCTGTCATCACCTGATAAACCTTGGACTCTGATTGATTCTCCTTTCATAGCCAGGATCTTGTTGGCAACATGTGCAATGTTTTTGCCGAACCGGAAAGAACCCGTCAGATATCGATCGACGCCGCCTTGCTTAATCGCAAATCCAAGTGCATTACGAGCGCCCCGCCACCCATAGATAGCTTGGTGTGAGTCGCCAACGAATACCTTTTGCGCCGTTTGCTTGAATATGATCGACATGCTGACCGGGTTCATGTCTTGGCTTTCATCGACCAATAAATAGTCATATTCAGAAAGAACGGGGTCTGATAACTGAAAGAGTTTCAGATAGCCATCGTGCAACATCCCAACATCACGATCATTTACATCGATCATTTTTGACCATAGTCTTTTGGCCTGGATCATGATCAATTGCTTGGTGGCGTTATCATCGATGCTGACGATCTCATTAAACACTTTGCTCAAGCGACTGTAATTCTCGTGTACGTGTTTCGCTTGGATTTCCCTGTCTGGGCTGTAGAGATACTTAATCAGAGTGTCGAATACCACGCTGGCAATAACCATGTCATCGTTATGACTTCCGTTGTAACCTATCTCTCGATCCAGTTCCTCTCGAAGCCGTAATGCTTTCTCTACTTCGTGGGGTTTTAGCCCTCTAATCAATTTGTGTTTGTAACGTATCCCGGTATGACGGTAGGCCAGAGAATGAGATGTCATAGGCTTAACCCGAGTGCCTTTGAACTTTTGCTCGGCTTCGATTTGCACCGATTTATTGAGAACCAGGTAAAGCATTCTTTTGTGCCTTCTGGTTTTGGCAAATTCAACAAGAGTGGAAGTCTTACCGGCTCCCGCAAAAGCTCTTACGACCAGAATAGGGGATTCTGTTTCAACGATGGTTTTTTGTTCTTGCGTCAACTGCATGATTTCCTCATTTAAAAATACTTTTCCAAGAAAATCTCATGCTTTAAACAAAACGCAAGTTGCTTTTTCATTAAAGTCCACCGCCAGCGATCCCAAATAATAGTTGGCTGCCTTTTCCTTTCTTTAGCTCATTATTTTGTTTCACGTTCTCCTTTCTTACTTCGTCTCTCTCTGCCGCGCTTGGTAAATTTACCGATAATGATTCCGCTCGAATGTTTTCCGGTTTATCAACAACATTATTATCTTCAGGCTTTTTTTCGGTATGCGAACTATTGGCAAATGTTTTTTCGCTGAGCAATCCTTGTGTAGCTAATTCTCGAAGAAAGGTCGCTCTACGTCTGCTTGGTTTATTGACTAAATATCGATAAAGATCAGAATCGGCGCTTTTATCGATTACAATCTTGACTGTGATTTTTTCCATGATTACGCCCCAATACTAGCTGCACGCTGTTTGCCGGCCAAATAGAAACCTTTGACGTTCGAATATATACTGCTATCAGGTACAATAATCTCTCTACCAAGAACCTTTTCAAAAATCCCTTGATAGCATTTTGCACCGCCGCCAACTAATAAAATCACATCGATGTCATCTAATGACCCAACGCTTCTAACGACCGATTGAATTGCTGTTGTGATGTGATCTTCCATTTTTGGAATCAAATGTGAGAAGTCATATTCAACACCTTGGATTCTGGTTTTGAATCCCTTTTGAATTCCGGCATCTACCATGCCAATATTTGAAAATGAATCTTTCCGATCAACTGCTATAAGCTGTGTTAGTTTCTCCAGTATTAGGGACATTCCACCTGGTGTGCTGCTGCTTCGCTCTTCATTCATTTTCAAACCACGGCAAGTTAACCAGTCCAATGTGTAATAGCCCACATCAAGCGTCAGCGACATAATTTCGTCGAGATTTCTATCGTCGTTATTATTCATAAAGAAATCGATAAACCCACCGACAGGCTGAGGTATTACCCAAACGTCTTTTACCGTTACGCTTTTTCCGTTTTGATATTTATGGTTTCCCATTAATAACTCACGCATTCTTGCTTTGTCTTGTGCATAGTTATTGACGGGTAATCCAGATACCAGTAAATCAATATTTTCCTCGTTCATATAAGCCAACGCCCCTCTATACAGGGCAAGATATTGCGGCGTATCGATATAATTAGTTTGCAGGTGTGCAATTCGGTCGTCTCTGGCCGATAACGTGTCAATACTATCTTTACCTACCATGTAAATACTTTCCCCACTTTCGACTTCGATTAAATCCCTTTTTGTCATTACGCTCGCGCCCCGATCGATACCGGTATGAGCCTTTGCTATAGAAGGAAAATGGCTACACAGCATCTCTTCGTTATCTGTCTCACCGTGGCAAATCTTCACGTTGCCATAACCCACATCGACCGCCTTAACCTTCATTTTGTATACCTCTGTTGATTTCTACTGTTCATTAATCGCATTTAAGTGACTTGATGGCCTTTCGAATGCCGATGGGTACCATTAGGTCCCTTTAGGTGCTATAGCCTGCACGGTCTCCAGGTGCTTTCAGGTTGATTGGCAGGCCTTTACGTCTCGCCAAGTGCCTTTTGGTGCTCTCGCGGTCCGTGTGATTCGTAAGTCAAAAAGTCCTTGACGCCCCCTTGATGAACTCAAAAGCCTACCAAGTCATTTGAAAGCCCTTCAAGTCACTTGAGAGAACTTTGCCAGAAGCAGAGGCGCTGCATCGGATCGAAAGAGATCGAAAAAGAGCGTCTTTTGATTTTGGATGGTGAGGGGCGTTGACAATGGATTGAATGCCAGTGCAGAATGAAGATTCGTTGATGGGTTTACTGCAACAGGACGCACTAACCCGACAAGAACTGCGACGATCGCAGTATAAAAAGCTTCGAGATCACCCGGACAGCTACGGCGGCAAGGAAGTCACCGGGACTACGGTTTCAGCACAGGCTGAGCTAACTCTCCATTTTCTGGGAAACTAATCCAGAAAATCATCGCACCCAAGTTGTGCCCTTTGTCCGCCGCTGGGCGGTCAATCATCCGGCAAAAATGCCTTTTTCTGTAATACAGGACCCGCAAATGATCGATCCGTAAGACGGCAATTTCACGGGCATTTCCCTCTGGTTCCGGGTTGACGAGATCAAGACGTACTCGCAGACGTAACCACTAAAACCATCTAAAGCCGGTCAAAATTTTTTTACCCCCGGTCTTTTTTTTAAAACATAGACACTTTAGTCTTAGTCAAAACCGCGCCTGAGTTTCTTTCAAGAACAATGGCTTATACACTCCAACACTTCCAATTCTCAATAGGAAAAGTTGGGGTTGCTTTCAAAATTCACGTTGAAATCGTTCAGAACCAGGCAGCGCCTGTCCATAGAAAGTGTATGGCCAGCCCGAATGACACCCACCTGCTAGGCGTTTTTTCATCAAATATTTCGCCACGCGCGGCGGAGAAGAAGTAGCGCATTGACGTTCGTTTTTTCTACACCCTGCTGGGAGGCCAGTCCCAAGCACCTTATGCTCACCGTCGAGAGAAGTGTGTCCGTAGAAAAAGAGGCGTTGGGGATTCCTGTTGGAATTCCCACTGGAGCCGGTTATGCCTGCTCTCGACATTAAAGATATTTAGGACGACCCGGCTCCACCCCAGAGCGGCCAATGGCTGTTCCGGCGTGGGGCTGAATAACAACAATTTGATGTATTGATTTTCCAAGAGGATTCCATGACCGAACATCTGACACCGTATAGTCTAAAAGACGCTCTTAATTCTCGTTGCCTTTGTAGTAAATGGAGGAACAGCAAAAGGCAGATCATGGCGTCTTTTGTTGATGAACATGGCCTTGTGAAGCCATAACATGGACAAAACACTTCTGCGTCATAAAACCCGCCTTCATTCGCTGTTCAAGAACGGCGAAACTGAAATCACGCGTGGCTGTTCAGAAGATACCAAAGCACAAAAACGGCTTATTAACCAATGGCTGAATTTTTGTACTTGGTCGATAACCAAGGACGGTAACCAGCTCGAAGATATCAAGTTAGTAACGCGCGAACATATTATCCGTTACGGACAATATCTGAAATCTGAATTCGACAACGGAAGATTTGCGAGTACCTCCAGTGCAGTGAGTTACATATCGGGCATAAATAACGTGATGAAATTGATTCACGATGATTGGAAAAAGGTAAGCCCTATTCAAGATTGCGGTTTGGAGCCTTTTTCTCATATTCCGAACAATAAACCGGAATTAGACAAAAATGGTTTGCCGGATATTGAAAGCTTGGCAGGCCATTTACTCGATCTCCAAATTTCACTTGGCGTCGTTATTCGAGAAGCCCTGAGCCTGGATTTAAAAGAAGCGCTTATTGAGGGACGTTCGACAGGATTTGTAACGATAAACAACTTTCAAAATGGTTTAAGGAGAAAAGTTCCTTGTCGCTCATCTGCCATTAAAGCCATTGGAAAAGGAATTACCGCACGGCGATTACAAAAACTATTGCCGAAAAAATGGGAGTTTGATGATTTTTTAGCGGCTCATAACAAGCTTGCATCAAGAAAAGGCTATTCCACCAATACCGCCCGAGGCATTTACGTTCGCGACCGGTACCAGGAATTGACCGTTGTGGAACCGCCGATTATTTCTGGCCTCAACCAAGCTGAACACTGGAAAAAACTCGCTCAGTATTCCAATAAGACATTATCGGAAGCCAAAGGCCTCGACAAAAACATTCGTCATGTCATTGCCAGAGAAATCGGTGTGCTTGGTATTGAATTTCTCAAAGATTATCTGGATAAAAAACCATGAGCCGAAACTATGAAATTGGCAGCCGGGACATGTTTACCGCTGGGAAAATGCTATTGAAAAACCGCTCACCCAACGGCTTTAAAACCAAGGCGGATTACAGTGACCGTTGGCGGTTATTCTGCATGTACGCCGAAGAAAATGGGGTTAAAAGAATGGTGGATGTCACGCCGGCATTCGTGATTAGCTATGGCCAGCATCTGCAAAAGCAATTGGAAGCCGGCCTGTATTCCAGCGCATCTGCGCCAAAGAATTACCTGTCGGCCGTGAATTGCGTCATGCGCCTAGCAACCGGAGGACAATGGAAAACGGTTCGCCCAAGCAAAGATTGTGGCATCGAACGCAGAAAATACATTCCCAAGGAATCCAAGGCACTGCCTGAAACCAGGCATCACGAGGTACAGCAAGCGATCGATGACCGACTGTCCCGGATCATGGATCTGCAACGCACATTGGGTTTGCGTTTCAAAGAAAGCTGCCTTTTCGATGCTAAAACCGCTTTGAAACAACTCGATAAATTTGGCTTCATCACTATTCAGACTGGTACCAAGGGAGGAAGGCCAAGGCGCTTGCCCAGCGACGACGAAATGCGCAAAGTGATCCAGGTGGCCGCAGAAATCCAAAGCGGAAAATCAATGATTCCCAAGGAAATGACCTACATCAAATTCCGCCAGGAATGCTACCAGCAGGCAAAGGCGAATGAAATTTCCTTCCATCCGGAACGCCATGCCTTCGCGCAAAAGCGTTACCGCGAGTTGGTCAATGCGCCGTGTCCACTTGAGGCTGGATGGGAGCACAAAGGCCGGATAGAAAAACTGGCCGAATACCTGTCAACTTCCGTAGAAGAAGCCAAGGACATTGACCGCAGAGCACGCCTCAAAATCTCAATGGAATTAGGTCATTCTCGCGTGGAGATCAGCAATGCGTACCTGGGCTAAGAAACTCGAATCCTACACCCATGACTACGTGCGCCGGGGTGGAAAACAAAACCGCCGCAAGCAGGTATCCTTGATCGTGAATTTCCTGGAATTTACCGACGCCCAGGAAGGATTGACCTCGCTGCACCGCTTGGGCAAACGGCATGTCATCAACTTCTGGAAAACTCATCGAGATATGCCGGAGAAATCGGCTTACGATTACTGGTTAGGGTTGTGTCAGCTCTGGAGTTGGCTTGGTAAACCAGAGAAACCTCCACGGCCGCATAAGATGGACGCATATTCTGATGATCCGGAAGCTAATGAAGATCAACCTAATGTTGTTTTATGCTTTACCGAATTTTCCGCTGCCATCAAGACAGCCCGTGAGACGAAAGGTATGCCGATCCTCAAGCTTGCAAACTTGTCGGGTTGCGATTCCACGATCCTCAATGAAATCGAAGCCGGTCAATATGGCGCTGCCACCATTTCAGACATCCAGAATCTATTGAAGATTTTAAGCGTCAATCTGACCCTGGCAAGGACATAAGCTTCTGAAGACTTAGCGCCGTGCCTTTTCGTTTATTTCATTTGTTTCGTTTATTTCGTTTGTGTATAATGTGCCTGTGACTTTTTTACAAACGAACTATTGAAATTTAAGCTAATTGCCAATCACTAAAATCATACACAACGAAAAGAAACTGAAAAAATTACGACATCTAACTAAATACTGATAAGCACAAACTGACAATACTAGAGAAAACAATGAACACTAAAGAAAGTCCAGGTCTTCCAACGGAAGCCGAGGTTTCGTTAGCAAAGGAAAGCAGCCGGTTGCTCTCCTTGTACTTGAGCACCAAAGAAGAATCACAATCGATCAGAGTCATTGATCAAGCAGGTGAACATGAAGCGGTCAGAATTCCCACCGCCGCATTTCGCTTGTTGATCGATGTGTTGTCCGAAATGGCTCAAGGTAATGCAGTCAGTATGATTCCTGTGCATGCGGAACTCACAACACAAGAGGCGGCTGACATGCTCAATATTTCCCGTCCGCATCTGATCAAATTGCTCGACAGCGGCGTGATTCCTTTTCACAAAGTAGGCACCCATCGTCGTGTGCGTTATCTCCATTTGGTAGATTACAAAGCGAAGGTCGATTCGGAACGATTAGCAGCGTTGGAAGAACTGTCAGCCCAGGCACAAGAACTAAATATGGGCTATTAATTAATGACAAGCTTTTCCGTAGTCTACGACGCATGTGTGTTGTATCCGGCACCCTTGCGCGATTTACTGATGCACCTTTCTCTGACCGATCTATACCGAGCAAAATGGACGGCGGAAATCCACGAAGAATGGATACGAAACGTCTTGACCGTTCGTCAGGATTTGACACGCGAGCAACTTGAACGAACACGAAAACTGATGGATACCAGTGCCCGTGATTGTCTGGTAACCGGCTACGAATTTCTGATCCCAACTCTGACCTTGCCAGACCAAAATGATCGGCATGTGCTCGCTGCTGCAATACGCAGTCAGTCGAGTGTTATTTTAACTTTCAACCTGAAGGATTTTCCGGAAACGGAACTCGAAAAATACGATGTTGAGGCGCAACATCCGGATGAATTCATTTCAGATCTGATCGACTTGAATGCGGCTAGGGTATTGGCGGCTATTGCCAAACACAGACAATCCCTAAAACACCCACCAAAAACGAGCAAAGAATATTTGGATACCCTGTTGCAACAAGGGCTGCCCGAAACTGTTAGCCAGTTACGGCAATGGGAATTATCTTTTTAAGCTCCAGCAAATGCTCCACAAAGTCAGCAGAGATTTTTCAGGATGAGTAGCTATTAAATCAAAGATTTCATTTACACACGGGCGGCATTGCCACCCGTGCTTTAATAAATGAACGTTTCAATTATTGAATCGCTTCGAATAATTCCTGAGCTTTTTTACGAGCTTTAACATCGTCTTCTTGACCAAGGGATTCAAGCCTGACTCCCTCTCTGCCATCAACATACATTGGGCCACCGACATCATCGTCGTAATCCGATCCATCTTCATGAATAGCATAAAAATTATCTTTAGTCAGATCGGTACCTAACAACTCTGCGAGATAAATCCATGTCCAACAACGCTGCAAGTTACCCTGGTCAAATTCTTCGATGAGTCTTAGCATTGCTTCCGTTTCACCATTTTCAGCCGCAACGGTTAACCAGGAATGGACATCCTGATAACGATCTAATTTTTCGGCTATTTCTGCTACTTTTAGCGGATCATGATCAAGCCCACTTCTGGATTGTTCAAAAAATGTGGGATCATCGAAAAAATCTGCCAAATCAATCAAAGCAAGCTCATTTCCTAAGCGTCCCGCCTCACGGAGATGGTGCTCGTACTTTTGATCCTTCGCAACGGTGAATGCATACTGTTCAGCCCATTCTTTCTCCACTCCTGTTAATACACGGCCACTTTTTTCTTGGTTATACCAATAATCAAACCCTGGTGACCGTTCGTCTGCGTCTACGGGGGAGTGGATCAAAGCTAAAGCATAATGGGCACTGGCGTTCCCTCTTGTAGCAGCATCTTCAAGGGTTTTCAGTAATTCTTGTGAAATCAAGTCTTGAGGTTCGTCATGGAATGGAAGCCAATCCTTGTCGACCCATTGCTCCAGATTTTCGTCTTCACTTTCGTCAATATCTTCTTCCTGCCAATCAGAATAACCTCGATATGATAATTGCTGCCTTAGCTTCAATATCAAATCGGAAAGCAACAAAATATTGATCCGCTTTTGTTCTATTAAAATTGGAAATTGAGTGGCAATGAAATCGGCCACGGCAGTTGGGTATCCAAGATCCAAGCAACGCTTATGTAGAGACTTCGATTGCTGGATACAAGAATGTACTTGATCCCCTGGTAACAAAATAGATTGAGAATTCAGCACCGCAAAGGAGTTATAGCCAAATGCGGTAGCTAAAAGTTCGTAGATATGAGTCCTTTTGAAAGGGGCGGCAATATGAGTCTGGCAATATTGATGTGTATCGAAGACAAATGTTTTGATAGTCATAAATAATTTCCTCAACACTTCATCGTTCTGGGATGAATGCACACGTTTAACGTCCCAACGACGAAGCCGTTTAAGAAAATTGAATCAATGACAATTTTAGATAAACCTTTTTTTACTCGTGTGCAAGTAAGGCGGGCGCCAGAGATTATTCTAGTCGTTTGATTAAAGCCAGTCAAAAAAATGAAAGGCAAATTCCGCGCTAAGGAGCAATTTTCATGAAACCAACGCCCTTGTAACGAAAGACGCTCAAAAATCACGCCTTTCGTTGTGACCTCACATGTTGTTTTTCATTAGGATCATCCATTTCAAGGGAGGCCGAATAATTCACGCATAAGCAACAAGTCATCATCTATCCAGAATACAGTGCGGATGGTCTTGGATCAGCCTGGGCTGCATGGGAGCTTTTTGGCGATGGGGCTTATTACAGGCCCTATCGGTATAATGATCCGATGCCAAACTTCGAGTCCGGAGCGGAAGTCTTTGTGCTTGGCTGTGGAATTTCTTTAGGAATTCTCTACAAAGCCGCGATCAACGCAGAACGAATCGTGGTTATCGAAAGCCAGTCACATTATGAAGAGAAGTACTTGGATCAGCTCAATGCTCAGCTGGTACCACACAACCTTACCTTCATAATTGATAGCTCTCGAAGCGCTTGTGTCATGGCATGGGAGTTTTTCAACCACACCAAGACGCCGCTTTTATTGGAGATGATCCAGGATCACAATCAAGGAAGATTTTCAATCGAGACATCCAGCGATGTTATTGCCGCGCTGAACAATCGTCTCCCTATGGATCTCATGGAATTTGGGGGTATTTCTCTTGGCGAATTAAGATCGGAAGGGAAGGCGCTGAATGAGCAAACTCGAAGAATTGCCGCCAGATTAATGAAAGCACGTCATTCGGCTTGTCTTGGCGATGTCGTTGGGATGGCCATCAATGCGCCGCCGGCATTCGCTAACGATCTTGGCCTGATGCTATCCATGGAAAGGGGAAGTTTTGGAATGACGTATCACTTCAATGGCGAGCGTAATGCTTGGCTCTGTTCGCTTCGGTCTGATGGTTCTGTCAATGTGGGGTTATTAGCTGAGCGGTTTGGTGGCGGCGGAAATGATCGTGCAGCCGGATTTTCGGTGCAGAGTGGCGAGTGTGATTTTCTTTTTCCTGCGTCAAAAGGGGCAAAACAGCAAAAAACACAACATGTAGTATAGTGAGACTGACTTCTGCGCTATTTGTCGGGGGTCTTTCCCGCGCGTACCCGGGTTGGTGTATTCAAAATAGCACCCGAAGGCATTCGGTTGATCTATTACAAAATACTGGACGCCGGTAACGCTAAGATCAATATAACACGGTCGTGAAGAATCTAAGCAATGGTGATGGCAGCAAAGCTAGATGCAGCCCCATGGCGACCAATCGTATTAGTCAATATTTATTCCATAGATAAATCTCAATATGCGAAATAAATTTCATTTTAGTGAAACAAAAGTCGATTTTACTGAAACAAAATTATATAATTCGCAACTATGGATAATCTCTCCGAAGTTCTAAAAATTCTAGAAGGTGCCCTGCAGCATAACGTGCGCAAGGCTGCCGATTACGCCGCGTTGCTCGCTGATAAACTGGAAGAAAAAGGCGAGGTGAAACAGGCTTCCATGATCCGGCAGAAACTTGCTCGCGTGCCCCAGGAATTATTCTCTCCAGCCAGCATGAGCCACAGCCTTCCAGTGGATTCGGAAAGCCAGCTTCACACAGTAGACGAAGAGCGTCCTAACATTACAGATATCGAGCTGGCTTTGCCGGGAAATGTTAGGATCAGACTAAATGAGTTTGTCGGATCAGTTCGTGCTGTCGAACAACTAGCTGCCGCCGGCCTGCGTCAACCAGCCAGGCTCTTTCTATACGGCCCCCCAGGATGCGGCAAAACACAGGCTGCCCGACTGATCGCCGCTGAATTAAATTTGCCACTTCTTACTGTGCGTTGCGACACTTTAGTCTCATCGCTTCTCGGGCAGACCAGTCGAAATCTACGCCGAGTGTTTGAGCATGCCGAAAACCGTCCCTGCATATTATTTCTTGATGAATTCGATGCGCTTGCAAAATCGCGTAGCAATGAACGAGAGATCGGCGAGTTACAACGAGTAGTCATTGCCCTTCTGCAGAATATTGATGCGCTGTCACCCGAAACACTCCTGATTGCTGCTACTAATCATGACGAGTTATTGGATCGTGCAGTTTGGCGACGCTTTGCATGGCATATTTCTATGGGGTACCCAGATTCAGAACTGCGTGCGCAAATTTGGTCGATGAAGCTAGGGAATCGAGCGCCCGTGGAACCGTCTGCTGCTTTGTTAGCGGAGCTTTCTGAAGGACTTTCCGGCGCCACTATCGAGCATGTGGCACATGACGCTATCCGCTCTACTATTCTTCGTGGCGAATCACGAATAGATGAAGTTGATCTGCTGCGGCGCCTTGGACTCACCATTGCGATGACTCGCGGCCTGCGCCTTGACTCAAAAGAACGAGAAATTGCGTTTCTAAGAGAGTGGGCGCCGCGTCAGCTAGCCCTGCGAAAACTCGCAAATTATTATGACGTCTCGGTAAGACAAATCTCTAATGCCGCCAAAGGGGAAATTAATGACCTCAAGTATCGAAAATCCGATTCTGCTCGTTCAGCCACGTAAACAAGATCTAAAGCAGCGCATCATTGAGGGTTTTGGCGAACCCAAGGAAATCGTCGAAGTCACGCCTACCTTCCGGAATGCATTGGTTTCACGCATTGTAAGAGCAGCACAAGAACTACAACGTAGCTTTACAGATTATCCAACCATCCCAGCGGTAGTTGCTCTCCGGTTGCATGTTGAGGCAATGGCAAAATCACACCGGCCAATGTTACTGTTGGAGCGCGTTGGGATGCTACCTATTGGTACACGGCAATTCGGTGAATTATTACTTCCTGCGACGACCGGCAGCCTAAAGCACTTATCCGAGATCGTGGAAAATAATGATTCAAAGGCAATTCGAGCAAATCTATCAGCCATTGCCGAAATTTTCCCGTGGAGCATCAACGATGTCCTAGGTTGGAATGAGCTTGACGAAAAAGACGCAAGCGCGTTGAACCTCGCAGCATGGATCGAAGCAGATAAACCAATACTAATTGAACGTTTCATTAGTGATGAAAAAACGACAGATAGTGCTCTTGCAACAGTCGTTAACTTAAAGTTGCAGCAAATTAATGCAAAGATTGGCACAACGATACCGAAGACATTAGGTGAAACTTCGGTTTTTATCCGCATATCCTCACTTGATGATGCAATGCTACTTGCCGCATGTCCAGCAGTGAGAAGGATTGCTCCCGTGGACGAATTTTCTCCGATCGAAGTCCGACCACAGATGTTTGCTCTGCTTGGTGATGCCCCAGCAGATTTGTTACCACCGCCGGAGCCTGATCTTCCAGTAGTTGCAATTGTGGATAGTGGTATCCAAAAAAACGATACTATCCTTAAATCATGGATTGCAGCGAGGGAAACTTTCGTATTGCCACCGGATACTGATCATCTTCACGGCACCTTCGTTGCTGGATTGGTGACCGGTGCGAGAGTGCTAAATAATGATGATTCTCTGTTTCCCGTGGCAAGATCAAAAGTGCTTGATGTAGCTACCCTCTCTACCGGTCTGACGACCGCCGATGAACTTCTTCTCAACATAGAGACCGCAATTAAAGGCAATCCGGATGTTAAAGTTTGGAATTGTTCTTTTGGCTCCAAGGTACCAGGACATGCTGAATTGTTCGGTCAGTTTGCCCAAGATTTAGATATATTGTCCGATAAGCACAGCGTGTTATTTGTCATTTCCTCCGGTAATTATGAGACATTACCTCTGCGAAACTGGCCTCCTAGCGCCGATCTCGGCGGTATGGACAGAATCAGCCAACCTGCAGAAGCCTTGCGTGCAATTACAGTTGGTTCAGTAGCCCATAAACCCTCCTTGGTACAACCAAATGATCCTTCGCCATTTTCCCGGAGAGGACCAGGCGCTGCAAGAACGCCGAAACCAGATGTTGTACATCACGGAGGTAATTGCTCTAGCAATGGTGAATTCTTTGGCTCCGGTATTCGCTCATTCCTTCCTGGTGGAAAACTCGGAGAGTCGATCGGCACAAGTTTCTCTACACCTTTAGTATCGACTCTTGCTGCTAATGTATGGCAGACGCTTGACAGACGTGGTCACTCAGCTAACCCGGAGATCGTCAAGGCGCTGATGATCCACGCGGCAGCGCTGACATCCCCTTTGCGTAAAACCGATGAGCGAGATTACTATGGCTTCGGTATCCCGAATTCTGTGCTTGATGTTTTATTTTGCGCACCCGATACTTTCACCTTAATGTTCGACGCTGAACTTTACGACGGAATTTATTGGGAAAAAACGCCATTCCCTGTTCCTGCCTGTCTCCATTCAAGCGGCACTCATCTTAGGGCGGAAATTTTAATGACCTTGGTGTATTCCCCGCCTTTAGATGGTAAGCATGGCGCCGAATATGTTCGAGCTAATGTCGATGCTTCATTCGGTAATTACGATCCAGACGACGACGGTGAACTGCATCATCACGGGTTAGTACCACTTGATGCGCCTCGGCGAGAAGACTTATACGAGAAAGCTATGGTTGATCACGGTTTTAAGTGGTCTCCTGTAAAGGTCTATCACGGTCGATTTCCTCGCGGTAAGGCCGGAAGAAATTTCCGTTTGAAGCTTGAGCTACTACGGCGTGCTGGTGAGCCGTCGCGACGGGAGCCGCAACGCGCTACTGTTATCCTCAGTTTTAGGGCGCTTGAAAAGGGGCAGCCGGTATATGCCGATGGCCTTCGTGCTTTGCGTGCTGCGAACTGGGTGTCGAACGCGTTAGCAAACCACGAAGTTATCCGACTTTGATATCTATGCATCCAAAAGGCTGAATTGAGCGTATGCAGCGCGCCCTTCACTGTGATAATAGGCACATATTAGTCCTGGCTGAGTACGGACGATTTAATATGTTATTTACCATCAGCAGGGGCTTGCAAATACGAATAGATCTCAGTTTGCTGAAAATATCCATATCTATCTTGTTCGTTGGTCGAATTTTGCTACCCTGTAGCCGATGACGCCGATTACAGTGATGAATCAGAAATTCATCAAAGAAATGGATTTTTTGGTGTTAGCGACAGACCAGCCCCAGTGTCACAAAACCAAAGAAACAAAAACCAACAAGATTATTTTAATGGCTACACACCAGATTCCATTGCGAATTTTCTAATCCTCCTGCAGCCACAGCTAGGCAATCAACAACCCGTTTTGATCGACGAAGATTTTATCTACGAAAATGCCAGCGACGAATACATGCTTTATGGAATTCAGGAATGACCAATATTTTTAGAGAATATTAATCGGTGTTTGGGCGCCTTTTCGGATATCCACAAAAGCCCCTTGATGATTTAATCCGCCATGCCGCAATAACGACCAGATCAACTGCATAGCCACGTTTGCGATTGCACGGTTGATAGGCAAATCCTGATTGGACAAGGCTACTTCCATGCTGCATGACGGGGTATTGTTATCCACCATGCCATCCAGCTCGGGGTAGAAATCAAACACTGAAGGCAGCTTGATTGGATTCTCGTTGGCATGCCCAAGCCTTCCTAAAATGACTTGACCCGTGCTCTCGCCGTTACCGGTATCCAGCCATAGGCATCTTGAATACAGATTATTTTGGCACTTTGCCAAGTCAGCTCGGAATTGCGCCACATCAACACAGGTAATCAATAAATCGCAGTTCATGCCGCTGCAATCTTCATTGATATCTAACATGCGTGGCATGGCCACCCAATCACGGCCATACAGATAATTGATCCTTTGGATTGTAATGGTTGCCTTGTTCTGGCCTAAATCGGCGGGGTAAAAGGCTTGACGGCCTATATTGGGTCTTTCAACCACGTCTCCGTCCCATGCCGTCACATGCAGGCCAGGATGACCAAGTTCTCGGATAGCGTAATCAATTCTGGCCAGACTGGCTAAGACCTCAGAGCCGGTGCCACCGACACCGATTAAACAGATTTTGACGGGCTTACGAAGCCAATGGTCTGGAGTGCAGAATTTGAAGGACTTGATGGAACTGGTTGTCATGGATTACCGATTAAAAGATCGTTTAGTTACCAGTCTTTTAACACCGTCGATTGATCATGCAAGCCAACTTTACCAGTCGATTAAAATAGGGTTTGGACGCAGGTTGACAGGAGCTAATCCGTCGACTTATGTAAGATTGACGCCGATTAGCGGCTATCGGCCCGTTACGGTCGATCACTCCGTCTGATTGAACGCTGGCAATTTTGTTTTGACCGGGTCACCGCTTCCTCCCACTTACCAGAACAGATTAAACAGTCAGAATGCGTCACTGACACGTTTAAACAGCTTATCAAAAATCGCAAGCTCTTCTGGCTTAAGTGACTCACTCGTCAGCATTGGTAAAGCCGCTTGAGCAACACGGTAATGATTAAAGCCACCATCTTTAAGCAAAGTAATTCCATTTTGTTTTAGCCATTTATTAATGCGTTCAACAATTCTCGGGTGATCACCAAGTTCTTCAACTGTAAGTGTTTTGCCTTTTAATTCCTTAGCATAAGACGCATTAAAGGCATCAATATAAAGTTCTGAAGGGAGTAAATCCTCGATATCCGCTTCATTCGCGGACTCATCCAGGAACATCGAGAAATCTAGCACTCGTTTCCTCTCTATCAATCGTTGTCGAATCAAATCTTCAAGTTTCTGATGAGGTGTACTTGCTCGATCATGTAGAACAGCAATTTTAAGTTTGTTTGCTCCAAGTAAGGCCACAAATGTTGCAAGCTTATCTAATCCGCCTACAGGTACTAAGATGGCGTCATTAAGCCCCTGCTTACCATTTGCTTCCAATACTGAACCCATGTGCTGCAACAAAATCAAATCGGCGGGACCTTCGACTAAAAGATTCTTTTTAGCTATAAACAGATTTTGTGCAATCGAATAACCGAGAGCAGCTTGTAACGGGAAAACACTTTCGTCTGATGAACCAGCCAACTCGCGGGTAATCTTTGTTCCCTCTTTGACTCGATCCTCAACCACACGAACATCTTCAAGATAAGCACTATCGACCATAAAAGGAGAATGCGTCGTGTAAATTATCTGATGTTGCTCGGATAACTCTCGAATGTAGGCAAGAAAGTCGGCTTGAGCTAATGCGTGCAGGTTCAAACCTGGTTCATCCAGTAACAGTATCAGGTCATTATTTGTATTCACTCGGGATTTAACAGCATCAAACCAAACCAGAAAGCTAAAAAACCAGATAAATCCCTTGCTTCGTTGATCAAAGGGTACAGTCACGCCATGCCGTCTGTTTTTGATGCGTATGTATAGATTTACCCCGTTGTTGTATGGTGGAGCATCCTTTGAATCAGCTTTAAGATCGAATTCAACATCAAGGTCTTGATTCTGTTTCCAAAAGTCAAAAACCTTCTGAGTAATGTCTAAACCTATGGCTTCCAGTTCGGCCTTAGCAGTCTCATAACCTTCATCACTGATCAAATCTTTAAGCGAAGTACCTGCTAATTCCAATAGACCAAGTGCTGTTTCGTCGGCATCTGTCAGTTGCCCAGCGGATTGGCGTTGTTGCAATGAAGGCAAATTTATTTTGCCTTCGAGCAATTTGTAGTCATCAAAATACAAAAATTTTGGCATTGCTGGAGACAAATACATTTGCCAGATGTGCCCTTCTACCAACCCCAACTACTAGATTTAGGCTCCCAGCTTCGCCATTGAGCCGCGAAAATAGCTAACTTGTTGTCGGGTGAGAGTCCCAACTCATCAATCCTATTTAATACATCTGCTAGTGTTTCAGCATCCTTAAAAACATCCTTTGCATGCTCCAAATCGATCAGTGGGTTTTGTATTGCGGAAAGTGCAGCCTTCTGGTCGATATCAAACCCGATGGTACTAGTGTTTCCGATAGTCGTGCTGCGAGTAAAGGTAGTCTGTGGAGCTACAATCGCTACACCACCAAAAACCCCTTTATTTATCTTATCGGCTAAAGCTTCCTCTATGCGTAAAGTGAGCTCTACTACTTTCTGATAGTTTTGTGCTTCATGTTGCTGACGGTAACGAGTGAATTCTTTTCGGGGATAGTCAGCTACATAGTTGTACTTTGCTGTGCCTAATGGCATTGACTTGTGCAGTGCTTCAAGAAAGGCCGTCTTACCAGACTCATTCTTGCCGACTAGTACTGTTACATGATTACTAAGATCAACTGGCGTTGAATCATCAATCGATTTGTACTTCCAAACTTGGGCTTTGATGAGGGTAAGCATTATTCTTCTTTATCCATTGCTATTAGACGACACTGTATTTTAATTTACAGACCTGCATCCAGACTAAGTAGGCAGTCAAAACAGAATTTTGAAATCTGGTTTTAGATTAAGAATGCCATTCAAAATTTATGGGCATTTCTATCGATTTTCAAGTGTTACATTTTCAAAGTTTTCGATCCATCCGTGGGGTAGCGTGCGGTGCTGAATACCGGCTTTCAGAATGAGAAATTTATGATCTTCGCACAAACGTGTTGACCGGCAGAAAGTGGCTCAAAATCCTATTAGAACTCTCTTTTTTCATCCGCATTTGGTTGTGTGCAATAATTGGTCGGGAGTCAGAATATTGGTAGCAACAAATTTTTAGCCAGGACGAATAATTAATGAATCTCAACCAAAACCCAACCAAAGAACAGCTAAAAGCTTTATTTTCCTCTTGCAACGATACCATCGGCCATCATGTGCTTTGGGTAGCCATGAATGGTGACGTGGCTTTGACTCCACTCCCAAGCGAAATAAATCCAGTTGGATTTGATCAAACAAACCCGGACCTAATGTTGCGTTATGAAACCTTCGTGCAAGGCAATGGCTATGTCGGCCAGAAAGCTGCCGAGGATGAAAAGTTCGTGGACAGAATTTTCAAAAGTTTGCAGAGTGAATGGTCGACCGTTACGGAGAAATCGCCACAGCGTTACGTTGATTTTTTCTGAGTTTGTTTCTCCTGGGCAGCAACATTGATCCAGTTTTTTCGCTCAAAATCTACGGTGATACGATCGGTTGAGATTTTCCCATCGCAAAGCTTGAGATCGATTTCAACCGGCTTGGCTCCCATTTCTTCTGCGGCTTTATACAGATCGTCAAAATCTACATTCAATTTCATGGTCTAACTTTCGATCTGTGTTTTGAAATCGTTTCGCGGATACAGCATTATCCTTGGATGGGCAAGATTGCCATCAACCACGTACTCGTGAAATCTGACCATCTTGCTACTTCCCCTGATACTTCGAAGCGCCGTTATTCTTGAAGAAACAGCCGTATACACCCCACAACTTCTCAAATAGCCTTTGTCCGTCTTGCCTAACCGGAACTTTACAAAAGACCTATCCGATCTTTTCTTTCTATCATTAACGAAGCCAGCCATTGATTTTTTGTTCTTCCAATTAGCAAATTGAATCAGGCCGCATTCGCCACCATCGATCAAAATATCGACATCATTAGGATTTTCGTATCCCTTTGCCGTGGAGCCGAATAACCACATGCGATTGATTCTGAATGCTGTGAATTCGCATTCTGGTGTACCAATAATGCCGTTGCATTTTTTCACTCGATCCGCTATTTCCAAAGCTGTCTTTATCGCTGTCGATCGCTTCAAGCCGAAATCTCCTGCATTTTCTTTTCCCAGGCTTCATCCGTTGGCATCTCCAAACCAAGCCGATGAAAATCTCTAACTGGAAATCTCGTACACCACGGCACAGATGGTCTTCTTTCTTACCATGAAGTCTAGGGTGGTGGCATATCTGCGATGCTTCCGTTAAGCATCGACGCCTAACCATATCGGCAATATCCGGCGCAGCCTCACGTCCATTCTCATCCTTGTTGAATGGACACGTCGGGCATTTGCCTTTCATTACTGGCCAGCCGGAAATATTGGTTGAATTGTGCATACTTACCAGCGAGAAAATCCATCAAAGAACTGATCTTGGCGATCGATGAATTCGAACATCTTTTTTCGATTTGACCAAGGATCGCTGCATGCTTTAGCGCACGTCGAAACAACATCCCTGTAGATAGTTGCTGGAATTGATTTTACGCCATCAAAATTCATCAGCATCTTATCCCCAATTTTCTCCGCAGATGCGCTGCCACGCCCAAACATAATGATATTTGGCGATTCGCCGCAGGCTTTGAATATGACATACCGCCAGCTTGGATCGGCATTACCTTTTTCTGGAATTACCTCAAGTGAGTAGGCCAAATCCCCGCCATGGGTAAGAAGGTTATATACCTCTGAAATTTTAGTCGGTTTGTCGCCGACTAAAATGCAAGGGCCTACAGCATCGAAATCATAGAAGCGCTCGCTTTCTTCAAGCCCTAGCATTTCTTTCAATGCGTCTATTTTCTCGTCAGGCAACTTGGCAACCTTCGAAACAAATCTTTGCAGTCGCTTTGCAGTAATGCCAAGGGCTTTTGCGATTTCTGCAGGATTGTTGGGCCAACAATCCATCAGCAATTTTGTTTTTTCGGCACAGGCCCCTTCCATAGCATTCATTTCAAATTCCGAAGAATCATCACCATCGTAATCATCAACGTCATCACTTCCGGCGCTCAACCAGGTAACACCGTCATCCTTCCTGAAAGTCCTACGTCCAATCGGAACCGCATTAACTTCCCAGGACGAAAGCCACTGGCCGGGTTCCCAGTCTATTTTGGATGAATCCAAATGGTTTTCCATTTCTTTGACAGGCAAAGTCATCCATTTTTCAGCAGCTTCTCGAACGGATTTGTTGCTATACCAAGTCCACCTTTTATTTTCTACGTGATGATTATGTTCCGTATTGGCATGAGCATTCAGAGCTTCCAGGTTATAGAAATCCTTTTCATTTTTTCGGGCAAGCCAACCAAATCTCATTACTTCGCCTTGAGCAGCTCTTAAAGAACCGGACAACTTTTTGTCCCCTTTTTCAGCAATTACGACATCAACCCCAAGCTTTTTTATATTCAGCTTGAGATCAGGGCAGGATTCAGCAATATGCTTATTGATTTTCAAAATATCTGGACATCCTTTCAATCCGGCTCCTTTTGACCATGCTTCGATCAAAAAACCAAGAAATGATCGCGGGTTATCAAGACACGAAAAGGCAAACCATTGGATTTGAGTTCCAGGGACAGTTAACCCATAGAGTATTAGGGGTTTTAAGCTGAATCTAGCGGCATCGGATAATGCAATGGTTTCACCGCTGAATACAACGCCATGCTCAGGATGCTCAAAGACGTGCTTCGCAATCGCAACGTAGAAATGATGCTCTCGCTGTTGATCGGAATTATTTGCTGCCATTCATTACCCCTCTGAACTAAAAAATTTCCGAAAATCCCGGCACTCAAAGAAATGCCCATTGAACAGGATCCGCGTGGCAAAAGTCGGTTCACTTGAATCGCAGTTGCCAACCACACCGGCGATATAGAAACCACCAATATCGGACTTGTCGTCTGCCTTGGAAAAGAACGCAGGCATATCGCCATGCGAATGCAGATCCATGACCAGCTCATATTCATCCGGCAGCACATTCAAATAGGAAACATGTCCAGCACTAAATGAAATCACATCCGGCTCATACAGAGAATATTCTTTTCGGATTTTGTCCCACACCACCAATCCAGCCCACTCGCTCGGGGCGCAAAGGAAAGTTTTCTCGCAAACATCTTGCAAAATCCGTTTCGGAATTTGGCCATGCGGCAACCGCACACCGATCGTGCCTATTCGTTCGTAGGGCAACTTGATCGATGACTCCGCCACCGGCAGCCGAACTTCCAATACCGGATTGATCGCTTCGATATACACGCCATCACCAGAAAACACGAACCGATGCTTGCCTGTTTCCGGCTTGGGCAATCCTTCTCCATGTAAAGACTGCATCAAGGTTGGTGTTTCGCCAAAAACAATTTGGTCGCGTTGGTCGGTGAGGTAGCTAGTCATCATTGGCAGTTATTCGTCCATCAAAAATGCAATTCAACTTTTCTTTCAGATACGTTATTTCGAAGCTTTCCATTGGCAATGGATTACCCGTATGCCGGTTACATTCGGTGAAATCAATCCCAGCCTCGTGAGCACGTTGGCATGTCTTGATGTATGCCTGCATGATCCCGGCGAATTCAATGAATGGATGATTGTTAACGCCAATAGCTTGCCGATAAAAATCGTCCACAATGACATCCATTTTCTTTAGCGCAATTTCACGTTCTTCTTTACTAAGCATTTTTCGCCCTCAACACTAATTGTTAGTTGACCATGCCTCTATTTCGCTCATTTTGTGTTTACCTTTTAGGAATGATTTTCAATGAAATTTTCTACGCTATAGCGCAAGGTATTCAAATGTTCATTCGGGAATTTATCTGCCTTATTCTTGGAAAGGGAATGCCAAAACCGATAATGGGCTTTGTTATCAACCGCTTGATCCTTATCCCCATCCAGAGAAAGGGTTGAGGGATTATTGACATGGGAGAAGGCGCTATCGAACATGACCGATTCCCAAGCCTTGATCTGATCGATGCCACACTCATTGGGCAACGTCGCTGACCCCGTACACACGTTGCCATTGGTATACACGTTCATTAACGGCGCTTGGTAAAGCTTTGTTTTGGCACTGACCCTGCCATTGGTTTTCAACGCCGCCACAGCCAGCTTGCCATTACGATTCGCCACCATCAGCAACCTTGGCCAAGGCACATCGATCTTTTTCATTGGCATCCCGGTAATATTGAACAGCATGGGGCGAACCTTAGCTGGCACTGTCCAGGCAATATGGGTTTCGGAAATCGACACGACATTCGGCGGCAACAGGCTTACTTTTCGCTTACCCATTTCCAGCATCGACCGCAAAACCGACTCCACATCATCTTTGGACATTAAGCGGCCGGCGCCGATAATGGATTCCCCTTGCTCGTTGATCACGAAATCGTGCATCGACGCCAGAAAATCACCTGATCGATACTGGGAATAGCCACTTGAAAGCGCTTTGGCCTGATGAATCAGGAGGGCGTGTTTCTGCACGATGCTCGGCTTTTCGACTTGGTAGAACTGGAAAAAATCGTTAAGCTTCAACTTGGGCCTCCAAATCAGCATTGATCACCTCGGCCAATCGAATCAACCCTCTCGACTTGGCCAACAAGGTCAGTCTCTCACCGACTTCCGAACATGCAAGCGGATTCAATCGAATGATGCTTTCCGGGTTTTCACCTGTTTGAGCCATATCGTTATAAACTTCCGACACCACAGACTCTTCCCAATCAAAGCCGCATCCGATGACATGACCATAGTCCAGATGCACATCCCCATGATTATTATCGCAGGGTGATATTCTACATTCGGAGGCTTTTAGTCCGAACTTTTCAATCCACTTACAAACCTTGATCGTTTCCCGAACGAACTTGACCCAAGGATTCTGATAGATGGCCTGATTTGATTTTCGCCAACTGACCAGCATTCGCCTGATATCACGGATTTCCGGCAACGCTCCGAACATCGATTTGCAGTTATTGGTTAAAACCGATTTCAGATAACCAATGCGATCCTCCAGATACTCCTGATCGTCGGTTATCTCGGTAAACGGATAAACATCGTTTTCCAAAAAAAACTCAGCCAATTCCCCGTTGCTCAGATGGCCTTGAGTTTCCAATGCCTCCTTGAGCGCGTCCAGTTCATCACCCATCATCATCCATGCTTCGGACAGATCATCGACTAAGATGCCTATGCCGCCATTGAAGATTGTCCATTTCAGACAACCAGCCACCGCTTTGGCAAGTTCACGATCAATGTCCAACAAGGAAAACTGGGAAAATCTGGGATAAACGCCCAACACCAAAAAAACACCCTCGTTCTTACTTTGCTGCATTTCAAAGCTCATCGGCTCAAAGTCGCTGTGGACCGAGTCGATACCTGCAATACTCATCGATTCTTGATTCAAGTGATCCATGATTTTGGCAACGACCTCCTGATATAGGCGATAGACAGCCTCCCAGCCAGCCGTCACGGCCAGATCGATTTCAGCTTCTTCAACTAGCCCCATTGAATGGGCTAACAAGATCATGCAAGAAACTCCGGAGCGATTGGTTTCAAAATCGGCCTTGTCTTTTCGGTGCCGAATCTCGTCGATCAAACCGTTCAGGTCGGTTTCGATCCTGACTTGACCGAATAATTGACCTACAGCATCGGAAGTTGTTTGGGGTCGATACCCATAATGGTTCGGTTGGGCAGTTTTGGCAGGTTCAGCTTGAACTGAAAGCATGTTGGCTCGTTCTCGGTCTTGACGTTGTTATCAATGGGAGATTGGCTCCCCCATTCTTTCAATTGTGCTATTCCAACGCTATCAGCCTTATCAGCCTTTGGTTTTGACTTCTTGATGCGGCTTGATGGCATAGTGCAATTCCTCGCCTATCAGTTCAGGCTCATTGAGTTCGACATGAGCCAGATGCGGGTATGAGGCCGCATAGAGCTTGATGGCTTCTTCCGGCGATAAATCGGGTGCAGGATCGGCAAGACGAACAGCACCCATTTTGAAGACTCTGACCGGGCGAATGACAGTGGTATTGTTATTTTCCATGTTGAATCCTCAAAACAGTGATTTATCGGTTACGGCAATTTCCGCTGTTTTTTCGCTTGCCGCATTCTGATGATTCGGTTCTTCAAACCGGGATCTTTCTGTCGGCTTATCCGCCTGCTTGTTCTTGACTGCTTCGGCCTTCCCTTTCTTTCCAGCCTCCTTGATTCGACTCATGGCGTCCTTCAAGTCGTTATGACCGCCTTCGCGCACATCGGCAAAATCGGCCAGAGAACGCGGAAAATCCGCGTCTAGCGCTTGAGGATGTGTTACCACGTACAAAGGCATCGCCAGCGCCGCTCTCAGCGACTGAATGGCTTCTGAGGCTTTCTCGTCTGCCGCCCCCTGCAGCACCGGCTGAACCAGTACGGCAAGCAGGTCACCCTTGCGGGTGACTGTAAACTGAATGCGCTCATCGTTTTTGAGCATGTTATGGAAGGTTTCAAAGATCATATTAAGCAGCCTCTTCTTCGGGGTCTTGGGTGTAACCGTTAGCGTTTAAAGACATGGCTTTTTCCTCGTCATCGAGCCAATCCGAATCGCTGAGATAATTGGAAGGGCTTGATGATTCTTCCGCATCCAGATCATCGAATTCACCTGTTTTTGCTATCACAGCGTCCAAGATCGCGCTTTCGTCGTCGCCATTTACGGCGTCCGTTCTTGGCAGGTCGGCATCCAAATCGTCATTCAGATCTTCAAAATCGGTTTGATCGCTTGAATCCTCTGCATCAGTTAAAGACTCACTCTCCGGCTCTACTGCATGTTGAGCACCGTTTTCTTTCGCCACCTCAACATCCGCTTCATCTGCCTGGGATTCAGTGGTTGGCTCGGACGAAACCGGCTCGACAACGGCGTTTGGCGTTTGAGTGTGCGATGTCATGTCTTGATGACTATCGTCACCCATGAACTTAAAAACGCAACTCGGTACAAAACCAGCGAAGTCGTAACCACACCCCAAAACATCATCCAAGATTTCGTTGTTTTTCTTCTTCATCAGCGCGGCAATCTTGTGTTTCTCGCTTTGCTTTTCGTAATGCTCGACAAATGACAAACCTTTGCCGTTTATGGCTTCGCGCAACACCCCTTCGATACCGGCCTTGGTGAAGGAACCCAAAAACTCCCTGTCCAGAATGAAATGGTCAGCCAATCTTGCTTTCGTCACATTCAACACGGACGCAGCGCCTTTCGCCCAGGTCTTGTTCAGAATCGGCGTTGACTTTTCATGCTCCCCCAGTAAATGACTCAACAGCCGGTGATTGAATGCCAGCGTTTCTTCGATACCCAAAGATGACAGCGCTTTCACGAATCCCTCGATTTCGCAACCAATTCTTGTCGGATCTTTTAAAGATTCAGGCATTTTTTCAACCGGCAACGAGCTTCTTACCAGCCGATAAAGCGCAAAGGTGTTCACGCACAACACGGCCAGTTTGTTATCCGTAATTTGTTTTGCGCCAAGGTCGCGGTAAAACGCCTCGATCTTCTCAATCACTCTGGTAGGGGGAATCGCCGCGCTTGTATTGCCAGTATCCCCCTCTTTTTCATCAGCATCATTATTGGAGGTGTCAGGATTTCTTCCCGTTACTGACTGGATGGGCTTGGTTGATTTCTTAGTCGAAGCTTTGCCTTTATCGTTGCTAGCAGGTGTGGATGCTGCCTTGAAGCTCTCTTGATAACCGACAACCTTGTCTTTGTGACAATCCAGATTAAAGCAGCAATCTTCCGTAATTCGACCCAGGCGATCCGACGAAGTGGACAGCAAAGCGCCGAAATGGGCGCATTGTTTGCAACCTTGTTCAAGCTGGGCTTTGCCAACACCTTCCGCACCGGACTGGCAAATGATCTTGTAAGAATCCGGTCTTCTTTCGGTGTCGAGGAAAACGGCTGCGTATTGTTCGGACAATGACGCCTTTTTCTCTAGCATCGCCGTTTCGGTTTTCTGCTCATAGCAGGCCCGATTCGCGCACCGCCCTTCGCTGATATGTTCCTCGAACAGGCTGGATTGCATACTGGAGTTATGGGGGCATCCATTGCAACCCGTCTTATCGAAAGTGGCTTTTGACAATTCCAGCGCAAACGAGGCCAGTCTGCTTTTCAGTTCTGCAACCGAGTAGCCGTTTTCGAGAATTTTGGCGAGAGTGGCCGTTTGGAAGTCGCTGGGCAGTTGGGAGAGCAATTCAGCATGACCCAATTTGATCTTGCGTTCTGTCAGTGCGTTAAGGACTTCCGAGGCGGCGTGGAGCAGCAATAACCGCGCATCGAACTTAACACCGCTCCAACCTAAAAGCCGTAACGCTTCGCTTTTATCACCACCACAATCGGTTAACACATCCCTTGCCGCCACCGCTTCTTCGGCTGGACTCATATCAGCCCTTTGTGAATTTTCGACGGTGGCGATCAATCTAGCTTCTCTGTCGCTCAGGTTGCGCACCACGGCTGGAATTTCAGTCAATCCGGCTTCATTCGCGGCTCTCCATCGGCGCTCACCGGCCACAACCCAGTAGCCATTGCCATCAGCCACCGACCTGACAATGATCGGCTGAATCACGCCCTCAGCCTGTACCGAAACGACTAACTGTTGGAATTCGTAATTATCAAAGAACTTACGCGGATTAAATCCATCTTGAACACTGATTTGATCGATGGGCAATTTTGTGAATTCTGCTGAACTGGTTTGCATGATTTTCTCCATAGCTTTGCCACCTTTTAGGTTGCCCGAAAAAGCAGCATGGTTAATAAAAACTACAGAGTAAAATTCTCATGAATCAATGATTATGCAAGAGTGTTTTGATGTTTTAGCTTGTTCTACATTTTGATAAGTATCAATGACAGTTTCAATCGTCCGCTACCTGGAAAGGGTTTAGTAAACATTTGTACGATTTGAAGCCTGAGTTAGCACAATCTGGCAAACTTAGTTAATTTGGAACATTTGAACGAAAAGACAGCCGAGATCTTTGGCAGCCTGCCTGCCGAAATGTTTTTAGCGATTCAACAGCAACTCAGCCATCCCATCCAACTTAGCTTTGATCTGTTTCCATTCAGGCATTTGCAAAGATAACAATCTGTAAAACTCCGGGCTGTGATTGTGCTCCTTCAGGTGACAAAGCTCGTGAATAATCACGTAGTCGATGCACTCTCTGGGCGCCTTAACCAAATGCGGGTTTAGCAAAATATGTCCCTGCGGCGAACAGCTGCCCCATTGCTTCTTCATGGTCAAAAGCTTAATCGTCGGCAATGCTCCACTCAGCCAGAGCACACCAGGCGCCAACGCTTGCATACGACGATGAAAAACTTGGTGAGCGTGGGATGCATACCAGTCTTTCAATAACTGGCTGATTTTTTCTGTGGAACGATCAGCCGTGACAACCTGTAATTGCCCGCGCAACAGTTTGACAGTCGGTCGATGGCTGTTGGTTAAATCCAGCACTTTTAGCGGGTAGCGCTTCCCCAAATAGAAATGACTTTCGCCACTGATGTATTGCCTGGGCAGCACTTCAGCTTGCGCTTCACGAATACGTGTCAGATTCTGCGTTAACCACCGAGCACGTTTCAACACCGCTTGCTTGATTTTGGACAGTTCAGCACCCACAGGCGCATCAACCTGAACAACACCATCCGGATGAATATGGATAGCTATTCTGGTTGATTTACTCGCCAAGAATGCAACTTGGTAAAGGATTTCCTCGCTGCCGTAACGGATGGACTGCTGCATCATCGTTCTTTGGACAAACCGACTCGGGTGATTTGCACGATATGCTCGATGACTTCCTTGGCCTTATCCATACCAATCATTTTGAACAAGCGCGGCAACAAGCCTTTACGAATTTCAGCTTCGATGTTTTGCGGATTGACTGAATTTTCCGCAACAGCCTTATCGACCAGTTCATCAATTGCAAAAGCCTGTTCGACGTAACTTTGCCTGTCCGCCTCCGACAAAGCATTGAATGCATCTTCGCCAAACACCAATTTGAATACTCCAAAATACGCCTTGGCATGCGAATTGGACGCCAATGGGTCCGGCGTATCCGGCACATCGCGCTCGGCCAGCTTTTCTTCCAAATCCTTAAACAACACGTATTGTTTGAATGGGTGTTCGAACATGGCTTCGGCATCGCGAATGGCCTGGTCCAGCAATTCCGAAAACACTTTTTGCGCATAAGGATCGTCTTGCAAATCCTGCTCGATGGTTTTCTTCAGTCTGGTGCGAATAATGTCGGTTTCGTTGCGGGTTTTTTCATCAGTCCAATCTTCGGGTTTTTGCTTGCCCAGTTCATTGACGATGAATACGCCTTCCGGCTCGCGAATGCCTTCACCGACCACATGCTTATCGATCAGCTTTTTGATGCGCGCCGCGTAGTCGGAATAGTCGATAGTTTCGCCGGCATCCTGGCGGGCAATTTGCCGAAGTTGACTGAAAAACCGCACATCACGTTTATAAGTGCGAATATCCTCCTCATTGAAGCTGCGATCTTCGTAAAAACTGCTCGATCCCAGCGCAACTTCCAGACACAAACTAAACGCCGTCAAGGCCTCGTAAAAGTCTTCCCGCACCTTTTGCTTGGCATCGTAACTGTCGCCCGCATCGTCGGTTTGGTAATGCGGAATCAACACCTGGCGAAATTGCTCTAGGTCGGCGCGATTTTTAACGTCTTTGAAAATCGCCCATAACGTGTCATGCAAAACTGGCAGCTTTTTATATTCGGTGTTCACCTGACGATACAAACCGACCAAATCATCAATGTCGTAGCCGTCTTGGGTGCGTTCGGCCAAATTTTGATAGGCTTCCAGGGTCGTATCCAGCTCTTTCAATATCCCCCGGTAATCGATCAGTAGGCCAAATTTTTTCAGCTCATGCAGACGATTGACGCGGGCGATGGCCTGGATCAGATTGTGCTGTTTCAGCGGCTTATCGATATACAGCACCGCGTTTCGGGGCTCGTCGAACCCCGTCAGCAATTTATCCACCACAATCAGTATCTGCGGATCGTCTTCGTCGGCGAATCGACGAATCACTTCCTTGGTATAAGCCTCTTCACTTTGATTACCGACATGCTCCAGCCACCATTGCTGCACTTCCGGTAAGTGGCTTTCGTCCACTTCCTCGTGACCTTCGCGGGTGTCGGGTGGTGACATCACAATGGCACTGGTAACCAAGCCGGTTTCATCGAGATATTTCTTATAGCGGATCGCCGATAGCTTGCTGTCGGTCGCCAATTGCGCTTTCAAACCATCGGCTACATTTTTGACGAAATGGTCGGCAATATCATGCGCGATTAGTTCGATGCGGCTTTCGGATTGGTAGATTTGGCCTTTTTGCGCGAATTTCTTCTTCAAATCGGCGCGCTGCTTGTCGGTCAAGCCCTCGGTAATACGCTCGAACCAGTTATCGATGGCCTTGGCATTGGTACCCAGCTCCGGCACCCGTTCTTCGTACAGCAAGGGCGTGACCGTGCCATCTTCCACCGCGCGCTGCATGGTGTAGGCATGAATGATGGGGCCGAATTTGTTGGTGGTTTTATCGTTTTTCAGCAGCGGCGTGCCGGTAAAGGCAATGTAAGCCGCGTTCGGCAATGCCTGGCGCATGCGCTCGTGGGTTTCGCCGCCGTGGCTACGATGGCCTTCATCGACCAACACGATAATGTCGGAACTGGGATTGTGGCATTCCGGTTGTTTGGAAGCCGTGGCAAATTTATTGATGATCGAGAACAAAATCCGCTCGTTACCCTGGCTGATGCGCTGCGCTAAATCTTTACCCGACGTCGCCTTGGCTTTTTCAATGTCCCTCGGTGAAGCCAAGACACCGGCATTGGCAAATACCTTGCTCAACTGCGTTTCCAAATCGATGCGGTCGGTCACCACGAAAAAACGGCAAGGCTTTAACTGCTCATGCAAAATCAAAGCCTTGGCCATGAATACCATGGTGAACGACTTACCGGAACCGGTGGTATGCCAAATCACCCCACCCTGGCGGGCATCGCGGCTATCCTTGTGCGTAACCTGATCGACCAGCTTCTTAATACCAAAATACTGCTGATAGCGCGCGGCAATCTTGCCGCTTTTCTTATCGAACAGGATAAAAAACCGCATGAATTCCAGTAACCGGTCAGGATTCAATAAACTGACAATCAGCTTATCCTGGCCGGTCACTAACAGCTTACCTTGCGCGGCTTGGCTATCGAAATATTGCCGCATCCAAGCCGGCCTATGTCCGAACAACTGCGCAGCCTGACACTCCGATAACGCCGTGTTCTTGATCGCATCGAAGGTGTCGTCTTGCAACAATTCTTCCCGCCACAACGCCCAAAATTTGGCGGGCGTCCGGGTAGTCCCATACCGGCCATCCAGGCCATTCACCGATAGCAATAATTGGCTGTAAGCAAACAAGTGCGGAATCTCGGCGACGCCTTGATTTCTCAGGTGCTGTGAGATGCCCTCCTTGAGCATATCCTTGTGCGGATTATGTGGATCGGGCCGCTTGGCTTCGATACACACCAAGGGGATACCATTCACGAAGCAAACGATATCCGGCCTTCGAGTACCGGTACTTCCGGCATTCAACACATCAAATTCGTCGGTCACCTGGAAGCAATTGTTGGCCGGGTTTTCCCAATCGATGATGGCGATGGTGGGCTGGGCTTTTTTACCATCGATGAATTCAGTAACCGTCAGCCCAAGAGTCAAGTGGTCATACAGCCGCTCGTTGGCTGATAACAAGCCTTCGCCCAAACCGGGCGAGGCTAACTGCCGCACGATGTCGTCGATGGCATTGTTGGATAGCGGATACTCCTGACCTTTCCAGTTGAACCGGCGTTTGCGCAGTTCAGCTATCAGCACTGTCCGCAACAACACTTCGGAGGTTTGTCCGCCGCGATAGGCAAGCGCTTGCGCCGGCGACAGATACTCATAGCCCATCGCCATCAACACCTGCAAGGCAGGGATTTGCGAACTGAAGACTTCCTTGGTTTCAGGCACCATACTCATTGCCGTTCTTCTCCCTCTCCCTTCGGGAGAGGGCCGGGGTGAGGGGATCGAATGACAACCAATCGAATCGCCTCCAACACCGACTCAATATCCCTGATTACATCATGATTCCAAAACCGCAACACCCGATACCCTAAAGACTCTAGAAATCGAGTGCGCTGTTCATCCTGCTTTTGTTGCTCGGCGTGCTGACCACCGTCCAACTCGATGATTAACTTAGGTTCCAGACATAGAAAATCAGCGATATAAGGACCAATCACCTGTTGTCTACGAAACTTGCAGCCAGCCAATTGCCGATTACGCAATCGATACCACAGCAATTTTTCCGCATCGGTTTGATTTTTTCGTAAGGCTCGGTCGAGTTGTTTCATTTTGATCCCCTCACCCTAGCCCTCTCCCTGAGGGAGAGGGTACTGAACCTTGCACGATCCGCAGATAACGTTCCAAGGTGGCTTGTTCCAGGGTAACCACCAGTTCGATAAACAGGCCGTAATCGCCGCGGGTATGCGCGGTATCTAGGGCATTGTAATAGGCCAGGCGATTCTCGACCGGAATGATCACCGGCAAAAAGCCGCGCCGCATCAATTCAAAGTTCATCAACAATCGCGAAGTACGGCCATTGCCGTCGACAAACGGATGGATACCGACGAAATCGACGTGCAAGCGGGCGGCGCATTCCACCGGGTGCATGGGTAAAACTCCCTCTCCAGCGGGAGAGGGTTGGGGTGAGGGGGAATCAAAATCACCCGTTACCTTCTGATACCAGTCCATCAGCCCCGCCATCGCTTCAGGCACCTTGATGTAATCCGGCGGCAGATGCTCGGCGCCGGCGATCACCACGTTTTCCTGCCGGTATTGGCCGGCGTTACGGTCATCGATGTTTTTCAGCACCAGATGATGAATGGATTTGATTTGCCACTCGCTCAGGCCTTCCTGGTTTTGCACGATGGCTTCGACATAATCGATGGCTTCCTTGTGATTGATCACCTCGAAATGCTCGCGCAACGGCTTGCCGCCGATGGTGATGCCTTCCAGCACCACCTTGGTTTCCTTCAGGGTTAAGGTATTACCCTCGATGGCGTTGGAATGGTAAGTCCATTCCAGCACTTGCTGTTCGTGCAGGGTGCGGACGGTGTGTTCCGGCAGCGGACGCAGGCTATCGAGGAGGGACTTGAGACGGTCGATTTCGGCGAAACGGATTGCAACGTTCATGATTCGCCTTCCTTCACGCAGAGTGCGTCGGTGAGCAATGGTTGCAAGGGAGTTTTATATCCCCTCACCCTCACCCTCACCCTAGCCCTAGCCCTCTCCCGGTGGGAGAGGGAATTAAGCCCGAGCATCGAAATAGCTGGACGTTTGATTATCTGCTTACCTGCCATGATCAACATGGTTTCACTAAAAACGGGGGCTGTTAGCTCCCTCTCCCACCGGGAGAGGGTTGGGGTGAGGGGATCAAATAAACGGCAAACACTATTCATGACTCATCGACCTTCACGCGGCGTTTGCCGGTGAGTAATTGTTGCATTAGGGCTTTTTTCTCTTGCTTCAAGCAGGCGAGTTTTTGTTGCAGGATT
The DNA here is from genome assembly GCF_009828925.2 of Methylicorpusculum oleiharenae. Taxonomy (NCBI): domain Bacteria; kingdom Pseudomonadati; phylum Pseudomonadota; class Gammaproteobacteria; order Methylococcales; family Methylococcaceae; genus Methylicorpusculum; species Methylicorpusculum oleiharenae. The sequence continues at coordinate 3,667,539 of NZ_WUTY02000001.1, forward strand.
TCGATTTCGCTGTTGGCAACGGTGAGGACTTGAGCAATTCTTTTTTGCTCTTCCAAAGACGGCATGTTGAAGTGAGCATTTTTAATTCCACCTATAGACAAGCCAAAACGTGTCGCTCCCGTCGCCAAAGTAAAAAAGTAATATCTTGTAATTGGCAATGAAAATAAAAAATTTAAAAAATCACTATCAACTAAGTTTTTATTTGGACGAAGTATCGCCAAATGATACCCACAAAGGACATTATTTAATTCTTCGCTAACAAGAGCAGAGATAGCAATATCACCTGGTGTTTCTGAATCTTTCGTAATTATTACATCACCTTTTTTAAGAAAATATTTTTCAATTTCCGTTTCCTTGGCAGTTGCATTCATAAATTTTATACGAGAAGTTATGTAGTTATTTTTATACACATCCGTGTAATTACATAAATTAACTGCGACTTCACCGCACTCAGATTTTTTATCAACGGGACTTATAATGACTTCAACAATACTTGAGAGACTGCTATGTCTCCATTCCCCTTCAAACTTTGAAAATCGAGTTTTTCCAGCAAGCAATTGCTGCATCAAAGCCTTTTTCTGCTGTTGACTATTAGCAAGCAATCTTTCGGTAGTCGAGATCGCTTGATCCCAAGTAGACAGGATTTTGGCAATTTTCTTTTGTTCACCAAGGCTAGGGAGATTAACAGGAAAGCTTTTGATACTTTCCGTGTCAAGTCGGCCTGTGCCATGACCGGCAATGGAGACCAGTTGCCGCATCTTTTCTTTTTGGCTCGCCAAAAAAAACGAAAGAAATAATCCATCGACCTCTTTTTCAGGGATCAACGCCTTAATATCTTGATTGAACGACATTGGTCGCGTGACATAACCAACAGGAAAATCCTTGAGTAAGGTCATACCACGAACCAAAATCAGGCTCGCACCCGCTGGCGCAAGCTTCGTATTTGCGAGGCCCGCATCAGTCAAGGTATCAATACTCTTTTTTAGGTAATGTTGCTTTAAATCCTTAGCCGTTATCCAAGGATGAACTCCACCCCAAAAACCCGCATTTTCCTTACTCGGCGTTCCCCCTGAAGAGAACTTAGCAATTTCACCGAGTTCGGTTGCTTTCCAGTTAGCAGGCAACATAACCGCTTCCCTCCCATTTAACCTTCATTCTCGTTCCCTTTTCCCACCAACTGTTGCTGCACCCATTGCCGTTCGCGTTCCAGTTCGTGTCTCAGCTCGTCCTCAGTGGGCAAATAAGGCAGATATTTGGCGGCAAACAGTTGCTGATTGTCGGACAGTACCGAATATTTGGCGATGGTTTCGCTTTTTTGGCTGCACAATATCAGGCCTATGGTTGGATTGTCGTCCTCGCCTTTTTTATGCCGGTCGTAAATCCGCACATAGCTATCCATTTGCCCAACGTCCTGATGGGTCAGCTTGCCGAGTTTCAGGTCGATCAGCAAAAAGCATTTGAGCTTGAAGTTGTAAAACACCAGATCGATGTAAAAATCCTGGTCGTCGGTGCTGATGCGTTGTTGCCGGGCGACGAAGGCAAAACCCTTGCCCAACTCCAGCAGAAATTGCTGCAAGTTGTCGATCAGGCCTTGTTCCAGCTCGCTTTCCAGAAAGGTTTGCGATGGCAGATTCAGAAAGTCCAGCACGTAGGGATCGCGCAGATAGTCTTCCGGCCTGGAGCGTAATTCCGTGGTGTTTGCCTTGGCTTCCTGCTCGACGGCGGCGCGATCCTGACTGGCCAGCAGGCGTTCGTAATACAACACGCCAATCTGGCGCTCCAATGCTCGAACACTCCAGTTCTGCTCCAAGGTTTCCTGCATATACCAATCGCGGGCTTGCGGGTTTTCCAGTCGCAACAACACGCGATAATGGCTCCAACTCAATTCGAGACACAGTGTGTCTCGAATTGGGAAGCTTTGATAAAACCGGCGCATGTTACGCAAATTGGAAACATCAAAGCCTTTGCCATATTCCCGCGTCAGTTGCTCCGACAAGTGCTGCAACTGCTGTTTACCATACGTGGCGCGTTGCTGCCCTTGCTGTTCATCTTCGACGATCACGCGGCCGATATGCCAATAGGCCTGCACCATTTCGCTGTTGACGGTTTGGTGTACCCGATTGCGCGCCTGTTCGACGATTTGCCGGATAGCCGACAGCAGTTGATGGTTTGCGGCATCAAGCGTCATAGCTTAGCTCTTTTAAGCCTACTTTAGCTTGTAAGCCAATGGTCTGATTTTTAATTATGGCGAATTCGCCATAATTAAAAACGAAGTTATGTACGCTTTCAGTGATCATTTTAAAACCCATTCGCCATTTTGTTTGATCGCTTGATACATCGCATCCGGCGCCAAATCGATTTCATCCGGCCAGGCTACAAAGCCATCGGTTATCTCCAGGCGATTAAAGAATTGTGGGTCTTTTAATTTCTCAAACACGCCGTATAAATGGCTTGGCAAAATCTTAACCGCGCCGGATAAACCATCGGCAAACGTGACAACAAATTCAAGATGGCGGGTTACTTTTGCGTCTATCACATCAAAATACATAGCATTAACCTCAGTGTAACGGTTCAATTTTAATGGGCTGTAAATGTTGCTGGCATAAATCCCAATCTTGGAGTAATTCGGCTTGATGTAATTCAGCCCAATCCAAAACCAGTTCCAAAGCACGTCTCGGTAATTCCCCCTCCATTAAAGACAAGGTCCGAATATCGATAGACGCTTTAAATTCTCCATATTGGGCATGAAAATGTGGCGGTGCATGTTCGTCAAAAAACATACGAATGACAATACCGTAAAATATACTAATGGTAGGCATGAACTGCTCCTATTTCTCCAAAAAATCGATTAAATGACCAGATGTTGTTTTCAGCGCAATTTGAGACACACTGCGTTCCAATTCGACAGCAGCCGACATTATTCAAGCCGGTTATTTTTGGTATCAAGCGTCATAACCCAGCTCTTTCAAGTAGTGGTTCATTTCGATTTCCAGCTCCGCCAATTGCGCCTTCAACTGCTCGCGTTCCTTGCGTACCGCCAGTAAGTCGATTTCCGCCTCTTCCTCGAAGGTATCAACGTAGCGCGGAATGTTCAGGTTGAAATCGTTTTCCTGAATATCGCCGAGACTGGCCAAGTAGGCATATTTATCAGCCGATTGCCGTTGACGATAGGTGGTAACGATTTTGAGAATGTCGTCCGGACGCAGGAAGTTCTGGTTTTTGCCGTCGCGGTAATCGCGGCTGGCGTCGATGAACAATACCTTATCGTCGGTTTTGCGCTTTTTGAAAATCAGAATCGCGGCAGGAATGCCGGTGCCGTAAAACAGTTTTTCCGGCAGACCGATGACGGCATCCAGCAAGTTTTCTTCAATCAGTTTTTTGCGAATCTGACCTTCGGCAGCGCCACGGAACAAAACACCATGTGGCACGACCACACCCATCCGCCCAGTGCCGGGTTTGAGGGTTTCGATCATGTGCAGAATAAAGGCATAGTCGCCTTTGGTTTTGGGAGGAAATCCTCGGCGGTACCGACCAAACCGATCATGCTGGGCCTCTTCGTAGCCCCATTTTTCCAGCGAGAACGGCGGATTGGCGGTAACGATGTCGAAATGTTTGAGCGTCTCATCCGGGTTGAGCAATTTGGGATTGCGTAAGGTGTCGCCCCATTCAATACGGTGATTGTCTTCGCCGTGCAAAAACATGTTCATTTTGGCCAGCGCCCAGGTGGAGCCGATGGCTTCCTGGCCGAACAGTGCGTATTTTTTGGAGCCGTTGAAGTTTTCCCGAATTTTACGGCCGCATTTCATCAATAACGAACCGGAGCCACAGGCCGGATCGCCGATTTCGTCGCCTTCGCGCGGCTCCAAAATTTCGGCGATTAGGTCGGATACTTCCGGTGGCGTATAAAACTCGCCGGCTTTCTTGCCGGCACTGGCGGCAAAGTTTTTGATCAAAAACTCGTAAGCGCCGCCGATGATATCCAACTGACCGATTCGCGAGGGGCGCAGATCCAAGGTGGATTTATTAAAGTCTTCCAGCAGATGGCGCAGGATGTTGTTTTTCTGTTTGTCGTCACCCAGCTTGTTGGAATTGAAGCTGATGTCTTGGAATACGTCGCGTAGCTTGGTAATGTTGGCTTCTTCGATGGCATGCAAGGCTTGGTCGATGCGCTCGCCATTACCGGGTTCATGCCGGCGGTCGAATAGATTGTAAAAACTGGCGAACTTGGGTAACACAAAGCGCTCGCTTTTCATCAGCTCTTCAATCAATTCCGGCTCGTTGCCATGCTCTTTTTGGTATTGGTCATAGTGATCCTGCCAGACGTCAGAGATGTATTTCAGAAATAGCATGGTCAGGACGTAATCCTTGTAAATACTGGGGTCGACGGTGCCGCGAAAGCTATCGCAAGCGGCCCAGACGGCTTTGTTGATGTCGTCCTGTTTGATTTGATCCATGGTTTCGTTCATAGCGCGTTCTCTGGTTTTTCTAGTTATCACGCAGCAACTGGCGGGTAATGCCGGTCATCGTGCGCTGCATATTGTCGGTTAAGGCGGCCATCACCCGCAGCTGTTGCTGCCAAGTTTTGTTCAACGCCACGATGGCGTGCTGTTTTTCGAGTGGCGGTATCGCCAGTTGCATGTTTTCCAGTTCTTGCCGACCAATCGCTTGCACTTGGCTGCCGTGCGACGATTTTTGCAAATATTGCTGAATCGGTTCCTGATTGATCTGCCATGCCAAAAATCCGGGTAAAACTTTGGCTTCACGCTTTACGGTGAGGTGAAAAAAATGCGGGGACAACACCGTATCGAATGGCACATCCTCCAATAGCAGCGCAAAGTTTCTGTTACCTCTGGCAGCGAACAACAAATCCCCGGCTTTCAGCCAATCCGGCTCTTTCTTCCCAGGTAAGTCGGTCACTACTAAGCCTACCCAATTAACGCCACACTCAGCATCAACATCTTTCATCTGAATCACGCGCGCATTACCGCTGGGATCTTCCTCGATTTTTCCTCGAAAGGGATGGCCCGCGCGGATGGTGGCGATTTGTTTTAGGAGCTTCATGTCTTGCTTACAACCTTGATTGCTTTAACGCATATTGTAGTCAAAAATATTGCATCACACAAGTTGATGCAATTTTTGCTTGACACGAAAAAAGACAGTGATAGCATTATTAGCGTCAATCGCTTTGATGCGATAAATTTATTTTTGGGGTGGCCTTGAAATGCGATCAGGCAACCCTATATCGGCACTATCCACTATATGTTGTGTTTATTTTATGCTGATTTCATGACATATAGTGTTTATTCATCCTTTTTTGGAGACTCAACTTGAGTACACAAATTACATTTTTTCCGGTTGGCAACGGCGACATGACACTGATTGAGCTTGACGACGCTAAGCAAACCAAGATTTTGATTGACATAAACATCCGCGAAAGCGCTGACGACGAGGCTAATGCGGATTATTTCGACGTTGCCAGCGAATTGAGAAGTCGCCTTAAAAACGACTCAAAAGGACGTCCCTACGTTGATGTCTTCCTGCAAACTCATCCAGACCAAGACCACTTGAGAGGCTTGTCCAAACATTTCCATCTTGGCGCTGTTGACGACTACAAGGAGCCTAAAGAAGGCGAGCTTGCCAAAATCATCATTCAAGAAATTTGGTCGTCCCCCATTGTGTGGCGACGGGCTGACCGGCGCACTGGCCACACCTTATGCGAAGATGCTAAAGCGTTTAATACCGAAGCGAAGCGCCGAGTCAACCTGTACAAAGAAACCAAAAAAATCGGCGAAGCCGGTGATCGCATCCGTATTATCGGCAAAGATGAAAACGGCAAAACCGATGGCCTGGAAGCAATCTTGACTGAGGCTGATCAAACCTTCACCAAGATTAATGACCAGGAAACGCAAATGGTCGAAGTGTATGTGCTTGGCCCGTTGCAGTCTAAGGATGTAGAAGACGAAGATCGACTATCCAAGAATCACTCAAGCGTCATCTTGCAATTTAAAATTGCAGCACGGCCTTACGGCCCTAAAACCAACCGTTTTTTGTGTGGAGGCGACGCGGAAGTCGCAATCTGGCGCGAACTATGGCGCAAACACCAATACACCCCGCACTGTTTACGTTACGACATCTTATTGACACCGCATCATTGCTCTTGGCATAGCTTGTCAGAAGAAAGTTGGAGCGGCACTAAAAATCCTAAGGTTGATGAAGCCGCAAAATCGGCGTTATCTCAGGCAGAACGCTACGCCAAGATTGTCGCCAGCAGCAATGCCATCAAAGACGATGATAACGATCCGCCGTGCTGGGGCGCCAAGAAAGAGTACGAAGAGATCGCTGCTACTGTCAGCGGCGAATTTGTCTGCACAGGCACCAAAGACCAAGAGGTCATTGAAATCCTCTTAACATCCGACGGCCCTAAAGAAAGCCCCAAACGGGCAAGCAACATTACCTTAGGCGCCGGCATTGCCTCAAGCGCAAAACCCAAACCACACGGCTGACCGTATGGGTTTACTGTCACAAGAACTGCCAATCGCTGTGAAAGCAGCGATTGACCAAATCTCAAACCATCCTTCTATCAACGATATAGTCACCGCCCCCAGTAAGGACAAGCATGGCAATTGGACAATCGAAATTAACATGGACGTTCCGTTGCCCCGTGATGCAAGGGACAAAGGAATATCGACAACAGGCGTTAAGGCAACGGAGTGGGTAAGAATTGAATTTCCAGCATCTTTTCCTAGCCATGCACCTCGGCTTTTTTTACGAGCCGATTTCAACCGAGCCCATCCTCATATCAATCCGGGGAGACCAGGCGAATTGGTTTCGCCTTGCATCTATGAAGGCAGACTTGACGACTTATTACATGAGCCGGACTGGATAAATGGCATTATCAACCAACTCGCCGATTGGTTAAGCAAAGCCGCGACTGGCGAGTTGCTTGATTGCTCTGGTCAGGGGTGGGAGCCCATTCGAAGGGATAGCGTAGATGGGACGATTGTTACCAATATCTCCATCATTCGCGAGCGTATGGCCAACGCCAAGAACCCGATAAGTCAATATCTTAGATATGAATATTGGCAGTCCATCGTCGGACATTCGGGTCGGATCATTGATGAAAATACCTTATACGCCAACATCGGTGAAGCCATTCGAAAGTTTAGGATAGGAAACAATGAGCGCTCACCGTTTAGAAGCATTTTTTCTCTGGCGATGGTTATTTCAGGCGGCACAAAGAAGACGATTGATGTTTACCAGCCGGATGATGTCGAGAGCCTTGAACAGCTGCTACTCAGAGCCGAAAGCTATGGCTGTCGATCGGGATTGGAAAACCGCCTGAAGGAGATTACCGAAAACATTACCCTCCCTTTGATAGAGCAAAAACTGGATTTTGCCGTCTTATTTGCCGTGAAACGCCCCTGCAATCTGATCGGCGAAGACATTGATATTGAAATTATTCCCTATGGAATTACTTTTACCTCGGACCAAAACCGCCGATTGCAATTGACACGAACATCGGTATTCCCATTAGTGCTGATTCAGAAAGTGAGCCAACAGTTACTAGCCGAAACGTCGGATCGTAATTTAAATGAAGCAGACCGCCGCAAGGAAATTGCCATGATCGGCTGCGGCAGTCTGGGCTCAAAAATAGCCTTGCATCTCGCTCGCTCTGGGCATGGTCCGTTTAGGCTTTATGATAAGGATTGTTTTTCGCCGCATAACACCGCGAGACATGCTGTGGCGAATTCTGCCGCTGCCGAATTCATGCTCCCCAAGGTTTGGTTAACTGAAGACCTGCTAAAGCAAGTTGGCGCCAACGTTACTCAAGTCAATAATTCCCTTGAAGATGTCATTTCCATTTTGCAAACCAAGCCTGATCTATTTGCAAAATGTAACGGGCTAATTATCGACGCGACAGCTTCCAGTTCAGTCCAAGATGCTCTTTGCATGGTTCGCCAAAAGCATTTCGGCGCACCACTGCTGCAAGTTGCCCTGTATGGCCGCGGGAAGATCGGGTTTTTTGGCCTTGAAGGAAAAGATCGAAATCCCAGAGTCGACGATATGGTTGCCCAACTTTACCAACTAGGCTTGGATTCCAGCCCGATTGGAGCCGTGTTATATCAAGCCACTAATTTCGATCGCATAAACACCGGCCAAGGGTGCGCATCGTTTTCGATGAAAATGTCTGACGCAAAAATCTCATTGTTCTCAGCTGGCATTTCTGAACGAGCATCACAGCTACTCGACAACGGCATTCCAAAGGACGGAGAATTTCTGGTCGGATTGCTTACTGAAGACGGTCTAGGAGTGAATTGGCTGCGTCAACCTACGACCAAGATCGAAGTTCTCCACATCGGAGACAAATCAAAATGGGAGCTAAGAATTCCTGCTGCCTTAAAAGATCAGATGCGCATGGAAACTGAGCAGCGCAGACCGCTGGAAACCGGAGGCGTCTTAATCGGACACATCAATTGGGGGAGACGAACTATCTACGTCACCGGCCTTCTTCCACCTCCTACGGATAGTGAGTTTCGAACTGACGAATTCGTGCTTGGTATTCAAGGCCTGAAAAAGCAGATCAGTGTCATTGAAAAGACTACGAGCCATACGCTCACCTATTTGGGAACTTGGCACAGCCATCCGAATGGCGGCGCCGCATCAGGGAAAGACCGAAGCACATTGGCGGAACTGACGAGAGAGCGAGGTAACGTTCCAAGCGTCTGTTTAATTTATCGGCCACATGGACTGTTAGCAGTACCGGGTCCAGTCACAAATCCATAGGAAAATATCGAATGCCATCGTTAAAATCGCTCAACATGCCAAGTATCGTGGCCACTACATTGATTAATGCAGGGCTGTTGTGTTTCTTTTCGCAGGGGGTAGAAATAGATGCTCAAGTCCTTACGTCGTTTCTAAACAACTGGAAACTTTCCGGGTTAGCTGCAGCAGTATCAACAGCGACAATCGCAGCGTTGAGCCTGATGCTTCCAAGACAGGTTAAAGATGCACTGGTTTATTTACGCTGGCCCTACGCGGCGCCCGGCCACCGTGCATTTTCAATCTATGCTCAACGCGATATCCGCGTGGATTATGACCGACTGAAAGCAGAAATCCCTGAATTGCAGGATCAATGGGCTTTAACGCCAGAAATTGAAAACAAGGTTTGGTACCGATTATTCAAAACTCACGAAAAAACGGAGGCTGTTTCCCATGCGCATCGCATGTGGTTAATGTTCAGGGATCTGACATCACTAGCATATCTATTCTTCGGAGCATTTATCATTATTGGTTTATATTTCAAACCTGGGATTAATTGGGGACTTTACCTAACAATCTTTACTCTGGAATTATTGGTTTTCTGGAGAGCCGCATGGAATTCAGGCGAGCAGCTTATTTGTAATGTATTGGCTGCAGTTACATCTACAAACAAATCCGATGAAAGTTAACAGATAAAACTGCCGACCCAGGTCAAAAGCAACCTGTTCAACCCCATAAATGATTAAATTCAATGAAATTCGCTGGGAGATGGTTACTTTTATCCGCTGAATGTTGGCCATGTCATAAGTAGTTTATTTGGTGAAAATCTAGCTTAATCTATTTAACTGATATAGACTTTGGGCATAGAAAGATAATTCCGTTCTCTATCGTATCTGGCAAACATTAGAGGGCGATGTGACCTTGAAAGGTCAATCTATGATGGAGAATGCCAATGACTCAAAACGCCCAACAAGGCGGAGCGTCCGTTCATGCGCGCGGACAAATTCCGTCGACCGATTTGGCTTCGTTGATCCAATATTTGACGAAAGCCTATCCTCCGGATTTCGAATCCGATAAGCCTGTTATTACATGGCCTGTTTTAAGCTTCGATTCTGAAAAACGCCGACTTGGCATCAATACCTACGGGATACTGCGCCGGTTGCTTATCCAGAAAGAATTACTTACACATTTTCGCCATACCCCGAGCACAGGATTTCTGCACGACCTAGCCAGCCCTCCAAAAGGTTTTACTACCAAGTTGGGAGGGCGGCTTTTCAACGACGATATTGCTGGACTTTCTCAAGCCCTGACCAAGCTAAAACAGCTCATCAAAAATGAAATTGAAAGTCTAAATTGTCCACTGGATAGTTTATTGGTAGAAGAGCCGGCTTCGGCCCTGGAAGTATTGTCAAAGCTCGCCAATTGTAAGAGCTTATTCAGTACGTTTCCGGCCCAGATGATTGCCATGGAATTTGCCCAGAACGATCGTTCCAAGGATGCTCGTGAAAAAGATATTGCGCGCGTTTTTTCGGCTCAAGAAGAAGTTCAAGCGGAAGATTGGCTGGAAAGAATGGCGGATAGTATTTCAAAAGCCCAATCACACAGGGATGATGAATTCGATTCCGTTCAGCGCAGGAAATTGGTTGAAACCTTACGCCAGGACTTTGATAAAGAGGACAGTCAAGTCACGCGATTCTTGAATTTTCTTGAAGATGAGGCGTTGTCACGAGTGCGTTTGCGTGTCAGTTTCGCCATTATGGACAGCCTCGCGGCACAAAAATCGAAATCAGAAAAAGAAACCGATCGACGTTTCATTGATTATATTCGACGCGTCAACCTAATTTTTCAACATTACGGAGCGCCCGAATCCAGCCACTCCTTGCATCTTGATTTAACGCGCGATTTTGGCTTAGGCGCCGAATTTTCGATTTCCCAGGAACTAGTCAAGGCTATGTTCTATAACTGCCTACCGGTTTGGGCTGAATGGAATACGCAACTGTTCGAAACGCGCAGCGTTGAGCCTGAATCCAAAGGGGTTTTGGTTGTTCGCGAAGTCAGTTACCGCTTTCGGGTGAATGGGAAAGATCCTCTTAATGCGATGGAACAGGCCTTTAATGCCCGTCTTAATCGGTTACGCGACACATTACTGAATGAGTCAGACAACGAAGTACCGCAATTTATGCTGCGCAGGAGTATCAGCGAAGTGGCGTTTTTGTGGCTGGTGTTAAATCCAGCCATTCACAATTCCGAATTGCTTACGGAAGCCGCCCGGCTATCTACTCGCCTAAAAGAACAAGGAAAATTGGGCTTGTCCGATTTGTTAGATGACTTAAATTCATGGAGCGATGCAGTTAAGGATCTCAGTAATACCTTAATTACCATCCTACGCACCCAGTCGCGCAATGTTATCGCACACGCTCAGCGATCAGTGGACGATTTATACCTAGTGGTTCAAAAAGGTGTTGTGGACTGGTCGTCAATAGACCGCTCGAAAGGCCGCGTTCGTGACCCACTCATCAAACCGGGATCTGGCCAATCCGAAAACATCGAATGGCTCAACCATATTCAAATCGCGCATAATCCGCATGATGTCGTCAACCCCTTGTTTTCCATTCTCGTCCGGACAATATTAAATGAACGAACGCTCACGGTTAGAGATAGTGAGAGTCTTAGGATTCAAATCCATCGAGAACTGCCTGAATGTTTCCTAAACATCGTTTGGAGACCGATTAGGGTTGACGAAAACCAAACGCCTATTAAACGTGAACCCAGGGTCGCGGTGAATCAATCCTGGCTCATGTCATCAGGCATTGACATCTGGTATGACCCTGAGCGTTTGAAATATCGTAACCATCCAAAATTCCTTGAGGAAGATCAACGCCAATACCGCGCAGCAACAGCGACAGCCATGGCCGTATTGATTTACGTCGTGCTGCAGGTCATCAGCGAAAAACTGGTTTCTCAAGCGGAAAAGCACTTCCCAGCTTTGATGGTACGTTTCCAACAGCAAGGGAAGAATGCCGCCAAGGACGAAGGCGATCACTGGGTTTACGCCATTTCACAAGCTGTCGAATCCGCCTTGATGCGCGACGTGCCGGTGCGTATGCAAGGTTTAGTCGTCGATAAAAGTAAAGTCGACGATAGAAACAACCCCGCTTATTACAGGGTAAGTGGGGCGGCTTATGCCCTGTCAGCGGCGTTCCCGATAATCCTTGCAACAGATTGTTCCCCAACTGTCAATAAGGTCGCCGCGATCGTTTACACGACTCGACCATGCGATTATCACCCCGGGGTCCACGATACCAATGGCTTCATCTTTCAAGCAAAGACTTATCTGGCCGAATCGATCAGCCAACTTTCAACCGGTTACCGGATGGCCTTTGATCGCATGCAGACCCATGCCGTGGAAACCCAAAAAGAGTTCAAAAGTCCGAAGCTCATCGTCGAAGAAGTCTCAAGGCTACAAGCACTGGGTTACGAGCACATTATTCTAATCTCAAACCATTTCGGTAATCGTCGGATCAACCGCGCCGCGCAGCGCCATTCTCCCCATACGCAAACCGTCTTTTTAGATGAAGTGGCCACCAAATTTCCGCATGTCAGTCTTTACATGTTGCGGCGAGACGTGTTCCCGGCTACTCGCCTGCATACCCGAACAAAAACCGAATCCGCATTCGAAGCCGTACAAATTTCCGACCATAATGAATTTGCCCTGAATCCTGATAAAGCGGTTTTAAAAAAACTTATCCCCATTTATACCTTTGCGACCTTGGCCATCGTGGGTAACGACGATGCAGCGCGACCGCAATCGGGGTTTTGCACTTATTTTTGGGATGAAGATTACCAGGTCAAAAACAGCGAATGGCGAGAGCAAGTTCGTTCAAACCTCATGAATTCGAATTTAGGTATTCGCTCAAGTTTATTAAACGTTCTCAGGGGGCTGCATTTTCTTGAAGCCGAAAAACAACCGGACGGCGGCGTTTTTAAACCTGTTTTAGATCCTTTCGGTTGGGTAAAGCCATCCACCCATCAAGCTGCCGGCGAAATCGAAGTGCTGCCATCCAGCCGGCGGAAAGGCAATGTCTTGCTTTCATTGCCGGCCTTGCTATCCCATGTAACAGAAATCTTACACAGTCGGTAATCGTTGTGCTTGAGCCAAACCAACGTTATTCGCTGTGGGGTCAGGCCTTCGAAATCGCGGTAAAGAGAGGTGTTCTAACGGCCTTGCTAGCCAGTGGCTTGAATGGTTTGGATAAAATCGATTTGAAAGCTTGGAAAGCATTGGATACGGCCGATGTGTACGAAGCTTTGGCCAAGGTTCTTCAAGAAGTGGATCGAAATCTGCAAGACAGAACACGAGAGACCGCGCGCCACTTGTTCGAGTTGGGCATGGGGTTGGGTCAAACTGCCATGCGCGAATATCTACGCCGATTAAAGTACGATCCCGAAGACTACTGCATCAAAGCCCTTTGGTGTCCGTTACAGCTGCCTCGATTAACGATTGAGGATAATTTCGAAGCGGAAACAACGGCGGCATTGCAGGACTTTACCATTGCCTTCGCACAAAATCGGCGGGTCGAGTCGATTTTGGCAGATAAAGGTTTTCCGGTTAGAGCGGATTTCTTACTCTGGTTGGATGGGAACGATGAGTTAATCGATAGGGAGTTCTTATGCTTGGAGTTTTCGCTAAACGGTTTACCTGAAACAGCCGATTATCGAAAACCCGAGGCCCACTTGGAAGAACTTCGCCGATTTGCTTGGTTCATGGATACTCGCAGCGTTTTTTCCCGTGTCTGCGCCGAAGTGTCCACTGAGGAATTCGTGCTGTCCCCGGATATCAAGCAATACTTACCGGCCTTTACCGGGCGCGACAAACCCTTATATAAACTCTGTCAAGCCGCTTCCTACGTTTACACTTTCATGCGATGGTTGGCAAGCAAGGGCTTCGATGACAAACCCTGCAAGGCGCGAGCCCTATCGATCACGCAAAATGGCTTTGAAAGTCTCAGTGCACGATTTTTTACCCAACCCACTCTCGATCCCCGTACGACTTTAATTGAAAATCTCGGCCGCGCCTATCGCAATAGCGAAAAGTCACCGGAAAGTGATGATGAATCATTGAACGATTATATTCTCCACGCTTTCAATACGATCCGCAAAGCCTTACCTCAGGTCATTAGCAAACAGTTTGTTGAGTTGCGTGAAGTACAGGAATTGGGAAAAAGCCTGGCTTTTGATTTCACAGAAGATGTTGAAGGTTTTTTAAATCCTATGGAGACCCTACCATGGCATGACACCTTGTCGTGGGTAAATTCCGATGAGGCCATCGCCGACTTCCTCAAGGGCGATCCTAAAGTAGCCATAGCTGAAACCTTAGCGGAACAGGTAGCAGAAAATCAATCTGTGCCTTTGCGGGATTTACATGCAGCCGCTGTGGTTGCCGGCATGAAGGCGTCAACACTAGGAAAATTGACCGTTTTAGGGCTGGAGGGTAATCCCGGTATCGGCAAGACAACCGCAGTTGTCAGTTACCTAAAGAGTTCCGACGCTGGTTTCTTGTTTCTGTATGTTAGTCCTCGGGTGATTATTAATGACGATGTCACCGAAAATCTGGCCAGGGATAAAAACACCCAAAATCCTACCGGTATTTTGACGGTTACCACTAACTCGAAATTGATCGGATCCGCCAATGCTTGGTATGAGGAGCGAGCAAAACAAGGTGAAGTTCCTCAAAGACGTGTAGATAGTGCCGTGGTTGCCGACGGCGTTAAAGATCTAAATCTGCCAGACGGCAGTACATTGATCCTTTTCCCAGAACAAAAAGAAGAACTCGAACTGACGCATATCGGCGCAAGCCATCGTAAGCGGGTTGAAACCGAACGCCAAGATCGCATGGAAGATGTCAAACGTCCGGGCGTATTGAAAGTATTATCCATAAGCACCCGCAAATTGCTGGCCGAAAATAGTAACATCAACAAAGTCGTTCTGACAGCCGCGATTCAGGGATACCGAGAACTGGGTGGAGACAAAAGCACATTGTCAGCATTGGAAGGCTTGTTCAAAAATCCGGCGAATAGCCAAGCCGGCAAACAAGAGCGACGCCTGTTTGTCCAGCGTATTCCTACCATCGTGGTGATGGTCGACGAACTAACCGGCGACGGTGCGGGCGCGCCATTTATTCATGCCGTCACCCGATGGTTGGATCAACAATTCATCCAGCCATTCGAAGGCTCTCCATTATTCCGAGTTATCTTGATCGTATCGGACGCCTCGTTGGGCAACGAAATCGTCCTTGACCGTTATCTGAATAGTGGTTCGCGCACGCCGGACAAAGTATTGGTATCCCAAAGCGCAGGAAAACGTCCTTTTCGCCTGGCCGCCACCCCGGTTCGAATTGGTGGTAAACGAATGCCGGTTCTCCATATCATGACCAACAGTTACCCGGCTGCAAAATTGACCGTCGACTATCGGGTGCGGCTCGACTTGATCAAACCGGGCGAATTAGCTGACGGCAGAACGCAAACCGTTCGCCAAGCTATCGCGGAACAACAAGGTGAGGCGATTATCGGTAATGTCATCCAGGAAATTAGTCGAGCACTTAATATGGGGGGCGACCAAATCATCTTTTTCGCACAAGACAAAGCCTTTTTGAGATCGGTTCAAACCGCATTAGTCAGCTCTGATGACAGCGAAGCGCTGTTAGACGAATCACAAGTGGCCATATTGGATTCCAGTGTCACGGCCGCCAGACGTAAAGCGCTGATAACAGAAGACCGGCGGGATGCCGTGAAAGTTTTCCTCATGACCTCAAGTGGCGCCCGTGGCGTTTCTTTCCCTAAAACCGACTGGATTATCGCCTTGATACCCCGTTTCGGCATTGAAGCTGCGCTGATGGAGGTCGCTCAATTGATTTACCGGGGGCGAGGGCAACGTTATACAGCTGATGACGGTGCGCGCAAAGACGACGGCGACTGGAAAAGCCGCCGACTGGTCATGTTACTCCAGGATTTTCTGCCTCAGGATGATACGCCGGAACCGCGTCAGTGGCTCCGCCAAGTCAGCGATTTACTGACCTATTTAGTCATGCTGAGATCAACGATATACACCCGCATTATCGGAGATGCGGGGTTAGATAGGCAGAATCTGGCCATGGTGCCTGTTGGTGGCATTGGCAGCACGGAAATGTTGTCATTGATGAGCACTCACATTAGGGAATTTTTGCAGGAAGCCGACGTTTTTCTTAGAGATCATGCCGCGGACCAACAACGACGAGGTCAGGTCGTGAGTGCCCAGCAAAATATTCATCGCTTATTCTCAAAATTTTCCTTGGAAGGGACCGCCCAATTCAAGGATTTCAAAAGCGTCGCCAAGTTGGAGGATATTCAGGCCTTTTCGCGGCGGGCCAGTGCCGATAACGCGCCGCTGTTAATCTCCCCAAACGACGATCGTGATTGCTTGTTACCCGATCATCTTTATTGTATAGGCCCATTCTGGTTAGAGCATTGGGATAAAGTGGATAAGCTGGAACGGCTCAACGTCGAAGGCTGGTCGACCAATGTCGACCGCTACATTTCTAATCTGTTCGGTGAGCTGAAATATATTTTTGTCGATGAAACACTACCTTTTAAATTGCGGAAGCCAGCCGAAGAGCTCTACCGGATTTTGGCGCGAGAGAAAAAAGAAGCTACCCGTGAGTTTTCGACCGTTAAGACCTTGAAATCGCCATCGACTTGGTTGGTCGTGCCGTTGGATTATGCGCGATTTTGGAAAAAAGACGCTACAGGCCGACTACCATCCTTGGGAAGCGACGAGGCAAGTTGGCGAGATTCTTTAGGTGCTTGCATTTCCACTTCCTCAGCAGAAATCCTACCTGTCATTCCACGCTATGCGGATATACCCTATGCAGCGGTAATTGGCGAAAAAGACCCAGCCAGATTGGATTTGATATTCGATGATCGATACCTTGCTGCATCGAATGAGCTCAATTTACTGAACACAATTCTTTTGGCTGAATAAATGCCAATTGATTTTTGAAAATGAAAAAAGAACAATACATTATCACTGAATTGCTCGATGGGGGAATAGGGCAAACTAAACCTGTTATATGGCAGCATGCCATGACACACGATGATAAGAAAGTAACTTTCTGGGGAAGGCTTGAATCAATGAGGAATATAAAAAGCATTGAAAATCAAGAAATTCCTTTTATTGCAGAAATTCTAGGTGCCGAAGAAAATATCGATTTCAAACGCAAGTACGGCACAGATATTTCCGTCAATGAGGGATGTTACGTGACGGTCCATCCTCTTTCTGCTCAGATGATTAGATTAATGATGTCTGGCAGCCCTGATAAATTGATTGAACAAATCTCAATAATGCAAAAAGAGTTCAGCGAAAAAAGAGACTAGATAACGCAAAAAACATTTTTACCCAAAGTCTTACCATGTCGAATAACCATACATTGCTAATAGTGTTTTCAAAAAAGATAGGTTTGCTTGCATTTTCTAAGATGTCAGGAAAATAGTTAATTTTGGACTGATTTTCCTGAACATAATGTATAAAAATAATACTAATCAATTAATATTTTCTCCATCCGATCTGGTTCTTGCCATGCGTTCTCCCTTCGCATCCTGGATGGAACGTTTGGCAATTGAATCTCCTGCCCTGATCTCCGGTATCGAGAAAGATCACGATCCAATGATGGCCCTTCTTGCCGCCAAGGGTAATACCCATGAAGCGAACTTTCTCCAATCCCTGCAGGACAAGCACGGCGCCGAGGTTATTGCGATCGTCAAAAGCAAATCGCACCACGACAAGGCGATTGAAACCCTGCAATACATGCAAGCCGGGTATCCTTTCATCTACCAAGCCTATTTGTCGCGGGACGGCTTCGCCGGCAGCGCCGATTTCCTGGTCAAGCTCGAAGGAAAATCCGGTTTGGGCGATTACCATTACAAAGCCTGGGATACCAAACTCTCTCAAACCACTCGCCCCTATTTCCTGATCCAGCTTTGTTGCTACAGCTGGATGCTGGAATCGATCCAAGGCATCATCCCAAACGAGGCCGCCATTGTTCTGGGTGATTTAACTGAAGATCGTTTTCGTATCGCCCGCTATTACAGCTTTTTCGACCGCTTGAAACGCGACTTTCTCAATGCACAATACGCATTCACCGCAGATTTTGCCTGCATGCCTGATCCAGCCTATTACAGTGATCATGGCGCTTGGTCGTCTTTCGCAAAGGACTGGATCGAGAGAACAGACAGCCTGGCGCAAATTGCCTGTATCCGGAAAAGCCATATCCGTAAACTCCGTGCGGCCGGCATTGAAACCATGACTGATTTTGCCGGTAACGACATCGAATTGCTCAAAGGAATCTCAACCGCGACACTGGCAAAACTGAAAGCCCAAGCCGAAATTCAACACGCATCTCGCGGACTTGAAAAACCGCTATTCAAGATTCTTCAAAACGACAATGGTAAGGGTCTGTCCTCGTTGCCGCCGGCGTCTGCTCTCGACGTGTTTTTCGATATTGAGGGACATCCGTTGTATGACGGCGGACTCGAATACCTTTGGGGTTGCAGTTACCGCTGTCCCGATGCCGCACAAGGTAAGTTTTATGCATTTAGAGATTGGTGGGCACATACCCCTGACCAAGAAAAATCCGCATTCGAAGGGTTTATTGATTGGGTCTATGATCGATGGAAACGCGACAACACCCTGCATGTCTACCACTATGCCAATTACGAAGTGGCCGCCATACGCAAACTCTCTACCCGGTATGAAACCCGAATCAAAGAGGTTGCCGAAATGTTGGCCAACGGCGTGTTCGTCGATCTGTATAAGATTGTCTTGAATGGCGTCCTCATTGGCGAGCCCCGTTACAGTATCAAAAACGTCGAACATCTGTTCAGAAGCAAACGGACCACGCAAGTCGCCAATGGCGGTGATTCAGTCATTGCTTATGAGCTATGGCGTGAACAAGGTGGCGTTACCCGCTGGAGTGACAACGTCAACGGCTATTGGTCTTGGCTTGCCGATCCAGCCGCTTTTGATTGGGCGCAATGGCCCGAATTGAAAGACATTCGCGACTACAACATCGACGACTGTGAAAGCACGCTGGAGCTGGTGAATTGGCTGCGTGAACAACAATCCATCGCTGGCATCGCTTATGCCCCCAAATCGGATGCCGCAACACCTGACCAGCAAAAAACCGATCGACAAATACAAGCGACTGAGAAAAAGCAGGTGCTCCGCGATTGGCAGCAACGTCTGTTCGAACGCTTCGAAGCGAGTGAATCGCTTAAAAACGATCCCAACGCTCAATTGGTTATGGATCTGCTAGGGTTTCATAATCGGGAACGCAAACCCAAAATCTGGGCTTATTTCGAGCGTCTTGAAAAGCCTGAAGAGGAATTGTTCGACGATGATACCTGCGTTCACGATGTGGTCATCACCGGTCAAATGCCATCCGATGATGGCGTTCTTTTCCGTTACAAATTCGACATCAAGCAACCGGTCAGAAAAGACAAGTTTGCCACCGGGACGATCAGAGGCACAGACATTCGAGTGAAAGGCATTCGTTTTCCGGAATCCGAAACGGACGCACTTATTGAATTCATCGCTGATCCCGACCAAATATCAAAGCTTGGCACCGATCGCATGACATTGTTCGCCGACGAGCCATTTATCAGTACCGAGACTTTGGAAACCCGGCTATGCGAAGTGGCGGAAGCATTGTTCGACGGTCGACTGCCAGGCGCAATTCAATCGGTACTGAACCGAGAAAATCCAGTTTTCAAAACGGACTCTGAGCCCGATGGCAATTACTTGCCAATCACTCGTTCAAGATTCCCCGAAGACGATTTGTATCTGGAAGCCATCATTTCAGCGGTCGAGGCCATGAATAACAGCACGATGTGTATTCAAGGGCCTCCAGGCGCTGGGAAGACCTTCACCGCAAAACACATCATTACCTCGCTTGTCCGTAAAGGAAACAGGGTTGGAGTGATGAGTAATAGCCATGCTGCGATCCTGAATCTCTTGGATACCCTCCACGGACCCACCGAGCACGCAAGAATTGCCAAAGTCGGCGGTTTTGGTTCCAAACAGGATGCGTTCAAGGAGAAATATTCTGAAAAAGATTTCCCGAATTACGTGTATCGGACTTCCATGAATTTCACCAAACGCGATCCTTATCATTCTTTTGCGGTGGTCGGTGCAACTGCTTATGCCTTTGCCTCGAATACGTCCTTTGAATCACCACTGGATTTCTTGTTTGTGGATGAGGCCAGCCAGGTTGCCTTGGCAAATCTTGTGGCCGTGGCCGGATGTGCAAGAAACATCGTCCTGATGGGCGATCAAATGCAGTTGGAGCAACCGATCCAGGGAAGTCATCCTGGGAGCTCAGGATTATCAGTATTGGATTACATGCTTGGTGGGCATGGCGTCATTCCTGAAGATATGGGAATCTTCCTGGAAAGGACATACCGCATGCACCCCGCTGTTTGTCATCCACTATCCGAGGTGGTCTATGAGGGCAAGCTCAAGGCAGCCAAACACAACGATCGTCAACTGGTTTCGGTACCGGACTCGAAGCTGATCAAGCAGACCCATGGGGTCATGGTGGTCAACGTTGATCACGATGGCAACCGACAAAGCAGCGAAGAGGAAGTCGATGTCATCCAACGAATCATCGACGACCTCAAAATGGGGCGGTGTACCGCTAAAAATGGCGAAGCTCGCTCAATCGCCGATGAGGATATCCTGGTTGTGTCGCCTTACAACATGCAGGTGAATTTGCTCAAAGATCGCTTAGGCGACAAAATCGCCATTGGCACCATTGATAAATTTCAGGGCCAGGAAGCGCCTGTGGTGATTATTTCCATGGCCGTCAGCGACGTAGAGGAAAGTAGTCGAGGCCTCGATTTCCTCTTCGACATCAACCGTCTAAATGTCGCTGTTTCCCGTGCCCAGGCCTTGGCTATTATCGTTGCCAATCCTGGCTTGGAACGCTGCCGGGTTTCATCGCTTGAGCAAATGGAAAAGGCGAGCTTTTATTCTCGGCTGGTATCTTGATGAGTTCTGTTTCAATTTGCGTCGCTTGCAAGCGCAACTGGTACTCTGCGCCGGGCGGGTGTTTGGGCAAGCCATACCCGTACAGCAAATGTCTGCATTTTCAAGATGATATACCTGCCGTCGTAGAAAAACGGGTAGGCTGTGACGGAACTAAAAGTCCGCGCTGGATTCGCAGTGAGGTGCCGGCGGATTGTCCGAAGTTTTCAGGGAGCCAGAAGCAATGATCAAAATCCCATCACTTTGGGCAAATCTTTTATTGACCGCTGGCAAACCTGAGATTCTTGATGCTATTGCTGAAATTGAGAGCATTCTTGATGGTCTTTCAAAACAAGCTGTGATTTTGCCCACTGCCGATCACCGTTATAGGGCTCTTTCAATCGATCCGGAAAAGGTAAGATGCGTGATCGTTGGCCAAGATCCTTACCACGGCATTGCAGAAATATGCCTTGAATCCGGAGAAACACACTCAGTACCGGAGGCAATGGGCCTGAGCTTTTCGGTACCCAAGGGAATAAAAATCCCGCCTTCTTTACGCAATATTTTCAAGGAACTGAATCAAGATGTTGGCTATCCGGCGCCGGATCACGGCGATTTAACCGCTTGGGCCGATAGAGGGGTTTTGCTTTTAAATCGCATGCTCAGCGTCCAGAAAGATAAACCCGGTTCTCATAGCAAACTTGGCTGGCAACAGGTAACAGAAGCATTGGTATCAGCTCTGTCTCAACAGCATTCGGGCATTGTGTTCATTCTTTGGGGAAACCATGCCAAGTCGGTTCGACCGTTCATCGCTAATAATGAGCATACAATCATCGAATCGAGCCATCCCTCGCCGATCGGCGGCTCATGCAATAAAGGCTTTTTTGGTTCGAGGCCGTTTAGCCGTGCAAATGAGGCTTTAGCAAACCTTGGAAAACAAACAATCGATTGGAGTCTATCGTGAACTACTACTTTGCAGCTTTCAGAAAATACGCCGTATTCAAAGGCCGTGCTACCCGTAGTGAATACTGGTACTTCACGCTGTTCAATATCCTCGCCGTCTTGGGATTTGGCCTAATTGATCAACTAATGGGCACTTTTAACTTTGACGCCGGCTATGGGCCATTGAGCGCTATTTATACGCTGGCAATGATTCTCCCTGGTCTGAGCGTTTCGATAAGACGCTTACATGACACGGGACGTTCTGGAGGGTGGTTTTTGATTACTGCCATCCCTGTGTTAGGTCTACTGGTCTTTTTGTATTTTGCTTTGCTAGATAGTGATCCGAACCCAAACCAATACGGCGAATCGCCATCTTGGAAGTATAACATCCAAAATTTTTCTCGATGATCGTTCGAGAATGATCGAACTGTTTTTCTTCGAAAGTGAATCCGAAGCCATAGCAGCTGCTCATGCACTTGAAAAGCTTGGCGGGCGGGCGAAAAAACTTTTGGCTGAATGCATCGAACATCAAGGTATCACTAGAAAATCCGCTTCGGCTGCAGCTCGGGCGTTGGAAAGCGAAGGCTTTTTGTTCATTACTGAAAGTGATGATATTTTCGACAAATCGGTCGAAATGAAACCCTCTCTTTGGGGCGAGGAAGCTATGGACTTGCTTGAGTTTCTTTCTCAGAATTCGACTTAACAAAAACCGCGAAATTCTTCATCCATACTGTATTGACCGGTTTGAACTCAACGCCAAACGCTGCCATGCCTGCGAGCTTTTCGTCGACAAGCGGTCCTTGTCGGTGCGGATGAGGGATTGTCCACAATGCGGCACCCGGCACGATCGCGATATCAATGCTGCCAACCCACTCGAAAATCTCATCAACTTCCTGATTTTCAATTCACCAGTGTTGACTTGGTGTTATTCTTTCATGCTTTTTAGAAAAGGTATTGAGGTAGGTTCACCTCATGCCCATGCGTCGATATCCGCATATTGTGGTTTCAATTCCGAAAAGGCGCTAATTGATTGCGGGCCCGACACTGAAGACAAAAATCTCATTCTCGCTATAACGTCAGACTTGCCAAAGCTTGCTGAGTGCGTTTCTGAGATGAAGGAAACACCCTTGAAGTCAGTTCCAATGATCATTTGGGGAATCTGATCAGCACGGCATTGACTCCTGAATGCGAATGCTGCGGGATCAAGAAAAAGAAAAACCAGCCAATTGGCGATCCCGATGAGCTCTATTTTCAGCCAGATGGATGGGTATGCCCGAACTGTGCGTCATCTGAAGATGAGTACGACACATGCCTATTTTGTGGTCCGGATGTTATATACCGCGCCGACCAGATCAATGATCGCGGAGAGTGCCCGGATCACGATGGCGGATCTGTGATGGACGATGAAGAAAAACAAGATTGGGATGACTATATCGAAAACTTGAACAAGGATCTTTCACATCTTCCCCCGGCTTAAAGGCCGGGGATTCCTCTACCTGAAGGGGCGTTTTACGCCGCTTTTGGATAAATTCAGTGGTTACTTGTTGACGGATGCCGGATTAAGAAAGGTTCTTGGCGAAAATTTCTGATCAAGCTATTGAAATTGCGTCAGAAAATCATCCAGATACATCCATAACAAAATACCGGAAGTCAGGATAAATATCAGAGGATCAGTGAATACCGCCCCGAACACAGACCTTCCGAATGAGGCGACAAAATCTAAACTTGTAGCGGTATATTTCCAAATTTGAGTGATAAGGCTGGGCAATGAAATCGTCTCGACGAAAAAATGCCCCATCATCGAAAAAAACTTTCTCATTGCCCGATCGCTAATGGACTAAGCGTTTACCGCATCCCGTAATACTTTTGCAGGTGTGATTTTAACTACCTTTTTGGCCGGCGATTTAAACATCTCACCAGTTCTAGGATTGCGGCGTTCCATTTCCGGCTTGTCGTTTACTTTAATTTGCCGACATCCTGAAGAGTAAACTCGCCTGAACTAATCACTTCACTTTTGATGGTTTCAGCCAGGCTTTTTAAAACGTCTTCAACCTGTTTCCTGTTCAGACTGGTGTCTTGTGCAATTTTAGCTATCAATTCGCTCTTGTTCATGTTTTTCCTCACGGTTAAAAAAATTGGTTTTTTGAAGCTTTATTTTGTGCAACCTCTTCGAAAGAAGTCACGTTGAAGAACGCTATTTTCTGGCTGTTTCGAATTTAAAGATAACCAAATCTCGACTCTCTGGACCAAAATCCCTGCCAAGCATTACAGCCGATCGATCGGGCAAAGCTGAGATGCCAGCTGGTTTCGATATGCTCTGCTACCACTGTCATTTTCTTCTTGGAAAAATGGCTGATCATGTGCTGAAGGATTTCCCGGTTTTCAATGCTAGCCATCGCCAGCTTTAGGAAATTGCCGTCGATCTTGAGTACATCAGGCTGAGTGAGGGTTGTTCGAAGTAATCCGTCCATGCCGGCGCCAATATCATCAACAGAAATCAGCACGATATGCTCTTTTCGCCATTCGATAAACCGTTCAGCAGCGTTGTGAAGATCAGCATTTGACGAAAAATCTTCTGTCCATTCGAGGCACAACTTCCAATTCAATGCAACTGCTTTCACAACTTCATCAGAAATACCCAGAACCGAGCCGTGGACAGGTTGACAGCAATCGTTTTGCATTTCCATTTGTCCGGCGCATGGTTGTTGGCCAAATACTTAAATGGCTTTCGGTCGACCTCACCCATGTTTCGTCCGCAGATCTTTGTCCTCGAAACAAAGCCTCCCAGAATAAAACAGGGCGACGATGCTTGACGGCTAAGATTGGTTCGCAGGTGTAATTGGGTATTGGGCAGCTAAACATGCTCTTCCATGATGAAGTTCAAAAAGTATAGACCACCGCAGCCAGCCGGCAACGAGCTAAAACAGCCATCGCCAGACACCGATCGAGCTGGTCACGGTAAAGCCCATTTGCATGGCAACCATCGACCATGTTCTGGTTTTTACACCGTAGGTAAGCCAAGCAGCATTCGATAGCAGAAAGGCCACAAATCCCCATCCAGAGAATGAGGTGTTGAGCCCCAGGATCAAGCTTCCAAGAAGCCCAGTAATCGAGCCAAACCATTCAACGAATTTGAGCATTTGCTTACCTGCGCACCTTTGAAAGTTGATTGAATCGATCCAAAAAGGATTTTCTCGCCTGTTCTGGGGATTGAGGCTTTATTCTGAACGGCGCATGCGGTATATCAGCGATGACGCCCCATTCTTCATCATCGTTTTTTGCATTCATCAAATCCCTTTGCTCGGTGACCAACATTATCAAATCGGCTTTCTTTACCGACACTGGCATTCCGTCATAAAGGCCGAATTTTTCAAACAGAGAAGTCTCTATCCGCTTTTCGATGATCTTAAATTCCGGCAACAACTGCTTTAGCGGTGTAGGAACGTCACCAACATAAGCTTCTGCAGCATCGTGCATCAACGCTGCAAATTGATCGCATTCGGGTACCAGATAGCTCACCAAAACCGAATGCTGCACCACTGAGTGGAACGACCTTGTGAGCCCGCCAAATCGACAGGTATGTGACAAGGCATGAGCAATGTCGTGAATGCAAAATACGCTTGGATCAAGCGCTACAAAATTAATGTACCGTCCGGAACGTGCTTGGATTGAGGGGGTGATTTCTGGAGTCACGCTGCCTTCCGTTTTGCCTCGCCATCAAACACGGCGACCAGCTTTTCGATCAGTTCTGCCATCCCGCCGGCAAATAGAGTCAGATCAGCCTCGAACAAAGCGGCGGCTGACTCGTATTCTTCATCCCGGTTTTCATTGAATAGATCGAGCAGCCGGATTCGCTTGATTCCAAGGCTCGCATCGAGGTCGAACGCTACTTTGTCTTCCTACGTCAGAGCGATTTTTGTTACCCGACCACCGGCATCGATATGTGATCTGACATCTTGCGAGAGCAAATCGATGTTTTTTAGTTTGATCACTCCACCTTCGTCCGTCGAAATCGAAGCGCTATTGCCGGGCACAAATCCTTCGGGAAAGTGGTCGCTGACCCAGCCGGTGATTGTGCCAGGCACGTTGTTTTCGACAGCCAACGGCACAACCGGAAGCGAGCCTATGGCTTTCCGCAAATGTGACAGCAGCTTTTCAGCAGCACTTGCCGACGAAGCATTAACGACGATCTGATGCTTCATGCGATCAACGTAAGCCATCGTCACCGATTCTTTACTGAAAGCACGCGGCAACAACTCGTGAATGATCTGGTCTTTCAGATCGGCCCGCTCACGGCCTTTGACTCGACGCTGTTCTCTGGACTCGATTTCGGTAATTTTCTCGATGAGAATTTTGTTGATCGAAGCAGCAGGAAGCACCTTGGGCTCGGTTTTCAGTGCGATAAGATCGTACTGGCCAATCCGGTAAACCAGGTTATTTTCCTGAAGGAATTCCGCAGGCTTCGTCCAATCGACGGACATTGAATCTGTCGCAGCACAAGGTTTGAATTCTCTCTCATTCAGCTTATCTGCAAGCTGGTGTAAATCGAGTGGCTGGGTTAGTGAATAGACCAAAACATTTTTGAATGGCACCTGCCATATCTCCTTATGAATAAGCACGTTTACTGATCTTTCTCGATCAAAAATTCATCCTTACTTCGGCCGGAATCGATTAATTCCTGCATCCATTTCGGCACAACGCCGCGTCCTGTCCACGTCTCATCAGGATTGGCTGGGTTTTGATATTTCGGTGCCACTTTGCCTTGTGGGCCGCCGCTCTTTCTGCTTGCCTGTTCGTCGAACTTGATATTGACTGATGCGCCAATTGATGCCGCCAATTCTTTGATTTGTGCAATCACTTCTTTGCGCATACTCTTTTGCTTTTCAGCCAGTTTTTGTTCTGCTTCGGCTATGAGCGCTTGTAGTTCGGCCGGGGTTTTATTTTCCAGGTCTAACATGGGTTCAACTCCATTGGGTTAAAAAATAGTTCATTGTCACATTCATATTCGCATCGGCATCACGACATACCGAAACAACGATTTAGTCGGCGCTTCGAGAAAACAGGCGCTCGCATTGGCGGCAATGGTCATTTCCACCGTATCGCTGTCGACGTTATTCACGGCATCCAACACATATTGAGCATTGAAGGAAATTGAAACGGAATCTCCCAGATAGTCGATCACAATATCTTCTTCTGCCTCATCATTTTCCGGATTATTGCCGCTTAGTTTCATCGAGCAGCTATTGATTTCGAAATTCACGCCTTTGTATTTCTCATTGCAAAGCACCTCAACTCGCATCAATGCTTCTTTTAGCGACACTCTATCCACTCTCAGCGGATCCAGAAATGACTGGTTGAAACTTCGACTAAAATCAGGAAAACGAGCATCAACCAGCTTTGATGAGAACACCGAGTTTTTATACAAAACCTCGATGGAATTATTTGAAATCCGGATCTCCGCGTCCGCCCCCGAATCGTCTAGCAATCGCACCAGTTCTTGTACTGCTTTTCTGGGCAGGATGATTTTGGCATCGTGATCAGTTTTTGCCCCAATGTCATCCTCATACAGACCGAGCCGATGCCCATCAGACGCAACCAGCTTGATTTTTGAATTCTTGATGCTTAGCTCCAAGCCGTTGAGGTAGTGCCGGGTATCATTGACCGCCATGCAGAACGCTGTTTTATCCAGACCTTCTCTCAGCTTTCCGGCATTGACCTTGAAGCTGGATTTCGTCTCGCTGCGGCTAAATTCGGGAAAACTATCGGCTGGCAAGGTATTCAATGTATAACGACCGCGCCCCGAAGAAACCTTGACCTTATCGTTATCCAGATCGAATTTGATCACGCTGTCAGCTGGCAGTAGCTTGCAAATATCCAATAGCTTTCGTGCTGGCATCGTGATACTGCCTTCATCACGAATGTCATCCAGATTCAAATGACTGACGATTTGAACCTCTAAATCGGTGCCTGTCAGGATTAGCCGATTATCGCAGCACTGAACCAGTACATTTGAAAGAATGGGCAATGTTTGGCGCTTATCAATGACACGGGCAATTTGTTGCAGCGGGCCCAGTATTTGTTCGCGGTTAATTGAAAATCTCATCGTCTTATCCATGTGAAAATCCTTGATAATTCCATTTTATGTGCCGCAAAAATAATGCAAATTAATATCAGACCGTGTTTGAGGCGCGGCTAAGCTCGCTGACATAACAACCAGAAATCGAGAATCCGCTTTCCCATTGATCATTCAGAAAGCATTCGAACAAATTCTCATGCGGTTTATGAATCAATCGATCGAGCAGCATGTAAACGATATTCCCCTTGCCGTCCTTTTTGAAATCCAGTGCTTTCGTTTCGATTGCTGAGGAACTTCCCCGAAACAGAATCACCAGATTGCGGGTTTCTTCGTTGA
The DNA here is from genome assembly GCF_009828925.2 of Methylicorpusculum oleiharenae. Classification (NCBI taxonomy): domain Bacteria; kingdom Pseudomonadati; phylum Pseudomonadota; class Gammaproteobacteria; order Methylococcales; family Methylococcaceae; genus Methylicorpusculum; species Methylicorpusculum oleiharenae. The sequence continues at coordinate 3,695,707 of NZ_WUTY02000001.1, forward strand.
GACTGATGTGTTTAATGACGCGGTTATTTGCCATATTAAAACCAATTTTGAATGGATTATTTTTGAAATGCCTGGTTAAAAGGCGCTATTTTTAGACGCCTTTTGATGATTTGTTGGTTTTTTACGCAGCCTTTTTTCGGAGAAAATCCAGTTTTTCTTTCAACTCGGGGATAGAGTTGATGAAACGATACACAAACGCATCAAAATGCACGAAACCTTCATCGTCGGCTTGTTCGCCATAGTCCAGGCCTGCTTCACTGGCCAGGGTTTTCCATTTGATCAACTGCCCCATGTATTCGTCGATCGAGCCTTTCAGATGCAGAAAATGACAGGACACTTCGCTTTTTTGCTGTGGACGGATTAGTCGATAAATAGCCTGGAATTCTTCCCGCGATTTGTAGGATCGATTGTAGAAAATCACCGAATTGAGCATCGGCAGATTCAAGCCGTCTTGTGTCACGCCGAGGCTGGCCAGCATGACTTGATCACTTCCGTTGCGGATACGCTCATTCAGCTTTGCCGTCCGTTTCGCAATGGTGTCCTCGCCGGTGAAAACCAGGTTTATGATATTTCGTTTTCTCAACTCTTCAGAGAGACGCCGCAATACCACGGGGTTTTTCGCAAATACGATCGGTCTTAGTCCCTTGTTGATTTCGCTTTCGATCAGGTCAAGACAAACCTTTTCCTTACTGGTCAGGGATTGAAACCCTCGACCGTAGCCACTAACCGCGCTGGGCACATTCGCCGCCTTGAAACAGGCTTCAAGCCTAGCCAGGATCATCGTCAAGTTAAGCGCCTTGCCTTCCTCGCCGCGCTCTTTGGCATATTGCTTGTACCAATTGGCGAACTCTTCCGCAGTTTTCACATAGAGCAGCAAATGATCCATTTTCCAATCGACTTCAATCGGATCGCATAAGGTAGGTACCGGGAATTTTACATAGCGACTGACGGCCGGTTCCTGCTGGACACGGCGTTTGATCATCGGTGCCACCCATGCCCTGTAATCCTGAAGAAATGCAGGCTTGATCTTGGGTACTTCCCGTTTTGCCCCGCGTTCGTGGTTATCTAAAAATTCATTCGTTGCCCATTCCAGGGTCACGTAACGACGGGTAAACTCATCCCGGCCTGTTGGCTGGAATTCGGCGCTTTTGAACAGCCGCTTTTCAATGAAGCCGCCATTCATCGAGTATGGTTGATAAGCCCTTTCTTGACCGGCCACAAAAGCCGCCAGATTTTGCATTTCGCGGGGATAGTTAGGGCTCGGCGTACCGTCCAGGATATACCGGCGTTTAGCACCCAGCGCCCATACTGCGCGAGTCTGCTGAGAAAAATGATTGGCCAGCAAACCACCTTCATCGCACAGCACGTTTTTTATTTTCTTACGCAGAAATTTAGCCAATGTCAGTTTGGGAAACCGCGGATCGATGGCCATTTTCAGTCGTTCGTAACTGATGATATTGACCTTGCCGAGCTGTTTGGTATCACTCAAGGTTTTGATCACCTTGTAATCCGTGACGCCAAGCGATTTCAATTCATTGGCCATTTCTGGCACCAACCTCGATTTCAACACCAACAGCGATTTTCCATTGAGAAGTAGAGCGAGCGATAACGCGAGCCTGGATTTACCCAAAGCCATTTGCCAGCCACAAATGGCCCCATTGGGCTTAAACGCCAACTCGCAAAGATCTTCGAGCTGATAGTCCCAGGTCAGCCACTGGTCGATCCCAAGTAGCGTGGCCTTTGCTTTTAAGCGGTCTATCTCCTTTGGAAAACAGTTCTTGATTGGCGGGTAAATATCCTCCCAGTAACCGGCGTCAACAACCGTCTTCTCTGGGGTGAACAACGCGAAAAATGTGTCGTGGTCACAGGCAAATTCACCGCGTCCGGTTTGGACAATAAATCCAGCATCAACCCGTTTGGCCATGACAGTTTCATTTTTCGATATCGCTGCCCCTTTTTGCGTCCGGTTGATCAAGGCCATCTTGTTTGCCGTTGCTTTAAATTCCGGTGTGCCTTTCCGAAAAACCGTGCGTCCGAATGGAATCCCCATTTTTTTATTTTCAACAACGATCGATTTAATGCCGTCGATCAGTTGGCGATTGACGACTAGTTCACCACCAGCCGACCGGATGACATTGCACACTGAATTTAACGCCTTAAAAGGATCGTCCTGCATGCTGATGGCATCCAGATTCAATTGGAATTGCCCTGCATAACGCGTCTTCGCTGGGTACTTATGCAGGTGATCGGAATACAAGCGGGATCGATAAAGCGCATTCTTCACGCGGCCTTCTGTGGCGCCGTCGAAGAAATCCAATTTTATCCAGCGACCAGCTCTTTTCAGAATAACCGTATTATCACCGGTCGCCTCCGTGGCAATCACAGGCTTTGATTCCTCAATGCCTATGACGCTAATAGGATTCCTGCTATGCCCCAGTTCATCTACCGAACGGCAGCTCAGTTGAAACAGTGTTGGCGGTATCAAGCTTTCGTTGATCGAGCCAGTTTTGATTCGGATGCTTTCCGGCGCATTGGCCGCTGGGCCTTGAAGCTTTCGACCGAACACCATTAAAACGGTGTTGACCGACTCGACATTTTCTTCTTTGAATGCGTTGCTTGGCAGATCAAATATTGCTCGCAACCTGCCAGCCATGACGGGCGATTGCTTCACTATCGCTTGGGTCGATGCCGGTACGACAGCCGCCACAATATCGCTATGGTTTAAGGCTTGCGCCAAGGCGTATTCGTGAGACACGGCCGACGTGTTAGGGCCGTATTTCCCGTAATGGGTAACGCCAGGGTAAGCATTGAGGAATGGACTCGATAGCGGAATAGAGAACGGTGGATTGATGAGCGCCGCACTGAATTTAATCAATTCGACCGATTCCATACCGGCATGAACCAAGTCGAACATATACCCGTTTCCGTCAAGGATTTCAGAGACCGTTTCAACCAACTGACCGTCGACATCCAGGCCGCACAAATGATACCGCTTGGGATCGGCATAGCGAAACATGCCGGCACTACCGACGCTGTTATCCAGCAGCCGGTACCGGCCTTCATCGCGATCGAATGCAGGCGATATAACCTGCCAAATAAAACGAACCAACCAATCGGGTGTGAAGAATTGCGATAGGGTTTCCTTACGTTTTTCATGCAAAGATGCCAGGGAGCCTGACTTTGACGCAGTGCTGCCTTTAGACTGAACCTGATCGAGTTCTGCAGGGAGATAGCGCGTTAGCATTATGCAGCCTCCTGCAGTCCTGTTTTCTCGATAATCCTATCCGCGGCATCTGCCTCGCCGTTGATCATCAGGAAAGCAATCAATGCATCGAACGCTTGAACACTGAATCGGTACTCGTGTTTATCTTTGAAGCAGAGGATTTCAAGGTGCCCCCCTTTGCCAAAAACCGTCCTGGAAGCGATTTTTTCCCGAGACCAACTGAGATCCTTGAGCGCCGAAATGTACTCGCTGATAGCAACACCGAATGACATCCCAGATTCCTTTTCTAGGATGCCAAATGCATCCAGTAAGGCGGTCAGTTCATTTACTTTAGAATAGGCATCGTGGTAACCAATCGACCAGGTTTGGCAAATGACGCGTCCTGCCTTTTTGTAAGGCTCGTAATATCCCCGCTCGCACTTCAAATTCAAGCGATCGATGATTTTACATGCCAGCATATTGAGGCCTTTTTCCTCCAGGCTTTCGACTTGTTCACCAATCGAATCAGCAATCGCATCAAAATTTACTTCGGACAAATAGGCTTCAATCAGCGCCTTGTCTGCTTCCAGGTCTCCATCAGCATGCGACCAAAACTGTTCGGCGAAACTTTCCCGGCGGCTTCGTCTTGATATAACCTTATACAGACCAGAATCCAACGAAACCCTTGCCGGCGTCCCATTGGAATATTGGCTACTTAGTTTCGCGCAGAGATTTTCAAGATAGCTCTCGGCAATTGCTTCAAAGCATTCGCCGATATAAAGCCTGTAATCCCTGACGGAAATACCCAGGTCAGATAAGAACTGCGCGTGCTTGATTAACTCATGGCGCGATTCCACCATTTCAAGCAGGCGAGATTGAATAGTTGATTTGATTGATTCGACGGTAATAGTCATTTCGGCTTCCTGTTTTTGTGTTTTGAAAACACGTTAAAACAGGTTGCCGGTAATGCAACACATTAAAACAAGTACAAATAACCAGCGCACGCGCGGGAAAGACCTCCGACATATAGTTACAAGGACCATGAAACTATACTGCCGGCTGTGTTTTTTGCATTCGTGACCATTCAACGATTAGTTGGAACAAATTGGCATAACGCTCCAATTGCAGTAGTTCTGCATCGTTAGGCGGATTTTGATAGTCCTGATAAAGCGCAAAAATCCCCAGCGTCTCCTCGCGGTTATTCTTGACAGGGTATGACCAACACGATTTGAAGCCAACTCCTTTGGCCGACATTTCCATCTTTCTTTCAAGAAAACCGACAATGTTATCGTTTGCTCCGGAAGCAAATTCTTCATGAAACATCGGGCATAGCATTGATTCGGGATAAGCAGCCGGTGCTTTTTCAAAAATCTGAAAACGACACTCGGAGTCTTCATGGATCCTTTCGATGTCTCGACAAAGGCAGTCAATCAACACACTTAAAGGTTTCTCTTTGTTTAGAAGCTCGACAATGCGGCCATGCATCTCAAGCTCTTTGTTTCCAAGCACGCAAGGTAATTGTTCACAACATCCCATACCTTAGAACTAAAATAATTCGTCGAAAAATTTATCGATTTTTTGGCTCAGTTTTTCTTTTCCGAAAAAAATGAGGGTGGCCGCACCAAAACAGACCAGCAAAAACATTGAGCCCGCGAGAAAAACCAGCATGGAACAACCGATCAGAACAATAAGCTCAAAATTCGTAGAGAACTAACGATTTTTTGAGAAGCATGAGAGTCCTGGATTTGTTTGGGTAACTAGGAGTTTTCTAACTCACTCGTCGATTCGTTTGCGACCGGCAATGACGAATCTAACGAGCTTCGAATGACCGCTTCAGGAATCCTGAGTGCCGCCATATTTTCAACGTCGTCTTCAGTAATCTCTGGGGAATGCGGAAAAACCACCGCGGCATGCGCAAGCAACAAGACCGTAAAAGCCGACATCTCGCCCAATAACATGAGTTTGACTAACCCATCAATGCCGTTAAATACTCCAATGCCCAAGGGTATGAGTCCGAAAACCATCAAGATTGCAGAACCAATGAACATAGTTTTGTGCATTCCATAACGTATTCCGGCATCTCGGAAGGCTCTAGTTGCTCGCAATGTGATGACTGTTTCTTTACGCCTGTAAATTTCCATTACCTTGCTTCCTGCATTGGTTTTTCGTTTTTTTCCTTCTCGATGACGAAATCGCAATCGAAGGACAATGGTCTCGACGCTGCTTTCTCGCACAGGCATTCGTCTGCTTTCATGTTGCCTTTTTCTTCGTTGGTCACTTTGTACAGCCATTCCTCGTCCAATGACCGAAGGCATATCGTAATGCCATCGCACCGGCATTTTTCGAAAACCGCCAAAGTTTTCTCTTTCTCCGCTTCAAGCTCTTCTTTTTCTTCCCGGTCGATTCTTTCCCAGACTTCCTGGTAGTCAACATCGGCCCCACTAAGATCGACAAGTATATTGTTTCCATCGCGCACTTGAGCAAGCATCAATCGGTTCATGCAAGCTGAAATGATTTTTTCTGAAGCCTGATCTTGATCCCATTTTTGGTTTGTTAAGGCGGCGTAGTCCGTTCTCAACGGATTGAACAGCTCCCTTAACTCAACATCGTTGACACCATCATGCATATAATAGTTAGCTAATGCGTTGATAACGCAATCCACCATATCTGAGAGCCGGATGTGATTAACATACGCGCCTGAATACAAGGCCAGGGCAAAGCGGACATTGTCTTTATGCGAAAACTCAGGATCAGCTACCGCAACTTTCTTTGCAGCCAGCCAAAAAAGGCGGCCTAGTTCGCTTGGTTTATAAGGGATGTTGTTTAAGGATGAGGCGTCGTTCGATTGCATTTCAGATTCTCCTGATTGTGTCTGGGTGATGCTACAAGGAGAATTTGATTTGTATCGGGGTGAAAGGCGCTGTTTTTCTGCTTCTTTCGAGCAATCGGTTGCCTAAGCACGATAACTGGGGCGCCCGTCGGCACGGTCAACCGCCAGGATGTTTAAGAAATTGTGAGATTTTTTCATTAATTATGAGATCCGACAGACAATGACGGCAGGGATAATTTTTGGATAAAAATAAGGTTAAAAGGATAATAGCAAAAAAATTGAATTTTTATTCATAGAAATCATTGTCTTATATTTTAAGCCCGTACCCTATACCTACCGAGCAACCAAAAGTTATCCACAGATTTAGCCAAAATCAGACTTAAATTTGATCGGGTGTACCCTATACCTACCGCATTTTTTAATACCTGTACCCTATACCTACCGCATTTTTTGATGTCCGTACCCTATACCTACCGACAACTTTTTCAAAAAATGCCTACTTTCCCAACCATTGAACCCCTCCGTACCCTATTCCTACCAAGGGTCGTACTCTATACCTACCGAAAAGCGCGAGAACCCGTACCTTATACCTACCGCTATTTTTCCAACAATCGGTTCAGGTTTGCATTTGCCTGTTTGGATTCACTCGAAAATTTTCCCGCAGGATAGAGGGTGTAAATAACATCTTCGGTTTGGCCTCTTTTCCCAAGAATCTTGGCTTCTTCGAATGGGATTAGATTTTCTTGGCCATCAATGCTCAAAAGTTTCGGTTCCAAAATCCCTTTATACGCTAGCTCAGTTAGCGCTTTGCGCACGTATTGCATCGCTTTTCGATGGTTCCCGAAACTCTCAAGCAAGCCGCTGTCACGTTTGATGGTGCTGTACCGGATCTCAAATTTTTGGCCTCTTCCTGCGTAGGTAAATTTGGCTATAAGGTATTTGTGAAGCCATCGAGTGAGCTGCGTATCATGCGACATCATTAATTCGTAATTGAACTGCCGGTAATCAATGGCCTTTAGGGCTTTTGTGATGAGTGGATGGAATTCAACATACCATCGCGCATGCGGGTCTTCTTCGATATCAAAACGAGAAACGGATGACAAACGGCTAAAATAATTACTTACATCGTAAATCTTGGTTTTGTTGTTATTCGCCGTAATCTCTATCGAACTGCGGGCCAGGATTCGTAGACTTAGCACTATTTCTTGGTAGGACCGCGCATGCCCTCTGTTTTTCAGTTCTTTTCTAAGCTGATAAATTGAAAAATTAACGCCATACCTAGGAGTCGACTCGTCGTAATACCCGTGGTTTTGTATAGTGGCGATCTTTCGAAGGGCTGCCTCAATCAATTCTTCGTTTGCCCCAGGGTAATATTCAGTTACAAGGCCGTTCTCCAATATCCTTGCCGGCTGAATTTCGATCCTGATTTTGCCCCCTTTGTACAGACAATCCCTTATCAATAACTGAGGAAAATTTCCTTCCTTCCTCATCTTGTGCGCCCATTGCCTTGAGACGGAATAAAGGGGCAGGCAATCCCATAGTGGAATCGCATTGGAAAGCTTTTCTCGCTGCTCATCTCCGTTGCACAAAAAGGTCTGAAATAGATCAATTTGTTTGCAGATGTAAGCATCTTGATCTGGTGGCTCGAATTTGGTTTCTTTTTCAGGTTTATCGGGTGAAGTCATGACCAATCCGGTTGGCTCTATCATGCACCCAATACTATTTACATTTCCGAAAACGCAACGGGGTGAAAGACGCGAAAAAAACGCCCCTTTTGCCTTGCCACCACTGAAAGACGCGCTAAAACAGGCGTCTTTCGAATGAAAAAACATTGACGGTATTTGGCATACTGCCGGTACCGTCTTTCCAGAACGCTTGGCTTGAGTATTGTGGAAAGACGGATTTTTGTAGTTCTCTAAGAGGACTCAAAAGCAAGTGCCAGTTCAGCACTCTAAATAAAGCAACCAGTTAAACGCTTCGGCGTGATTTTTACTTTACCCACTGGGGAAACATCTTCTCCCCAGTATGGGCGTTGGTGTTTCCCTTTTCTTTTAGGAGAAGCACTATGAGAACGTTCATTGTAATTGCTGTATTTTTGTACGGCATCGGAACCGCATTGTCTGCAGCCAAGGATTCCTTGGATACAGGCAAATCCTTGCTTGCGAACCGGCATGCTCAAATCGAAGCCGTTTTGGCTTCTAACTAAACCCTTTGGGAGATCTTTCACTCCCTGCGGGTGTATTGGTCTTCTTTTTAATTTTTTTCCTTTAGGAGATTCAACATGTACAACAAATCTACAATCATCGGCCGTTTAGGAACTGATCCAGAAGTTCGTTTTACTCAAGATCAAAAGGCGATTGCCAATTTGAGAGTGGCTACTACGGAGACCTGGAAAGATCGCCAATCGGGTGAGCGTAAAGAAAAAACGGAATGGCATCGTGTCGTTCTGTTTGGAAAACTTGCTGAAATTGCTCGTGATCACCTTAAAAAAGGTGCCCTCGTTTTGTTTGAAGGTCCATTACGCACACGTAAATGGCAAGATAAAGATGGTAAAGATCAGCACACCACTGAGCTTCACGCTGAAGAAATGAAGATGCTTGGTTCTAAATCAGGCTCTAATTCTTCCTCTGGCTCATCTGCATCAGCCTCTCAATCAGCCGATTATCCGTCTAACAATTATGACGATTTCGATGATATTGATTTTTGATGTTAATAATGGCGTTGCTCCGTCATTTTGAGCTTCGCTAATTCTTAGCTTTTCCCTTTGGGACACCATTTGTCCCTTGGGGCTCTTGGTGTTCCTTTTAAATTTATTTTTTGGAGAAACACCATGACTGCTAATGCTAAAAATCAATCCAATACCCTGGTAAAAAAATTCGCCGATAAATTCAATTTTCCGGACGAAAAAAAATTGATCGACACCTTGAAGGCCACTGCTTTCAAGATCAAAGATGGCGTGGTGACTGATGAACAGATGTCTGCTCTTTTGATCGTTGCCGATCAGTACGGTTTAAATCCGTTCACCAAAGAGATATTTGCTTATCCAGATAAGCAGAATGGCATCGTACCCGTTGTATCTGTTGACGGCTGGTCTCGTATCATCAATCAACATTCCGATATGGATGGGCTTGAATTCGTTTATTCAGACGAAGTCATCACCGATTTGCCTGACGCAAAACCTTGTTCTTCTTGGATTGAATGTGTGATCTATCGTAAAGGTCGATCCCATCCCGTTCGAGTCAAAGAGTTCTTGGATGAGGTTTATCGGCCGCCATTTGAAGGTACCAGTAAAAACAACGGTTCTCCCTACAAAGTCAGCGGCCCATGGCAATCTCATACCAAGCGTATGTTGCGTCATAAGTCCTTGATTCAGTGCTCACGTATTGCATTTGGCTTCGTCGGTATTTACGACCAGGATGAAGCTGAGCGCATCATTGAAGGCCAGGCAGAAGTCGTCATTGATTCTGTCGTATCTCAAGAGCCCAGTGACAATGCCAAACGCATTCTTCCAAAGCTTGTTAAAAGAGCGACCGAAAATGCTTCATGGCAAGCGGCGCTTGATTATGCCGGCGAAAACTTTTTCGGCATCGATTTGAATTTCATTACGCAGGAACTCAATAAGGCCAAAGCTGCTGCTGAAGTCGCATTACCTTCTGCTAAAAATGAAGCCAAATCACCTCAATCAAGTGCAACCGCACCTGTCCATGAGGAATCCGCTCTTAATGAGGCTGCTACCCAAGCTGCACCGGGAGCAACTGTCAATAACAAGCCGCACAGACAGCATTTGTCTGAAGCTCGAAACTCTTAAGGCTAATTTGTCTGCTTTCGTTCAACCCTAATGGACATCATTTATGCCCATTTTGGGGATTCTGGTGCCTCAACTTTATTTGGAGAGTCATCATGATCAGAAACTTAATTTTGGCAGTATTCGGCTATTTCTCTGTCGCAATCCTTTTGCTGGCAGGCATGCTTGGAAACAAATTTGCACTGAACTCTGGAATGACATGTTCCGAGTCTTGATGCAGTAATTTTCCATTTTTTTTCACCCACATGGGCGTCCTTGATGCCCAATGGGGTCTCGTGACGCCCTTTATTTTTCCTATTTGGAGGCCGTTATGAGTTCTATCGTTTTAAATTCGCTTTTTTATTCTCGTGATTACAGTGAATACGACAAGCCAACGTTTTTGCGTAAACACGGAAGTGTATTCCGGGAAAGATTCTGGAAACCCATTTACCAGCCACGCAAAAGCCGCTTTACTCGTATTCATTCCGGGGATCTCCAATGAAAATTGTGGACATTCCCCAGAGAACACCCGAATGGCATCAATGGCGAAACTTAGGTGTTTCAGCTTCTGAAGCCGATATTGTTCTTGGGTTAAGTCCATACAAGACACGGTATCGGCTTTATGCTGAAAAGAAGGGACTTATCCTCCCTGATAATCTCGATCGAAATCCGCACGTTCAGCGCGGTATTCGATTAGAACCGGTTGCCAGGCGTGCATTTGAAGGTCGTCACAACACGATGCTGTTACCCGTGTGTGCCGAATCCGATGGCTATCCGTTCATCCGGGCATCGTTTGATGGTATTGACGACAACGGTATTCCTGTTGAAATCAAGGCGCCAACGGAGAAAAATTTTCGTGACGCTCAATCTTCAGAGGATCAAGAGGCTTTTTTATCTGAAGAAGACTTTCGCGATGTTCAACAAAATCGGACTGAATCCAAACTTTACAAGCGCTATTACTTTCAGATTCAGCAGCAGATATTGGTTGCCAATTCTGACCGAGCTTGGCTTTCGCTCTATCTCAACGAGCGCGAGTATCTGGACGTTCCGATCCCTCGTGATGACGCGATCATCAACACGATCATTTTCGAAGCAAGAAAGTTCTGGGAATGCTTAAAAACCAATATGCCTCCTGAAAGAGATCCAGACCGAGATATTTTTATTCCCTCTGGTTTGCAACTTGATCAATGGAATGCATTGGCATCTTCATACCACCATGCCGAGGAAATGATTTTGGACTACAAGTCGAAAATCAAAGCGTTCGAACAAGAGCAGTCTCACGTTGAAAGCAGTATTTTGCAATTGATGGGAGATTTCGCTCATGCTGAAAGCGCTGGACTTCGTGTCAGTCGCTATCTACAGCAAGGCAGTATTGATTACAGGGCTGCCCTGAAATCTTTGGTTCCTGATCATGATCCTGTTCTTTTGGAACAATTCAGGAAAGCGCCAACCGAGCGATCGCGATTTACGCTCAAAGAGGAAGATAAGGCTTCTGTGCCGTATTCCATAGAAGACATTATGTCTTCAGTCAAAGACGATTTTTGGTTTTAACGACCCAAGAATCACGCCTGTTAACCCACCGGGGAACACTGTCCCCGCCTGGGTGCATGTGTTCCTCACCTTTTTTTGGAGGTGCACCATGCGCAAAACCTACCTCAAAGGCCACGATCGCACGTTCAATCTCGATTGGATTGACGATAAATGGCTTTGGTTATATGAACCAGAACCCATCATCGAGGAACTTCCCTCCTGGTCCGAACTAGACATTTTGCATATTTGCGAATGTCTTTTAGAGGATTCCTTACGGAATTTGTTTGATGGTCGATGCTCGTTGGAAACCGCTGTTGAAATATACAAGTGGATGACCGACATCAAAGATCCAAACCCTTTCAGCTTTATCAACTGTTGCAAGTTGACTGGCCTCGATCCTGAACAAGTTCGCGACTCGATTATCTTTCGGCTGCAAAAAACGCGTCGATTGAGTCTTTTACATTAACCCACATGGGGGGACATCTTTTCCTCATTTGGAGGCATTGGTGTTTCCTCATTTTTCATTTTGGAGAAACACCATGTCTGATTCAAAAAAATTTGCAGTCACTTACACCATCGACTATCAACACCGTGTTGTTGTCGGTGTTACCGCTTCAGATCAGAGCACTGCTATTCAAATTGCCAGCAATGCCTTTGATGAAGGTGTGATTTGGGATGATACGTCCGAGATGCCGTTGCTGTTCGATGACTATGAGGAAGTTGAAGGTGAAACCCTGGAATTTACCGCTGAAGAAATTCAGTCGTTTCCAGAGCCTGATTCTTCCGTCAAACAACTAAATGCCAATCAGTTCGCCTTTTATTGCGCACAGGCATTGTTAACCGGCGAAATGGATTCTGCCTTTGAGTTTGCGAAAAAGGCTTTGCCTCAGTTAGCTGCATCTCAACCGGAAGAATCTATTTGGAGCGTTAAAATGTTAAAAAGCGTGCAAAACTTTCCAGGGTCCTGGGGAAAAGAGCGTTGAAAAGTTTCCACCCCAGGTTGTTTAATGTCCGGTTTTTTGCCGGAGAATCCTGGAGTGTTAGTAATGGACGTTATAGCCGAAATCAGACGGCGTCATTTTATAGAGAAAGAATCGATCACCTCTTTGGCGGAAGCTTATAAGCTATCCCGCCCCACCATCCGCAAGCATCTCAAGACGGTCGAAGTCCCGGTTTATCATCGTAACGATCAGCCACACCCCAAGTTGGGTTCCTACCGCGAGCGGTTGGACACTTGGCTGGAGCAGGAGGCCCCTTTGCCGCGCAAACAACGACGTAGTGCTCAACGCTTGTATGAATGTTTACAGGTCGAGGGTTATCGTGGGGGTTACACCGCCGTACAGCGCTATGTCAAGCGCTGGAAGAAAAAGCGAGCCAGCAGTCCTACGATCAAGCAAGCCTTTGTCCCGTTAGCTTTTCCAGCGGGCGAGACGTGCCAGTTTGACTGGAGCCAAGAAACCGTTGAGCTTGGCGGCGTGGTGCAGACCATTAAAGTCGCACATTTTCGCTTAGCCTACAGTCGGCAGATGTTCATCGTGGCCTATCCGCGTGAAACCCAGGAAATGGTGCTGGATGCCCATAACCAAGCCTTCGCTTTCTTCGGCGGTGTGCCGAAACGCATGGTGTACGACAACCTAAAAACGGTGGTTGATGCCATTTTTGTTGGCAAGGAACGGCGCTTTAACCGTCGTTTTTTGGCTTTGGCCAATCACTATTTATTTGAGCCGGTGGCCTGCACACCCGAGTCCGGTTGGGAAAAAGGCCAGGTGGAAAATCAGGTGGGCAATATCCGGGAGTGGCTGTTTACGCCCCGGGCCAAATTCGAAGACTTTGCCGCCCTTAACGCCTGGTTAGCGACGCGTTGCCGTGAATTGGCTGGGCGCCTTCATCCTGAACAAGCTTCACGCACCATTGCCGATTGCTTTGCTGAAGAACAACCACGGTTAATGCCGGTCAAGGCCGTATTCGATGGTTATGTGGAAGAGATGCGGCGAGTATCGCAACTCTGCCTGATTCGCATCGACCGTAACCGTTACAGTGTGCCAGCGGAATGGGCCAATAGCGTGGTGTCGGTGCGTTTAACCGCAGATTGCGTGCGCATGGTCGCCGAGGGACAGATCATCGCTGAACACAGTCGCCAATGGGGCCGTGATCAACTGGTTTGTGATCCTTGGCATTATCTGCCGGTTTTAGAGAAAAAGCCCGGCGCACTCCGGCATGGTGCACCGTTTCGGGCATGGGATTTGCCGGTGTCGATCAAAGTGGTGCGCGATCGCATCCTCAAGCAAGACAAGGGCGACCGGGCCTTTGTCGATCTGTTGCTGATGGCCAGAGACCTGGGTGATGGCGGGCTGGATGTCTTGGAAGTCGCCTGCGATCTGACTTTGCAAACCGGCGTCATCAGCGCGGCCATTGTACTCAATGAAATGCGCCGATTAACCGAAGCGGCTCAGCCTAAAACACTGGACGAAACGCCAGCACCGATTCTGACCTTGGAGCCTGTGGCCGATTGCAGCCGCTACGATGCCTTACGGAGCGCGCGCCATGTCCATTGATCGTACCGCGCAACTGAAAACCCTGCATCTGTTCGGCATGGCCGCTGCCTGGAGCGAATGGCAAGCCGAATACGCCCAGAAAAAACCGGTCATGCCGGAAGTCTGGCTGGATCGCTTGATCGAAGCCGAACAGGCCGACCGGCAGGCACGCAGCTTGAATTACCAACTCAAAGCGGCACGTTGCCCAATACATCGGGATTTGATGAGTTTTGACTGGCAGGAAACGCCGTTACAGCAAGCCAGGATTGAACAACTGGCCACCGCTGGCTTTATGGATCAAGCCTACAACTTGATACTGGTCGGCGGCACCGGTACCGGTAAAACCCATTTGGCGACCGCGCTGGGTATTGCCGCGATTCATCAAGGCAAACGCATTCGCTTCTACAACGCTGTTGATCTGGTCAATCAACTGGACAAGGAAAAACAACAGGGCAAAGCCGGCAATCTGGCCAAGCAACTGTCCTCTATGGATGCCGTCATCCTGGATGAATTGGGCTATCTGCCATTCCCAGCATCGGGCGGCGCCTTGCTATTTCACCTCATCAGCCATCTGTACGAAAAAACCTCGCTGATCATCACCACTAATCTTAATTTCGGAGAATGGGCACAGGTATTTGGCGACGCCAAGATGACCACAGCGCTGCTGGATCGCATTACCCATCACTGCGATATTTTGGAAACTGGCAACGATTCTTATCGGTTTAAACAACGTAAAAAGGCGGCTAAAATGCAATAACCTTACAAGTCAACTGGAAACTTTTCAACGCTCTTTACTGGAAAGTTTTCAACGCCGTTTGACAGCGTTAAAAGCGGTAACGGCTGCGATCCTTTTGAAATGATTGCTGCTAATCGTGAAGATGCTCTTCGAGATGCCTTATATGCGATTGGTTGGAGCGTTTCACCCAAGAAAACGCCTTCGCCATCTGACCTGTAACTTTTAATTACCAATCAAGGGAGATTCATGCTCCCTTGTGGGCTTGCATCTCTCTTTCAATTCTTTGAGAGAAAATCATGCAAAACGAAAGCAACGAAAACATTGAAAGTTCTTACACTTATCGTGCTTGCCAATCTATTTTGGCCGGCGATCAAAAATCCGCCTTGGAATACGCTAAAAAAGCGTTTCCTTCGTTGGTTGATGAACCTGAAACCTATTGTTTGACGACCCTTGAGTTGCTTGATCTTGCCAAAGATCATCATCTCGATATGTCTTTGTCGTTTAACGGATGTTTTCGCACGGGGCTTTATTTAGGCGCCACATCAACGCTTGGTCTTCATCTTCATAGAGGTACTGTTGGAAGATCTCATCGGATACTGCCGGTGGAGTTTTTGCGCTTTTATCCGAATTCTCTTGGAAAGGTATGGCGCATCGATCAAAAAACGCCTGCAAAATCTGTTTATCGGACTTTTTGCAATATCCGTCAAACCATTGTTAAACAAATGATCAACCTGTCGTATTTTTCACCGCTGGTTTATTTCAATTAACTGGATTAATTTTTTTTAACCCACAAGGGGGATGTCCCATTCCCTCTTTGGGGAATTGGCATCTCTCTTCACTTTTGGAGAGATGTTATGAACAAAAAAGTATTGGTAACAGTAAGCGGTGGTGTACCAACAGTCTTTGCTGATCACGGTGTCAATGTCGTCGTTCTCGATTACGACGATGCGAAGGTCATGCATCCCGATGACATGGTTCCCATTCATCTTGATTTTTTACCTTTGATGGAGTTTGCAAAGGCTATTGATGACTGGCCTCTGACGGATGACGGCAGATTCAATGATGCCAAAAATCTTTCGGATATCACCTGGAAGCTTTTATCGAAAGAACGCCCGCCGATCGCTGTACGTGTCGAATGCGTCATGAAGCCTGAGTTCGCTAATGGTTTGCTCGGTAGAAAATTCCTGTGGCTTCACAATGATGGGTATTGGAAAGGCGAAAGCATTTCCAATCAATCCCAGATATTTCCGATAGGAAGTGTATTGGCTTGGGCGCCCATTCGTGACTTTTCAGGAGAGCATTGTGTCGGTTAATACGCAGACTTCTGTTGCTTCAAAAACGGTCGGATCATTTCTCATTCGGAAAATACCCAGTATTTTTACGAATCGTGATGGCAAGCTCGATATCGTCATTCACAAGGCAACCGGTGAAAGCTGGGGTGCTTTGTATGATGGCAAGCGCTATACCATTGCCATGATTCTTGAAGCCGATACCTATCGTCCGATCCGCTCCAATCTCACGGTTCCTAAAGAATTGTTGGATAACCTTGTTGCATGTGGATTTTGACCATGTTGGCCAAGTTAGAAGACGGCTCGATCGTTACCTTGGAAAAAGACTGTAGCTGCACAGATCATGATGGACCTCATTGGCTCCATTCCGATCGATTGTTCCGACAACTGAATCTTCAGTTGCTTGGGTCAAATAATCTTCAGACACAGGCTTTTGCCATGGAAGAGCAAGCCAGGTTAACGCGCAAACTTTCGATAATGAAAGCCAAGCGTATTGCTGAACTGCTCCAATAATCACTATTCCTTTCCAGGAGTAGTTTTTCAACCCTCGCGGGCTCATTTCCGCCAGGGAATGACTCCGCGAATTTTTAATTTTTCAAGGAGTCATTTATCCAAATCGCGGCGAAAAACCCCTCCCTTCAGGCAGGGGATGTAAGCCGCCCGGGGAAGCCAGTGAAGGGATTGCATATCTCGCAAGCCGTGCTCGAATAAAGGCATGAGCACCAAAAATACTACCATACGCCACCAAAGCTACCGATTCCGCCTGGAACCCAAGGCCAAACACCTGGATCATTTGAACCGATCCCTGGGTGTCAATCGCTGGGTCTGGAACAAACTGCTGGCCGCTAACCTGCACCGATTACGAAACGGCATGTCTTTGCTGGTACGAGGAAATGGCCTGGTGGATTCAATTCTGGAAGCAAACCGAAGACTACGCCTTTCTGCGTGAAGCACCCGCCCAATCCTTGCAACAAACCGCCAAGGCCCTCGAACGCGCCTTCAAGGACGCCTTCGACAAAACCAAACCGAACAAACGGTTGCCGAAACCGAAAAAGCTCGGCAAAAACGAAGCCGGTATCAAATACCCGCAGGGTTTTAAGCTGGATGAAAACAACCGTGTCATCAGGCTGCCCAAGCTCGGATGGGTGAAATACCGCAACAGTCGCCCGATCAAAGGCGTGATCAAAAACGTCACCGTATCCCGGCATGGCTGCCACTGCTGGCTGTCGATCCAGACCGAACGCGCAATCGAAAAACCGGTTCACCCGGCGTCCGGTGAAATCGGCCTCGATCTGGGCGTCAAGCGCTTATACACGCTCTCGAACGGCGATTACCACGAACCTTTCAACATCGAACCGTTGGCAAAGCAGTTGATCCACACACAGCGCACGCTGTCGCGCCGGGTCAAGTTCTCTGCTAACTGGCACAAGCAGAAAAAACGCATCAACCGCCTGAATACGCGAATTGCCCATGCCCGTTTGGATACCCTTCACAAAGCCACGACACGGATCAGCCAAAACCACGCCATGATCTATGTGGAAGACTTGAAGGTGAATCATATGACGCGCAGCGCCAAAGGGACACTGAACGATCCCGGTCGTCAAGTCCGGCAAAATCCGGACTCAACAAGGCGATATTGAGCCAGGGCTGGGGGCTTTTTTGTGACCAGTTGACCTACAAGCAGCAATGGCAAGGCGGCGATGTCATACGGGTAGCGCCGCATCACACCAGCCGGACGTGCCCATGTTGCCGCCATGTCGCGAAGGATAACCGGCAAACCCAGGCCGAATTCCGTTGCGTCGAATGCGGCTACGAAAACCATGCCGATCTGGTAGGTGAAGTGGCTACACTAAACCGGACACACAATCTAAAATAACCTAAAAATAGAGAGTGTGTCGAAAATGGATCAAGAAAAACAAAAAGTAAAAGTATATAGTGCCGAATTTAGAGAATCCTCCGTGAAGCTGGTGATAGGCTCCGATCAGCCGATCACCCAGACAGCAAAGGATTTAGGTGTTAATCCCAATACGCTACATACCTGGATCAACAAATATAGCCAGCCAAAGGGGCCCAATAAAATTGTGCGAACCGATGAGCATCTCTATGAAGAATTGAAGCGACTAAAGAAGGAAAACGCCCGATTGACAGAGGAACGTGACCTATTAAAAAAAGCAGCGGCGTACTTTGCCAGGGAACAACGGTGAAGTACGCCTGGATCAAACAACATGAGCCCGAATTTTCGGTTAAGTCGATGTGCCGTTTCATGAGCGTTTCTCGTAGCGCTTACTATGGTTGGCGAGAACGCCCTCAGACAGTCATTGAAAAAGACGATGCTGAGCTGGCTGAGGTCATTAAGGCCTTGTTTAAAAAAAGTCGAAAAAACTATGGAACGCGTCGTCTCAAAGAAGCCTTAATCAAACGGGATCGGCAGGTGAGTCGCCGTCGCATTGGCCGGTTAATGGGAACTGCGGGTTTAGCCTGTAAAACCAAGCGCAAATTCAAAGCGACTACGAATTCCAAGCATAATTTACCTATTGCGCCCAATCACTTGGATCGGCAATTCACGGCGGCACAACCGAATCAGACCTATGTCGGCGACATCACTTATATTCATACACAGGAAGGCTGGTTGTACTTGGCTGTCGTAATCGATCTCTATTCGCGGCAGGTGGTGGGCTGGTCAATGGCCGAGCATATGAGGGCTAAATTAGTGAATGATGCGTTATTGATGGCCGTTTGGAAACGCAAACCTGGTAAAGGCTTGATTTGGCATACCGACAGAGGCAGTCAATACGCCTCCGACAGTCATCGTGCCCTATTGAAGGATCATGGCATCATCCAGAGTATGAGCCGCAAAGGCAACTGCTGGGACAATGCCGTCTCAGAAAGCTTCTTTCATACCCTGAAAACAGAACTGGTTCATCATCAGCGTTATCAAACCAAAGCTGAGGCTAAGCAGGAACTTTTTGAATATATCGAGGTGTTCTACAACCGTGAAAGGCTTCATTCTGCCAATAACTATTTGTCGCCAGTGGACTACGAAATGCAGCTAAAATCTGCTTAACTTTGTGTCCGGAAAAGTGTTGACACATCAAGGCGCTATGAATGTATTGGCGAAAGGCCAAGCCTTGCTCGCCGCAACCAAACAACCGCAGGGCATGCGGGGTTCGCCTGTCAAGTGAACGGTGCAGGAATGCCGTCAGCAGCAGGAACCAGCTCAGTGTCATAAGACGCCAGAGGAATCCTCGGCCTTTAGGCCGGGGAGGATGTCAAATTCGTCGAGTTCGAAGTGTCTTGTCTGCACCTGTGTCTGCTACTGAAGCAAATCATTGGAGGATTTCATTGCAGGTTCAGCTCGATCAAAAGCTTCTCAAAGACGCACCGTATGCGATTGACTTGCTCAATAAGCATGCTGCTTCATGGGATGAAACCGATGCTGGCGAACGCTATTGGCGACTGCATCCATTAACTTCCTTAAAGGATGCGGCCATCTTGTTCAAATTCCGCTTTTTGCCGCTGTCTACCTGGAGCTTCATCGCGACCAGCGGACCTTGTTTTGAACATGAAGCACGCGAACTTTTGATGCCATCAAAATCTCGTGCAGCCTGATGCTTGCGTTTTCAACTTTCTGTTTGATCCTATCAGTGATTTAGTCGTTATTTTTACTACGGGATCGTTGTGCTTTGCGCCTCAATCCCGTGCATTCTTTTTGGAGCTGTTTTTTGCGGCCTTTTCTAGAGAATTTCTATGCAAACCCAATTACCTGATCGCCGCCAACTGGTTACTGAATTAGCCGAATTTTGCGGTACTTCTCAGTGGTATCAACATCATCTTGTCAAAGATATGACCTACACCGACGGCATCAAATACTTTGCCGATAGGACAGGAAGTTTCTGGCTGATTGATCTTGTTGCAACAGAATTTTTCCCTTTGCTGACTGAACAACCACTTTTGGTGATCATTGCTTCTTCTGAGGGAAAATCTTGCGAATTAACCGTCACCGATGGCAATGACGCCCAAATAACGGCAAGGAATTTTTCCTTTTCCACAATGCCTGCCGGTGAGTGGAAGTTCTATTTGACGGATGACGTTTTGCTTTTGCCGTCTGAATACTGATTTTTTTTTTGGAGATTTTTCAATGGATACTGTTGAATTGATGTGTGAGCCAGAAGCTGTTATTACCGAAGATGGCTATTTGTTTTTCCGTCTTCCGGATGGCCGTTATGTCGACAACCCAGATAATGCCGATCTTGCTTACGATTCATTGGGGCAAATCACCGAAACGTGTGACATATTGTCCCCCTCTAAAACGGCAATCCGTTTGGCTGGATATTTCAGCTGGAGTGATGAAGAGCTCGCTCACGCACTCAAGACTTTGAGCTTTTCATACATCAATGAGAACTCGGTTATGTTAAAAAATGGCCGCGAAATTCGCTGGCCATCTTCGCCGCAAACCTGCACCTATGTTCGTGTTATGCAGGACGGATTTGAGTTAGGTTATTGGGCGTGTGACGATGAACATCATTGGTTCGAAGATGTAATGGGAGCAGTGTTGACTTGTTGCGCAGGACAAAGTATTCCAGCAAGTTGAAAGACGCGCTAAAACATGCGTCTTTCGAATGCAAAAAGGTTGACGGTATTTGGCATACTGCCGGTACCGTCTTTCCAGAACGCTTGTATCGAGCATTGTGGAAAGACGAATTTTTGTAGCCCTCTAAGAGGACTCAAAATAAAGTGCCAGTTCAGCACTCTAAATAAGGCAACCTGTTAAGCGCTTCGGCGTGATTCTTATCTTTACCCACCGGGGAAACAACTTCTCCCGGTATGGGCGTTGGTGTTTCCCCTTTTTTCTTTTTGAAATTCGGAGAAACATCATGACTCAAATTACTAAAAAATTCCCAATCGGTTCCACTTTCAACATTGCTGCACCTGCTGCAATGATGGTTGAAGGTTTTGAGGATGAAACTCATCCATCCATTCCAACCCGGAAAGAGTATGTGTTTCGCAATGAACATCTTCGTGATGTGATTGCGTTCATTTCCAATCCACTTGGCGATGCGCTTTATTTGACTGGTCCTACGGGTTCCGGCAAAACCTCGCTGATCTGCCAAGTTGCAGCCCGTTTAAATTGGCCAGTTCACCAAGTCACCTGTCATGGTCGCCTTGAGCTGAACGATTTGATCGGTCAATTCATGCTGGTTAACGGCTCTATGTCTTTTGTTCACGGGCCTTTGGCTCAGGCCGTCCGAGACGGACATCTTTTGATCTTGAATGAGATCGATTTGATGGACCCCTCAGAGCTCGCTGGTTTGAACGATATTATCGAAGGGCAACCTTTGGTAATTCCTCAAAACGGTGGCGAAGTCATCAAGCCTCACCCTAAATTCCGTTTGATTGCTACCGGCAACTCTGCTGGTCAAGGTGATCAATCCGGTCTTTATCAAGGCGTCATGCAACAAAACCTGGCCTTTCTTGACAGGTTTCGCCTGATGGAAGTCAGTTACTCTGAAGCATCTATCGAGCAATCCATTCTCAAGTCTGTTTTAACGGGAATGGGTGTCCCTTTTGATTCTGTCATGGAAAACTTGACGGAAAAGATGATTCAAGTGGCCAATGAAATTCGTCGACTCTTTGTCGGTGGTACTGACGGTGCCGGCGAGTTGAGCGTTACCATGTCTACTCGGACACTGGTTCGCTGGACAAATCTGATGATTGCCTATAAACGTGCTCCCAATGCATTGGCCTATTCGTTGGATCGTGCGCTGACATTACGTGCCGAGCCCGCTCAACGCGAAGCCATTCACAGGATCGCCAAAGACGTTTTCGGTGATGCCTGGGGAGATGATGCGTAATGCCTGCTTTAGCTTACGATCTTTATCGTTTTACTAATTCGGATCGCTCAACCAAAGATTGGGCTGTTCGTGTTAATGGTGATGGCACTTATACCTCACGATGGGGTAAAACAGGTACCAAACTGCAATCTAAAACCTTTGATAAGAACATGCTTTCCATGAATGAGCATATTCGTTCAAAGACTGATAAAGGATACAAGCTAATTGGCCAAGTATTGATTGATGACGATGGCAAGATTACATCTGCTTCTCAAACGTCAAAACATCAAGGTCAAGACCCTCATCCAACCGATGATCCGCCTTGTCTATTCTGGCGCCTGAGAATCAAACAGTCTGTTTTGTCTGATACTCAAGCCATTGGACAATTCCATGCAAACGTTTTATCTATGAGCAAGACGATTACTGGAATTTTTGGTGCATCTGCTTTTTTGGAAAATTTCCTGCATGCCTTGATTAATGATAAGGCCGTTTCTGCAGGTAAGTTGTTCAAGGAACAAGGAGTCGCCTCATTGTTGCTGTTCATGGCTATGATGAAAGTGGCCCCGTCACAAGTCAGCGTCCATTTGTCGCATGATGACGGTGTTGAAATCAGTAACAAGCTCAAGCTCGAATCCAAAGCGCTGTCGTTTTTTGATACGGATTTGGAAACAGTGCGACCTGTTGCTGAAGCTTTGGGTCTTCTTGAGAAGCGGCTCGATTTATCGGCCGTAGCATCATCTCAGGACGATTTTTACTTTTAAATTTTCTAACCCTAAAGGGGCAGTCTATCGCCCCCTGGGTCGTGTGCTGCCTCTTTTTTTTATTTTTTGGAGGTAGTTATGTCACACAATGCAGAAATGATTTTGGACCAAATCGATGTTGTCAAACTCGACATCAACCTTTGGACAAGTTCAAAAAAATTAAGACCAGAGGATCTCGTTTTAGCCGATGGTTCCAAACTTCCACCGGAAGATTTGGCTTATCTCGGCACCAAAAAGACCATTGATCCCGACAAGTTGAAAGAATTCAACCGCATCAAAAAAGAAGCGGAAAGAATTTGTCTTCAATCCGGAACTCGATTTATCGGTGGTTTTGCTAATCCGCGGGCTGAAATTCCTCGTATTACGCAAGAGCTGGATGAGTTATCGAAGACCTTTTACGAGGCTCGCGATCAACTGCTGGCCACTTATCACGAGGACACTGAAGAATGGATCGCTCGCCATGCTGAATTTGGTGATGCCATTCGTCGTGCGATTGAGCCAGTTGAATCCGTAGCATCCAAGTTGCGATTCGATTACGTTGTGTTTCGCGTAACCGTACCCCAGGCAGATACTTTATTGCCTGATGCAACACCAGCTGCCGTCGATTCCCTGCATCGTCGTACCAATTCCATGAGTGATCAGCTTTTTCATGAAATCGCTCAGGAAGCCAGTCAACTTATCGATCGATCGTTCGTGGGTAAGGATACTGTCACCGGCCGATCTCTCAATGCTTTTCGGAGAATGCGGGATAAGCTAGACAGCCTGGGTTTTCTTGATCATCGGTGCATGCCAGTTGTTGATAAGATCGATGCTGTTTTGGACGCCTTGCCCAAACAAGGTCCCTATAATGGTATTGCATTCAACAGCCTTTTCACGCTTGGTTTGCTGTTGTCAGATCCTGACAAAATCAAACGTCATGGCAGTGGTTTGTTGCAAATGGAATCAATCTCGGTTTCTGATGCTATAGCCGCAGTTGAATCCGATGAAGAAGATGTCGATGTAGAAATGCTCGACTCATCACCTGCTGTACCCGTTGCGGTTGCGGAAGAACCTGTTGAAGCACCTGTTGCTGATACTTCTGCTGTCAATACCGATGACGACAATGATCTTCCCGGTTTTGACGACTTCCTGTCCAACTACAATCCTGCAAAAGATGTTTTTGATACCGCACCTTTAGTCGATGTTTCAATTAACCTCGATAATTTTGCTCAAGATGTTTTTGAACCGGCTCTCGAAGCAACAAGCTTTATGGCTTCTGTCAAAGAAACTGTACAAGTTGCCGCGGAAACCGCTTCAACATCAATTCCTGTTCAATCTAAAGATGAGTCTGAAACTCCAGCTACTGAAGAAGTAGTCGAAGATTTCTGGTTCTAATTTTTCTACCCGGCGGGTGCAACTTCATCCCGCGTGGGATGATTTGCCTCCGCCTCCATTTTTTTCTTTTTTGGAGGCTTTATGGCTAACAACTATTCGCAGGCAACTGTTTCACCTTGTTTACCGCTGGATCTCGTCACTAATTTCGAGCAAATCCTACTTAATGAGTATGGATTTCAATACGAGTTATACGGATCACTGGATGAACGTAAGATTTATTTTTATGTTCCGGATAGCGAAAGAGATTCAGTCGAAGACTTCGAACTTGAATTGATCGAGGAATATGCGAGCCAAGGTGATGAAATTGCCAAGGCCTTGCAACAGTACATCAACGAAAACGGTGATGACGAAATCGACCAATTTATTTCGTTTCAATACAGCTGGGTTTCAATATTCCAGCACATCCTCAATAAACCAGGATGTCAAATTGACGAAATCGTCGTTGAAGGCTGTTATTTTTGCGACAGGCTCCGGCAAGGTGAATTTGGTGGCTGGATTACCAGAATCACAAAGTTCACTGTCCAGTATGGAGGAACTCAGGCAATGCTTATTCAGATGCAACAGGAGCCGGCCTTCTTGGAAGCCCTTGACATTGTTTATCAGTTGGCATCAGCCAATTGCGCTGACAATGAACATGATCCTGATGATCCACTTCTGGATGAACGTCTAGCTGAGGAATGTCGCAAACAACGGGCAGCGCTCAACTTGATCCATGATTACTGCGCTAATCACGAATTGAATCGATAAGATTTAACTTTTCTACTTAATTTTTTTAACCCTTGAGGTGAACCTTTGCCTCTCGGGCTCATGGTTTGCCTCTTTTTTTTGGAGATACAAATCATGAAAAACCAAACCTTGAATAACGCTTTTCCAATTGTTGCTGCAGCATTGGGCAATAAGTTTGGCGTTAAAGTCTCTGTAGGTGGAGAAGACGCCTATACAACAGGTGATCGTATTCATCTGCCGGCATTAGACACTGATGATTCCAATATCAAGGATGTTGCCTGGGGTTACCTGGCACATGAAGCTGCTCACGTTCGGTTCACTGATTTTGGTGAATTTCGCAATGCTGCTACCAGTCCTCTACGGAAGCATATTGTCAATATCCTGGAAGATATCCGCATCGAAAAAGCGATGCAGGAACCCTATCCAGGTACAAAACGTACAACTGAGAAAGTGACTGAATACTTGGTTCAAACGGATGCTTATGGTTTTGTCACAAAAGACCAAGAACCGCATCCTGCCAGCGTTCTTTCACAATTTCTGTTATTTCGTTTGAGACACGATGTTCTTGGCCAAAAAGCCTTGTCGTCGCTTGCTGATTCTGCTGAGTCTCTGTTGGAAGATACTTTTCCTGCAGGTGCCATTACTCGCTTATTTGGCCTCTTATCCGATGTCCCTTCGTTGCGTGAAACCCGTGATTGCGTTCGGCTTGCCGATCAAATCTTGCGGATGATCCAAGAAGAGCAGGAAAAGGCTGAAGAACAAGCCCGGCAACAAGCTCAGCAACAACAATCTTCAAGCAGCAACGCCGGTGGACAATCAAATTCGTCTGATGATGCCGACGCAGATGATCAAAGTGATGACACGTCGTCTGGTGATACCGATGATTCTCAACCGAATCAATCGAGTCAACCCGATGATGCTATTCCACAAACCGATACTTCTGATGCTGATGACGATAACGCCGATCAACAATCTGGACAGGGTGCAACATCATCCCGTTCCGGTGCTGATGATCAATCTCAGGATGCCGATCAATTGGCGCAAATCTTGTCATCGGCGCTCTCTGCCGGTCAAGATGACTTACCTGATGATTTGTTTGAAGCGGCCCAGAAGCTGTTAGGCAACCAGCCAAGAAATAGTTACGATTCTGAAATCCATTTGCCCCAGGCGATGGAACCGAACCGTAATCCATCGACTGGTAATGCAATATTGAATCGAGCACTTTCGGAATCCGGCAAAATCCGGGCTTCCTTACAAGGCCTTATTCAATCCAGTCGTTATGAACGTCCTGTTAATAAACGATCTGGTAATCGTATTGATGGTCGTAAATTGGTTCGTTTGTCTCAAGGGGATTCTCGCGTTTTCGAACGCAGAACTCACAAGCAGGCGCCAAATACGGCTTTACACTTGTTGGTCGATGCATCGGGTTCAATGAACAACCGTATCAGCCCGTCTTCCATGATTACCTGGGCTCACATTGCCATGGATTCGGCGGTTGCTTTGGCTTTGGCGCTTGAAGGTATTTCAGGTGTCAATCCGGCAATTACTCGATTCCCTCATGGCGATACTGATAACGTCAATCCATTGTTGAAACACGGCCAAAAGGTTCGCCCTCATGCGTCCGCGTTTTCTGCAATTACCAATGGAGGCACGCCGCTTCATACCGCACTGTGGTATTCCGCTGCGAGTGTTATAGCGACCAGGGAAGAACGCAAGGTCATCATGGTTCTTACCGATGGTGAGCCTGACGACTATGATGCTGCTAAATCAGTGATCCGCCGCTGCGAAGCAACTGGCATTGAATTGGTTGGTGTTGGAATCTGTATCGATACCAGTCATTTGTTTGACAATTCGATCTGCATCAGCAATGTGTCCGACCTGCGTTCTGAGCTTTTCAGAATCAGTAAGGATTTGTTGTTGGCCGCATAATTAAACCCTTGGCGATTCTCCGGAATCGCCATTTTTCTTCTACCCAGACAGGGAGCCTTTCCCGCTGGGAATGCTCTTTGTCTGATTTTCTTCTGGAGATTTTTGCAATGAGCAAAAAAAACGATTTGACCCAACAATTGGTTTCTGTGTTGCAGGAAATGGTTAATGACTATGGCTATAACCGCTGCGACGAAAAGCGATTGGAAACGATTGGTGACGCTAAAAACTGATCGAGAATGCCAATGCAATACTCGGTCAATGCAGGATGAATTCAAATGCTAATCCATCTTTGAAGCTGATTTCATTATCTTCTGGCGATTGCGGTTTGGTTTTTAATGATCGAGTCATTGTGACGGCCGATCCTAATTTTGAAACTGTCGACCAAGTTGAGACTACCGGTTTCAATTTGGCTAACGCATTGGCTTGCGATATTCGCGTTATCAAAATGCAAACACCGCCTAAAGATGATTGGAATTGGAGTGATGTATTGATGCTTCATCTTAATCCTGACCTCAAGCTTTTCCGCGTTTCTTATCAGGATGAAGCTGGTGACAAAACGATCTTGCATTTCGATTGTTTTGCAACGGATGCTGAACACGCTATGTGTAGCGGCTTGCAATCAAAAACCCTCAAACCAGCAATCAGCGCAATTTTCGACCGGAATTAAATGCAACTGAAGGCCATTCAAACCGAGATTATTTGCAACTGAACCTGCAATCATTCATACCGACCTGCAATCATCCGCCGCAAACCAGGATTATTTGCAACTGAAATATGTCGATGGCCATCGGCGGCAGCCGTCCATTGGTCTGTTATAAATAAAAAAATCAGTTCTCCGAATGACTGGTTTATAGCGATCATTTGACATCTGTTTTGCGCTCATTTTCTAAACGCTTGAAATTCGCTAAACAGCATTGGCCTGACGGGTTTCTAATTTCACACGCACATTCCCCGGCTTGAGTTCGTTGCATGACGAAAGCTTTGATCGGCTCTGCCCGTTGATCTTTTAACGCCGTTAAATACTGCTCGGCGTCAATATCAAAACAGTAACAAAGCCCGTCGTTTTGAATGGCTCGATAACTTCGGAAATGCTGTTTTGGAATAATGATGTTGCCCGCACTGGAAAAGTACCCAACTGAGCATGTTTTGGCAGGGCAAAAAAAATAGCTGTCAGTGATAATTGCCTCATTCTCGGGAAACCTGACCTGATGATAAAGCGTAGGCATACCGACACTTTTACAAGTGGAGCCGCATTCAGGACAAATCTGTTTGGTTTTAGTAGGTGTATTTGGGCTGCAACAATCAGACATAGACCATATCCTCGACTTTATCGAGAAACAGGTGTGGCTATGGAACCCGGATAGCCAGCATCCGTCGTGGCTTTGATCAGGGCTGCACTATCGGTTTTTGTGCCATCGAAAGAGATCACCGCCGTTTTGGAATCGTAATCGACAGCTACTGCTTGTACGCCTTCGACTTTCTGTAAGGCTTTTTTGATGGTGACTGTACACATTGCGCAAGTCATGTTTTCTATATTCAGCGTCACCGTTTGCTGTTGGTTTGGCTGTGCAACAGTGGTTTCAGCATAGGCTGTCGGCATCCACAGTGTGCTTGATGACAAGCTCAAAATTAACAAACTGGTTTTAATTGTCATATCGATTCTCTCAAGCTATAAAAAAGGGTGCTACCCACGGAAAGGCAAGTAGCAGCAAAATGAACGCAGAGCCAAGCCAAAACACTAGGCGTTGTTTGCGTTGGATGTTGGCTATGGCGCAGCTCGCACCTTCTTCACAACAGGAAGGTGTCCGATAAAGTTTGCGATACCCTAATGCCATAAAGACTAGGGTCAGGGTGATAAAAAAAGGACGGGCCGGTTCCATTGCCGTAAGCGTACTCATCCATGCCCCACCAATGCCTAAAGATAAAAATAGAAAAGGCCCGACACAGCAGGCCGAAGCCCCTATAGCGGCTAAAATGGCGCCGATACCTAACCATGACGGGGTGTTAATAGGTGTTTCAGGGTCTGTATTCATGTGAATCTCCTAAACCAAACAATTACCAATGTTGGTCAGAAGTCTAAACCCTGTTCTTTAGAACAGGGTCAAGTGGGCGGCAATGTCATTATGAATCAGGGCTTGGTTGAAGCATCATCGCTAAACGCATCGAGAATGGCGCAACGCTCGAATGATGCTGTCTCCTGACAGTCATTGACCAGGGTTACCAATACCTGACGGAGAGCCGTTAAATCCTTAATCTGTTGATTGATCTGCTGGCATTTCTGCTCGGCGAGTTGTCGTATATCCGTGCAATGAGCTCCATCGAGAGATAATAAAGTGGCAATTTCCTTCAAGGTAAATCCAGCCTGTTGAGCGCGCTTGATAAAGCGGATTCGAGTAATCGCATCATCTGAATAACATCGGTAGCCACCCTGGGGTTTCTCTGGTTCCGTCAGTAAACCAATGCGTTGATAGTGGCGGATAGTCTCAATGGTGACTTCGGTTTGCTTGGCAAGTTTGCCGATGGTTAAAGGCGACATTTCTTTGAATTAAATGTTGAAGGGGTTTTATTGTCCCTCAGTTTTCCAATCATCAGCTATTTATAAACAACCATAAATATTATCTTGAATGGTGGCTTGGGCTCAGATGCCTGCCAATTAAGTAATTGAGGCAAATGGACAAGTATGGGTTGTGTCTTTGTCGGCCAAGTTGCTGCTGACACCGACTTCGAAAATTGTCCAGTCCAGAATACGTCCGTTTTCTGGACTTTTTAATCTTCCATATCATGACACCGTTCCATATGGCTTCCAGAGTCCATAAAACTATTCCACAAAACAAATTCCAGATATACTCCGTTCTTGAGACTTATTGGACTAGAGGATAGAGAAATAATGTTGATCGGTTATGCCAGGGTGTCCACTGATGATCAGAATCTGGACTTGCAACGGGACGCGCTTGAAAAAGCGGGTTGCGAAAAGATTTACACGGATCAGCAGAGCGGTGCTAGTACCGACCGTCTTGGTCTGGCCGGTGTTCTGGAAATAGCCCGCTCAGATGACACGCTGGTGGTTTGGCGTCTGGATCGACTGGGGCGCTCTTTGAAACATCTGATCCACCTGGTTGAAAAACTGGAACAGCAAGGCATCGGACTCCGAAGCCTGCAAGAGAATATTGATACCACCACCAGTGGTGGCCGATTGGTGTTTCATCTGTTCGGCGCTTTGGCTGAGTTCGAACGCAACCTGATTCGCGAACGCACCCAGGCGGGATTGTCGGCAGCGCGTGCACGAGGACGGCTAGGCGGTCGGCCAAAGCTACTTGATCCGAAAAAACGCGAGCTAGCGTTACGCCTTTATAAAGAACGCCAACACAGCATCGTGGAAATCTGCCAAATCATGGGGATTTCCAAAAGCACTCTGTATAACTATCTCGCGGAGCAGGGTGTCAATGCCCGCGACGCGGCATAGCCCCATTCCAACTGACTCGCTGTTGGCATTGCGCCAACGGCTGGATCGATTGCCCCCAAAAAGTCCGGAACGAGCTGCCCAGGTCAAATCCATCGCCGAACTCTACGCCGTTTCCACCGACACGGTTTATCGCGCACTCCGGGATTTACACAAACCCAAGGCCGCCCAGCGCGGCGACCGTGGCAAACCGCGTGTGCTACCGAAACCAGAACTGGAGCACTACTGCGAACTGATCGCGGCATTGAAACTGCGGACGACTAACAAGAAGGGCCGCCATGTTTCCACTTGCCGGGCCATCGAACTGATGGAAAAATATGGCTTAGAAACCCCACAAGGATTGATCCGTGTTCCCAAAGGTTTATTAACTGCCAGTACAGTAAATTATTACCTGAGCTACTGGAAACTCGATCAACCGCGATTGACCCGACAACCCCCCGCAGTGCGGTTCCAGGCCGAATTAAGCAACGCTTGCTGGCAATTCGATATGTCGCCTTCCGAGCTTAAACATGTTAAAGCACCCTTGTGGATTGAACCCAGCCGAGGTGCGCCCACCCTGATGCTATACAGCATTGTCGATGACCGCAGTGGAGTAGGGTATGAGGAATATCGTTGTGTCTACGGTGAAGATGCCGAATCGGCGTTGCGGTTTCTGTTCAATGCCATGGCGCCCAAACCCTACATGCCGGATTTTCCGTTTCAAGGCATTCCGGAAATGATCTACATGGATTGTGGCCCGGTGTCCAAGAGCCGGGTTTTCCAGAATGTGATGGATGCATTGGGTACCAATTGGCAAACCCACATGCCAGCGGGAAAAGATGGCCGCCGCGTCACTGCTCGTGCTACCGGCAAAGTTGAACGGCCGTTTCGTACCGTGAAAGAGGTACATGAAACCCTGTATCATTTCCATCAGCCGCAGAATGAGGCCGAAGCCAACTTGTGGTTGCAAAATTATTTGTTGGACTACAACCGGAAGCCACATCGGAGCGAACCACACACACGGCTGGAGGACTGGCTCGCCAACTTGCCGGCAATTGGTTTTCGCGAAATGTGTTCCTGGGAACAGTTTTGCCGGTTTGCTCGGGAGCCAGAGCGGCACAAGGTCGGGGCCGATGCGCGGGTTTCGGTGGATGGTACCGCCTATGAGGTAGCGCCGGAACTGGCCGGTGAAACCGTGTTGCTACTATGGGGGTTATTCGACACCGAACTCTATGTCGAATACGATGGCGAACGTTCCGGGCCATACGCTCCTATTTCAGGCCCCATTCCCCTTAATCGGTACCGGGCCTTCAAGAAAACGGCAATAGACGAAAAGGCTGATCGCATCCGGCAACTTGCCGATCAACTCGGGCTTCCCATCGCCGCATTAACCGGTGAAACGGATTTCCAACTGACGGAACCGGCGATATTAAAGGAAGATCTGCCGCGGCAGCCCTTCATCACCGACCTTCAGGAATACCATTATCCTAGCAAGATCGCGGCTAAGCTGGCTATCGCCGATGAAATTGCCAAGCCATTAGCTAAGCTTACACCCAATGATCGCGCATTCATCGACAACGTGCTAGCCGAAACCCTCGCGCGAAGTATCGTACTTACACGCATCCGGGAATACTTTAGACACCAAGAAACCCAAGGGGGTCAACATGCGGGTTGAAGTGATGGACTATTATGGGCTAACCAAACCACTGAATCGCGCCGGTTATTACGAAACCGAACATCACAGTCAATTGTTCAAGAATATTCGCGGTGCTATCCATGAAGGCCGGATTATCGTTCTCTACGGCGTCATTGGCAGCGGCAAAACCGTCACTTTACGGCGATTGCAGCAACAACTGAAAGACGAAAATAAAGTCACCGTCTCCCGCTCACAGGCGGTAGAAAAGCACAACGTTAAACTGAACACACTGATGGCGGCACTGTTCTACGATCTGTCAGCCGGAAAGAAGGTCAGGATACCTTCCCGATCCGAGGACCGTGAACGGGAATTACAGGAGTTGGTCAAAAAGGGCAAACGCCCGGTGGCTTTATTTATCGACGATGCCCATGCCTTGAAAGATGACGCTTTAACCGGCATCAAACGGCTTATGGAAGTGATTGAAAGCGATGGCGGATGTTTGTCAGTAGTCCTTGCGGGTTGGCCCAAGCTGCGTAATGATTTGCGCCGCCCCAAATTGGAAGAAATCGGCTTACGTACCGATATGTTTTCAATGGATGGTATCACGGGCAGCCAACGTGAATACATTCGATGGTTGCTCACTACCTGCACCGGACGCCAGGAAGGGATAGAGGCATTGATGACCGCCGATGCCATCGATCTCTTGGCAAGCCGGTTACGGACAGCCTTACAGATCGAATGGCATCTCACTCAGGCTTTTGAAGCCGGTTATCAATCAGGCGAATTACCGGTAGATGCTGAATTGGTCGAAACGGTACTCTCCAAGCATTTGGATGATATGGAGGCCACCATCACGCGGCAAGGCTATGGTCTGCGGGAATTGGTGCAGAACTTTGATGCAAAACCGGCAGAAATCAAAGCGCTATTTGCCAACCAGCTCGATCCAGTCCGTGCCAGCGAGCTACGAGATCGTATGCGCCTGGCTGGATTACCAATTTGAACTATCTGCGGTCAGTTGCAAATAATCCTGGTTTCCGGCGGATAATTGCAGGTCGGTATGAATGATTGCAGGTTCAGTTGCAAATAATCTCGGTTTGAATGGCCTTCAGTTGCATTTAATTCCGGTCGAAAATTGCGCTGATTGCTGGTTTGAGGGTTTTTGATTGCAAGCCGCTACAGCTATGGAACAAGCCGAAGACGCTTATCCTGGTGCAGAGATTCTTCACGCTGCGACTTTGGGTGTAAATACTTCTCAATGGTCTATTCGTGAAGCGATTGAACAAGCACGTGCAGCTTTGCCTGATTGGTCTTTTGCAAAGTCTGAAGGAGTTGATCCAGCTTTAATTCAACGCATCAATGATGCTTTGTCGTCGGATGTTTCTGATGATCAACAGTTCAAATCTCTGTTGATTGAATGCAGAAGCGCATTGCTGATTGCTTGGCAAAATCACGGTGGTTGTTCTGAAGAGTTGCTTAATTCGATTGATTTGGCGCTCCAAGGCTAACACCCACATCACTTTTTCTTTCACCCTTCCGGGAAACACTTATCCCGGCATGGGCTTTGTGTTTCCCGTTTAATTACTTTTATTGGAGAAACACCATGACTACCAGTCAAAAAACCATCAATTTGGTCATTCACGTTGAAGGCGGTTTAGTTCAAGCCGTTTACACCGATTCACCTCTCAATATTTGTGTTGCTATACAGGACTTCGATATTGAGGGCGCTGATTTAGACGAATTGGCAACTTTGTCCAATGGAACCGAGTTTCTCGGACACATTGAGCAAGCCATTACCAATAATCAGCGTGTTGAGGAAGTGTTCGCCGCTTTTGATCAGCCCGTTGAATGCGACCATAAAATCGATGTTCAACAGGAAAATTACCTTAGAACGCACGGTAAATTCTGTCCAAACTGCGGCTCTATGAACATTGAGTCTCATGGAGCAATGGAAGCGGATGGCGATCTTGCATGGTCATTCGTGACCTGCATGGATTGTTCATCTACCTGGCAAGATAATTACCGTCTCGAATCATTTTCTGATCACGATGATACAGCACTAAAGGTCATCAATTCTGATTCTGAGCGATGTTATTGGTCAAATGAGGCTGGTTTAGAGGCTGAAGTTTTGCCCACGAACTAAGCTAACCACCAACCGAAAGACGCGCTAAAAAAGGCGTCTTTCGATTTAAAAAACCTTGACGGTATCTGGCATACTGCCGGTACCGTCTTTCCAGAATGCTTGGCATGAGTGTTGTGGAAAGACGGATTTTTGTAGTTCTCTAAGAGAACTCAAAAGCAAGTGCCAGTTCAGCACTCTAAATAAGGCAACCTGTTAAGCGCTTCGGCGTGATTTTTTAACCTCTGGGGAAATCTTTATTCCCTGGCTGGGCAATGATGATTTCCCTCTTTTTTAGGGAGATTGTCATGTGTAAATTCTATTTTCAAATTTCGCCCGCCAATAGCGGCGACAATATCGATTTCGGACTTGTTTTTAACGAGGATGAATCCAGCTCCTTGGTCAAGGTATTTTCTGTTTCGGATGATTCCGAATTCATCAATACCACCGACCATAACACTTGCCGCATTCTGCTCACATCGCTGAAAGAATACGCGCAAACCCGCAGATTTTTTAAGTTTGAAAGCTTTCTTCAGGATTGCCTCTTCAGCCTGAAAGACTGCAAACCGTCAGGATTAAGTTACTCGCTTAAACTGATCTAATTCATAAAGACACGTCTTAACTTAACCCAACTGGGAACAAAATTTCCCATTGGGATTGTTTTGTTTCCGGTGATTTTTCTATATTGGAGACAAAACATGAAACAAGTATCAATGAAAGTTAATCAATCCAACCTGGTCAAAAGCTTGAAGTTCAGCTTTACCAATAAGACCACGGTTTTGGGTGAGCTCATGCAAAATGCCCGTCGTGCAGGCGCAACTTCGGTAAATTTCGAATTTGCTCCCGAAACCAAGATACTTCGCGTGACTGATGATGGCTGTGGTATCGATTCTATCGAGACCCTGCTTACCGTCGCCGAATCCGGTTGGGACGCCGATGTGGTTGCTCAAGAACATCCTTTTGGCATTGGTTTTTTATCTGCATTATTTGCCTGCCGTCATATCACTGTCGTCAGTAAAAGCGGAAGAATTTCCGTTAATACCGATGATGTTCTGTCATTCAAGCCGGTCAATATTACTCCTGTCCCAAAATGGGACAATGTAACAATCATTACTATGGTTGCTGTTGATCTTGAATTGGGTCGTATCGAGCACGAACTTAAACGTCTTGCCACTGCATTTCCAATTCCCGTTCTATTCAATGGCGCTGAACTCAATCGTCCTCATGCGATGGATTCAGGTCTTGAATTTGATAATACAGAAATTGGTTATGTTTGCCTGGCTGGTTTTTAACAAGCCAGATCAGCATAACAAGAACTACTTGATGTATTTGCAGGGCTTGCCAATCTACAAGTCTTCAAGCTATGGATCATTTGGTTCGCCTGGCTATCATATTATTCATCTTGACTCTTCGAAATTTTTTGGTCGATTGCCAGACCGCGACGAATTGGTTGATAAGCAAGATGTGCTAAAGCAAGTTGAAGGTGTTTTAAGATCCCAGATCGAAAAGCGCCTTATTGAGATGAAATCAAGTTTGTCTGCTTTGGATTTTGTCGCTTATTACGACATCATCAATGACTGGAATTTGCTTTATCTTCTCAATGATGTGCCAGTTATCCCCTGGCATGTTTTGTGCGAGATAACCGGTTATCCAAATTGCAATGATGAAAACTTCGGTGATTATGAGTCTCGTCTCGAAAAGCCAGTGCACCGCGATGAAATTCTAGCCGGTCGCCAAGTGGTTTCTTTCGATGAGTACATGCAAGATGAAGGCTCTGCGTTGTCGATGTATGTATATATGAACGAGTTCTACATCTACTATCACTCCAGTTCGAACAAACTCGATTCAGAACACTGGCTGCATGCACATATTCGCAACCTTAATGGTGAAAAAGTTTCCATTGAACTGATCAATGAATCTCATACGGCTTATTTTTCTGGTCAATGGGCATGTCTTGATTCGGTTTTTTGTGATGCTTATCGAATTCATGTTGGCAATGATTTTGTTGAGATTGATGGCAATTCCATGTTCGATGGAGAGAAAGCAATTGTCCTTAAAAGAGATGGTTCTGGCTCTGTTCTCACTCAGTCGAATTCATTCAGAGATGAATACGATTTTCAACAGTCAGCTTATGAAGCGGATGAGTTTGATTTCTCGCAATTTGTGGTTGCGAACACATCATCTGATATCACTGAAGCACTGAAACGATTGCTGCCGAACTTTAGCGGCTGTCCTTCTCTGTTTGGGAAATCATTTGTCATTACATTGGATGAAAATGGTCATGTTGCTACCGTAACACCATCCTGATTCATCTTTATTTTTAACCCGGCCGGGAAACATTTCCCGTTCGCGGATTGTGTTTCCTGGTTTCTTTCTTAGAGGAAACACACTATGACTATTGGACAACCTTACCAAAACCCTAACGGCGATACCCAATGTGATGCCAAAGGTATTTTGGGCGATTACCATCCGCAAAACGGCTGACCACACCTGGATTGCTATTCAGTTGTTCGGCGCAGTTGGAAGCATTGCTGCAACGGCTTTAACTCCTGAATCAGCATTTAAAGAAGCCGAAAGTCATTACGGTGCCAAGAACAAAAAGCGTATGAAAATGACGCTTGAAATTGAAGGCGTCGAAACCTTCGATCTGGAATTGGCTTTGAATGAAGCACTGAAACTTGTCAGCGAAGGCTATACATCCGGTTTCGATAAAAATGAAACTGGCTCATATAACTTTTCGATTGACGCTATTAATTAAATTTACTTAACCCCTGCGGGAAATTTCATTTTCCCCACGGGATTACTGATTTTTCCCGCTTTTTTGCTTTTTAAGCAGGAGAAAAATCATGTCTAATTTCTTTTTTCAAAAGAAAGTTGACCGTCGCAGCCGTTCCGCCATGGTTGATTTTTTAAAATCTCATTACCGCTATAACACAATGAGTTCTTGGAATCGTTCTTCGTCATACGCCCATTGCATCAAGATCCATCGTCTCGGTTTAACCTCTGAGCAATCAGATAAAGCCTATGAATCGCTGGATACTGATTTTTGGGATGAAATCAGATGGCCAATTGACGAGTTCACTACTTCTCAAGGTGGTTGTTACACGATTGGCACGAACGGTCGTTCAGGTGGATATTTGGTCTTGTATCAATCTCGCCGTGAATTAACTGGTCATCTCAGCTACTGTCCTTCTTGTGGTCAACGGAGCTTCAAAAAAGTGCCACCGACTTTCGAAGATGCTAACGAGAATGTCATTGCTCAGGAAATACTCAGAAGTCAGAAATCTTGGCTTCCTGATGTTTATTTGAGTCAGCCTGCAATCGAGGCTTTACCGCTTTCAATAGATGAGAAATTGTCATTGATTGTTCGCATAAGATCTCAATTGGTTAACCTTAATTGCACAGTTACTGATGCCTGTGGTGTTTGCAGTAAACCACGTCGAAACTTCGATGTGTCGCCTTCGCAATTATCCGTTTATCCGGGCAAAAGCATCGATCAGCATGAGGATTTTTATGCCGAAGACTGGTCAATGGATGCTTTACGCGATCGTGTTGATCTCGTCTGCGCTTTTGATGCCGCTTGCGACGATATTCGTAGCAACTTCATCGCGCTGCTTGATGATTTTGACGTTGTCGAGGAAACGATACAACGTCCGGTCAAAGTAAAAAAGCTTATTGCTCGTGCAGCTTAGGAGGTAACTATGTGTTTTGAAGAAGTTGATGAAATTTCTGATGAAGACCTGGAAGCCGCTTCTGAGTTTTACGACCGACTTTTGAGTGGCAATCATCCTTGTCAACAAGCCAGACGGATAGCTTTAGAGCAGTTTAATATCTCTCTTCCAGATAATGTGCTGAATCATATTATAGGGATGTATGACTGTACGCTTTCTTCGATGGATGATTGTGTTCGAGCCTGCTTAACGAAAGCTGGTTTGTTTCATTCCACCAATGTCGAGTAGATAGTTTTTAAAATAACCCATCTGGGAGAATTCATCTCCCTTTGGGCGCATGGTTTCTCTCGGGTGGTTTTTCCATCCCTGCCTGCCGGGACATTACTAGGAGAAAAACCATGCAATACACCAATATCAAAGTTGGAACCCATGTACGTCCCGTCTGTGAAGATGCTCTTCCTGATGTGAATAAACAATCCGTTGGCGAAATCGTTAATCTCAAAGAGGTTGGCCGTTATCGTCGGGATTTTTACGTCACGATTCGTTGGGACAATGGCCGTGAATCTTTCTTGAATGCGTTGTTTTTCGTCAAGACTGTAGCCATTGTTGATGAGGTGCTCGCATGAACGCCTCAGCCATTGAATCCAAAGATGTAAGAGATGCTGTTCGTGGCTCATGGTTGTCTGTTTTAGATGACCTTGCCCCTGAAATCAGCCAAGCAATCGAAAAGCCAGGACTCCGGCATATTCCTTGCCCTGTCCATGGTGGAAAAGATGGCTTTCGTTTATTTCGAGATGCCAACTTGTCGGGTGGAGGTTGCTGCAACACATGCGGACCTAAACCAGACGGCTTTTCATTGCTGATGTGGCTGAGAGGTTGGAGTTTTCCGGAAGCGCTATCGGCCGTAGCTGATGCGCTTGGAATATCTTCAAGTTTCAGACGCGCGAAACCAGCCGTAAAAAAGCAACCGCAATTTGATCAGTCAAAATCCTCTGTGAACGATGACAAACTCAGATTGCTTTTACGATCAGTCTGGCAGGAGTCGACATCGATCCATCATCCCGATGCCGAACCTGTAAGGCTTTACTTACAATCGCGCGGTTTGGATAGCTGGCTACCCAATTGGCCAAGCCTTCGGTTTCATCCGAAGATGCAGTATCGGAACGAAGACAACCATGTGGCTGGATACTTTCCTGCAATGCTGGCTTTGGTCGAAAAAAACAACCAGGCCGTTACGATCCATCGCACCTTTTTGACGGATGATGGTCGCAAGGCGCCGGTTAATTCTCCCAAGAAGTTAATGCCCGTACCCGCGGATAGATTGATTGTGGGATCTGGTATTCATCTTGGAAAGCCTGGTCGTGTTCTATCTGTTACAGAGGGCATCGAAACAGCCTTGGCTGTTATCGAAGCAACGGGAATGGTGGCATGGCCATTGATCAGTTCCACGTTGATGAGTCACTTTATCATTCCGCAAGGCGTGGAAAAGCTCATCATTTGGTCGGATCTGGATCGATCGCTTGCAGGAACCTTCGCGGCTCAAAAACTTGCCGAACGCGCTAAAGCACAGGGCATTCAAGTTGAAATCCGTGAACCGTCAGGGCCTTTGCCTATTGATGCCAAAAGCATCGATTGGCTGGATGTCCTCAATCAAAGCGGGCCGAATGCGTTTGTCTTTCGGTCTGTAAGTTAGGCTGGAGGTTGCTATGTGTCAGTATGTTTTCGACGCTAGTAGAATTGATACCTCTCCAGGCATTCCTCGGTCTCCTTTTTCACCGCCCCATGGATGGGAGGGTGGCAAGGAGCATTATCGCGACTGGCTCCGCAGCGAATTCCGTGTAAACCCGAATCTTCGGCAAAGACTTGGAATTGCTGTGCGTGCCAGAAGCTTGAATAGGGATATCCATGTTTTCGGCAGCTTCAGAACGGAACTGCTTGAGATCATCGAAACTTTCGGAAAAAAAGGATGTTAACTGCCATGTTGACGCCAATTCCAACCAAAAAACCGGACTCTGATTTTGTTTCAGCGTCCGGTTTTTTTTGCCAATAAAGAAATCTCGCCTTTCCGCCGATGATTATCCAAAAGCAGCGCAAAACCCAACAGTCTCTTTCCCTCTCACCTTTGGCGCCAAAATTGTCAACCCACCATATACTCTAGCAGTTAATTCTCAAGCTCAAATATTCTCTAAATGCAACACCGCTAACTCTGGAAGCTGATCAAAAGACACGCCTATTTCATAGCCTTTTGAAGTTATCAAGCGGCTTTAATTTTGTGTTAATAGTCAAAAATTCTGGGCGGAAAATCCTCATGCGCATTTTTACTTTTTTGACGTTATTTTCTTTTTTCTTGACCGCATGGGGAGCCCAGCCTGCTCCGTCTCAGGTAACAGGTGTAACGGCAACTCAAGGTACATTATTACAGCGCGTAACACTTTCATGGTCATCGGCGCCAAGGGCCACTGCATATGATGTCTATCGATCTACAGCATATGGAACAAAAGGTTCTGCTCTTGCTTCGAATTTAACCGTTCTTACTTTTGATGATATTACTAATAATGCCACCCACTATTTCTACACATTAGTTGCCAAGAATGCGTCAGGAGCTTCACCTGATTCCGTTCAGGTTGAAGGATGGGGAAACATAGTATCGCCCGTGAACACATTAACAGCCACGCAAGGTACCGTTATTGATGCAGTTCATTTGACATGGAGTCCTATAGTAAATGCCACGGGTTACAACATCTATCGAGCAACCAGCTCAGGGGGAGCGCTAAGTCTTCTTGGTTCGACGGTAACAACTTCCTATAACGACGCATCATCAGGGTTTGGAACGGCCTATTATTACAAAGCAACAGCAATTGTCGGCGGGGTTGAAGGTCCACTGGGCAATGAGGCAACAGGCTGGGGACAGCAGCCCACTCCGTCTCAAGTGTCAGGCGTCTCGGCCTCTCAAGGAGTCTACTATGACAAGGTGACGGTTTCCTGGTCTTCGTCCACCGGCGCTCTTGCTTATGATGTCTATCGATCCATTACAGCCGGTTCCAAAAGCAATACCGTTGCAATCGACCTGACAGGCAATAGCTACGATGATACCGCCACAACTGTCAGCACTCACTATTTCTATACGGTTGTAGCTAAGAATGCCACGGGCAATTCACCAGACTCAACCCAATCCGAAGGGTGGATAAAAGTTCCTGGGACTATTAGCACTCTCTCAGCGACGAAAGGCACCGTACTCAATGCTGTCGATCTGAGTTGGTTACCCGTTGCCGATGCTACAAGTTATAACGTTTACCGTGCTTCCAGTTCAGGCGGAGCATTAACACTGATAGGAAGTGCGACAACCCCAACTTTCACTGACTCTACTTCGGGTTTTAGTGCCGCTTATTATTACAGGACGACAGCCATTGTTGGCACGATTGAAGGGCCGCAAAGTAATGAAGCAGTCGGATGGGGAAAGCAGCCTGTTCCTGATCAAGTTACCGGTGTTACTGCTTCTCAAGGAGCCTATTATGAAAAGGTAAGCATTGCTTGGTCTGTTGCCGCAAATGCCAGCTCTTACGACATTTTCCGTTCATCGACTGCAGGCGACAAAGGTTCGCTAATAGCATCCAATCTGGCGGCCCTCAGTTATGACGATACAGCTGCTACAGGAGGAAGCCCCTTCTTCTATATAGTGGTGGCAAAAAATGCCGCTGGTTATGCTCCCGATTCCAGTCAGTCAGAAGGATGGGGCAAAATTCCAGGTACGGTAGGCGGGCTATCGGCTACCCAAGGTACTGTCGTTAATGCTGTCACGTTATCATGGTCAGCCACTCCAGATGCCACGCGTTATAACATTTACCGTGCTTCCAGTTCAGGAGGTTCTCTTACTTTAGTTGCCAATTCCACCGTCCCTGGTTTCACAGACTCAACTACTGGTTTTGGAAGTGCTTTCTACTACAAAATCAGTGTGATGGTAGGCGCTGTGGAGGGGTCTGCAAGTGTCGAAGTTGCTGGGTGGGGAAAGCAGCCAGTTCCTGATCAAGTAACAGGTGTATCGGCCTCCCAGGCAACATATTACGACAAAGTTTTAGTTTCTTGGGCTTCGACTACCAATGCGGATACCTATGATGTGTATCGATCATCAAATTCTGGAACAAGAGGATCGATCATTGCTTCGGATTTATCCGTTCTCACCTATGACGACACAACCGCAACGGGTGGCACTCACTATTTTTATACGATTGTGGCCAAGAACGGCACCGGCAGCTCTCCCGATTCTTCACAAGTTGACGGTTGGGGCAAGTTACCAACGACGATCAATGCTCTTTCAGCCAGTCAAGGGACAGTAATCAATGCTGTAGAACTCACATGGTCGCCCGTTGCCGATGCTACGAGTTATAAAATTTACCGTGCTCCCAGTTCAGGTGGCACATTGACTCTGATAGGTAATTCATCAACACCAAACTTTACTGATTCGACATCTTCCTTTGGTCTGGCCTTTTATTACAAAGTATCAGCTATGGTCGATATGGTCGAAGGTCCTAAGAGTAATGAGGTAGTAGGC
The DNA here is from genome assembly GCF_009828925.2 of Methylicorpusculum oleiharenae. NCBI lineage: Bacteria > Pseudomonadati > Pseudomonadota > Gammaproteobacteria > Methylococcales > Methylococcaceae > Methylicorpusculum > Methylicorpusculum oleiharenae. The sequence goes on from NZ_WUTY02000001.1 coordinate 3,737,644, forward strand.
TGGGGACAACAACCCGCCCCCCTTCAAGTCACGGGCGTTACTGCAACTCAAGATACTTTCTATGACAAGGTAAAAGTTTCCTGGTCATTTTCCATCAATGCAGCGTCTTTTGATCTTTATCGCTCGACAGCATTTGGTGCCAAAGGATATCTAATTGCATCCGGACTATCTATTCTCACTTACGATGACACAGCTGCAATGGGTGGTGGCACTCACTATTTCTATACGGTGGTCGCGAAGAATGCCACAGGTAGTTCTCCCGACTCCACTCAAGCCGAAGGCTGGGGCAAGTTGCCGGCAACCATCAACACCCTTACCGCCACTCAAGGCACAGTAATCAATGCCGTCCAATTATCCTGGTTAGCCGTACCCGACGCGACTAGCTATAAAGTTTATCGTGCGAATTCATCCGGTGGCGCACTCACGTTGGTAAGCACTTCGTTAGCAGCAAGCTACACCGATTCCACATCTGGATTTGGTAATGCGTTCTATTACAAAGTTACCGCCCTCGTGGGCACTGTTGAGGGTCCGGTTGGAAACGAAGCAGCGGGCTGGGGAAAGCAGCCGGCTCCGGTCCAGGTAACTGGCGTTACCGCCTCACAAGGCACCTACTATGACAAAGTAACGGTTTCCTGGTCTTCGTCCACCGGCGCTCTTGCTTATGATGTTTATCGTTCCTCGACGGCCGGTACCAAAGGTAATACTGTTGCAACCGACCTGACAGGCAATAGCTACGATGATGGCACCGCAACGGGTGGGGCTCACTATTTCTATACGATAGTGGCAAAGAACGGCACCGGCAGTTCCCCCGATTCTTCACAAGCTGAAGGCTGGGGCAAGTTGCCGGCGACAGTCAATACGCTTTCTGCCACTCAAGGCACTTTAACCGCCAAGGTTAAGTTAACTTGGGTCGGCCTTCCTGATGCTACCGGGTATGAGATTTATCGAGCAACCTCTTCCGGTGGCACCGGTTCTCTAATAGCAACCGTCGGCACGACTACCTCTTACGATGATAACAACGCGCTACCGGGGAGTGCGTTTTATTACACCGTCAAGACAAAAGTCAGTTCGCTTGTTGGGCCAGCAGGGAATGAAGCTGCAGGGTGGTCCAAGCAGCCAGCGCCAATTTCCACCTTAACCGCAAGTCTTGGGACCGTCACCAGCGCCATATCATTAAGTTGGACAGCAGACCCCGAGGCTTCGAGCTACGAGGTTTGGAGAAGCACATCAAGCGGTGGTTCAGCGTCTCTGATAGGAAATCCAACATCGTCAAATTTTGTTGACTCAACAACCCAGGGGGTTGCCTATTACTACTACACCGTTAAAACAAAGGTAGGAGGAGCCGTTGGGCCAGTAGGGAATGAGGCAAAGGGATTCGCCAATGCAGCTCCAACTTCGGCATCGGTTACTCTAGCCACAACATCCTATGTTCCCAGTGCGGAAACATTGCCCATCGTCGTCGACCCTAATATCGATGCTGGACAAGGGGAAAATCTTTCGTTCGCTATTACCGAACAAACCACTTCCGGAATGGTAAGTATTAGTAATGGGAAGTTTAAATATACACCTCCTGTGGACGGCTCTTTTTCAGGGCCATTGTCGTTTAAATTCGTTGTTACTGATCGAGGTGATCAAACTTTTACCGCGAATGGTTCTGTAAATGTTTCGTGTACAGCGCCTTCTATTTCAGCGCTTTCACCAACAACACCTGTTCTGATTGCAACGGAATTTTCTTCTTCAATAACTTACTCAATCCCGGCATGTTCAAAAACAAAACAGATTGATATCAATATCCTTGATAATAATAATGTTTCCGTGTCGTCTACGGTTTTACAAAATATAACCACTGGCATAGGTAATGTTGCCTTATTCAATACTAAAGGCTTATCTAAATCAGGTACTTTTTCTGTTAAGGCTCATATAGCAACAGATATAGGTGAAGACGTAAAATCCGCTCAACTGGTTGTGAAACCGGTTAATTTGCCGGTTATGGGCATATTGCCGTCAACCTCGGTAATTGATGGACAGGATACTATTGATGTTACCTTGCAGAACCCATCAGTTGTTAATTGCCAATTTACAAGTGATAAGTCTACTGCTCTGGCAGATGCATCGAAATGCTTGGTTGAGTTATCAACTCCTCCTTATGGATTAACGATAGATAATTCCGGCGCACTTCCTTCGCTTCACGGCATTATCCAAAATTCAGGTCAATATACTATTGATGCCACGGTTAGTAAGTTCAACGGCCAAGATTTATTAGTCGTCGGAAAGGTGTCAAAAACTATAATCGCTTCTTGTCCTCAGTCAACAATTAATTCGTTTTCAACGACATCGAACTTACTGCCATATATTAAACCTACCTATAAATTTAATTATGACGCGCTGGCTTGTAATGGTGCTTTATCAGCTAATTTTGTTATTACAGCCAATAAGGATGGAAGTACCGTTGAATCGCGCCCAATCACTCTCACAGATTTTGGTAGTGATCTCGAATATTCATTGATTGGTCAAGGATTGTCAGAAGGGGGTTATACCGCCAACTTATCAATTCAAGGTGCGGAAGGGACAGCAACGAAGACATTTGCTTTCAATGTCAAACAGACACCATTGCCTTCTATTTCAATTTCACCTTCACTTATTGATCAAGGGGAAACAAAAATTTCAATTGGGGTGGTTCCTTCTCAGGATAAGAACTGCCCGCTTACCTCGACACAAAGCGATGCGGAAAACGATCCGAGAAAATGTTTTGTTTTCTTCAACTATTCGGTTCCAGGGCTTCAAACTGTTATCGATAGCAATGGGTTGCCGTCAGTAATTGGATACACTTCGCTGTCGGGGAGTTTTGATATTGGCCTGAATGTGTCACGTTGGCTTGATGGTCAACGATACGATTTAAAGCCTGTAACAAAAACGCTTGTAGTTAGAGATTATAGCATTCCAGTCTTTGCATTTTCTGGAGCCACAGAAATGTTTACTGGCGTTTCCAAGTCTGATTTAGAGCTTAAACAGACTGACGGTACCAATTGTTATTTGTTTTTGAACTATAACGATGCATTAAAAAATGCCATTGCTGGCAAGAAATCTTGTCTCGCAACCTTCACGATCCCTTCTGATTTAACACCAGCAGTTAACTTAAACTCTGTCCAACTGAATGGAACTTTTGCAACAGTTGGCGAAAAATCAATTTCTTATTCAGTAAGCAGAATATATGCGGATGGAATGGCTCTTCAATTGGGGACTGGTTCTCATACTGTTCAGGTGACAGAACCACCAGCTCCTGGAATGGCTTTTTCCGGAGGCTCCAAAATTGCTGAGGACAAATATTTCCTTCAGTCCGGTTCTGCCTTCACTCGACTAACCGTATCCACAAATCCAATTCTTTCAGCCAAGGTAAAAATTACTTCCGATGATACCGTTCAACCCATCACAAGAAATAACGTAACTAATGGCAGTTCCTTTTGGTTAGCCACAGAAAATCTACCGTTACTTCAGGAACGTGAGGTCAAAGTTCGAGTTGCATGGATGGATTACCCATCTGTCTTCAGTGAAAAGTTGTTAAAAGTTGTTGGTGGGCCACAAGGAACTCCGAAGCTCCATGTCGAAGTTCCGCAGACAGCCAATAGCACAGACGAATTAGTAGCCAAGGTAAAAATTGGGCAATACACCGCTGCCGGATTTGTTTATGACAAAACAATGCTGAGTGATTGGAAAGGTCAATTATTCGTTGAAACAAATAATTCAGCTAGATCACCTGTATCTGATGTCGTTGATTTAGTGAATGGCGAGGCCGAGTTCAAATTAAATCCAGCTAATAAACTGTTTATGAAGATATCAGCGTCAGCCGATATTGTCTCGTCAATCGATGGATTACATTACCCAATTCAGTCACCAACTAAATATGTTGGCATAGTCAATACTGCGCCTTTGGTTGGAATCATTATCGCGAAACAACTCGAAGCGCCTGCTCCGAAGGTGTTCACGCTCGATCTTGATTTGTCTGTCGATAACAAGGTCGCATTAAAAGAAACCCACTGGGAAGAAAGTATAGATAACGGCGACACGTGGCAAGAAATTGAAGCGTTGAGCCCTGTTAGAGTTAGAGTCAGTATCGGAATGCGAACACCCGGCCGCAAATTGATTCGGGTAAAAATGGCCAGTAAAACTGGCATTGAAAGTTACACCACACCTGTAGAGGTTTGGGCATACTCTAAGCTCGACGTAAACATTATTGGCCCAAGCCATGTTGCACCTGGTTACCCAGTAACAATTGGTGCTGAACTCTATCGCGATGGAAAAGCAACCGCCGCCGCAATTTATGACTGGGTTGTTGAGTATCACGATAGAGCCGAAACAACGTCTGGACCAACCGTAACCATCAATGACAGCACTGAAAATAAAATCCTTATTTCGTTAAGAGCCAGACCGTCTGATACCAATGCAAATGATAAATACGCATGGACTATTGATCGCCACGTCATAACGACAAAAATCCCCAGTTATCCCTCTGTTTCAGCAAGTGGTCCACGAGATGTGGAAGTTGGAAAGACCTATCACTATGTAGGTACAACACGTCCTTCCTGGGGCAATGTTCCTAGTGTTCACACGATCGGGTCGGAATGGGAGTTGCCTGATGGTCGCATAGTTACTGGTAATGAAGTTGATTGGTCGCCTTCGCAATCTGATTTGGTCGATCCAAAGCCTTTGAAATTTAGAGCTTGGGTTAATGAATTCAAGGAATCCACAATCAGGGAATCCACCGTTTCCTATGTGCCTTGGGAATATGTTTGGCCTAACTTCTCGGTTGCGCTTAAACAATTAACTGTCCAGGCGCCGGCGGATTTGTTCTTCATCGTAAGTCATGATCGTCCTGAAATGAATAGGCGCTTTGAGGATTTGAAGTATGAATGGATTTTCCCTACCAATGTCAATGCCCGCCAAAACGAAGCATTCCCAAACCGTGCGGCTGGGCAGGCGGTATACGCAGGTGAATATGACATCACGATCAAGATTAGCGATTCCAGAGGGAACCAAACTCAATTGACCCAACATGTCGTTGCAGAGCCAGCCGTTCCCTATGCACCGACAATTAAAGTTGGAAAGTCCAATTACTATGATCGTGTACCAATGACTGTAACAGTCCGTCCAACCATTTATGGAGGACATCCTCTTGATTCAGTTGTTGGCCAAATATGGAAAGTCGATGGCTTGCAGATTGATGATTACACCAATCGAAGCTATATGGTCTCCACCATTACCGAACCAGGTGATCACACCATCAGTTACACGCTGAATAGCAAGATGGGTGAAACAGCTACCGTGAGCCACTCGCTGCATTTAGTCGCCAACCAAAAGCCCTCCTGCCAATTAACTGCCATTCCAAACGCCTATGTGGTTTATGCGGAGGCCAAGTGCACGGATGCGGATGGAAAGATTGTTGGCTATGCCTGGCGGGTCAATGACCAGCCAATCAGCGCGACATCTTACCGAATAAGCTTTGGCAAAACCGGTACGCCTCAATCAGCCAAAGCCACTATTACCGCCATTGATGATGCGAAAGACCCATCGGTCCCAGTATCCATCACTATCGACTACTAATTTCTCATCAAAGGTTTATCGGCTATGCCATCTAAAATCAGAAAAGTTTTTTCTGCTTTACTGCTACTGTTTGCAATACTGTTTGCTGGGAATGCAAAGGCGATTATTAACTCCACTGCGACTGATGGAACCCAGATTAATAAGGTTATTCATTCGTTTGTTTCAGGAGGTAGTTGTACCTATGTGAGTTACAACCATTATGAGTTGCATTATAGGAAGCTCCCTACAGCCTCTACGTGGACGCTTTATTTCTCTAGATATGTTCCCGGTGGATATTATTACCTGTATGCGGAAGATACCGGTGGAACTCCTGGTCAAAGTTACGACTATTACATGGAAGTTGCAAGTCCATCACTCTATTTATGGTGCAATGGCTATACCGACCGTGGTTGGGCCAACAATCCTCCAACGGCATTAAGTGCCTCAATGCCGGGGTCTACTATTGGTGGCGGCACGGTATGTACTACGATAAGCGTCTCTGATCCAAACCAGTACCAACCAAACACTTCAGTTCCAGAAGTCCTTACTTACTCTTTGGTTTCTCAACCGGCCGTTGGTAGTGCATACGTATCCGGCAATCAGGTTTGTTATACCCCTCCCGCTTCAGGCCCAACACAGAGTTACAGTTTCACCATCAGGGTCACTGATAAAGCGGGTAGCGTTTTGAATGGAACGGCTTCCGGAACGGTGACCAATCCAACACCGCCACCCTCGCAAATCTCAAATCTTAGTGCGACTGACGGAACAATTACCAATGCGATCAATTTGTCGTGGTCACCATCAACTTCGACTACAAGCTATGACATTTATCGCTCGATAGCATCTGGGACACTTGGGGCTCTGATTGCAAATACGACTACCAATAGTTACTCCGACACGCAATATACAGCTACGCTTTACTATTACACCGTTATCCCAAAGAACATTAATGGCCCCGGCCCTTGGAGTAATCAAAACGTTGGCCATGCCAACCTTGCTCCAACCGCATCTTCTGCAAATATTTCCACTGTGGTCGGCGGTGCACGGCAGTGTGTGACACCATCCGTCACGGATGCTAATACTTCGCAAGGCGATACATTCACATTCTCGATTATTACTCAGCCAACTGTGGGTACGGCTTCAATTGTTTCAAACAAGGTTTGCTACACCCCTATTTCGAGCGGTACCGGCGGCAGTTACTCATTTACCTACCGCGTAACTGATATGGCAGGTGCTACATTTGTTGCTTCTGCGACCGTTAGCGTCCTTGGCCAACCTCAAAATGTAACCGCAACCCAAGGTACGCTTTACGGGAAATCAACGGTTAGCTGGACTGCCGTTGCTTCTGCTACCAGTTATGACATTTACCGGTCTACTTCGGCTGGAACCAAGGGCAGCATCATCAGCGCCGGCTTTACTGGAACGGCATACGACGACACGACCGTTTCTGGATCAACCCATTACTTCTATACGGTTGTAGCAAAGAATGCTTTGTTCACGTCTCCTGACTCGGCTCAGACAGAAGGTTGGGGGAAAGTTCCAACCAACATTACCGACTTAACGGCCACAAAAGGCATTTTGCAGAATAAGGTCGGTTTGAGTTGGTCTAAAAATCCAGATGCCACCGGCTATCAAATCTGGCGAGCAACAACGTCAGGCGGTGTTGCCACTCAAATTGGCACAGTCGGTGCTATGGCTGTTGGTTATTACGAAGACACGACGACTGTCGGAATGACGCGCTATTACTACACGGTTAAAGCCGTAGTTGGGACTACGGTTTCGGCTCCAAGTAATGAAGCGATGGGGTATGCGATCGTCCCAGTCTCACAAGTAACCGGCGTTACGGCAACACAAGGGACTCTCTACGGAAAATCTACAGTCAGCTGGAAAGCCGATTCCGCTGCGGCAAGTTACGACATTTACCGTTCTACAACCTCGGGTACCAAAGGGACACTTTTTGTTACCGTTGGGACGAATACCTACGACGATACATCCGTCTCCGGATCAACCCATTACTTTTATACCGTCGTTGCTAAAAACCTGATCAGTACAGCGCCCGATTCCGCCCAGGCCGAAGGCTGGGGGAAAGCTCCAACAACAATTACCGATTTGACGGCAACGAAAGGTACGCTTCAATCAAAAGTTGGGTTGACTTGGACTAAAAACGTCGATGCTACCGGCTATGAAATCTGGCGAGCAACGTCGTCCGATGGAACCGCAACGCTGATCACTACTACCGGTGTCCTGGCGACAGGTTATTATGAAGATACCACGACTGTTGGCATGACCCAGTATTTCTATACGGTTAAGACTGTTGTTGGTACTGTCAAATCACTACCCAGTAATGAGGCCATGGGTATTGCGGTAATTCCGGTTTCTAAAATTACCGGGGTAACGGCTACTCAAGGTACTCTGTATGGCAAATCGACTATTACCTGGAATGCTGATTCTGCCGCATCAACCTATGACATTTACAGGTCTGCTTCTGCCGGAACAAAAGGCTCTCTCATCGGTTCTTCCACATCGCCAACCTATGATGACACGACCGTTTCAGGTATTACCCATTATTTTTATACGGTAGTAGGTAAAAACATCTTGGGTGTCTCGCCTGATTCAGATCAGGCCGAAGGCTGGGGAAAAGTTCCTGGTGTTGTATCGGACTTGGTGGCAACTCAGGGGACGGTTACCGATCTAATTAAATTGGATTGGTCTGCCGTTGCCGATGCTACATCCTATGAAATTTGGCGTTCAGCAACATCAACAGGTGCCACTACTAAATTAGGCACTGTCACCGCGCCATCCATCACCTACGCTGACAACAGCGTATCCGGTGTTCCCGTTTATTACTACACTGTAAGAGCCACTGTTGGAGCTCTAGTCGGCGCTGACAGCAATCAAGTATCTGGTTATGCCAATCGAGCGCCAACAGTGACATCGCTGATATTGACATCGCCAACCTCGACCACTGCAAGTTCAGCTCAAGTGCCTGCAGTAACAGATCCTAATAAAGAGGCGGGACAGGATGATAATTTCACCTTTGCAATTCTGACGCAGCCCAGTAAGGGGCTAGTGTCCATAAGTGGTGGCGACAAATTTACCTATACCCCGCCAAGTGATGGTGCAACATCAGGTCACTTCACATTTACTTATAGTGTCAGTGATAAAGTCGGGGCAATGCTTAACGGAACTGGGGATATTTATATCTACTGCAAAAATTACATCAACGGTGTCAGTCTTGCCTCTAGCAATTTAGAGCAAACACCCATAAATGTCATTGTCGACTATAGTGTTCCGCAATGTGCTACGGGCGTTACTACTAATCTGGATATAAAAGATGGAAACGGTACCCAAGTTTTCTTGATTGATAATCTTTTCTTGCCTGGAATTGGGAATAACCTTACCAAGACGTTTACGATCAATCCTTTGCCTGTTTCGGTGGGTGGGCCATATATCTTTAATCTGAATATGGTTAATGATGTGATTACCTATGCAGATGGTGATTCATGGCAGCAAAGTTTTTCTGTCGATCCAGTGGCTTTGCCGATCTTAACTATTACGCCTAGCCTAAATATTACAGTAGGCCAGGATACTCAGGTTAAGGCTTCGCTTTCTAATCCTCCAGCGGCTAATTGTCCATTCACGACCGATCTTGCTGCAGCCCTAGCCGATCCAAGTTTGTGTTATGTCAAGTTCACGAGCATTCCTCCTGGAATGACCGAGAATAATTCCGGTTCCTTACCTTATTTGACGGGCATTATCACCGACGGTGGCAGTTTTCCTGTCACTGCGGAAATCCAAAAATCGAATGGAACGCAAATGCTCAAAATGGGCGTAGTTACTCAAACCATTGAAGTTGCATGTGTCCCAGCTGTTATCGCTTCCCTAAATGTCCCAAGTGTCTTGTCATATGAGGACATAACCTTTGATACAACCTATAAGGGGTATGGTTGTAATGCGCCAATGACTAGTTCCCTGGTCATAAAAAAAGGAACATCAGTTGTTGATACGAAAGATCTCGGTTCGCTTGTTCCAGGCCTCGATCTGCCGATATCAGTTACCACAAATGGTTTGCCTGGAGGTTATTACACTGCAGAGCTAAGCATTACAGGAAACAGCGGCACGAAAGTTCAAGCCAAATCATTTTTGGTCAAAGAACCGCCTATGCCTAATTTGATGGTTTCCCCAACTTCTGTATTCCAATCTGAAGGTCGTGTCGATGCATCATTACAACCATCAGCAGATACGGCTTGTCCTCTCACTGTTATACAAGCAGAAGCAGAGGCAAACCAGAGAAAATGCTATGTGGTTATGACCACGACTTTATCAGATATGGCGCCGGGGATAGACACCAACGGATTGCCAACGTTATCAGGTCATCCTGGTACTCCAGGTGATTTTGAGGTCAAGGTCATAATATCGCGTTGGATAAAAGGGACTCGTTACGATTCGGAGCCTTTGGTTGAAACTGTCCATGTTGATCCCTTGATCCAGCCGACATTCAAATTTACAGGCGATACCAACATTTATGTTGGCGTTGAAAAGCTAAGTCTTGTTTTTACCCAAGACTCGGGGACTACTTGTACCTTGTATTCTGATGTATCAGCTGCACAAGCTGAAGCGGCAAAAAGTAAAAGGACTTGCATCGCCGAGTTCCAGGATGACTTCGGATTAACGAAAACTTTGGCGTTCAATCAGTACAAAGTTACCGGCACGATTGGGACAATTGGTACTCAGACCATTTCATACGCTGTCAGTCGTGTTTTCGCCGACGGCCTGAAGTCTGCTGTTGTATCAGGCGAACAGCTCATCACTGTCAATGATATTCCTCCGCCTACCATCAAGCTGAAGGGTGGATATCCGATCAGCGACGGCAAATATTACGTTCCGTTAAATCAGCCGATTACCAGAGCCACAATTTCTGCCGGTGTGCCGACAAACGCCAAAATTAAGCTTACGGTCACTGATACGCAACAAGACTTTGTTCGTAACGATATTGTTAGCGATAGCTCATATTGGATCTATACGCCAAACCTTGGCCTACTGGAACAAAGGCCGGTTACGCTTCGGATTGCCTGGCAAGATTATCCGTCGGTTTACACCGAAAAAGTGATCACCGCGGTTGGTGGCGCCGAGAGCAATATGAAGTTAACCCTAGATGCGCCTAAAGTTACTCCGGATACCGAGAACATCACAGTGCGCGTCAATGTCGGTAAATACATCAATAACGTGATGAGTTATTCCGCTGCTACGATGGGCCAGTGGCGTGCCCAAATTGTTGCTCAGACTAATACGCAAAGCGTAAAAGTCCCTGTTACAGACATGCTGGACTTAACAGATGGGGTGGCGGAGTTTCAAATCAATCCTGCCGGCAACCTCTTTATGAAGCTGACAGCTATAGCCGAATTAGTGACTAATGTGAATGGTCTGAATACTACATTAAGCTCACCAACTCGCTATATTGAAGTTGTTAAGGGTTCGCCCATTGAGGGTCAAATTACGAGCAAGTCGCTGGATGGCCCCGCCCCCAAAACGTTTACCTTGAACCTTGTCCTGACGCAGGATAACCGCGTTGCCTTGAAAGAGATTGCTTGGGAAGAAAGTGAAGACGGTGGTTTGACCTGGACAGCGATCGAAAAGTCCAATACGACTCGCAGAATAGTGTCTATGCAATCGCCTGGCAAACGTCAGGTCCGCGCCAAGATGATCAACAAGAATACGCTATTGGAAAGCTATACCACGCCTGTCGAAGTTTGGGCTTATTCGAAGCTGGAATCAGCGATAACAGGGCCTCGACACGTATCGCCAGGCTATACCGCATTGCTTACAACTGAACTATTTCGAGATGGACAGCTTACAAATGACACAGTGAATGAATGGATTATTGAAGCGCCAAGCGGCAAAACCACAGCCGATGGTTCATCTGTTGCTATTACCGAAGAGCTGGAAGGCAAGGTAAATATAACCTTGAGGTCTAGACCTTCAGATACGCGTGCAGATGACAAGAACGCCTGGTCCGTAGCTCGACATTACTTGGTGGTTAAAACCCCTGATGCCCCTGCAGTAATGTTAAAAGGTCCTCGTGATGTCGAAGTTGGAAAAAACTACCAATACGAAGGCGTTGTAAAACCTTCCTGGGGGGCGATGGAAAGTGTTCACGCCATTAAGTCAGAATGGCAATTACCCAATGGCAGTACCGTACCAGGGGATACTTTAAGTTGGTCTCCTTCCCAATCTGATTTGGCCAATCGCAAGCCCCTCTTGTTCAGAGCTTGGGTTGATGGGTTTAAGGACACAACGACCAAGGAAGCCACGCTCAACTATGTCCCTTGGGAATACGTATGGCCGAATTTCTCGATTGCGCTCAAACAGCAAACGATACAGGCTCCATCGGATATCAATCTGATCGTTACACATGATCGGCCTGATATGGGACGTCGTTTTGAAGGTCTAATTTATGAATGGTCTTTCCCGAAAAATGTAGATGGACGCCAAAACGATGCATTCCCAAATCGTGCAACTGGACAGGTAATCTTTGCCGGAGAATATGATGTGACAGTAACGATTCGCGATACTCGTGGACATCAAACCCTATTGACCCAGCATGTCATTGCAGAGCCTGCCGCTCCTTATGCGCCAACGATTAAGATTGGGAAATCGAACATCTATGAACGTGCCCCAATGACTGTGACTGTTCGCCCGACCATTTACGGTGGACACCCGTTGGATTCGGTAGTAAATCAGATTTGGAAGATCGATGGTACAACGATCGACGAGTACACCAATCGAAGCTATATGGTCTCCACCATTACCGCGCCAGGTGATCACACCATCAGTTACACGCTGAATAGCAAGATGGGTGAAACAGCTACCGTAACGGAGCAGTTGCAACTAGTGCCGAACCAGCCACCTTCCTGCCAGTTAACTGCCATTCCAAACGCTTACGTGGTTTATGCGGAGGCCAAGTGCACAGATGCGGATGGAAAGATTGTTGGCTATGCCTGGCAGGTCAATGACCAACCGATCGGGGCAACATCTTACCGAATAAGCTTTGGCAAAACCGGTACACCTCAATCAGCGAATGTCACTATCACAGCTCTTGATGATGCCAAGGTAGAGTCAACCCCAGTTTCAATTGTCGTTAATTATTAAGGGGATGTTGATGAGCAAAAACTTGTCCTTCTTGATTCTATTGTCAACAGCCTTAGCCTTGACTCCTGATTGTGTGGTTTATGCGGGCTCATCGAAATTGGTTATTCATGAAACTAAGCAAGACGTTGGCTCGAACAATAGCTGGGGAAAGAATGCCCAAAATCAAAATCAGGGCGAAACTGGAAATCAATTTGATCCACCGGGCAAAAATGCTCAGGGAGAAATAGAGCAGGCCGCCGAAAGTTTTGATGCCTTTGCCTTACTTATGCCAAAGGTAATTAGAGCAAGATTCCAGGCGTTCATGACACACGGATTTAAGGCTGTACTTTTGCCAAATAACGAAACAGAACCCAATGAAACTCGGATGATTGATGCGCTAATTAGAGGCCTGCAGGCATTGGGCAATTCATTGGCTCAGGACATGCCTCCAAAATCTCAGCCGCTAGATGAGCAGCATTCTACTGAAAAACAGATTCGAGCAAGACATTAATAATAGAGGTCCCCTGAATACAATCCATTTGCGAAGGATAGCTTTAAAACAATATGTTTGATGTCAAAAGGCCGATGTGGTAGTGTAGATCACTCAGTTTTCACGGTATGATTCCTTTGTGCTGATTCGGTTGCGTTCCCCCAAAAACCGACCTTATTTGGTCTCACTCATCCTCGTATTGATGGTGAGCTGGCTTTCTATGCTGATCTCGAATACCTGCATGATGCCGGAACCGGTCTTCAAAAGTTCAGTCAGTACTATGCCTGCGGGATGCGGGGAAATGGACTCATCTGCTATGCACGATGGCAGTCACACAGCCATGCCCCATCAGGATTGCTCTTTCAAACCCTGTCTTGATTCTCATCCTAATCCGGTTTTTGAGGTTAAGATCGATAAACCGCAAATACCGATCTTCGTTCTCTGCCTGATTGGGCTGATCGGCTACCTTTTTCAGTGCCTTTTTTCCACTCCACTTATTCCGCGCGCGAAAGCGCCGCCGATCGGCAGACGCGTTCTGTTGATCTATCGTTTCTGTACGCTTCTGAATTAGCCATTCACTCAAAATCAAACCGCGCTTTTTAAAGCGTTAGGGCGGTTCCGCGCCGTGCGGGGCCTTATTTTCGTTTGTGAAAGGAAAATCTCATGGTTTCCGTGATATTTCGGCGACTGCGGCGCATCTTGATGATGCCGGCAGTCTGCTGGTTCGTACTATTTTCAAATTTCCCCTTGGCCGATGAGCCCCTTACGCCTGAGCGGGCGGTCGGCATTGCTCTGGAAGACAACCCTGGTCTTGCCGAGATCAAGGCACGCGCCGAAGCCATGGCTGCAATTCCTTCGCAGGAAGGCAGTTTGCCCGATCCGACAGTCAGTTTTGGAGCGCTCTGGCTGCCGGTCGCGTCCGGACTGAATCTTCACAAAGACGATTTCACCATGATGGAGGTCGGCATCAGTCAGGCCGTGCCGTTTCCGGGCAAATTGGCGCTAAAGGAAAAAGCCGCGGTCTTCGAGGCGGAAGCGATAGCGGAAACGGCGGAGGAAGCTCGGCTTCAACTTGTTCGCGAGGTCACCCTGCAATGGTGGCAACTACTTTTCATACACCGTTCGTTGCTAATTATCGACGACACCGAACACCTGCTAAAGCAACTGGCCGAGATTGCCGATAGTCAATATCGGGTGGGAAAAGGACTTCAGCAGGATGTTCTGTCGGCGCTTCTGGAACAGACCAAACTGGCCAAAGAAAAGGCGCGACACATCGGCTTGCATCGTGCCTCCATGTCGCGCCTGAACGCCTTGCTCAACCGGCCTGCGGATCATGGTATTCGGCTGCCTGACGAGGTAGCGACTGAGTTACCGGATATCCGATCTGCCGGGGACTTGCAAACGCAAAGCGAGCAATCGCGTCCTCTGCTGGCCGAGCGCAAGAAAGCCATCGACGCCGCACAAACCCGGCTAGAGTTGGCTAAGAAAGATTATTATCCGGATTTCACGGTGGGTACTGCCTATTCGTTCCGGCAAAACAATCCGAACGGCCAAAGCCGCAGCGATTTTGCCAGTTTTCAGATCGCTGTGACGTTGCCGATTTATACCGACCGTAAACAAGCCAAAGCCGTCGATCAGAGGCAAAGCGAATTACTCAAGGAGCGATATGCGCTGAATGACGCGGAACGGAAAATCCAGACCGAAATCAACGAGTCGCTGGCGCTTTACCAGGCCAGTCGAGAACAGTTTGAGCTGTTGAAGAATAGCGCTCTGCCGCTCGCCGAACAGACGATCACCGCCGCTGTTGCCGCTTATCAGGTCGGAAAGACCGACTTTCAGAGCGTAATACGGGCTGAAAATGCCTGGTTTGACTACCGGAATCAGTACTGGCAGACGCTGGCCGAAGCACATCAGGCATTGGCGCAATTAGCCGCTGCCGTCGGCAAGGAGGCATTGTGAACAAAACCATACTATGGACAGCGCTCGTGGCCTCCGGCCTGGGCGTCCTCGGCGGTTATTGGCTGACTTCAAGGCTTGCTCCCTCTACCCCGCCCCCGGTGGTACAGGCCGAAAAGAAACCGCTCTTTTACCGCCATCCAATGAACCCGTCGATCACTTCGCCGGTACCGGCCAAGGATGAAATGGGCATGGACTATGTTCCAGTCTACGAACAATCCGAGAAAGATACAAAACCGGCCGCCCCTTCCGAAAGCAGTTCTCGAAATCAGGAAGGCAAAATTTTGTACTATCGCAATCCGATGGGCCTTCCGGATACTTCGCCGGTACCCAAAAAGGATTCGATGGGCATGGATTACATACCCGTCTATGCGGAAGAAAACACAGAGAGCGAAGTTTCTGTACTGCATGTGAGCACGGAAAAAATCCAGCGGCTCGGCGTCAAAACAACGTTAGTGCAAAACATCGACATTGCGCAGACGGTGCGCAGCGTCGGGATTATCGAAGCCGATGAACGCCGGCTGCATAACGTGACGCTCCGTTTTGACGGCTTTATCGAAAAACTCTATGTGAACGCCACGGGGCAATTGGTAGCGCGTGGTCAACCTTTATTTGAACTGTACAGCCCGGATTTGATTTCCGCTCAGCACGAATATCTAATTGCACAAAAAGGCCAGAGGATGCTCTCTCAGGGCCAGGACTGGCTGCAAGAGGGTATGAAGAGCCTGGCGGACAGCAGTATGGAACGTTTGGAAAATTGGGGCATCTCGGCAGCCGATTTGGGGCGGCTTCGACAGGGTAAGGCTCTCAAAACGGTGGTCGTGCGTTCGCCCGCTTCCGGCGTCATTCTGGAAAAATCCGCGGTTGCGGGCGCACGAGCAATGGCCGGGGACACGCTGTTTAAAATAGCTGATCTTTCCACAGTGTGGGTAATCGCCGAAGTCTACGAACAAGACATCGGCTCGATCAAGCTTGGCCAGACGGCCCGGGTGATCCTCGACGCTTATCCCGGCAAGCTCTTTACCGGCAAAGTGGGATTTATCTATCCCACGCTCAATGCTTCGACACGAACGGTCAAGGTACGCGTCGAACTCGCCAATCCCGGTCATCTGCTCAAGCCGATGATGTATGCCCAGCTTCAGATCGATGCCCAAATGCATCGGGCATTGGCGGTGCCGAAATCCGCGGTTCTGGAAAGCGGCCGTCGCACGCTGGTGCTTGTCGATCGCGGCGAAGGACGTTTCGAGCCACGTTCGGTTAAGCTAGGTCTTCGCGGTGATGAGATGACCGAAATTCTGGACGGACTTCATGAGCAGGAAAGCGTCGTGGTCGGAGCAAACTTTCTGATCGATGCGGAGAGTAACCTGAAGGCTGCCGTAAGCGCATTCGAGCCGGTTGATGCAAAACAAAACAGCGCCGTCTCATTCGAACCGTTGTCGCCGGCCGGAGAACAGGCCCATCAAGGGGGAATGTAACATGTTGGGACGAATCATTGAATGGTCGGCTCGTAACGTATTCCTGGTGGTGTTGGCAACAGTCTTTATCGTGATCGGCGGCGTTTATGCCGTATTGAAAACCCCACTCGACGCCTTGCCTGACCTGTCGGACGTGCAAGTGATCGTCTATACCGAATACCCCGGCCAGGCGCCGCAGGTGGTTGAGGATCAGGTCACTTATCCCTTGACTACGGCGATGCTGAGCGTCCCTCACTCGAAGGTAGTACGCGGTTTTTCATTTTTCGGTGCCTCTTTCGTCTATGTGATATTTGAAGATGGCGTTGATGTGTATTGGGCGCGATCGCGCGTGCTGGAATACCTGAATTTCGCTTCCGCCCGTCTGCCGAAGGGGATCACGCCGAGTCTTGGGCCTGATGCAACCGGCGTCGGCTGGGTTTTTCAATACGTGGTGCAAAGCGCTCGGCATTCGCTGGCGGAACTTCGGACATTACAGGACTGGTTCATCCGTTACCAGCTGACCAAAGCGCACGGTGTAGCGGAAGTCGCAGGTGTCGGTGGCTTCGTACAGCAATATCAGGTGATCGCTGATCCGCGCAAACTCCAGGCTTACGGCGTCCCGTTGTCAGCGATCGGCCGTGTGATCGCCGAAAGCAACCGTGACGTTGGCGGGCGCGTGGTCGAAATGACGGAAACCGAGTACATGGTGCGAGGCAAAGGCTATCTGCGAGGCATTCAGGATATCGAGGATTTGGTGGTGAAAGCCGAGGGGGGAACTCCGGTACTGATTCGCGATGTTGCTCGTGTGGAACTCGGACCTGACGAGCGCCGCGGTGTTACCG
The DNA here is from genome assembly GCF_009828925.2 of Methylicorpusculum oleiharenae. Taxonomy (NCBI): domain Bacteria; kingdom Pseudomonadati; phylum Pseudomonadota; class Gammaproteobacteria; order Methylococcales; family Methylococcaceae; genus Methylicorpusculum; species Methylicorpusculum oleiharenae. The sequence goes on from NZ_WUTY02000001.1 coordinate 3,755,091, forward strand.
AATTGAATGGCGAAGGTGAGGTGGTATCCGGTATTGCGATTGCCCGTTACGGTCAGAATGCGCTGGAAGTGATCGAAAATGTGAAAGCCAAACTCCGGGAAATTGCTCCGGGGTTACCGGTGGGTGTTTCGATCACTCCTGTTTATGATCGCTCCCTGTTAATTTTGAAAGCCATTGAGAATCTCCGTGACAAATTGATCGAAGAAAGTTTGGTCGTGGCTTTTGTCTGCATCGTGTTTCTCTATCATATACGTAGTGCTCTGGTCGCGATTGTGATGCTGCCGGTCGGCGTGCTGATCGCCTTCATCGTAATGCACGGTCTCGGCATTAATTCGAATATCATGAGTCTCGGAGGCATTGCGATCGCGATCGGGGTAATGGTGGATGCGGCGATCGTCATGATAGAAAACGCGCACAAACATCTGGAGCGCGCCCCGCCTGACGCCGACCGTCTTGGCCTGATAATCAGCGCCGCCAAGGAAGTCGGTCCTGCATTATTCCTGAGTCTTTTAGTGATTACCATCTCATTCCTTCCTGTTTTCGTGCTCGAAGAACAGGAAGGCCGGCTATTCAAACCCCTGGCTTACACCAAGACCTTTGCGATGGCCGGAGCGGCCATTTTGTCCGTGACTTTGGTGCCGGTATTGATGTGGCTGTTCATCCGGGGCAACATCTTGCCGGAGCATCGCAATCCGCTGAATCGACTGTTGATTTGGCTGTATCGGCCGGTGATCGAAGGCGTATTGCGCTGGAAAAAGCTGACTATCTGTATTGCAATGGCCATTCTGCTCATCTCGGCTTATCCGGCGTCGAAATTAGGCAGCGAGTTTATGCCGACACTGAACGAAGGCACTTTACTGTTCATGCCGATGAGCCTGCCCGGTTTATCGGTCACTAAGGCTGCGGAAATCATGCAAACCCATAACCGGATTCTGAAAGGCTTTCCGGAAGTCGAATCGGTGTTTGGCAAAGCCGGGCGCGCAGCCACCGCGACCGACCCTGCGCCGCTCGAAATGTTCGAAACGGTGGTCAACCTGAAACCGGAGTCGGAATGGCGGCCCGGCATGACCACCGACAGGCTAATCGCGGAAATGGATCGGGCGACCCAAATGCCTGGCGTCACGATCGCCTGGACCATGCCGATCAAAAACCGCATCGACATGCTCTCGACCGGTATCCGGACACCGATCGGCATCAAGGTGTTCGGTACCGACCTCACGCAAATGGAACGGCTAGCGACCGAAATCGAAGCCGCCGTCAAAACCGTGCCGGGTACCACCAGCGCCTATGCGGAACGGATTACAGGCGGCTATTACCTCAACATCGAGCCGGATCGAAAGCAATTGGCTCGCTATGGGCTGAGCATCGGCAATTTTCAGGATGTGATCGCGACCGCATTGGGCGGCGAGACTGTCACTACTACGGTGGAAGGCCGAGAACGCTTCAATGTGATCGTGCGCTATCCGCGCGAACTGCGCGACTCCCCGGAAATGATTGCAACACAAGTTCTGGTTCCTATTGCGGGAGGAGCGATGGTCCCGCTCGGACAACTGGCGCGGGTCAGCCTCGATAAAGGCGCGCCGGGCATCCGCACCGAAAACGCGCTGCTTTCCGCCTATATCTTCGTCGATATCCGGGGTCGCGACATCGGCGGTTATGTGGTCGACGCGCAACAGGCCGTGCTGGAAAAAGTTAAGTTTCCGCCCGGCTATTACGCTACCTGGAGCGGCCAGTTCGAATATATGGAGCGCGCGAAGGCCAAGCTGGCCGTTGCCGTTCCAATGACATTGTTCATCATTTTCCTGCTGTTGTACCTGAATTTCAAGCGCATCACCGAAACGCTGATCGTAATGCTGTCGTTGCCGTTTTCGCTGGTCGGCGGCATATGGCTGCTCTACTGGCTCGATTACAACCTCAGCGTGGCGGTCATTGTCGGCTTCATCGCCTTGGCCGGCGTGGCGGCCGAGACCGGTGTCGTGATGCTGATTTATCTGGATCAGGCGCTGGGAAGAATCAGGACGATCCGAACGGCGGAAAACCGGCCGCTGGTCAAATCCGACCTGTACGACGCGATCCGGGAAGGCGCCGTCGAGCGGGTCAGGCCGAAGATCATGACCGTGGCCGCGATCATGGCGGGTCTCCTGCCGATTATGTGGGGAACGGGAACCGGTTCGGAAGTGATGCGCCGCATTGCCGCGCCGATGGTGGGCGGCATGGTCTCGTCAACGTTGTTGACATTGATTGTGATTCCGGCGCTTTACGCCCTGTGTAAACAATATTCTATCAATAACGAAACTCGCTTAAGGAGGGAAAACTGAACGATATATTGATCATATGAAAAATAATTTCTTTAACCTATTGAGATATTTTGGAGAAAACCCATGAAAACATCATTACTGATTATCTTGTTTTTAGCACTTGGTTTGTTGACTTCATGCGCTGAATATAACCCGCACTCGATGGACATGGATCAAGCGGTTCATAACGCAAAATCCAAAGCCGATCACGAGGAGTTGGCACAACACTATGAAGAAGTGGCGAAAGAAATGCAGGCCAAGGTCAACGAGCACAAGAAAATCCTGAGCCATTACGAGCGCGAGCCGTGGTTGTGGGGTAAGCAGGCAATCGGATTCGACGTCCATTGCAAAAATCTGATTCGAATCTACAGTCAGGCCGCGGAGGAAAACCTGGAAATGGCGAAAATGCATCGTGAATTGGCGGCAGGGGAAAAGCCATAGCGAAATAGTGAATTTAGGGACGCCATCAATCTGTCAAGCAGATTGATGGCTAATTCCTTTTTTATCTAAATGTATGGCTGCTTTGATTGAGTATTTTCAGAATCAAAATTGATTTTCGTATTACCGATGGGGATCAATATAAATAAATTTAGGTATTTGTACTAATTGAACTATTACTAAAGTTGTAATTCTCTAACGAATTAGAATGCAGCCGGATATTTCGACTGTGGTCTACGTGGGCACGAGTTATAGCGCTCACTTTTCTAATCAGCCCGTAAGGAGGTTAACATGAAAACATTCACCCTATTATTCATGATGATTTTTATTACATTGAACAGTCCCTTCACGGTTGCCGCTGAAGAACAACAGAAGAAAATGACCGAAAAGGAAATGCAGGAACAGCTGAAACAAATGGAAAAGGAATTAGCCGAAATACGCCAGACAAAGAAACCCCAAGAGCGCAGGCAGATGATGGATCAACATATGCAGCACATGCAGCAAATGCACAACATGATGAGAGATGACGGATGCTGCGCTGGGGACATGCCTATGATGGGGCATGAGCCCAAAAAATAGCTTGGCGTACAGCAAAATGAAGGAATGCTTTGTCTGACATCTTAGCCTAATCATTGACTGTAGGGAAAAATCTAGAGAGGGCGGTCACAGGCTTTGTGCCCATCCGAAATCAGGGGCAGCTATCGACAAAGGCTGCATGGAACACGGTAATGGCCGGAAAGGATGGGTAAAACCGCATAGCCATCCCTCCGGTCATCCAAAACCGGATACTTTTTTGGTTGCGATAGCTCAAAGAAAATCCTATTTTGAGTGTAGCAGCCGCAACCCATTGGCAACGACCAGCAGAGAAGCTCCCATGTCCGCTGCAATGGCTTCCCATAAGGTTGCAAGCCCTGCAAAAGCTAACAGGGCAAAAACAGCTTTGATCGTGAGCGCGAAAACAATATTTTGCCGAATAATCGCCAGTGTTCTTTTGGAATGTCCGATCAGCCAAGGAAGCTTGGAAAGGTCGTCGCCCATTAAGGCGATATCCGCTATTTCGATCGCCGCATCCGAGCCCAATACACCCATCGCAATCCCCAGATTGGCCCGGCCCAGGGCCGGTGCATCATTTACGCCGTCGCCGACCATCGCAACCTGGCCGTATTTTTCGACCATTTGACTGACAATCTCAACTTTATCGGCCGGCAGCAATTCGGCATGTACTTCATCGATACCGATCTGTGCCGCGATGTTGTTAGCCGTAACTCGATTATCGCCGGTCAACATGACCAAATGTTTGATTCCCTTTTGTCTCAGGGATTGCAAAATCGATTTGATTTGCGCGCGGGGCTGATCGGCGACGGCAATCAGGCCGCAAATGTGCCGGTCATTGCCAATCGCGATAACGGTTTGGCCGTTCTGTTCAAGCGCGATCGCTTTTTCACTGATTTCCGGTACTTCCCGGCTACGTTCCAATAGATAACGGCGCGATCCCAACCAGAAATCAGCGCCATTAAAGAGTCCGGTGACGCCTTTGCCGGGCAGAACCGTCACGTTGTCGGCGCCGGCAACACGGATGCCCCGGTTTTCCGCGTATTGTAGAATGGCTTTAGCCAGCGGATGATTGCTGCGAGCTTCCAGTGCCGCAGCACGGCTTAACAGTTCTTCTTCGCTATGACTATTAAACGGGTAAACACCGGTGACGATCGGCTCGCCGCAGGTCAGCGTACCGGTTTTATCAAAGGCAATCGCATTCAGAAGGGCCGGCGCTTCGATATAAATGCCGCCTTTGATCAGAATGCCTTGCCGGGCGGCGCTGGCCAATGCCGCGACAATACTGACCGGTGTTGAAATGACCAATGCACAAGGGCAGGCAATCACCAGCAACACCAAGGCGCGGTAAAACCACTCGTTCCAGATGCCCGCTAAAAACAACGGCGGAATGATAAACACGGCCAGCGCCAGGATCATCACCACCGGCGTGTAAACGCGGGCAAACTTATCCACCCATTGTTCGGCTTCCGCCCGCTTATTATGGGCTTCTCCAACCATACGCGTGATCTGCGCCAGCGTGGTATTCGCGGCGAGTTTGCTTGACCGGATTTCCAGTGTTCCTTCACCATTGATACTGCCGGCAAACACTTCATCGCCGGCTTGCTTGGCAACAGGAATGCTTTCACCGGTAATCGGCGCCTGATTGACCGAACTGAAGCCGTTAATCACCTCGCCATCCAAAGGGAATTTATCGCCAGGCGCTACGATGAAACGGCTGCCGATGCCGACTTCTGCGGCGGACATGCGGCGTTCCTGTCCGGTTTCATCCTTGATCGTCACCGTCGAAGGCGCTAAATCCAGCAATGCTTCGACGGCATGACGGGCACGGCCGATACTCCAGCTTTCAATCGCCAGAGACAGGGAAAATAAAAAACTCACGGTGGCCGCTTCAAACCATTCGTCAATGAACATGGCGCCGATGACGGCCACCGTCATCAACAAATTCATATCGGCACGCAATCGTCTCAGCGCGTACAAAGCTTTAACAACCACATGCCGGCCGCCGAAAATAACCGCCAGGCCAAAGGCGATTTTTTCAGGCAAAGGCATGGCTTGCCGGGTGTGTGTGTTCAATAAGCTAGTGAGATAGTCAGTGATAACCTCCCAGTTTAGAGACCAGTTTTCAGGATGGCTGAGAAACGTTTGTACATCACTAAAACCACCGGCCATAGCGATATGAATCAACATGCCGGCAACGATAAACAAACCGCTAAGCGTGGTATAAACGGTCTTCGAACGGTGAAGCTGTTTTACATCAGCTTGCGCCTGACCTGCTTGCCAGCGTGTAGCCTTCATGCCAGTTGCCGCAATCGCTTTAATGATGTTTTTTTCAGCCACAGGTCCGGCATCGGGCAAAATCGTCATTCGCCCATTTAAAATATCAAAAACCAGCTTGTTACTGCCACCCACTATCGGGCCTAACGCGCTTTTTAAAGTGGCGACTTCTTCGGCGCAGTCCAGACCTTCGATCTTGAAAGTCATGCCACTCGCAAGTATTGATGCGACTGGCTGACTGCTATCCGGTTTGTCTTCTGCACAACCGCAGGATTTTTTTGATTGATTGCATGATTTCATCTCTTTCTCTCCTCATCAAACCCAATCTGCATATTTCCCGGTATCACGGAACCTGCTTGTTGTTTATCATTGCGATGCGCGAGCCAGTATAGGATCGGTAACACCAACAAAGTCAACATCGTTGACGACAAGATGCCGCCGATCACCACGGTGGCCAGTGGCCGCTGCACTTCAGCCCCGGTTCCCGTAGCAATTGCCATCGGCACGAAACCGAATGACGCCACTAATGCCGTCATCAGCACCGGCCGGAGACGCGTGAGAGCGCCCTCAACAATCGCCTTATCCAACGACATGCCTTGTTCGCGCAGGCTACGGACGAAGGTAATCATCACCAGACCATTGAGCACCGCCACACCGGAGAGCGCGATAAAGCCGACCGCTGCCGAGATCGACATCGGAATATCGCGCAGCCAGAGCGCGACCAAACCGCCCGTCAACGCAAAAGGAATGCCGCTAAAGACCAGTAAACCGTCTTTGACGTTGCCAAACATCATGAACAGCAGTGTAAAGACCAGCAGTAACGCCACCGGCACCACGATCTGCAAGCGTTGCGTGGCCGATTGCAATTGCTCGAACTGCCCGCCCCATATGCTCCAGTATCCCGCCGGGATCTTGACTTGCTGCTGAAGCCGCTGCCCGGCCTCGGCAACAAATGAACCGATGTCACGACCACGCACGTTGGCGCTTACAACGATCCGGCGTTTGCCGTCCTCCCGGCTGATTTGGTTGGGCCCTGGGGCTAGTTCAAGGCTTGCGATTTCGGCAAGCGGAATATAGGTGGCTCGACCGTCGCCGCCTTGCGCTCGCGGCAATGGAATCGGGAGACGCTTGAGTGCTTCCAAGTCACTGCGCAGGTTATCCGGCAAACGAACGATAATGTCGAAACGCCGATCCCCCTCAAACAAAGTTCCTGCTTCTGTCCCGCCAATCGCGGTGGCCACTGCATCCTGCACATCGCCTACGTTTAAACCATAACGAGAGGTTTTGTCTCGGTTAATGTTGACAGTTAGCATAGGCAAGCCTGTCGTTTGCTCCACTTTAACCTCAGAAGCGCCTGGAATCTTCTCCGTTAACGATGAGATTTTAGTCGCCGTGTCGTTCAGCACAGCCATATCGTCGCCGAATACTTTAATCGCGACATCGCTACGTACGCCTGAAATCAGCTCATTGAAGCGCAGTTGGATAGGCTGGGAGAATTCGTAAATGTTGCCGGGGAGTTTGTTTGCTGCTGTCTGTATAGCAGCGAGCAGTTCGTCCCTCGATTTCTCCGGATCGGGCCATTGCTCTCGCGGCTTGAGCATGATGTAACCATCCGAAATGTTGGGCGGCATCGGGTCTGAGGCGATCTCGGCGGTACCCGTCCGCGCAAACACCCGGTCGATTTCCGGGAATTGCTGTTTCAGAGAATGTTCAATTTGTTGCTGCATGGCGACCGATTGCGACAAACTGGTACCGGGGATCCGCAGCGCCTGAATAGCGAAGTCTCCTTCGTTCAAACTAGGCACAAATTCACTGCCCATACGCGTCGCCAAGAGACCTGACAGGATTACTGTGACGACAGCGAACGTCAACACCACAGGTTTGTTAATCATGACCTGATCCAGCGCTACCGCATAAAGACGCTTAGCCGTCTGCATCAGAACATTTTCTTTCTCTGCTACTTTGTCGCCGATAAACAGCGCTACGGCCGCCGGAATAAACGTGACTGACAGAATCATGGCACCCACTAAGGCAATCACGACCGTGAAAGCCATTGGATGAAACATTTTTCCTTCCACGCCGGTCAGGGCGAAGATCGGCAAATACACGACCATGATGATAAGCTGGCCGAACAACAGTGCCCGCCGCGCTTCTTTCGAGGCTATAAACACTTCCTGAAAGCGTTCGCTACGGGTCAACGAACGCCCCTGTTGTTCCTGGGCATGGGCGAGCCGCCGCACGCAGTTTTCCACGATTACCACAGCACCATCAATGATGACACCGAAGTCGAGTGCACCTAAACTCATCAGGTTCGCGCTAACCTGGTAAGTCACCATGCCGGTGAAGGTGAACAACATCGACAATGGAATCACCAACGCCGTGATGATGGCCGCGCGGATGTTGCCGAGGAACAGGAACAGAATCACGATCACCAGGATCGCGCCCTCGGCTAAGTTCTTCTTGACGGTGTTGATGGCCTTATCGACCAGTACCGTCCGGTCGTAGACGGTGACTACCCGCACGCCTTCGGGCAGTGTACGGTTAATCTCCCCCATTTTTTTGTCGACCGCCTGCGAAACGCTACGGCTGTTCTGGCCGATGAGCATGAAGACCGTGCCCAGCACGACCTCGCGGCCATTTTCGGTGGCGGCGCCGGTGCGCAGTTCGCGGCCAATTTCGACCTCGCCCACATCGCGAATTCGGATCGGCACGCCCTGCACATTGCCGAGAATGATGTTGCGGATATCCTCCATCGAGTGCACTTGGCCTGGCGCACGGAGCAAATACTGTTCGCCGCGCTTTTCGATGTAGCCGGCGCCGACATTGTTGTTGTTGCGATCCAGCGCCGTCACGATATCCTGCAACGTCAGGCCGTAGGAAGCAAGTTTTTCAGGAACCGGCGCGACCTGATATTGCTTGGCAAAGCCGCCGATGGAATTGATTTCGGTCACGCCCGGCACGTTGCGCAGTTGCGGCTTGATGATCCAGTCCTGAATCTCGCGCAGGTCGGTTGCCGTGTAAGGCGAACCGTCAGGTTTTTTGGCGCCGTCTTTGGCTTCGACTGTCCACAGATAGATTTCCCCCAGGCCGGTCGAGATAGGCCCCATCGCCGGTGTGATGCCGGCAGGCAGTTTATCCTTGGCTTCCTGGATGCGCTGATTAACCAACTGCCGGGCAAAGTAAATATCGGTGCCGTCCCGGAAGATCACCGTCACCTGCGACAGGCCGTAGCGCGACAGCGACCGGCTTTGCTCCAGATGGGGCAAACCCGACATGACAGTTTCGATTGGATAGGTAATGCGCTGTTCGGTCTCCAGCGGCGAATAGCCGGGCGCCGTGGTATTGATTTGCACCTGGACGTTGGTGATGTCCGGGACGGCGTCGATCGGCAGAATTTTGTAATTGAAAATGCCGAGTCCCGCCATGGCGAGCACGGCCAGAATAACCAGCCAGCGGTGCTCGATGGATAAGCGGATAAGTCGTTCAAACATGATGGGGGGCCTCCTGCTCTGTAGTTTTCCTTACGAAATCAATAAAATCATGGCCTAAACTTCGCTGCGCCAGCCCAGCACAATGATCGCCATTCCGAACAAAGCGATTCCAGCACCCGTCCAATCCAATATAGATAACCTTTCTCCATCTACTACTCTTAGCCAAACCAGAGCGGTAGCCACATAAACACCGCCATAAGCAGCGTAAATACGGCCACTGGCGGCCGGATGTAAAGTAAGCAGCCATACGAACAGCGACAGGCTGAGCACTGCCGGCAACAGCAACCATGGAGAGCCACTCTTGCGGAGCCACAAATAGGGCAGAAAACAGCCGATGATTTCGGCAAGGGCGGTAACGAGGAAAAGAGCGGTGGTTTTCAGTATCAACATAATTCTCTCCATTGCGTATGAATAATGATGATGCGCCCGCTTCCCGGGGCAGTGGCAAGCCTAAACGACCTAAACTGGCTATTGCATTAATGCTCATGTGAGGCTCCTTCTTTACCCTGTTCGGATTTGAGCACGAAGCTGCCATTGAGAGCATATTCAGTGCCAGGTTTGAGTCCTTTCACAATCTCCACAAACTTACCATCTGAAAGCCCGGTAATGACCGGTTGCGCAATAAATCCACCCGGCACGCGGACAAAAATCGTAGGCTCGTTGTTGACATTCTGGACAGCATCAGACGATACGGCGACCGGCACCTCGGTTTCGCTGGCTACGATCTCGACAGTGATAAACAACCCCGGTCGCCATGCCATCTGCGGATTCGCCAGCGTCACGCGCGCCGTTGCGGTACGCGTTTGTTCGCCCATCAGTGCGCCCACATAGGACACCGTGCCGGATGCCGTGGAGTCGAGTGCCGTGGCCTTGATCATAACCTTCCCGCCGACCCGGATCACGTTGAGATCCTTCGCCGATACGATGATCTCGGCCCACACCGACGACAAATCGGAAATGGTGAAGATGCTCGCATCTTCTTTGACCGCTTCACCCAGGGCAATATGCTTTTCGACTATCATGCCGTCGAACGGCGCACGAATCTCGTAGCGGTTGAGCGAACCGGAGTTGACCGATACATTTGGACTTGCGCCAAGCGCCATCAACTTCTGTTGAGCATTATGTACGTCGATTTCCGCCTCGTTCATTACTTGTCGGGCTTGCAGGTAGTCCTGCTCCGCCGAGATCTTTGCCCCCCACAAGTGCTTTTCCCGCGCAAAGGTGGCACGAGCCAGTTCCAGACGTTTTTGTGCGGAGAGCAACTCGCTACGTTGTTCCGCCAGTCCGGTACTTGCAATCACTACCAGCACTTGACCTTTCTTAACCGGGTCTCCGAGGTTGGCGGATATAACCTCGACCACACCGGCTAGACGAGGGACGACGTGAGACGTTTTATCTTCATTGAAGCGAATTTCACCCGGCAGGGTCACTACGTTTTTGATGCGCGCGCCACCTGCTGTCTGGGTCTTTACACCTGCTTCCTTGACCTGCTGATCGGTCAGATTGATTTTCCCCTCTTCTTTAACCCAGGAAAATTGCAGCGACTGGCTATCATGCTGCGCAATCACGGTTGCCTCGAATACGTGCGGCTCCTCGATTGGCTGGGCGCTCTGCAAAAAATCCTTTTCCGACACAAAGTCGATGTTCTGCTTCTCGCCATCCGGCCGCGTCACTATCGCCGACACCTGGGCGGCATTCGGCGACAGAGGCTTATCCTGATTAAACAGATAAATGCGGAAGCGCGGTTCGCCTTCGTCTTCCGCGAGCAGGATTTCCAGTTCGAAGTCGCCTTTGACGAAAAGCTTGCCGCCGTGCGGACCTCCGTTATCATCAGTTTTTGCTTCATGCGACTCGCTTTCTTCCTCTGTATGGGTAGGCGGCTCTAGGCGCAGGATCAATACGGCAAGCACGATGCCGACCGCGATCAATCCGGAAATAATCAAACTCTGTTTCGTTTTCATTGCGATGCCTCCTGTTTAAGACTGGCCAAGGCACCGTCGTCCAGACCGCCGCCGATCAATCGCTCTACCTCGGCCACCGCCTTGTGATAATCCGCCTGCGCCAGCAGGTACTGGGTTTTGGCTCCGAACAGGGTGCGCTGCGCATCGAGCACGTCCAGAAAGCCGAACTTGCCTAAACGATAGCCTTCGCGGGCGGCAGCGTAGGCGCTTTGCGCGCCGGGCAAAACTTCCTGCCGCAGCGCCGAGACCTCGGCATGTGCGGCGCTTAAGCGCTGATAGGCGGTGTTCAATGCGGTCGCAATCCTCACCTCTGCGCTGCGGTGGTCTTCCTCCGCTTTGGTCAGCCGATGCTCGGCTTCGAGGATGCCGCCCTGGTTGCGGTTGAATGCCGGCAGCGGTATCGAAAAACCGACGACGAGCGCATAATCATTAGGCATCAGGTACTTGCTCGCCCCTAGCGTTGCCGTCACATCGGGAATGGCCTTGGATTTTTCCACCGTAATCAGCGCCTGCCGCTGCGTGATTTCCGTAGCCCAGCGGGCCAAATCCGGATTGTTGGCGAGCCGCTGCAGCAGCGACTCTAAAGATGGCGGGGGACGAATGGCGTTCAGATCGCCGGCGACCGCCTCGAAGCGGGGAGCGGCGCTGCCCCAACTCGCGGCGAGACGCTTTCGGGCCGCTTCCAATTCTCTTTGGGCGCGCATCAGTTCAATCTGCACCGAAGCGCGGGCCGTTTTGGCCTTGGTCTCTTCGACGGGCGAGACCTTGCCGGCCTGGACCCGCGCGGACGTCATCACCAGCATCTGATTCGCCAGTTCCTGAATTTGCTGCGTCAGCGACAGACGTTGTTGCGCCGCCAGCACCTCAATGAAGGCCTGGGAGACCTGGGTTAGGACATCAATGCGCTTGGATTCGTAATCCCAATCGGCCAATTCTTTGGTCAGGGCGGCGGCCTCCGTTCGAGCCGCGCGCTTGCCGCCCAATTCGATCAACTGGCTGAGTTCCAAGGTCACCACATCGCCGTCGAAGCCTTGAATCGAGCGGTTGCCGAAGTTCGCCGCATTCGCGCCGAAAGTCGGATTCGGGAAAAAGCTCGCCTGCAAAGCGGCCGCTTCCCGTGCGCGGGTCTCCCAGGAAAAGGTGGCGAGTTCTGGGTTTTGGGTCAAGGCCAGGGCCAGCGCCTGCGGCAAAACCAAAGTTCCGGCCGGTTCGTCGGACGCGCTTGGATCGCGCTCCGCCTGATTCTGGTTTTCCAGATGGACGAGCGGCGTTTTCTGGTCTGTCGGATCGGCGCCGGCTGGACCGGCTGCAATGATGATACTGAGGGCGATGCCGAACGGCAGCGCATAATTCGAGCACATGGATAGTCTCTCCGTAGCGTGGATTGGAACGAACGCCGAGCGGACAAGCAGGCGCAAACCTGCGCCATCGGCCGGCGGGTTACGGCTATGAAGAGCGGGCTAAATCAGAAGAACGGTACTGCGTAGGCTAAGCAGCCGGGAATCCGTGAAAAGAGGATCGGAAAAAAAATGTCGCTGTGGAATTACCCTGGCGTAGGGTATGAGGAAAAAAACAAGGAAAAATAGGGGCAACAGCCCAAGATCGAGCGATATTTTAGATAAAACTGATAAGGGAACATGGGCGCCATGGTCATCGCCGGCTATGGGGATATCGGTGCAAGGCGACGTGCAGGGTGAATCGCCGTCCGTGATATAGGCGTTAGCCCCGTCCTTGTGCTGGGTAGCTTTATCTGCATTGGCGCCATGATCTTGACTGATGCGCTCTACGGCGACATGACCGTCAGCACCAAAACACAGCACAAAGGCCGACTCCCCATGACTAAGGCCGAAATGACCAAGTACCGTAAGGATTAGCACAAAAGAAAGCCAAGTTTTGGAACGTCGTAAAGTATCCATAATTGGTCGTTATACCATATAAAGTCAAAAACACAAGCTTTCTGGCATATATGGAGGTATTTGCGCCCCGACCAGATGGGCATGAGCATTTGAACGGAGGCTTTTCCAAACTATGAATGTCTGCAATCTATAGATGTGCAGCCGTATAGAAATATAAAGCGAATGTCGCCATAGGGCCCTGACCGTGTCAAAACTCATCACTAAACTTGCCTGACATGTAAAATACTCCACCGATCAGCCTGAGAGGAGCAACAGATCAATGATTGGCTCCACTAAGGCTAATATTTTGTCCGAAATTAGGCATTACCAAACCACAGGCTTTTGGATTTTTGCGTTTTGACACAGCCTCGGTCGAAAGCGCCAATTCGTCTTACCTAAAAACCGACATTCACTACTGGCGTAATTGTATCGGAATCAATGGCCTGGGTTTGAATCGGAACTGTTGGCGGTTTTCAATCGGAAGGAGCGGCTGGTTTGTGATGGAATATGAATATGCACTCTTCTCCCCCCTTTGCCCTGTCAATCTCTCATTTATAGTGTGATACGCCTTAGCCGCAACGCATTGCTGATGACCGAAACCGAACTCAGACTCATTGCTGCCGCCGCAATCATCGGCGACAAGAGAATACCGAAAAACGGATAGAGCACGCCGGCGGCAATAGGCACGCCAAGGGCATTATAGATAAACGCGAAGAACAGATTTTGGCGGATATTACGTAAAGTCGCTCGACTTAAATGGCGGGCTTTGACCAGCCCCATCAGATCACCTTTCACGAGCGTAATACCGGCACTTTCCATCGCGACGTCCGTGCCCGTACCCATCGCGATCCCGATATGGGCCGCCGCCAACGCCGGTGCATCGTTGATGCCGTCGCCCGCCATCGCGACGATACGGCCTTCGCTCTGTAGTTTTTTGATCACTTCGGTTTTTTGCTCCGGCAACACTTCTGCCTGCACTTGATCGATCCCCAGACTTTTGGCCACAAACTCGGCCGTCGTGCGATTGTCGCCGGTCAACATCACCACCTGAATGCCTTCTTTATGCAAATCAGTTAAAGCCTTGAAGGTGGTGGGCTTAATCGGATCGGCTACGCTGAGCAGGCCGGCCGCTTGGCCGTCTATCCCGATAATCATTACCGTTTGCCCTTGCTGACGCAGCGCCTCTATCGAGTTTGCCAATAAGCCTGTCGTAATGCCCTCTTCCGTCATCAACTGCGCATTACCCAACGCCACGCGTCGGCCATTGATCAGCCCTTTCACTCCTCTTCCGGTCAGAGATTGAAACTCAGTGACAGGCAATGCTTTTACCCCCTGCTCTTCTGCGCCTTGGCCGATCGCCGCGGCAAGCGGATGTTCACTGGCTCGTTCCAGACTGGCCGCATAAGCCAAGACCTCGTCCTTCGTGAAGTCATTGACCGCCTCGACCGTGACCAGTCGAGGTTTTCCTTCGGTGAGGGTGCCGGTTTTATCCACTACTAAAGTATCCACTTTTTCCATCACCTCCAGCGCTTCGGCATTTTTAATCAGGACGCCCGCCATTGCACCGCGGCCGGTACCGACCATGATCGACATCGGGGTGGCCAATCCCAGGGCGCAGGGACACGCAATGATCAATACCGCTACCGCATTCACGACCGCGTGAGCCAATTTGGGCTCGGGTCCCCAGGCCCACCAAACCACGAGCGTGATCAGGGCCGTCAGTACCACCGCGGGCACAAAGTAGCCAGAAACTGTATCGGCCAGTTTTTGGATCGGCGCCCGGCTACGTTGCGCTTCACTGACCATGTGCACGATTTGGGCAAGCAAGGTTTCGCTGCCGACCCGCTCGGCACGCATCAACAAACTCCCAGTGCCGTTAATCGTCGCACCGATCAGCGGCAGATCCGCCACTTTTTCAACCGGAATCGGCTCACCAGTTACCATCGATTCATCGACCGAACTCGCCCCTTCGAGTACGACACCGTCCACTGGCACTTTTTCGCCGGGACGCACCCGCAAGATATCGCCGGGTTTCACCTGTTCCAAGGGAATATCCGTTTCGCTGCCGTCGGCATGATGAAGCCGTGCGGTTTTGGGAGCCAGACCCAACAACAGTTTAATCGCCGCGCTGGTACGGCTTCTTGCCCGCAATTCCAGCACTTGGCCAAGCAAAACCAGCGTCGTGATCACGGCCGCGGCTTCGAAGTACACCGCCACCACGCCATGTTCATCGCGCAGCGACGGCGGAAAAATCGGCGGAAGAAAAATGGCCAGTACGCTGTAAATCCAGGCCACGCCAACGCCTAACGCAATCAAGGTGAACATATTCAGGCGGCGATTAATCACAGAAATCCAGCCGCGTTGAAAAAAAGGCCAGCCTCCCCACAACACGGCCGGCGTGGCCAAAGCGAATTCCAGCCATTGGAGTTGGCGTAGGGATAAGTAGTCGGAGACGAATGCCGGCATCAGATCATGCAGCATCGCGACCAAAAACACCGGCAGGGACAACACAAAACTAACCCAGAACCTTAGGCGCATATCGCTAAGCTCCTGGTTTTCCTCTTCTTCCCCCGAGACATCGCGAGGTTCCAGGGGCATGCCGCACTTGGGGCAGAATCCGGGGGTCTGGCGGACCACTTCCGGATGCATCGGGCAGACATATTCCGTGCGCCCACCGGGAGCGGAAGCTATCGCTATCTCTAAAGCCATGCCGCACTTGGGGCAGTTTCCCGGCTGTGCTTGGCGAATCTCGGGGTGCATGGGGCAGGTATAAGTATTTTTGAGAACGTAATTTGTCATTGTCTTACCCTATAGTCGTAGACGGTAGGCAAAAGAGCCGCTTACTCTGTCTGGCTAAAACACCAGTATTTTCCGGTTAGCGGTACCACACCGCAATCAATTTGTGACATTCAGCTCTCCATATACAGTCTTCTTCTTGACAGGTTTTGCTTGGATCCGTTCGAAAGCAGGGTCGATGCTGACTCGCATTCTGAATGGAATGAATCAGTTCGATTTTCAAATTGTTACATTCAGGGTTTTCAACTCCCACCAAATTTGCCAGTTGTTGTAGACCCAGGAGGGTCATAGCACCATCTTCTTCAACCATAGACAGATAAAGTGCAATTTGCATCTTTACATAGTCTTTTTCGGCTGCCAGCCAATCCTCAAGCTCCCTGCCGGGTGCAAAATTTCTGGCTTCTGCTTTGTAATAAGCCGCTTCTGAAATCCATTGGTGGCGAGTTACGTTTTCCACAATCTGATTTTGAATCGTTATGGCGCAATTTTATTTCAAACCTTCTTCGCTCGGGGGCGGCGGATGACTTTTCTCAGTTCCAGGATGATTAGCGGTATAAATCCAACCCCGATCCAGGCCACGCATTGATTTAAAGTAACCGGTTCGATCTGAAACAGTTTTTGCAGCATGGGAACATGGTGTATCGCCAACTGCAAGCCAAAGCTCACCGCCACAATCAGAAACAAGCGCAGGTTGGAAAACAGGCCTATCTGCCAGATGGTACGCTGCTCGCTCCGTGCACCGAAGGCGCGCAGCAGCTCGGCGATCACCAAGGCGGTAAAGGCAGCATCGCGGGCTTGCTCAACGCTGTTGTCGATATAGAGCTCATAACTAAATACGCCGAGAGTAACGCCGGCGGTCAGCAAGCCGGTGAGCAGGGTTAGTGTGAGGAAATCCCGGTTGAATAGCGACTCTTGGGAACGTCGAGGGGGGCGATTCAATACGTCGGGATCAATCGGATCAGTCGCCAGAGCGAGCGCCGGCAAGCCGTCTGTCACCAGGTTGATCCACAGAAGATGTAACGGTAGAAGCGGCAGCGGCCAGCCCAGAAGGACCGCGCTCAGCATCACGATTAATTCGCCGGTATTCCCGGCCAACAGATAGGCCAAGGTTTTGGCGATATTGTCATAAATGCCCCGACCTTCTTCTACGGCAGCGACGATAGAAGCAAAATTGTCGTCGGTGATAATGATGTCGGCGGCCTCCTTGGTCACCTCGGTGCCGGTGATGCCCATGGCGATACCGATGGACGCCTCTTTGATCGCCGGGGCATCGTTAACCCCATCTCCGGTCATCGTCACGACTACATCTAGCGACTTCCAAGCGCGAACAATCCTGAGCTTGTGCTCAGCCGTAACCCGCGCATAAACCGAAACCTGTGCTACCCGTTCCTTCAGCGCTTCGTCGTCCAGCCGGTCAAGCTCAGCGCCGACTAGAACTTCGTCACCTTTGCTCAAAATGCCTAATTCATGGCCTATTGCCCGTGCCGTATCGGGATGATCGCCGGTGATCATCACGGTTTTAATGCCGGCCCGTATGCACTTGCCCACGGCCGCCTTCGCCTCGGCGCGAGGTGGATCCTGTAAGCCTGCCAGCCCTAAAAAGGTAAGTTCCTGCTCGATCTCGTTATCGTTTACAACCATTCCCTCTGCGAAACTGAAGCCATCCAGGGGCCGCTCAGCGACGGCAAGAACGCGCAGTGCATCATGTGCCAGTAAGGTATTAGCCTGGAGCAGCCGGGTGCGATCGTTTTCAGTCAATTCCCTTACTCCCTGGTCGGTACGGACCAGCGTGCAACGGTCGAGAATAACTTCAGGTGCGCCCTTAACGAAGGCCCAGGAACGGTTTTCCCGACTTCGGATGACGGTCATGCGTTTGCGGTCTGAATCGAAAGGCAATACAGACAGACGCGGCATTTCAGTTTCGAAAACATCACGGGTAATACCGCCTTTTGCGGCAGCCACCAGCAGCGCTCCTTCAGTAGGATCGCCTACTATTCCAGGCCGATCATCCGTTAGAGTCAGTTCGGCATCGTTGCAGGCGGCTGATGCGCGCAACAAGGCCATGAGCGCGAGGCTTTTCGACGGCAGGGTTTCCTCATTGCCGGAAAAAAAAGCGCCTTCCGTGGCGTAACCCTCGCCGGTGACACGATACAAGTTCTCCGAGGTAATTAACTTGCGGGCAGTCATTTCACCCATCGTCAGCGTACCGGTCTTGTCGGTACAGATAACCTGAGCTCTGCCTAGTGTTTCAACCGAAGCCAGGCGCCGCACCAAGGCATGACGCTGCACCATGCGCTGCACACCCAATGAGAGAGCGACAGTCACCACTGCCGGCAGACCTTCCGGAATGGCGGCTACCGCAAGACTCACCGCGCTCATGAAAAGCTCAAACGGCGCAATTCCCCGCAGTAATCCGAGACTAAAAATTAGCGCGACGATGCCGAAGCAGGCCCACAACAACCAACCCGCTACCCGGTTAAGTTGACGTTGCAGTGGAGTTTCTCCGCTTCCGGCCGTCTCCAGAAGTTTGGCGATATGCCCGAGTTCCGTCTCCATCCCGGTATTAACCACCAAGGCGTGACCAGTGCCACCTGTCACGCTGGTGCCGAGGAAGACCATGTTTTTCCGCTCCGCCAGTGGTGTTTCTAGAGGCAGGTTGCTGGTGAACTTGCCTACCGCTTGTGATTCGCCGGTCAGCGGCGCTTCGTTGATGCGAAGAACAGATGCCTGAATCAGGCGAGCATCCGCAGCGACCAGGTCCCCGCCTTCGAGCAACAGGATATCGCCAGGGACTATTTCAGTTGCGGTGACTACCACGCTATGGCCGCCTCGCAACACCCGGCAATGGGGCGCGGTCAAGCGAGCCAACGCTGCCGCCGCCTTTTCGGCACGATACTCCTGAAAAAAACCAATCACGGCGTTCAAAATCACGATGGCAATGATGGCGATTCCATCAACTGTTTCGCCCAGTGCGGCGGAAACCGTCGCCGCACCCATCAATACCCAAATAACCAGACTTTTGAACTGGCTGACAAAAATGACCAAGGCCGAAAATCGCTTGCCTTTGCGTAGCTTATTTTGCCCATACCGGACGAACCGCTTTTTCGCTTCATTGCCGGAAAGCCCTTGCTCTACATCAGCCGCAAGAAGGCTTGCGGCTTCGGTAATTGATTGGTTATGCCACGTGTTCATAGTCGTGTTTCTCCCGTTATCATTAGCAGAGAATCTGCAATGTCATTTTTATATTAATTTACCGAACTTTTACTGGGGCGCTGTTAAGCTGTATTCCTGATGCTTGCAGGTTTGCTGAGCGTTATTCAAATATGCCAAGTCAACTATTTGAATAACCTGGTTGAACAGGATCACCGCTTTATTAAGAAAATTACCAAACTGATAATGGACTTCAACGCCTTTCATTTGGCCTCTGTCAACACTATGTATCGCCTTTAAACATTCGTTCCTCGAGCCAGAAGTATGGCGCTGGATCGTGAACTTAGGTGGTAAGTTTCGGGATTTTCCCAGGGCAGTTCTTTGCCTGCTTCAAACAGATCTTGTGGCGCTTCACGAGCTGTGTCAACGGCCAGATACCACCGAGCCCCCGGCGGTACTAGGGGCAAACCGAAATCGACCGCATCGGCGCCGGCATTGAACATCAGGTAAAGTGCGTTCTGTTCGTCTTCATAGATCAGACAGGCAAACTGATTTTCTTTCGGGTCGGCCCAGTTAGGCAATCCCTGTTGCGAACCAAACCAACGAATCTCGGCATCCATGTAGAAGTGCTCCTGACTCAAAATCGGATGGGCTCGACGAAAGGCGATCATGCCACGGGTGAAGCGGTAAATTTCCTGGTGCTGCTCTAGACAGCTCCAGTCATGCCAGCTCGTTTCATTGTCCTGGCAGTAGGCATTGTTGTTGCCGCCTTGGGTGCGACGAAATTCGTCTCCGCCGAGCAGCATCGGCACACCGCGCGAGATCAACAGGGTGAGCAGGAAGTTCTTGATCTGGCGTTTTCGCAAGCCCTCGATCCCGGCATCCGTCGTCTCGCCTTCAGCGCCGTAGTTCTCGCTGAAGTTGGCGTCGGTCCCGTCATGGTTGTTTTCTCCGTTGGCTTCATTGTGCTTGGTGTGATAACTCACCAGATCATACAGGGTGAAGCCATCGTGACAAGTGACGAAATTGATGCTGCACCCGGGACATTTGCCAGTGCCGGCATAAATATCGGCGCTACCGCAGATGCGGCTGGCAAATGAACCGAGCATCCCATCGTCACCACGCCAGAATCGGCGCACATCGTCACGGTAGCGGCCGTTCCACTCCGCCCAGCCCCGCGAAAAATTGCCCACCTGATAGGCTCCGGCGGCATCCCATGCTTCGGCAATGAGTTTGGTTCCCCGCAGGATCGGATCCTCGGCGATCCGCTCGATCAGTGGAGGATTCGACAGCAAGTTGCCTGCGCCATCCCGCCCGAGAATCGAAGCCAGATCGAACCGGAATCCATCCACATGCATCTCCACCACCCAATAACGCAATGCGCTCAAGATGAAATCCCGCACCACGGGATGGTTGGCGTTGATGGTGTTGCCTGTACCTGTGTAATCCTTATAGTAGCGTTTGTCGTCCGCCAATGTATAGAAGATCGCGTTGTCAATACCACGAAAACAGAGTGTCGGCCCCAATTCGTTTCCCTCCGCTGTGTGATTGAACACCACGTCCAGAATCACTTCAATTCCGGCTTCGTGAAAGGCCCGGACCATTTCCTTGAACTCAAGCTTCTGCTGACCCAAGCCTCCGGTACTGCTGTAGGATGCTTTGGGAGCAAAGAAGGCCACGGGATCGTAGCCCCAGTAATTTCTGAGTGGTTGACCTGTTTGCGGATTGACGACCGGCACCTGGTTTTCGTTGAACTCATATACCGGCATCAATTCCACAGCCGTCACTCCCAGGTCTTTGAGGTAGGGGATCTTTTCCATTAGTCCCCGGTACGTGCCGGAATTCTCCACGCCGGAACTCGGGTGAATGGTGAAACCACGCACATGCATTTCATAAATCACTGTTTTTGACCATGGATGCCTAAGCGGCCGGTCGTCCTGCCAGCAGAAGTGCTCGTTAGTAAACACACATTTCGGCATGTCTCCGGTATCATTGACTTTCGAGCAAACCAAATCTCTGTCTGTTTCAGACGTGTCGTAACCTAGCGCCGTGCCAAAATCCCAATCGGGTAATGGCGAGATCGCTGTCGCAAATGGATCCAGGAGCAGCTTGTTGAAATTGAAACGATGCCCGTCCTTGGGTTGATACGGGCCGTCCACGCGATAGCCATACAGATGGCCAGATCGAATCCCCTCAATCCAGACGTGCCACACGTCACCTGTGCGGTTGCGCGCGGGATCGAGATCAATCACCCGAGCGGCCGTGGCATCTTCGGGGTGGTCAAACAACTCCAGCCGAACGCGGCTGGCATGCCGGCTGAAGAAGGCGAAATTGACTCCTCCCCCAGATTCATGGGTGCCCATGGGCAACGGAACGCCCCTACGAACTTCAGTGCGTTCGGAAACCTCCGCCATGTAATCATGTAGCGGGCGTTCAGGCGTATTCATTTGTGCCGTGCAGCACACATCGAGTTTTTCCTTCGGATGGCCTGCTGAGGACACGGGCGACATCGTTCTTTTGGGGCGCCGTCTTCTATTGGGTTTTGTTGACTTTTCTATCGGGTCTTTTTTATTCATTCTTTCACCTTTCGAAATCGAATAACTGCGCATCGCCCTCAAATAACGTACGGCTAAGTGCGAAGGCTCAGAACCATAACCGCACCCCGGCAACGAGCCGCACTTCCTCGGCAGCGTTACCGGAAGCCCGTATATTATCTGCCGCAGAGCCAAATCGGCTGGCCCAATCAACGCCGACATAGGGAGCAAATTCCCGTCGAATCTCGTAACGCAGGCGTAGACCCGCTTCAATGTTGGACAAGCCGCTACTCACATCGCGCGTGTCGTCTCGTTGGCTATAAAAATTCATTTCAATGCGTGGCTGCAAGATGAGCTTTTGCGTCAGCAATAAGTCGTATTCTGTTTCCAGACGGAATGCGGTACGCCCTTGCTCGTTGACATAAGCCGTTGCTTCAATATATAGCCAGTAAGGCAATAGCCCCTGGATACCGAAGGCGAGCCAGCCGCGATCTGTTCCTTTACCGCTGTCGTAACGAAGCCCCAGTTGGGTGTCCAAATAAGGGGTAATGGCGTGCGCCCAAAGCAACTCGTTGCGTGCGTCTTTAAACGTGCCGTTTTCAATCTCGCCTTCGGCTCTGATAAGGGCGCGATCATAAGTCTGACCATACCAGGCCTGCCAGTCATAGGTCATAGCGGTGCTGCCGCGAGCAGTCGAACTTTCGAGCCGATCGACCAACAATGAGCCAAAATTATCTTCGTCACCCATCTTGGGCCGTGGAATCGGACCGAAGTCGTAGCCATCCGAATAGGCGTGCGGATCGCGGGCATCGGGAGGGGGGGAGCCACCCTGCATGGACATGGAACCATGGTCTGAATCATCACCGCCGTGATTCATGTTACTCATGTCGCTGGCTTTCCCGGAAGTGGCGCTACCGTAGTTCATGTCATGCCCTAAACCTTTCACCGTGCCGGACTTATCACCTTTATCCATATCCGGCATGGAATCGTGATTCATCCCGCTGTGGTCCATGCCCGGCATGGAGCCGTGATTCATGTTGCCGTGATCCATGTCCTTGGTCGCATCTAGCTGCTCGGATACTTTTGCCGAAGCCGGCTTTGATTTTGTCCCGGACTTTACTTCACGCCGTTTCTGCTCCGTCTGTTTGGAATGATTGGCGTGCTCGGCATGCGTTTGACCGTTTTCCACGGTCGTTAGGTCTTGTGCCCAGGAGGAAGACAGTTTAAAAACCAACAAAGCAACAATCCTATATATTCGCCGGGTCATCATAGTTTTCTGTTTCACTCTTCGATTACGCCTGTTTGATGCCTTCATCTTCAGGCCACAACCACTTCACGCATCATGCCAGCATGCATATGTAAAAACAGGTGACAATGCCAGGCCCAACGGCCCAAGCCGTCGGGTGTGGCGAGGAAAGTAACGCGCTGCGCCGGCTGCACAATGATGGTGTGCTTGCGCACCTGGAAGCGTCCGTCAGGGCTTTCCAGCTCCTGCCACATGCCATGCAGATGCATGGGGTGGGTCATCATCGTGTCATTGACAAAGATCACGCGCAGCCGCTCGCCGTAACGGAAATGTATCGGTGTGGATTTGCCGAACTCGAGGCCATCAAGCGACCAGCTATAACGCTCCATGTTGCCGGTGAGATGGAGCTCAATTTCCCGAACCGGTTCTCTCGTATCCAGCGGCCCACCAATGGTGTGCAGATCAGCATAAGTCAATACTCGGCGGCCGTTGTTGCGCAGGCCGATACCGGGATCATCCAGATTGGTGCGCGGCGTGTCCACCCGCATATCCACGCTTGGGCCATATTCGGTACGGGCGTGGCGCACGCGTACCTGTCCGCCCATGGCGTGAGCGCTGTGATCCAT
Organism: Methylicorpusculum oleiharenae; assembly: GCF_009828925.2. NCBI lineage: Bacteria > Pseudomonadati > Pseudomonadota > Gammaproteobacteria > Methylococcales > Methylococcaceae > Methylicorpusculum > Methylicorpusculum oleiharenae. Next base: position 3,778,354 of record NZ_WUTY02000001.1, read on the forward strand.
GGCCATGCCGCCGTGATTCATCCCCTGCATTTCACCATTGCCCATGTTGCCCATGTTGCCCATCATATCGGCCATCGTGAGTGGTTCAGGTTTATCCAGAGAAGGCACCGCCGCTGTCATGCCGGCACGCATTGCCAGCGTGCCGCGGGCATAACCGGTACGGTCCATCGACTGGGCAAAGAGGGTATAGGCTCCTTCTTCGGGAGTTACAATGACATCATAGGTCTCCGCCGGTCCGATGCGGAATTCGTCTACCGTGACCGGCTCGACGTTCTGTGCGTCGGCCTGAACCACCGTCATTTTGAGACCCGGTATACGCATATCAAAAAACGTCATCGAACCTGAGTTGATGAAGCGCAGCCGCACCTTTTCGCCTGGACTGAATAGCCCCGTCCAGTTGCCGGCCGGTGTAGTACCGTTCATCAGGTAAGTATAGGTATAGGCGGAAATGTCCGACAGATCGGTGTAATTCATGCGCATCATGTTCCACATGTGCCGCTTTTGGATAGCTGATACAACGTCCTCACCGGCCGCATCACGAAAGAAATCGCCAGCCGTCGGCTGGTTGAAGTTGTAGTAGTCGCTTTGGTTCTTGAGCTTATCGAAGACCCGCATCGGGTCTTCATCGGTCCAGTCGGACAGTTGCACTACATAATCGAGATCGGCGCGGATCGGGTCGGCGCTGGCCGGGTCAACGATGATGGCGCCATATAAACCGGTCTGCTCCTGCATGCCGGAATGGGAGTGGTACCAGTAGGTGCCGGATTGTTGCACCTTGAAGCGATAGGTGAAGGTTTCCCCAGGCGCGATGCCTTTAAAGCTGATGCCCGGTACACCATCCATTTGGTAAGGCGGGAGCATGCCGTGCCAATGAATCGACGTTTCCTCGGCGAGGCGGTTGGTGACACGAAGCGTCACCGTATCCCCCTCCCGCCAACGCAGAGTAGGCGCAGGAATCGAGCCATTAACGGTGGTTGCCACACGTGGCGCACCGGTAAAGTTAACCGATGTTTCCGCTATCGTCAGGTTAAACTCCGTGCCGGTCAGTATCTCGACCGGCTGTGTTGTTTCCTTGGCCTGAGCCGTTTTGATCCACGGCGATAGCCCTAATAGCATACCGCCGGCGGCCAGCCCTTCAATGAAGCGCCGACGTGAAGGATTAGGCAATAGTAGCGAAGGTTTGGAATTAGGTTTCATCGTAATGTGTACTCAGACAAGAAATAGTATTCGGCCTAGGTCGCCTGAAGGTGTGAAGTCATCAGGATATCAAGACGCCATCGCTTTAGTGGCTATGTCCGCCGCCGCTGCCAGGATGTGAATGACTGTCATCTTTAGATCTATTGGCATCTGTTGCGCACGCAGAAACAGCGACTAACAAAAGCGTGATTAATGCAAATTTCATATATTTCATAGGTTTCTCAGGAGTATGTAATTAAATCTTGACGTGAATTTCTTATTTCGCGTCAGTATGTTCGTGCGCATGACCGTCAGATGAGGCTGACTCGGAATGACTCGAGTGCTTTTTTGCGTTGACTGCCACCCCCAGGGGCGTCGTGACTTTGCCGGCCGGCTTGTCGATTTTCTGCACGGGTTCCGTGACCGGCGGGGCTTCGGCGGCAGCCGGCGCGGGCATCGTGCCATGGCCGCCATGAGCGTCGTGGTCTGTAGCGGCGATGCTGTGCGTGGAAAAAACTGCGGCGGCGAGGCTAACGATGACAACTATACTTTTCATGGATTTTCTCCTAAGGGTTAATGGACTTAGTGTTTGGCAAAAATGCGGCTATTGCCGTCCGTCTGGACGAGCAGGGTTTCGTAGGGAACGGGTTTGGCGGTCTCCATGCCCGGAGAACCGGGCGGCATGGAGGGAACGGCCAAGCCGAGGGCTTTGGGTTTTTCCTTGAGCAGGCGCTGGATGTCGGCGGCGGGAATATGGCCCTCGATGACGTAGTCGCCGATCCGTGCGGTGTGGCAGGAACCTAGGCGATCGGGCATGCCCATTTTTTTCCGCGCTGCCGGGACGTCGTTCATTTCGTGAGTGTTTACCTGAAAACCGTTCTGTTGCAGGTGCTCGATCCATTTTCCGCAGCAACCGCAAGAGGGACTCTTGAACACTTCTGCCTGCGTCCCGGCTTGCACCCAAGCGCTACCGGTGCTGACGAGGCAAACTAACAGCAAGGAACGGAAATGTGGTTTCAGAACTGATTTCATGACTGTTTCCGGGTTGATTTGAATGTGCCCAGTTTAAACAGTTGTTCCTTACGGGAGGCTGACCGAGACATTACATTTGCGTCATCTTCCAAGGCTTGGTCAGTGCTTATGAGCGGTAAAAGTTACTGAACCGGTTTAATACAACTGAGTAATCAATTCACCCTGCACCCGCAGGCATCGCGTCACAGAAACAGGAAGGCCGCAGATAATGACGCTCTGTATATAACTTTGCCATTTCGTCGATTAACTCCAATGGATCGGCTGAATATACTAATCGTGCTCCGCTATCTTTCTGAAAACTAGCCACAAGATCCGGAATCTGATCAGTAATTCCGCCACTGCCTTGCAATACCCCGATCAACTTACCTTCGTCAAAAGCAATAGCAAACTCCCCTAAGGTACCGGAACGTCCTCCAAGGATTACAACCATATCACTTGAGCGTATATTGGTCACTTCACGCCCCATCAAGCCACTACCGGTATAGACAAGGACATCATAAACGTCAGCCGGCGACCGATACTTGTGTATATGTTCATCCAAGCTCAGAGCCGGTGAAATACCAATGGATAGTCCACCTGCTTGTTTTGCTCCACGGGCACATTCATAGGGCAAGCCGGGGCACGCACCCGTTATTAATATGAAGCTCCGTTGCGCAATACTCTGACCCAGAAGCATGGATTTCTCTTTGACATCGGCTGCTGCTTCGTTACCGGCTGAACCCATGACCCCTACAGTCAAATGCATCGATGTGACTTTATTTTGATATAAGCCCGGCTGGCTGAGAAAAGTATCCCGGCAGGAAGGCGAGCAGAAATAATAAAGCTTTCCTTCGTATTCAGCGGTTGTTTTTGCCTCACGTGGCGAAAATGTCATTAGGCAAATCGGATCTTGAACCATCACTTAATCTCCTCTGGCTAAATCAATTGTATGAACGGACTTTTCAAGCGTCACAATAAATCCAGCCCCAAGTTCTTTATCCATTTTTACTTTTCCCAACTATCGAATGTAAGCTTCGGTGGCATAACGCCGCATCATGCGGTGGCTATTGAAAAAGGAAGCATTTTTGCTGATGGCGCCTTTCATGACCGCGATCCATCGGCTTCGATCATCGTAATACAAGGGCAGTATCGTCTGTTCAAGCTTGTCATACAGTGACTTGGCATCATCCCCGTTAGAGGATTCGGTATCATCTCCGACCGCCCAGCCGGTAATGCCTTCGATACAACCTTCAACCCACCAGCCATCCAGGACACTGAGATTGGGCACCCCATTAAAAGCGGCTTTCATACCGCTGGTTCCGGACGCTTCCATGGGCCTTAACGGTGTGTTCAACCAGAGGTCTACGCCGGCTACCATAGTCCGCGCAATCTCCATATCGTAGTCCGGAACAAAAGCCATCGGAATATCACCGGCCAATTCTTGTATGTGCTGGTGAATGGTTCTTATCAAGTGTTTCCCGTCCAGATCCCGGGGATGGGCTTTGCCGGCCAGCACGACTTGAAAAGGCCGCTGCCGGGCAATATTCTTGAGACGTTCTAAATCGGAAAACAACAAATCAGGTCGTTTGTATGCCGTCATACGACGAGCAAATCCAAAGATTGGTATTTGTGGATCCAGGCTGATATGACATAGGGCTTTGACTTTTTCTATCAGAATAGACTTTGCTTGGCAATGAGCCTCCCAGATGGCTTCATCGCTGATACAACACTCGGCACGTATCAATATTTCAGGTTGATGACACCAACCCGGTAAATGCTTATTATAAAGATCAATGAAACTCCTGGCAGTCCAGGTAAAAGGATGTACGCCATTGGTAACCGCATGAACCCGATAACCTGGAAACATTTTCCGTGAAACTTCCGCATGCCGCTTGGCAACACCATTCACATACTCGCTCAAATTGAGAGCCAACCGGGTCATGTTAAGCCTATCTTCACCCGCCAGGCGTTTAAGCGTTGCTCTGTCGAATTCCTCGCTGAGAATCCGCCCTACCAAATCATAGGCGAATCGATCATGACCGGCGTCGACCGGGGTATGCGTGGTGAAATTGCAAAGTTCCCGTATCTGGGGGATGTCATAGGCTGATTCGCCTGAGCGCAGGTCTTCTTTGGGATAGGCATAACGGCGTAACAATTCAATAGCAAGCAACGCCGAATGTCCTTCATTCATATGGTATTGGCGCACTTTAAAACCCAGCGCTTGCAGCATGCGCATGCCGCCCATGCCCAGCACGATTTCCTGTTTCAACCGGTAAGCTTCGTCACCGCCATAGAGATAATGGGTAATCTGACGATCGTCATCATGATTTTCATCTACATCAGTATCAAGCAGAATAACCGGTTGTCGGCCGTTCATATGGCCTTCCAGAATGTAGAGCCAGCCACTGACCCACACCAGTCGCCCCTCAATGTTAACCGCTATCTTGGCTTGCAGCGAACTAGCAACGGTATCAGGCTGCCAAGAATCCGGATGTTCAATCTGGCCACCCTCGGCATCCAGTTCCTGGCGGAAATAACCGGCACGACTCACCAGGGTAACCGCAACCATTGGAAGTTCAAGATCGGCGGCAGAGCGTATAGTATCACCAGCTAACACACCCAATCCGCCGCTATAGGTGGGAATATTAATATGGAGAGCAATCTCCATCGAGAAATAGGCAATACGAGTTTCATGAATGAATTCTTCAAGCATAGGTTTTCTCCTTGGCTTAAAATTGGATCCGAAAAAAGACATTTCGTCTTGACCAAGCCAACAGGGTGTATACCCCGGTCATTCAAGTATCTCCTTTTTCGAAAAGGCTTTGAAAGGGTACCCCTGTTCAGATACTCTCTAAGTAAAATATTCAATAAAATCAAGAGTAGGCCGTGAACGATATCACTCATCAAACACAGCAATTGGCCACTTAAAATCGCCCCAAGGCTCCACGGTTGCTATATTTACTCAGGTTTTGATGGTTTTTCTGCTTGATTATCCTTTTTCACGGGTAAATACTGTTGCCGGTTTTTGTCGAACTGGTCCAGGCAAAGTTTTGAACAAAAACGATAAAGTCTGCCTTCATACATCATCCCATAACCTTTATTCGCCTTAACTTTCATACCACAGACGGGATCGATATGTTCAGTGCTGTACCAACCCCGATAGCCCAACAAGGATAGTGCTCCGGGCGCAAAACGAATTAATAAATACAGCAGGACCGAAACCAGTAAAAATGCAAATAAATAATTCATGATGTTCTCCAGTTAATTGCTACCATCAGGATTCAATAACAGCCTTGGCGGAGGCCGCCGTTAGAAATGCCTTCCACTGTGTAAGCTTAATGAATTGTTTAACTCCGCTGTTCATTCCTCACAGCCCTCTTCGGTCTCCATCACAGACGTTACGACGTTGCCTGGTGATGAATCAATGGATTCAATCAACTTGCAAATACTGTCACCATCCGGAACGCCATCCGGCATCGCCCGCCACTTTACCGATGCTGCTTCCATATGATGCTGTAGTTCTATCAGTTGTGTGAGTCGTTCTTTATTTGACTTAAGGCGTCGCTGGATGAGATCACGGACCAATGGGCAAGGAGACGAACCTTTCCGGCTTTCTTCAATAATCTGTCTGATTTCTTTAAGCGTGTAACCAAGAGACTTAGCCCGCCTGATAAAATCCAGACATTTTAAATCTCGTTCACTAAAATACTGATAGCCATTGCTTGGATTGCGCTGAGGTTGAAGCAAGCCGGTTTTGGCATAAAACCTGACCGTATCCCTACTGACATTGCATTTTAGGGCCAACTCACTGACTTGATAAGACATTGTGCACCTGCAAATATTAAGTCATTGAAATAGTCATACTCACCTCATCCATACTGCGACCAGTTTTTGACATTAAGTTCGCCATTTGCAGTCCTTGTCCTGGCAAAGCATGGAATCATCAGATCGAAAACAAGGACGCTGCTGACTGGCATTTTGAATAACTCGCACTAGTTCGGTTGGTTGGGTTATATTCTCCGGATTTTCAACACCCATCACTTTTGCTACCTGTTTCAGATTGGCTTTGGTTATACCCCCGTCTTCCTCGAACAATGAAAGATAGGCTGTTATCAGTATCTCTGAATAATACAGCTAGTCGTTTAATTCACGACCGGCTGCAAATGCCCTGGCTTCTGCTTTGTCATAGGCCGTTTCTGAAATCCACTGATGCCGGGTTATACTTTGTTTAGCTTATTCCTTTTCAAAGTTCGACTTAGTTCTTAAGTCGTGTTATCAGGGCGCCCCCCCGGCAACCTGGGCAGCAAAGTGTCTGGGCACGCTACTCTAACCTGATCTATATGACTAAACTTCCTGAGACCCGTTATGGCATTGATTACTTACCTCTTGTTCGGCTTCAAGCCAGTCTTCTAGTTCATGGCCAGCTACAAAACCCCTTTTTTCGGCTTTAAGATAAGCAAGCTCTGTAACCATTTCACGAAATTTGTCAGGATCAATATTGTTGTTATCGTTTTTTTGTTGTGATTTTTTGTCAGTCATTTTCTTCTCCTAAATAGAGTTTGTTTGAGTTAGGTTATTCATGGTTCGACTTAGTCGCTGTCAAAAAATAAGTTGTACAACTTCCTTTTTCCAGAGTGCAATCTCAAGGTGGAACCGAGGCATTAATGAGGTTTTAGCTTCCATTATCCGTCCTCTTTATAAAACAATGACTCAAATTTACACTCGTCTGATTCTAAAACCCTCGAGTTACACCTATGTCAAGTTTTTAATACTCTTAATCACAAATATTAAATTACCAACCGTCATGAAAAATCGTCATAAGTCCTTCATACGCCTAGGATTTAGTGTTTGGCAAAAACACGGGTGCTGCCGTCCGCCTGGACAAGCAGGGTTTCATAGGGAACGGGCTTGGCGGTTTCCATGCCCGGAGATCCTGGCGGCATGGAAGGGACGGCCAAACCGAGCGCTTGGGATTTTTCCTTGAGCATGCGCTGGATGTCAGCGGCGGGCACATGGCCCTCGATGATGTAGTCGCCGATCCTGGCCGTATGGCAAGAACCTAGCCGATCGGGCATGCCCAGTTTTTTCCGCGCTGCCGGAATGTCGTTTACCTCGCGGATACTTACCTGAAAACCATTTTGTTGCAGGTGCTCGATCCATTTTCCGCAGCAACCGCAAGAGGGACTTTTGAACACTTCCACTTCCGCTGGCGTCAAGGCTTCTGCCCAAGCAGTACCGGTGCTGATGAGGGACACTATCAGCAAGGAGCGAAGGTAGGGTTTCAGAACTGAATTCATGACTGTTTCCGAGTTGATTTGAGTGTGGTCAGTTTAAATGGCAGTTCCTTACGAGAGACTGACCGAGACATTACATTTGAGTCATCTTCCGATGCTTGGTTAATGTTTATGAACTCCATGGTTGTGGAAATGCGGCTTCATGTCATGAGTGTGCACGGTATCTGACTTGTTATCCTTTGCGGCTACGAACTCTTCCAGACCTCTATGGGTATGCCCATCGCTTGCCTCGACCTGCCGACGATATGCTTCCGGCGAAAGGTCCGGCAGGATCTTGAGGAAAGCCGTCAGATCCCATATCGCCTCGTCTTCCATGCCGCCTTTCGACCAGGCCGGCATGCCAGACGCCTTGATGCCGTGTTTGATGATCCAGAACCGGCGGGCATCCACCCGTTCGGAATCAGCGGTATTGGTAGGTTTAGCCAGATTCGGCGGGGTCGGATAGAGGCCTTTTCGTATTTCGGAATCTTCGATGCCGGGTGAGAGATGGCAATTCGCGCACATGGCGTCGTAATTGCCGGCGCCCCGCCGAATTCGGCCGGCGTCGGACAAGTCGTCCGGTGGAACGATGTCGGCGGCCCGGCGTGCGATGGACTGTTCCCGCGCCCACTCAATGAGGCGGTAGACGGCGGGGCTATGAGGCATATCGGCCGCCATATCGATCGCTCCGATCTGAACCAGACCAATCACCGTCATGGCGCCGAGGCCAAGAACGCCCAATGCGCCCAGCAGAATTTTTTTCATGGTAACGGTAACCTCTTGCGGATTGTCAGTAGAGGTATCTTACGATACCCCGGTTAACGGGAACCTGACGCGCGGATTACATTTATGTCATCTTCGAGACTTACTCTCACTGCCAGTTTAGAATGGCGTTATTGAGAAAAGTTATGTGGGAGAGTACGCATGAGAATCCTTATCGTGGAAGACGAACCCAAAATCGGGAATTATCTGAGGCAGGGATTGACAGAGGCAGGCTTCGTCGCTGATTTAGCGAGTGAGGGGCTGGGCGGTTTGCATTTGGCGCTGACAGATGACTATGACCTGGCTATTTTGGATGTGATGCTGCCGGGCATCAACGGTTGGCAGGTGCTGCAAGGTATCCGCAGGGCAGGTAAAGACATGCCCGTACTCTTTCTCACAGCCCGCGACAGTGTGGATGATCGGGTCAAGGGACTGGAGTTGGGAGCTGACGACTACCTGGTGAAGCCTTTCGCCTTTTCCGAATTGTTGGCTAGAGTCCGAACCCTGCTTCGGCGCGGAGGAGGGATCAAAGAGCCCGAGTTTCTGCGAGCTGCCGATCTCGAACTTGATCTGAAACGGCGGCGGGTGGCCCGGTCGGGCAAGAAGATAAATTTAGCCTCCAAGGAATTCGCTTTGTTGGAACTTCTTTTGCGTCGCCAGGGCGAGGTGCTTCCTCGTTCCTTGATTGCCTCCCAAATCTGGGACATGAACTTCGACAGCGACACCAACGTGATCGAGGTTGCCATCCGGCGTCTGAGAGCAAAAGTGGATGATGATTTCGAGCCAAAACTGATCCACACCGTCCGTGGTATGGGCTATGTCTTGGAGGCGACCGAGTGAGGCTGATCAGAAGCAAATCCATCACATGCACATTGACTTTGCTCTTCGCGTCCGCATCGACAACGGTGCTCCTGTTGTTGGGGGTACTGATCGGCTCGCTCGTCGAGCGGCATTTCGAAGACTTGGACATGGAATTGCTTGGCGGCAAACTGGAACTTCTCAGCCACGCCTTGGAGAAAGTTCGCTCCAGCCAGGAACTCGAGGCACTGCCGCCACAATTTCAAGATTCCTTGATAGGACATCAGGGGTTGGCGGTGGTTGTTTTGAAGCCGGGTGGTCAGGCGCTGTATCCAACAGAAGATGCGAAGTTACCCGAAGAGCTGCTTGCCGCTGTCAGAGAGAAAAACCTTCGTCCGATACTTTGGAGTGATCCTGAGAGCCATCGCTATCGCGGGATTGCCTCTGAACTGCCGACCAAGATCGAAGGTGCGGCTCCGGTGGTCGTGGCTGTGTCCACCGACCTGTCGCACCACGAGCATTTCATGCGTTCGTTTCGAACAGCGTTATGGACGGTCATGGGCCTGGCAGCGCTGCTCACCGGTTTTCTGGGATGGGTGGCAGCACGTCAGGGACTAGCACCCCTTCGGGACATCAGTCGCAGTGCTGCGGGCATCACCGCGAACCGCCTCAACCAACGGTTGCCTTTAGACTCCATCCCCGTCGAACTGGCCGAGGTAGCGGAAACCCTGAACGAGATGCTGGCACGGCTCGAAGAATCCTTCCGCCGACTGTCAGACTTTTCCTCGAATATCGCCCACGAGTTGCGCACGCCTGTCAGCAATCTGCTGACACAAACCCAGGTCACTCTGTCCAAGACCCGGACACTCGACAAATACCAGGACGTACTGGCTTCCAACGCGGAAGAGTTCGAGCGTCTGTCGCGGGTGATTGCCGACATGCTGTTCCTGGCGAAATCGGACAACAACCTCATCGTCCCTAATCGCGAGAAGGTCGATTTGGTGGTGGAGGTGAAAAGCCTATTCGAATTTTACGAGGCGTTGGTCGAGGAAAAGGGAGTCAGTCTGACCTATTCCGGAAGGGGCGCTGTTTTCGGCGACAGGTTGATGCTGCGCAGAGCGGTCAACAATCTGCTCTCGAATGCGGTGCGCCATACGCCAAAAGGGGGAAGGATAAAGATTCGCGTTGACAACTCCGACGCCTCGACCGTCGTTTTGTCGGTGCAGAACACCGGAGAAACCATCGCACCCGAGCATTTGCCGCGGCTATTCGACCGATTCTACCGAGTTCATGCATCACGACAGCGTTTTGGAGAAGGTGCTGGACTCGGTTTAGCGATTACGCGTTCCATCGCGCACGCCCATGGCGGAGAGGCTTCGGTGCATTCGAAGGACGGCTTTACGACGTTTGAGATTCGGCTTCCGGTTTAAACGATGGGTATACAAATTTTCAGAGAACCCCCGGTGCGTACTGGCCTACGGATTCAGGATCGGTGTTCTCAGAGATGAATAAATCGTGCTTATCCGGTAAACGCACCCAGGAGTGCAGAGGGCGTATCGCTAGCTCGTACGCCGGCGTGGCGAGGCGCGTTTCAGGGGTTAGCGCAATTTTTCGTACCGTTGGACCTCAAACTCCGGTTCTTCCTTGCCAGATTTTTCCAAACTGGCAAATGTTCAGCAACGTGCGAGCCTCGATACGGGAATTTCCTTTACCTCGCTGACAACAGCGTCATATATCCATCTTTTTGGGATTGCCTTTATATTTATGCTGATGGGAGCGATTTTTGTATTTGCGGTGGAAATTCCAGAATGGATCAAGGCTACGTTGGTAATGATTCCATTTGCCTTCCTGATTATCAATGTTATTTCATGGTGGCTCACCAAGCTGAACACTGAATTTGCCAGGATTACGATTATTGGCGGCTATGGTTGTTCATCAGCTAACATCATCCAAGCTCTTAATCTAGTTATGAGGAATCATGTAATCTACCCGATGTTTAGTCGGGTAGATTCGGATTAAAAAGCTAACCAACCATTCACCATGAAGGTGTTGTTAAATTGAGCATCAGTATTTGTGCCATTGGCTTGAGAATAGCCAATATACTGCAAGCTGGTACGCAAATTCATCAGATATGAATACGAATTGGATTTGGCAAATGGAACATAAACCAGTTCAGCGGTATAGAATTGGCTGTTTGGTCTGGTTAGAGCAACGATACTGCCCTCCTCGTCAAATTGGGCAGCATGTGATCCATTTATTTTCTTATAGGCAAAAGTCAAACCATAGGTCTGGTCGTATGTATAAGCAAGATTGAGGTTATACGTTGCCAGGTAAGTTCTACCCGTCGTCGGATCGGATGCCGCCCCTCGATCGGCCGATAGCTTCTGATCTTCATAAATATAAGACGTTTTGGCTTCAAAGATATGTTTCGGATTCGCCATGTATTGATAAGTCGCATCGACTGCAACATCGGTAAAATGATTTGCGCCAAACGTCTTGTCACGTCCGGGAAAAACATCGGCACTCATACCGAAGTGACCCAGCGCGAAATAGTGACCCTGCCAGTTATGTTGCAGCGCGACACGCCAATAAGGCGCAGCACCGTCGAGACTGACCCTGTCAGGCCCGGGAATACCGAATCCTCTCTGGAAATTGCTGGAAAATGAGCCATAAGCGCCGGCTTCCAGATAAAGCAGATTGTTAATCATCGTAAAAGCGGTAGCGCCGCCTACTTGAGATCCCAGTGCATCATCAATCAATGGACTGGCTCCGACTTCAGGCTGTACCCCACTTCCGGTATATGGAAATCCCCAAACCGGTGTGGTATTCCACAAGTCCTGTGCGGTTGGATTGTTATTTAAAGAGATACCGTAAGTAATAGGGGTGTCACCCAAATCCAATTGATCGGCAAAACGGATATCGGTGTGTTCCATTACAAGCCGATCCTCATAGCCGTCATAAGTTAACTGACTGTACGCGCCAACCTTGCCATAAATACGGCCTGCATAAACCAAAGATGCTTCGTCGAAAGTGAAATTATTGTTTTTATTATAGCCGGATCGTAGAGTCCCATCCGGTTGACTCTGGCTTTGTACGGTTTGATCTTTTTGGGTATTGGTGAATGATCCCTGTACCATGCCACCGAGTGGTGGCAATTTGGCAGCAATGCCACTGCCCCCGCCCATTGTATAGCCGCCCAGTTTGAAATCACGACCGAAAGGCGTCAGGTTAGGTCCAAAGGATTGGGTATGACACGTGCTACAGGCCACACCTGTTTGCCGGGAAAAACTCGGCATAGCTTCTGCTTCTGGAATTGTTAACAAAATGACTGTTATTATTGCCAATAGCAATGCCAGAAAATAATTCAAATTGTAACTTCGTTTAACAAAAGTATGCATAAATCACCCCCTATTGTTTGTTTGAATTGCCCAATTTAACAAGCAGAAGTTCCTTTGTTAAAGGCAATTCTATTGTAGCGTGTGTAGTAGGGTGATTGTTCTGCACCCAAAGCGAGTCGGCTGTATATTGAGCTCTCAGCATGTTCCTTAGGGTGACCACGAACCATTTCGACTGGCAAAACACCCAGGTATATTTCCACTCCATCAACGACCTTGCGTTCATCTTCTGAACCAGCTACCGTTGATATCCCAATGAATAGGGCGTAAATCGCTAGCAACATAATACCAGACGTTCCAAAACAGTCCTTTACTCGTTGATCTCATTTCACCATTCTCGATGACTCACATGCTTAGCTGGTGTATCGATAGGAGTGGCGCCAGGTTTTTTAAACCACATTCCCCAGAGCGAAATAAGGATCTGCGCTGCCAGCGCCAGACCCATAAAACCTCCACCGATAATGACGATATAGGCAAAAAAGGGCTGGTACTTTGTGATCCACCAGGACCCGATATCCATCCAAATCGCTATGTAAGGCATGGCAATGATAGGAAGTTTCAAGACTGATGGGATTTCGCTCAGTGAGAAAATCGTTCCAGTCAGAAGGAATATGATGCTGATGCCGAACAGATGGACATGAGACACACGTGCAAGCTGGTCTAGGCCCGGCCCCATGTCAACACGTGTCACTTCGCGGACTTCTTCGAAGGTGGTTAACGGCGGAACGGAAGGACTTGAATTAGCGTTGTGGCAAGTAACGCAGTTTTTATCCAACAGCGGTTCCACCTTTTCTCGGTATCCTGCCTCTGACGCCCCCTCGCTTATCCAGCGCAACACCTCCTCCTTTTCGGAGGACGTGATCTTATTCGCCATTATCCCCCGCAGAGCAGCCTCAAGGTGGGTATTGCCGCGCATGCCGTGATATTTCATGGTGATCCCTTCGACCAACCCCATTCCCATCCTTTTGTGTGGGTCCACGTCCACGAGATACAAGTAGAACAACGCCGCCAAATACCCTATCCCAATCGTCAGCAAAAAAACGCTGAACAATAGGCGCAGGGGCGCCGGCAATGTCCTCAAGGTGCAGGATGACATTGATTCCACAAACGCTTGCATAGGTACCTCCATCAGTATCAGATAGAAGCTTTCGCTTCAGAACAAGAGCCAGTCCAGCAAAAAATGCTGTTGTTGTCGGAGGCATTTTTGCCGAAACCGTCATACCTATGCGAAACGTTACCATATTCATTCACCTCAATTTGACTCACCAAGTTACATGTGACTTTTTCCATCATGTTTGTTTTACTGAGTAAACTTCCGTAACTATAATTGGATAGCCGCTACTATTATTAACGCACTAGCATGGCAATGCGATAGCGGCAATGCCGTAGGCCAGCAGGAAACAATCGAGATTGCGTGAAAGCCCCGAAAGCTCCGGGGTGAGTTGCCCTTTGAATCCACGTTGTCTCAATACCGAGAAGGCCATCAAGCTGAGCGACAAGGTTGACAGCATGAGCGGTGCGCCGAGTATCACCCCAACGCAACTTCCTCATTGACATTAACGCGCTCTGTGCCGGCGAAGACCGCACAATAAGGGGGACCATACTTTCGGGCAGAGAGGGGTTCCCACTGCGGCCAGCAGTGATCCGGTCACGCCTTCAGAGATATGAAGCCGAGTCCCAAGATGTTCTAGTGCATTGGTAAAAGTCTCGGCGACAATGAGAATAATGAGCAATATCGCGACTAACAGTATGTCCATCATTGTAAGTTTCTACTTTCTTACCAAAAGGCGCTTGATGTCTTTGTGCCAGCGCCAAATCACATAGAGCGCCGGAATGACGAACAGCGTCAACAGCATGGCCGAACCAATGCCGCCAATCATGGGGGCGGCGATACGCTTCATCACGTCGGCGCCGGTGCCGGTGGCCCACATCACCGGAACAAGCCCCAGGATATTGGCCAGCCCCGCCATGGACATCGGGCGGATACGCTCCACCGCGCCTTCCTGGACGGTTTCCAGCAAATCTTGCAGAGTTAGAAGGCGCCCCGAAGCCTTGCGCCTTACGCAGGCTTCGTCCAGGTAAGCTAGCATCACGGCACTGGTCTCTGCGGCCACTCCAGCCAGCGCAATCAAGCCCACCCATACGGCGATGCTCATGTTGTAATCGAGCAAGACCAAGTACCAGAGTCCTCCCACCAACGAAAGCGGCACGCCGAGCATGACCATGAGCGTCTGGGCCACGGAACGGAAGGTAAGATAAAACAACACGAAGATGATGGCCAGCGTCAAGGGTATGAAAATCTTGAGTCGCTGCTGAACCCGTTCCATGAATTCGTATTGTCCTGACCAACTTAGGGTGTAGCCTGTCGGCAGTTCGATTTTTTCATTCACAAGGCGTTTTAAATCCTCCACATAGCCGCCCACGTCGCGACCAGCCATGTCCACGTATACATAGCCGGACAACATGCCGTCTTCATCGCGGATCATCGCGGGGCCGCTGATCATACGCAAATCCGCCAGCTGCGCCAGGGGCACTTGGGCGCCGTTGGGCGCGCTTACCGTCAGCCGTCCCAGCTTGTCCAGATTGTCGCGCAATTCGCGCAGGTATCGCAGGTTAACGGGATAGCGTTCGCGCCCCTCGATGGTGGTCGTGATGCTTTCGCCACCAATGCCCGATTCGATGATTTTGCTGATGTCCATGACGGTAAAGCCGTAGCGGGCTATCTCCTCGCGCTTGATGACGAAATCCAGGTAATAGCCGCCGGAAACCCGTTCGGCATAGACGCTGCGGGTTCCGGGCACGTCCTTGGCGATCATCTCGATGGCTTTACCGATGTCCTCGATCTTTTTGAGGTCTGGTCCGAAGATCTTGATCCCAACCGGCGTGCGCACGCCAGTGGTGAGCATATCCAAACGCGCCTTGATTGGCATGGACCAGGTATTGGTTACGCCAGGAAACTGTAAAGCCCGATCCATCTCAGCGATCAGGTCTTCATAAGTCAGTCCTTCGCGCCACTGCTCCTTGGGTTTGAGTTCCACCACCACTTCCATCATGCTGAACGGCGCCGGATCGGTGGATGTGTCGGCGCGGCCTGCCTTGCCGAATACATGATCAACCTCGGGGAAGGTCATGAGTTTCTGGTCCATCTGCTGAAGAAGCTTGGCCGACTCGGTCACCGAAATGCCCGGCAGCGTGGTCGGCATATAGAGAATCGAGCCTTCGTATAGCGGCGGCATGAATTCGGTGCCCATGCGTTGGTACGGCACAATAATACTCGCCATCAACAGCAGGGAAACCAAAACCAAACCGATTCGATAGCGCAGCGCCAAGGCCAAAACCGGGGCATACAGCCGCTGCAACAGCCGGGTGACCGGATGACGTTGTTCCGGCATGATGCGGCCCCGGATAAGCAGCGGCAGCAGGGCAGGGATTAAGGTCACGGCCAGCACCGCGCTCATCGCGATGGACAGGTTTTTGGTAAGAGCAAGCGGCGTGAACATGCGGCCTTCCTGGGCTTCCAGCGTGAAAACCGGCATGAAAGCAATGGCGATGACCAGAAGGGAGGAAAAAATTGTTGGCCCTACCTCCTTGGCGGAGTCTATCAGCACTTGGTTGCGGTCGCCAATCCGCCCCCGGTCTTCCCATTCCTCAAGCCGTTTATGGGCGTTGTCCACCATGATGATAGAAGCGTCCACCATGTCGCCGATGGCGACGATAATGCCACCGATGGACATGATGTTCATGCCGACGCCGAGAAAATACATCGGAATGAAGGAAATTAGCACCGCCAGCGGCAAGGTCACGATGGGAATGAGGGCGGAACGGAAATGCAGCAGGAAGACGATGATCAAGACGCTGACCGTGATCAACTCCTCGATTAGGTTTTCATTGGCGGTGGCAACAGCCTCCTTGATCAGGTCGCTACGGTCGTAGGCGGTCACGATCTTGACGCCCTTGGGCAAGGACGGCTCGATCTCCTTGAGTTTGGCTTTGACGCGGTCGATGACCTCCAGGGTATCTTCGCCGAAGCGCATAATCACCACGCCGCCCACCGCCTCGCCCTGGCCGTTCAGTTCCGCGAGTCCGCGCCGCATATCCGGCCCCAGACTGACCGTCGAGACCTCGCGCAGCAGAATCGGCGTGCCTCCCGGACTGGCACCCACGGCGATTTGCTCGATATCGGCGGTGGACTTGATATAACCGCGCCCCCGGATCATGTATTCTATGCCGGAGAACTCGACAACCCTGCCGCCTACATCGAGGTTACTCATGCGCACCTTCTCGATAATTTCGTTCAGATTAAGCCGGTAGGCCAGCACTTTGGTGGGATCGAGATTGATCTGATACTGGCGCACGAAACCGCCCACGCTGGCGACTTCGGCAACGCCGTCCACGGCGCGGAGCCAATAGCGCAGATACCAGTCCTGGAACGAGCGGAGAGAAGCCAAATCCTGCTGCCCGGTTGTATCCACCAGGGCGTACTGAAACACCCAGCCCACCGCCGTGGCGTCAGGCCCGAGCTGCGGCGCCACCCCTTCCGGGAGCTTGCCGGCAAGTTGGTTGAGATACTCCAAAACCCGCGAACGCGCCCAGTAAATGTCGGTGCCGTCCTTGAACAACACGTAGACATAGGAATAGCCAAAGTCGGAAAAGCCGCGCACCACGGTGACATTGGGGGCTGACAGCAAGGCGGTGACAATAGGATAGGTGATCTGGTCCTCCACCAAGTCCGGCGAGCGCCCCATCCAAGGCGTATAGACGATGACCTGGGTATCGGACAAATCCGGCAGGGCGTCGATGGGGGTGTTCTTCATGGCCCACAAGCCGCCAGCAGCCAGGCCGAATGCTAGCAGAAAGACGATGAAGCGGTTATTAGCACAAAATTCGATGAGTTTTTCAACCATGACCCGTCCTGTATACTATTTGAAATATCTGTTGAAACGGGACAATCTCAATGCTTCATCCCTTTCATGCCGCCTACTGCATTCTTGAGCTGGCTTTCGGAATCGAGCAGGAAGTTCGCCGAGGTGACGATATGTTCGCCCTCGTTAAGTCCTTCCAGAATTTCGATCCAGTCACCGCTACGCTGGCCTGTTTTTACGTTTCGCCATTCAAGTTTGCCGCCGCCCAGATGAATAAAGATGATCTGCCGCTCCCCGGATTCCAGCACCGCATTTTTGGATACCACCAACCGTGTTCCTAGCGGCACGGCAAGCTCTACATTGGCATACATTCCCGGTTTGAAAATTTCTGCTGGGTTATCCATTACGAAGCGAACCTTGGCGGTACGGGTTTGCGGGTCAACCGTCGGATAAATGAAGTCGATCCGGCTTTGATATTGATTTTTTGGTGCGTAGGATAGACTGACCGATGCAGTTTGGCCCGGTTTTATCAGCGGCAGTTCATATTCGTAGATATCGGCCAGCACCCACACCTTAGTCAGATCGGCAATGGTATACAATTGATCGCCGGGATTAACGTGCATACCGGCTAAAGCCGTCTTGGTAATGACCGTGCCGGTGATCGGTGCATGGATCGGCAGGGTTTTCAGCACTTCACCGGTGCGTTCCAGATCACGGAGGTGGTACGTTTCAATGTCCCACAGGCCTAAACGCCGGCGCGCCACATCCAGCAACGAATTCGCGCCCTTGGCGACTTCTGGGAATTCGCTGTTTCCCAACGCTTTTGCGCTTTGCAAGGCCAGCAGATATTCCTGCTGGGTTGCCACCAGTTCCGGGCTATACAGGGTAAACAGTATCTGGCCTTTTTTGACATGTTCCCCCGTGGTATTCACATAGAGTTGCTCGATCCAGCCTTCTATTTTGATATTCACATTAGCGATAAAACGCTCGTTGATTTCGACACGGCCCACGGTACGGATGTTTTGTTCCATGGGCCGGCATTTGGCTTCCTCGAACTTGACGCCAATCGATTGCAGGCGTTCAACGTCGATGTTCATGATATTTTGGCTATCAGTCCCTTTGACTGCGGCTAAGTGATCTGCTCCGGCATGATTCACGGGTTCTTCTGTGTATGCCGGCGGTGCAAAGGCCAGCAGCAAAGCATAAATCGCTATGGTACCCCTATTATTTAATAGTCGCTTGATAAGCATGCTTTGTTTATGATTCATGGCCGTTCTCCAATGATGCCCTCTAGCCGGGCGAGGGCTTTTTCGTGTTCGACAATTTCGCTGTGCAGTTCGATTTCATTATCCAGCAGAGTCAGCAAGCTGGTCAGCAAACTGAGGAAATCCACTTTGCCGACGCCATAACTCGCCTGTGCTGCTGCCAGCGTGAAATGTGCCTGGGGAATGATGGCGTTTTGAAGAATGCGGATAAGTTCCTCGGCGCGTTGTGCCTGTGCGATATTGTCTTTGACACGAAACAGAAGTTCCTGCCTGACATTTTGCAAATCATCCTTGCTGGCCTCCCGTCCGGCCACCGCCTCTTTCACTCCTTGCCGTTGCTTGGTGGCGAAGTAGAGTGGCACTTCCACATTGAGCATGACTTGATAACCGTTGAGCCCGGTCGGTTCTTCACGGATGCCGCTGGCGCTGAGTTCAAAATTGGGAAAATATTCCCGCTTTGCCAGTGCTATGGTTTTATCGCCGCGTTCCACGCCCTTGATCCGAGTGGTAAGCAATGGCGCCGTGTTGCCGACCAGCACTTCCAACTCTTCTTGGCTGTGTTGCAACGGCATTATCGCTATCTCTTCCGGAATTCCCAACGTACTATAGGGATGGCGATTCAATATCCGGTTAATGTCAGCCGACAGCGACTGTTTGCGTTGTTCCAAACTGGCCAGCCGTGCGATCAGCCTAGAAATTTCCGTCTGTGCCCGATAGACATCCTGTTGCGCTCCCTTTCCTACCGCATAATACGCCTCGGCTGTTTTCTCGAACTGAACTAAGAGGCGCTTGTTTTTCTCGACAATAGCTATCGATTTGTAAATAAAATGGAGATCGTAATAGGCCTCTTTGAGAGCGGCCGCTATTGCCAACCGGGTCGCCAGATAGTTTTGTTCCAGTATTTCGGCTTCACTGGCAGCGATTTCTCCTTTAAGCCCGAGTTTGCCGGGAAACGGAATTGCCTGGCTGATGCCGTACATCGTTTCCCGTTTTTCCAATTCCCTGTGGCTCCAGAGAAGTTTCGGATCGGGTAGGGTTTGTGTCTGGGGAATCCTGGCCTGGGCAGATGCCCAGCGTTGTTCGGACGCCTTGATTTCAGGGTTTTCATCCAATGCCTCCTGAATCAATTGCGCCAATGGTAAAATCGGCTCAACGTTGCTGTCAGCAGCAAGAATCGCAGCAGGCCATAACAAGCTGGCCCATAGCAAGGCGGATTTCATGATGAATACAAAAAAATTAATTAATATCTGCTTTCTTTTCATCAACTAAATCTCACTAACGCAACTCACAAAACGTCTGAATAACTAAAGTATTTCCTGGTAGGCCAGACTCACTCCCACCACACTATCGCATCGTTAGACTTTGTAGCAATCGACCCACCTGATACGCCATGCACATCAACCTAAAGGTTAGGCAGCCCCAGCTCTTGTAGCCAGTCAGCTCCCTGGGATTCCTTAAGCATAGCTATCGTTAATGCGCTGCCAGCCACAACACAAAATTCACCAACCACGCTCACCGCCGCAAGATGGCGCGCCGGCCAGCCTGTCTTGGGATTTAATACATGCCCGTAGCGCACACCATTGACCAGAATGCAACGCTCATAATCTCCGCTGCTTGCCAGAGCGCCTTTATACAGCCATAAGGTACCCAGCAACGCCTCGCTGCTGTGCGAATACCGTATGCCTATCCCCCAGGGACGGCCATCATCACGGGGGCCGATCACTTTAATGTCTCCGCCAAGATTAACCATGCCATGCCTTATCCCTAGTCCGTAACACAAGGACGCTACTCGATCCACGGCATATTCCTTGACGATGCCGCCAAAATCAATTTCCATGCCCGGCACGGAAAAAGTCAGCACAGGCTTTTTCCAGATCACCTTATGCCAGCCAACTTTGTCCAACAGTTTATCAATCAACGATTGTTCGGGCAGAATGTTTTGGTCGAAGTTCCAGGCATGCCGCAAAATGCTGGCGGTGATGTCAAACAGGCCATCACTCTGCTCATAGCAAGTCACCGCATAATCCAGCAAGCAGGCAGTTTCGTCATCCACGCCGATACTGCCGCCAATGGCCGCCACCCGATTGATTTCAGACAAAAAACTGTCAGTCTTGTAACGCGAATATAATGCTTCCAGTCTTTGTACATCGGCAATGGCAGCATCCGCAGCCTGTCTGGCTTTCGCTTCGTCACGGGCAAACAGTTGTATATCGCACGGAGTGCCCATGGCTTTGAACTCACGGCGATAGTACGTTAGATTTTTCATCACTGCGAGCTACACTTTCCGGCAAACGGCAAAACCCTTGTGCCGGCAAATCCAGGGCACTGTTGAATTTGCTGGATAAGTTTTGAAAGGCAATGAGTCCGGTGAGTTCGACTATTTCATCTTCGTTAAAGTATTCATAGAGGCGCTGAGTCAAATTCTCGTCAACCTGCCGATCGGTATACGTCACAGCCTCGACATATTCCAGAATAACCCTTTCTTGGTTATCAAACAACTCGCTTTCTTGCCATCGTTCAAGGGCCTCCACCTTGTTCATGGAGCCGGTTCTTTGTGCCAACACAGCAGAGTTAATATCAATGCAAAAACGGCACCCGTTTATTTGCGATACTCTCACCGTAATCAAGGATCGGAGGACCGGATCGATAGGGCTGCTTTTTCTATCCAGCACTCCATAGAGTACCGCTATCGCGGCATACAACCTGGGAACTCTGGCCCAAATCAAAGCCGGCTTAAGAATTTGTCCGTATTTTCTTTTTTGATTCCAGAAAAAGGGACGAAGGTACCATGGATAACTGTCAAGAGGTTTTTCTGTAACTCTCATAGCCTCACCGAAGCAGATAGTAAATATCCGGACTCATCCGAAGAAAGTACAGGCAATGGCTTAATCAGGGGACCGGAAATCATCGTCCTTTTTGACTTTTAGCGAAGCCTACACCATGTTTTAGAATCCAGAATGAGGATAATTAATGGCTATATTCTTACTTCATTGCCAGGAGATGGCAATATTCCCATCCCCTGGCTATAAAAACGTTACATCTGGCGATGCAGATTTGCCATTTCCAAGTTTTCTTCGGCCGCTTTTTCATAAGCATTGATCAACCCTCGGCAATGCGATTGAAGATCTAGCGCCCGTCTGCCGTAGATATAACTTTTAGACTCATATTGGCTAAGAAGTCTCTTATGCTCATCGACTTTAAGCTGCATTTCTTTTGCCACTTCTTCATAGTGTTCCGCCAGCGCCTCATGATCGGCTTTAGTTCCTGCGTTTCGCACGGCCACGCTCATGTCCATCGGATGCGGATTCCTCTCGGCGCAAGCGGCCAGCAATCCGAGAATAATGAACAGGGAAATTAATAATTTGGTTCTCATGGGTTTTCTCCAGAATAATTCAATAGTTAAAATGACATTGTTTTTCAGATTGTTAACGTATAGTTCAGTTGGTAATGGCATCTCTCATTATATGCTAGTTAGATTTTAAATCGTGGAAAGAACGCAGGCACACGATCAGCATATTTTGAATATTTCTTCCCAAATTCAGTATAGGCCTCCCTCTCTTCGGTTCGGGCCAGTCGGACGTACATGCAGAGCAAAATCGGAAACATCGCTACTGTCACAATGGTCGGCCATTGCAGCAGGAATCCGAACATGATCATCACGAACCCGGCGTACTGCGGATGCCGGATTTTTGCGTAGGGACCGGTTGTGGCCAAGGTATGCTGGCGTTGCGCCCGGTACAGCACTCGCCATGCGCTGGATAACAGAAAGAACCCGGCAACGATCAAAATGCTGCTGATCAAGTGAAAGGGGCCGAAGTGCGGGTTGCCTCGCCAGCCGAACAGGTCTTCCAGCAGATGGCCGGCATCATGCGAAAGCGGATCGATGCCGGGAATACGCTTGGTGAGCCAGCCGGAAAGCAGATAAATGGTAAGTGGAAAGCCGTACATCTCGGTGAACAGTGCCACGATGAAGGCGGAGAAGGCGCCGAAAGAGCGCCAGTCGCGCTTGCTTTGCGGCTTGGCGAAGCTGAAGGCGAAAATGATGAATACCAGCGAATTGATGATGACCAGCGACCAGAGTCCATAAGCCGGAGATGGGGCGTTCATTTCCTGTCTCCTTCGGTTGTGTCGTGGTTGTGGGCATGATGGCCATGGCCGCCGTGACCGTGATGCATGAACAGATGCATCAGTGGACAGGCCAGCAGGAACAGGTAAGGCAGGATGCCCAGCACATGGGCGCGATGCTCTGTGAACAGCAGGAATACGGCAATTAAAAGAAACCCGTAAAACACCCACCTGCCTTTGGCGATGTGGTGCGTCTCGCGCTCATCGGTCATGATGCTCTCCTTTTTTGTCTGATTAATCAAAGGTAAACACTCGGCTTTTCTGGGGGAATCCAAGAGTTTGACAATTCCGGGAATCATCGTGGATCTCCCAATTTGAGAACCGCCTAAAGTTCAATAGATGAGGAAACTCACGATGAATTCACCAAAGGGTTTATATCATACAAAATGGGAATGTAAGGCCTGTAGTAAGGACGGGGCAATCAAACTTTTCATGGGGTTTCTCCTAGGGTTTAGTGTCTGGCAAAAACGCGGGGGCTGCCGTCCGCCTGGACAAGCAGAGTTTCATAGGGAACGGGCTTGGCGGTTTCCATGCCCGGAGAACCGGGCGGCATAGAGGGAACGGCCAAGCCGAGAGTTTGGGGTTTTTCCTTGAGCAGACGCTGGATGTCGGCGGCGGGAACATGGCCTTCGATGACGTAGTCGCCGACCCGGGCGGTGTGGCAGGAACCCAGGCGATCGGGCATGCCCAGTTTTTCCCGCGCTGCCGGGACGTCGTTCACTTCGTGAGTGTTTACCTGAAAACCATTTTGTTGCAGGTGATTGATCCATTTTCCGCAGCAACCGCACTGGGGACTCTTGAGCACTTCCACTTGCGTCTCAGCTTGCGCCCAAGCGCTGCCGGTGCTGACGAGGAAGACTAACAGCAAGGAACGGAAATGTGGTTTCAGAACTGATTTCATGACTGATTCGCAGTTAATTTGAACGCGTCCAGTTTAATCAGTTGTTCCTTACGGGAGGCTGACCGGAATATTACATTTGCGTTATCTTCCGGGACTTGGTTTGTGCTTAGAAAGGCTAAACTACTGATAATGTCAAATCGGCCAGAGCCTACAGTATTCTATACAGGGCCTTTTAAGCCTCACAAAAAAACAAGCCAAACTTCGCATCTATTTTTTTCCCCCAACGATAGAATATATGCCCCGGGATGTTACGTCGCATTAAACTACAGGATGTTCTCAATTAGAATTTAAAAAACGGCTCAGTCTGGTGTATGGTACTGGTATTTGTGGGTAAAAAAGATGACACGGGGGCTACTCAGGGACGACCAATGGGAACGGATCAAGGAGCATTTACTTGGTAAATGCCAGTGATTGCGGTGTGACGGCTGCTGATAATCGATTATTTGTCGAAGCGGTACTCTGGATTGCCAGAACAGGTTCGCCGTGGCGAGATCTGCTGGCCTGCTTCGGACATTGGCATCGGGTTTATGTGCGCTATCACCGTTCGCGTGATAAAGGCACCTGGGCAAAACTCTTAGCCGCCGCCAGTGATGATCCAGACCTGGAGTATCTGATGGTAGACGGCCGCATCGTTCGCGTTCATCCACACGGCGCGGGAAAAAAAACAGCAACACGAAGAAGCGATGGGCAAGTCCCGCGGCGGCTTGAGCACAAAAATTCATGCAACGGTGGATGCCTTGGGCAATCCGGTTCGCTTATTGCTCACCCCCGGTGAGACTTCCGAATTCACCCAGCAAGCACGGCCTGTTATTCCGCCGAAGGCATAGAAAAGCCCCGAGAGATGACAATAAGGCATTGTATAAAGAGCGCAATCTGGTGGAACGTGCTTTCTGAAATTGAAACATTTTCGCCGCATCGCCACGAGCTATGAGCAGTTGGCTATCACTTACCAATCGATGCTTAACTTGGTCGCCAGCATGATTTGGCTTAATTGAGAACACCCTGTAGGTTAACTGTAACCGTGAAACGCGTTACGACATCGTATTGCAAATGCCGCACAGCCGGATCCGTAGCCAGTCCTATAGTCAGATCGCCAGCAAATTCCGTGATAATACCAGCAACGGAACGATCATGCACTGATTGTCGGTCTACATATTAAAGAATCGATGAAAAGGATTTTTTCGTTTACGGAAAAATCCCGAATAACAAGCAGTGCAGCAAAAGCGCCAGATGTCGGATGCCATGAAAAAGTTCAACAAAGGGCAATTACGCACCAAAACAAAGATTATTACACCAACAACGTGCATAAAACCTGTTAAAAGCTCGGATAATATCCAAGTCTCAGAAAAATCATGTGTTTTTGTTATCGAATGACACCCCAGCAAGTATTATTTCATAGTTACTTCGCCCTGAATTGGTGCGCCCTTACGCCAAAAAGCGCACCAAGACTCTTAACATTATTACTGCGCCATTGTCCGATGCAACTCGGCCATCGCGTGGTTCTCGGTTACGGCGTTCTGATAGACGCCTATCAAAGTTTGACAGTGTTGTTCAAAAATTGGTGCTTGTCTGCCATACAAATAACTTTTCGCCTGATATTGTTCGAGAAGCTTTTTGTGTTCCTCAACTTTGGCCTGCATTTCGTTCGCTGTTGCATCATAATGCTCAGCCAGCGCCTCATGATCGGCTTTGGTTCCCGCGTTTCGCACGGCTACGCTCATATCCATCG
The DNA here is from genome assembly GCF_009828925.2 of Methylicorpusculum oleiharenae. Classification (NCBI taxonomy): domain Bacteria; kingdom Pseudomonadati; phylum Pseudomonadota; class Gammaproteobacteria; order Methylococcales; family Methylococcaceae; genus Methylicorpusculum; species Methylicorpusculum oleiharenae. The sequence continues at coordinate 3,803,651 of NZ_WUTY02000001.1, forward strand.
GATGCGATTTTATCTCGCTACAGGCTACTAACACTCCGAACAATAATACTAGAACAATGAATAGTTTATTTTTCATCACCATACTCCAAACCAGTTGACAGAAATTTGTATATAACGGGCAAACATAAGGCAATATCTATACCATCTTGCCAGTCGCTTAACAGGGAGCGACACTGAAAGTTGAAAAGAATACGGCATTATAGCGATGCTCATGCTAATCACAATGTAAAGTCTGTTGGCATTTGTCTATAAATTTTGGAATTAAGTATGCTGTCTGGGTGGTTCTAGGCACATCAGTCCTCTGAGTTTGAAAATGATAAAATATCTATACGATGCCCTGCATATGCAGGTTAGCAAAGTCACCGATCCATGACAATTTGTCAGGGACAGCGGGATTACCAGAGTCGCGTGACTAGCAAATAAAATCTGCCAGCCCTCCACGATCTAATAACCTCAAAGTCCCTGCCTCGAACACAAGGAGACAGGCCAAGTTCACTCTAGCAAAAGCCACCATCGCATCTGGCGCTTTAATCTGCGGCGCCGCCGATGTAGACCCAGTTAGCATAATTATCAGCGTTGCCAACGTTTCAGCAAATCAAGCATCAACCGCTTTCGTTTTTGCTCCAGATCACAAGGCTCCTGATTCATTCATTCGTGACGGTAGCGATATTGAAGCCATTGTCGAACAAACTGCCGAACACTTTGACAATTTTGCCATGCAAATGCCCGGTGTCCTGGGCAAAAAGCTTAAATCCGTCATGAAACACGGATCTAAAGCAATCCTCATGGAAGACTCAGAAAGCAAAGCCGCCGAAGAAAAAATGATCGGTTTATTGGCTCAAGGTCTGAGACATATCGGTGATGCAATGGCCGCAGACATGGTTCGGTCTGCACAAAACGCTCGCGTATAATGAACTTGCCGAAAGCATTTCGATCATCTCTAATGCTTGGGGGATGACGAAAGCCAAAAGCGATGCACTAGCCAAGTGAAGAACTAAGCCTTATATGCTTGATATGCTTGGGGGCTGAATTCAAAACTCGGTGTTCGAAAGGCCTTGATTGGTTCTTATGCTTGGGAATCCTTCAAGGAAAAAACGGAAAATGATGCTTTAATGCTTGGAGGCTGATTTTTCCGTTGGAATTCGAAAGACTCAAAAGCCAACCTTAAATGCTTGAGGTTGGCTTTTTTGTTTCAGTGGTATAGATTCATAAAGAGACCGAAAAATCCAGTCTTTCACCGCGGCTATAATTTCTTCAATGAATTACCGTAAATTCAGGTTAGGTGGAAAAATCTTTATATAGCCCTCTTCGTCATGACAATTCATTCATTGCATCTGTTGACAGCCATTGATTCAGTTTGTACTCTGACAAAATTGTAAAGTCCCCATAAGAAAATAGGGTTTTATGTCTTTGGCCTACCTCGAACGCCACGATTCTTTAAAGAATATGCACCGTTTTTACCAGATTTCCGTTTCCCCAGGCATTCTTGGGGATTGGTCTTTGGTGCGCGAATGGGGAAGAAAGGGATCTCCTGGAACAGTTAAAAAAGACTGGTATTTATCAAAGGAAGAGGCCATAGAGGCAGGTCAACAAATCATGGAAGCAAAGCGAAGAAAGGGTTATCTGATTATTCCGTTATCCAGTTTTGATGGAAATACCCGGCAGTCTTGCTCATAAAATGGCAGGTTCTAATTTATGGAAGCAATCATTAATTTTTGGAATTATCTAAAAACATTTTTAATAGTAAAACTTGGCTTTGTCTCGACGGTAATCGATCGTCGAATAGCACGCAGATCTATTGCATATATCGATAAGTCACAATTTTACTTAAACGATCTGAAAGAAGATGGAGAAGGCGATCACTCTGTGGTCAATCACTTGACCGCTATCCCAAAACCGGGATTTTATTTGTCACGGACCGATGCTGCAACTAACGGCTGTTTGTTGGGACCAATGGATATGGATGCGGATGATGGTCCCGGTCTTTATTACTGACGAGCATATGGACTTGATGAAAAATTGTATTTACCCGATTATTTTTTCTGCTGTTTTTTTACTGACTGGTTGCGGATCCCCAGGCGTGAAAACTTACGCCCAAAATCCATTTAACCCTGATGCCAAAATTACCCGCGTTTCTGCACGATCTTCAAGTTCTCAGAATCCTGGAAAAGCTTCAGATCAGACTGTATTGAATGCTGCCTCTGTTGGATTGGCTGTTGCCAGCAGACCTGTCCACGGAGCAATTACTTCTCACGGCGCCGATATAGGTATCGCAGCTGCACTTTTTCTGGAGTCTGTTGGCTCTGCAAAACCCAAAAATATTGCTGACAATGCAAATTATCTTGCTGTGGCTATGCCATTGACCGAGGTTTCAAACGAGCTAGATGCCCAACTAAAAATGAGCGAACATGTGGAAAGAGCCATTACGCGAGCTCTTGGCACGGATTATCAGACCAGAATTGAGGAATACGACGATCATTATGCGTTCGACAGGACGCTACGGCCGAGATGGATTCGAGTCAACGGCCCGTTATGTGAAAACTGGTCCTGCCAGATCCATGCTCCTGTCCCTTCTGCAACAGCACTGCAATGGGAAGGTCGTATGACAATAAAGAAAGTTGTCACTGGTCAGGAAGCTTATGTTTATGAAAAGCCATGTGAGCAACAATCAATTGGTCTTGTAAAAATCACAAATGAGTATGACAAGGAAGGTTTCTTTGCAGGAAAGCGACATTATGTCGAAGGTACGGAAATACCTGATTTCGATTATGCTCAATTTTTCCAACGGATTTCTGAGAATCTGCCGGAATGGGCATATCTCAGGGTAGCCCAAAAAGAAACTACGCCATACACGCTCAATCGAGGTGTAATTGTTCAGTAAGGGGCACACATGAAAAAGTTAGCCTGGTTTTACTTTTTAACTTTGATGATTAGCATCTTATCCGGATGCTCAGGGAGCACTGTCGCTCTGATCGATCCGATCATCCAACAACAGGCGCCAAAGCTCATTATCGTTTCCCACCCAGTGGGCGAAGGTTATTATGCCGTTCTGGATAAAACCCATGGCCATTGGCAAGTTTTGTCGATATCTACTACCCCTGCTCGTCGCGCTAATGACAAGCAAGAAATCTTGTTCGTTAACCGCAGGCTCAGAAGCATTGCCCCAAGCTTCGATCCGAGGGTGTACACCGGTCAAGCTACCGAATGTACGCCCTATATTGACGATGATCAGTTTTATGGCTTGTGCAACAGCTATTTTTCCACTTCTGATGTTGGTACCAGCATTGTAAGAAACTTCACTTCATGCTTTTTCACGCTGTGCCTGGCTGCCGGCACTCGGGAAGTTTTGGATCACGGCAAAATTCAACAGGTCGTACTTGAAAGCAATTTGATCGATATCGTGAAACAGTTGAATTCGGCCGAAAGTCATCAAGTTTATTTGGCTGGACTTTCACGATAACACTCCTTTATTTCACTGATTGGCTAAAACAAACGGATCGTAGTAACGCTGGCCGTTGTAGTGGAAGCCGGTCTCGCTGTCGAAGTATTGGCCGGGGAAGCGGAGATTGAACGTTCTGGTGGCGGTCGACGGTTGGCTCATGCCGAATGCTTCGCCATTACCTAAAATTGACACCACCTGACTGTAGCTATCGCCAAGGTGCAAACCATTAACAGTCGGAACGGAATTTTGATCATAGGCCGCCGTCAGTGACAAAACTGCCAATAGTCCTAACAGTAGTTTTTTCATCGCTTTTACGCGAGAAACCGGGATTTGGCAACCGGTTGGGATAGCGCCCGCCGCAGCGGCTGATCTCGCTTTTCCTTAAAATGAATGCTATCAAGTGAAAATTGGGGATATATTGAAAAAGGAGGGCAAAGTCACTTTTTATTTTGTTTGCCAGAGGAAGAACGCTTGGTTTTTGTTTCTTCCTTTTTGTTTTCCGCATGTTGTTTGGCGATATATTCGTCTCGCATTTTTTGCAGTTCTGGAGGGAGACTGCCTGGCTTAACATCTGTGGTTTCTCTCATGAACATCGGTACCTGTCCACTTGGAGCTGGGCCGATCGTATTCAATTTTCCCGGTACCGATGACAATTGTTCGGTCGATATTGGCGGGGCTTGAAGCTCAATCTCAGACGGCATCGGAATATCACCATTTTTCAGTTGAACGGCTCCTCCGGCATCGATCAATTTTGGCTCGTCGATTTGAAGGCCATGGTCCGCAAATACGTTTACCGTGGATACCGCTGATACAGCCAAAAAGGCCAGTGAAAATTTGTTCATCATTACCGTCCTTATTTAACTGTGATGCCGTTCTGTGCGTTGAATTGTTCAGCAACATCGGCGGTCAGTTGTTTGTTTGCTTCTCTTACCGCTGACAATGCTTTGTTTACTACCGAAGTCAAGGCTGCTTCGACTGTTTCGTGAGAATTTTTCAAGAACTCATCAGCGATGGATAACTGTTTGATTTCCCGCATGCCGTTTACGATAACACTCACGTTGCCATCTTCACTCTTACTAGCAAATTCTTTTTTCTCGAATTCCGCTTTTGCTTGATCCAGTTGCATTTTGTATTTCAAACCAAGTTCGGCTGATTTCTTTTTGTTTAATTTGTTTTTGGGTCTTAACATGATTTCCTCTATTTTTTAGGGATTGGTGGTAAGTCGTTATCTGAAACATCACTTGGTTGAATTGGCCGTTTGTCACTCGAATCCGATAATGCGCCTGATACTGCGTTATTAATGTAATCTTCAGCTGTTTCAATACCTTCTCGAAGACCGGTCATCGCCGATTTAGCGGTTTTGGCTACCGGGGTAACTGTGCTGTCATAAAGCAACGATCCTTCGTTTCGGAAAGCTCTACCAGCCATCTCAGACATGTCCTTGCTGTTATCGATTTTGCCGCCATTTTCGATTTTCTGACGAACATCATCTGCTTTGCCAAGGTTTCCGCCTTTAAGAGCAGAATCGATCTCCGCTTTGCGTGAATCATCTTCTGCCGATAGGGTCACTGGTTTGATCTGTTTTGCGGCTTGCTTGAGGTCTGAAGTGTACCCAGAACCATGCTTATTGCCGCCGACATGATCTATTAACGCCTGTTTCGGTTCAGCGGTGTGGCTAGTTTTTGTGCCATGAGCCTGGTGTTCTGACGCGTGTGGTGTCTGGTGTTTCATTGAGGTTTTATGATAGCTACCATTGCTTTCAGATTCAGAATCATTATTTCCGCGTTTTGATTGATTACCCGCTAACTCAGGTTTTTCAATCGTAGTGCCTTTACCTGCTTTAGAGGATTTGCCTTCGCCATCACTGCCTTGGCTTTCGCTCCAATCCTCAGCCAAGGATTTAATGTCATCAGCGGATTGATCCCCCATGATGTCCTTAATGCTTTTTTGGTCGTTTTGGAATTGTGTAGGCGTAATATCGACTCCAGATCCACTGGATGTTGGCATTAGTGCTTTGTTTACAATTTCCGCCGCTTTTATCGGATCGGCTTGGTTGAGTTTCAAAAAGCCAGCCAACGCCTCTCTATCATCACCAAATATGCCGCTGGCACTAGATCGATTGATATCATACTGAGCATCGTCAGATAGCTTTTGGTAAGCCTCGCCCCCCATGCTTTCTGCAATGGCTTGATTTGCCAGATTGATGTCCACAATCGCGCCAGAATTGTTAAGGCGTCTCGCCAAATCTTGGTAAGACATAGATAGCGATTTTCCAGAAGAGTCTTGCATAGACGCGGTTTGGCTGAATGTCTCGCTGGCCTGGCTCACGGCTTGCAATTGGCTTAGGTACTGTTCTGCATGTCCCTTCATCTCTTCCGAACCGAAATAGGTTTGGTCTTGATGTTGCTGAGCACTTTGCTGCATTTTCTGAACTTGAGTACTGCCTGAGTATTCGCGGTTCCAAACGTTTTGGATAGCGTCGGACAATTCTTTCGATTTTCCCGCATCCATTCCGACCTGAGACTGTAGTTGAGCGTTACCGGAGGCACCGATAGAGGAAGACTGAATACCCATGCCCGTGCTAAGACCAGCAGAAATGGCCGAACTTACACCGGTGGTTATCGCTTCCTTCTCCGCATCTGTCCGTCCTACCTTGTCGGCAATCGTTCTTCCCGTAGATGCAGCCCAACGGTCCGATTCAGCCGTAGAATTGCTCAAAGCACTCATGATGGAATTTGCATCAGAGCTAGTGGTTCCCGATTTTTGAGAGGTTTGCAAGGAACTGCTAAGCGTCTGACTTGCGGACGAACTTGCACTTCGTAGCGAGGCCGTAGCGCTTTGCGCCGCCCTTCCGAATGTCGAGGATGTTGAGAACGTGGTGTCGGCCATCCCCGATTTCTTTGGCCCTGTGTTCGGTGAGTATTCGGATTTTGATCCCAGCGTCATAGGAGAATCAATTTTGATCGGATCAGGGGCAGTCGCTCCTGTTTTAACGCTGCTAGATGCGGCAGATGTCATTTTTCCAGACAAGTTTGTTGCTGCAACAGATCCGCCATAAACGATCATGAGTGCAAGTGCGGGGACGCTTGAAGCCAGCATCCCGCCAGCCGATAACCACGTTTCAATGGTTTCAAATACCTGGTCATGCATGACCATCGCATCAAGACCTGTACCATTGGAACCAGCATAGTTCGCTACGGCCTCAAGAGCTCTGGTTGTGACAACGATGATATACATGTTGCATACCGCCATCAATGGACCCCATAGCGATATCCAAAGCATGAGCTGGATATACCTGACCATCATAGTCATCCCGATAGGCCCTAACGTGGTCAGAAAGGCCACAATCGGCGATATCGCCACAGTGAACATTTCAACAAATGCCATCAATGGTCTGGCGATTTCGTTGAACATGGTTTGTTCAGCCGCCCATTGTTGCTTTAATTGTTCTTTGGCTGGCCGATGAATGAAAGCTGCCCGCCCATCTTCAAGATAAGATTTTAATAAGGCGTTTTCCATGTAAGTTTGCGAATCTTGCCCAGCGATATTGAGAGCGGCTTTAGCCTGATCGATTTTTTCAGATGCTCTTACAGATGCATCAGTTATCCCTAAAACGCCTGAAACATACCGATCCATTTGGTCAACGAAGTCCTGTCCTCTCAAATATGAAATCAATGCAGCGTAAGCGTCTTTGCAGGATTTCTGTTCGCCCTGCGGAGGTGAGGAAGGTAGTTTGACTAAGATATCGACGTTGACGAATGATGTTTTGATTGCATCGAGTAAATCAGTTGATTTAAGGAGCGTTTCTTTGGTGACTTCATGATCACTTTCGTTAAGATCCAAATCCAGCATCACACAATTTTCAATGTATGTGTCAATCGTTTCCCCAACCGATCCTGATAGGTCGCTATCTGAGCCAGCGGTTCCAAGAGCCAGGTTCTGTAGTTTCATTAGGGTTTTAAGCGCATTCAAATACCCGTTTTCCAATAAGCTGGCCTCTGACGGTGTCGAGAATGCGGTCTCAAACATGGCTGTCATTTTTACGCCCATGGTCGAAATAATGGACATCGGTGCAGCAATGCCGAGCGGAACGTTGGCAACTGTTCTTACCTGCCCGGTATATACGTCCTCGATAACAACGGTATCTTTTGGCACGAACAGGACTAAATACGCAATCAAACCAATCAATGAATACCGGAGCGGGAATTCCTGATTGGTCAAGTAATTGATGGATACTAAAAGAACGCCTAGCGTTGCACCGGCGCGAATGAGTTTGGTTAAACTTCCATTACCGAAAATCATCGCAGCACCTTGGAAGGTGTTGTAAAGCATTTCTGCGTCACCAATACTTAATACTTCGTAAGCCATAAAAATACCTTTTGCTAATGGTCTTAATGAACCCTGTTGTTCATTGGTGTGCGCAAGCTGTCTTTGATACTTTTTTGCAATTGAATTAATGAATTGATGCCGGCAATGCTTTCGCCTGTGATCCGTCTTTCTTCTTTGATCTGATCCCTAACATCGCGCATAACAGCCAGCATGGATGAATCGAGTGGTCGGCCAGTACCTTTAACTGCGTTATCAACCACACCATACATTTCCTCGACAATGCGGTTTGTTAATTCTGATGCCACGACATCCACCAAACGATCTGCGATTAGGCCAGCCGACTGCGGTTCAGCCGCTGCACCTCTTAACAACCCATAAACACCAGGGGATGATGCTTCGATAAATCTCTGCTCATCAGCCGTAAATGCATCATTCGTGTCGCGGCTAGTCATTTTGCGAATAATGCCGCCTGTACCGGTTGATTGTGGGCCCGTGCCCCATACCATCGCTTTCGCTCGGGAACGCATACCTTGGATTGTGATGGTTTCTTTCTCTCCTCCGCTAGGCAACAAGCATTCTCCGGATTCGCATTTATAAATCTCAATGGAGCCGCCCTCGATCAAATCTCTAACTTTGACGATCGGTTGTCTGAAGTCATATTTCACATCGCTTCCGTCATCCTTTTTACTGATAATCAACGTTCCCGTTAAACTCATCAAAGTCATTTTGATTTGATCGTCACCATTCACAAACCAGTTCGCCGCATTCGATTCAGTTAATGCCTCATACACCACATTGCCGGTAATTTCGTCAGAACGACCATTTTGAATAAGCACCTGTGTAGGTGAACTTGCGTTTTTTTCTTCTGAATTGAAATAGTCATCGACAAATCCAAGGCCTGTGTTGATTGTTGATGCTTCCCGTCTGCGTTCGTGAGCCCAATTTTGAAGACCGGTAGCATTTACGATTGCTTTACCCGCTTCGCAGGAATTTCTCATCAAAGCGTTGATTTTTGCGATTTCGCTTTGCAGTTTAGAAATGACTTGGGCGCAAGTTGGACACATACCCTCGATTGCAAGCTGGAATGCATATCCAATCGCGGCTTGGGCAATGCTTCTTGCCAACTGAGTGAATTGGGCTCCATTGATGAATGAGAATGAGCCTGCAAACATATCGATACCATTACATCCGCCTCTTGCGCTTGGTGGCACAAATGAGATCAGGTTTGGGTGAACAACCTTATTACGCATCGTGATTCCGCCACCAGTAATTACGCCTCTCCGTTGTGTCTCATAGGAACCTCCCGGAGTGACGTTGATCATGTCGGTAAACATCCCTTTAATTTCATTGTCCAGGTTGGCATTAGCCGGATTCACCCAAAAAAGCGGCAACAGGATTAGTAACAGTTTTGACATAAATCAAACCCATGCTAAGTCAGGGAAAAAATCGATTTTTCGATCGCAATAAGGATTGCCTTGGATTTTTTTCAGCTTCCTAACAGGCTTAGGCAAAGGATGGTTTCTTGATAAAAAATAACCCTGTCCATATTTGATCCCCATCAGAATGGCACCGGTCACATCTGATTTTGAATAAAGATCATCGGCAACAATTTTGATATTTTTGACATTCAGCTTTTCAATGACCAAATGACATTGAGATGCTGAATAGGTGTCTTCTTGCATTTCTCTGATGACACCTTTTTTTATTTTTAAAACATCAACGAATTCGTATAAATCGCTCAAATTGAAATCTAATGGTCTAGCGTTTGATAATCCTCTTTTTATGCCAAGATTTTGAAACCATTCTAAAAGCTCCGTCTGATGGGGCATAACACCCTCAGCATTAATAACTTGCATGTTTAACATCATTTCAACTTGGTTAAGTGGCACGTGGTGAGCTAATTTTTCAAGAAAAATTCCCAGCCTCTTTTTGCCCATGTGGATATTGACAGACCATGATAGATAAAGCCTCTCGCCAGACATTTCTGACCAATGCTGTAAGTATTCGCTGATTTGGGGAAGTAAGTTTTTTTCATTACTTGACTCAAGAACATTAAAAACTTCTAAATCACTTAGAAATTTTTGTCCTATCTTGACTTGCACATCCAGCCCGACAATTTTTGCCTCTGCAAGATGAAAAACCGGGGTAAAAACAGGTGTGTAAAGTGGGTTCTGCAAAGCCTTCATAAACATATTACAAGTCGATGTATAAAAGTCTACTATGCAGAAGTTTTCATCAACATGTATTATCGAAAGACACTGTTTTTAAGCGTCTTTTTCGGAGATTCTTGATTTTTCGAAGTCTTATTTGGGTGTTCACGCCTTCAAAAGAGCCAAAAATTAAGCAATCACATAATCGATCAGGTCAAAATTTGCTCGCATGAATCCGCCCACTGCTAAAGCCTCTGGCTTATAGCGTGGGTTTTTCGCCTTGGAGAAAGGGTAATTTGACACGGGGATCGCCGGCTAAAACTCTACTTAGTCACAGGTTGTCGTCGTTATTCGACTAGAGCCAAGACTTTTTCAACTGCTTTTGTTCCAAGCTGAGGAAGAAATCCCTTGGCTTGGTTAGTTGGTCCAAAATCGTGTGTTTTGGCATGCCATTCATTACTCACCACTCCCTCGATCGTACCGATTTCATCGATTAGGCCAATGGCTAACGCTTCTTCGCCTCCCCATATTTCGCCTGTCGTATAATCGAATCTTTCCTTGAACTTAGCGCCTCGTTTACTTTTAAATTCGTCAGCAAATACTACAGCCATCTGGTTGACCATTTCCTGGGCTTTGGCTTCGGACTCTTTTGACATAGTCACAAAGGGGTTAATCATATTTTTGTGGACTACTGATGCATAGACTCGTTGGGTTACGTCAAATTTTTCGGCCAACTTATGAAGATCCCAACCTGTAATGACCGCTCCAATTGACCCGACCAGGCTTCACCTTGGGCGAATTGAAGGCTTTTTCCAGTCGGTACCAATTCTTCTGCTGAGGCCAGCTGACCTGACCCGATTGAGCCGGATACATTCACAACGCCAACTATCTCCGTATTAGGAATTAGTCTGTAGCCCAAACTGCTCGCATAAAACGCTAGATAGACAGCAAATAGTAAGGCGCCGATCGTGGAAAAGGTAAATCGTTTGATCCATTTCCACCGATGTTCACTTTTCCTTTCGTTCATCAGATCCATTAGAACGTGATCTGCTAATAGGGATTTAATGTCTTCTTGAGGTTGATTGTTTTGATCGACTACTTTGTTGGTCCTAAGGTCACATTTTTTTCTTTAAATTATTTCGAATGATTTTTACCAGTTCACCAGGCTTATCCATGGTGTCTTCATCAATACTCTTGATCGTCTCGTTATCAACCTGGATAGGTGTCACGTTTAAGGTTTCGTCGTATTCATCGTTATCGAGCCAACCGTTTTCATGAGAAAGTGCAATGGCACGGCGAATAATCTCGTCACCAGATAACAGTCCTTGACCTATTTGAATAGCGCCGCCGTTTTCACCGGGCTTGACCAGAAATAAGGCAGGAGTTGTCTCAACGCCTAGTTTTTTGCCCTGTCCATGATCGGTCGTGAACTCCGGAAACGCTCCTCCCGGAAGAGGCAAACCATCAAGTGCGATCGGCAGAACTTTGAATCCGAATGCATTCATAAGGCCTTTCAAAACTCCGGCTTCTTTGACGCAAAACTCGCAGGTGCTGTAATAGAAAAACCAAATGCCGGCTTGCGCAGCCAATTTCTTAGCTGCTTTTAGGGTGCCACGGTTTGACATATCGTCTTTGGCAAATGCCCCGAAAGTTGCAATCGGCCGCCTTGCGTTTTCATCCAGAACCGCGTCCATCATCATCAGCTTCTGAGATGCATCGGCAAATTTTTCAGCTTTATCCAGCATGACGCGCTGCAGGTACATGTACGTCGATACGTTTTCAGCGGTTGGATCATCAATAGCTTTATCCCTAAATTTCTCCATGTTTTTCCGAAACCATTCCGAAGACAGGGGCTTTGGCTCAAATGGTTTCGCGAGCGTCGGTTTTTCTTTTTTCTCAGGCGTAGTTAGCGGCGGAGGCTCTTGGATGGATTGTTCGACATCATTGACTTCATCGGACAAGGGATCTTCATACCAGAACCACCCCCTTTCCTTGTTTTCGTAAAAGGGGGCATTGTGAGGTATTGCAGAGATTTGTTCGCGACCATCTGAAACACCGAAAAAATTAGTTCCTTCACTTTCGCTACCATGTACATGCGTAATATGGCCGACTAGAGAGGCGGCCACCACATAAGGCAGGAGTCGATTTATCACGCGGTTGTGTCTGATAAGTTTTCGTCAGCACTCAAGGCATCGACAGGTAGGTTAGAAACGCCTGCTGAGCTTGACTGGCTTTTCTTTGCGGATTTTTTTTCAGGCGCTGGCAAGGAATCGCTTTCGTCAACATCTGTATCTTTTTCAATTGCCTCGATGATTTCGGTTTCAGATACAGCAATTTCTTCAGACGTTGAACCGCTTAAAGCATCCCTTGCAATTTCCCTAGCTCTTCTTTGTTCATAAAATCGATTCTTCACGCCCTCCATCAGCGCCCTGCAGCGTTGGTGAACATCAGTAAATTCTTTCTCGATTTCGGCCAAAGCTTGACGCTTTTGCGTGTCATCCAACTGGCAAGCTAACCACAATGCTCTGAGTTTCTCTTCCAAATCCCGTGCCGCATTAAGCGTATTCAAGAAAAGCTTGGCAATCGGATCGATGATCGTTACGTTGACGCTTTCGTACTGGGCTTCGCCGACCTTAATGTTCGCCTTTTTGATGAGTTGGTCTGCGACAACGATTTTTTTCGCAATGTTTTCGTTTACATCTTTGATCATTGCGGTCATTTCTTTTGTAATTTGTTGCTCAACATCGAAACCTTGGCCGTTACTACAATAGAACCTTGTCAAATAAGCCGCCCTTGATACTTCTCTAAACCTACGTCGATAGATCCTTAGCACAGTTTCAGAAAAGTTTGATTTTTCGTGAATCCTGCTATTCCGGCAATTTTGAATGAAGTTTCTTCTAAGAGCAGTTTCTCTGCTGAGTCGATTTTGAGTATTTTCCGCCATGGTATTTCTCTTGCTGAGTTATTAAGATTTAATGCTTATTCGCTATTCGTCTGATAATAGGATGTCTTCGATCGCTTCGGCAGTTGTCATGCCTCGATTGGTTCTTTCCGCAATCTTTTTGATATCGTTCGGATGAGTCGAATAGAGAAGTTTTGTGTACTTATCAACCATAAGACGACCGATTCCAACGCCATAACTGGTAACGAAAAATATTTCCGAATACTGTCCTGTTACCGTATGAACCGATTTAAGAAAGGTGTAGCCACCTTCTCCAATCATTAAGCGGTTTTGCCGTTTAATGGATTCAATCGTTTCTGGTTTTTGATACAGCAAGTACAGGTTTGCCGAGTTTTCTGCAATTGCAATGCCTGATGGTGAGCTGTAAAGGTCATTAAGCGATTGAGTAATCGTTATGGCCGCTCCGTTGTACTTCCGGAACCGACGGTAGCCCGTCTCAATGAACCGCGCGATATTGCCTTTCGCCAATAAATCCCAGGCTTCGTCAATGATCAGAATTTTCCTTTGATCACGATTACCGAGGTACATCGCCTGTTGAATTTGATAAATCAAGATCAACAGTACAACTTGTTGCAAGTGACTCCTGCCTTTTAGCTCTTCAAGCTCAAGACATGTTAGTGATTTGTTGAAGTTCACGTTGTTCACGCCGTTAAAGAATCGACCGTATTCACCCTGAGTTGTAAAGGCAAATAGCTGATGCCCCATATCTACAACCCGCCGATCTTCATCTTCGAGCAACTTGTTTGCTACCAAATCAACGGTCATCGAGCTTTCATATTCGTCCCACAATTCTTTCAGAATCGAACGTAACCGGGCATGCTGAAGGTCCGACAGCTTGTCTTCCATGGCAGCCATTGATACGATGATGCCTACTAACATATCGGCTTCTTCGTTATAGTTTTTGATGATCTGAAATGGATTCAGACAAATTTCACTATCTTCACCAAACTCAACGAAGTCGCCTCCGATCATCTTTGTCAGTTTTTCGTATGACCGCCCGATGTCGATTACCCAGCATTTGGCGTCTGAGCTGATATAAGACGTGATGATATCGTTCGTCAGGAACGATTTACCAGAACCTGATGCGGCAACAACACAGGTGTTGTAGTTCGTATTCGAATCGAATATATCCATATTCATGATCTGTCCTCCACGCGATATAAACGTCAATTGTGGCGTCCCAGTCCCACTCCAGTCGGCAACGATTGGCAAAAATTCAACCGCATGCTTTGAGCCGCAACGTTTATATCTTTGCAAAAACTTTACGGCTTGAAGATCGGCACAAAAGGGTATCGAATTGACCAGCATTGGAAGCGTTAAAAACTTGTCTTCCTTCATGGCCCAACCGATTTCACTGAAATAGGTTTGAGCCTCTGTTAGCCGTGTTTCGCTTTGCCCAAGTGAATCAGTGAATAAACCGACGCATAATTTGATCTTGAGAATCCTGTCGCCGTCATTGATGGACTTAAACAAAAGATCTGAGCTTTCTTTTTTGAAGATCAATTTGGGGTTGAACTTCAGCATAGGACCGAATGCCTGGTAGTTGATTACGTTCCGCTCTTTATCCGCTTTTTGTTTCTCAACAGCATTGTCGGGAATGAAGATATTCAAGTTGATAAAAAAATTTCCGTGAATTCCTCGATTACCAGTCAATGGATCACCAATCATTCTTCGGATATTTTGCAGGCTCATCTGTGCCGGCAAGCGTCCAGGGGACAGTATCCTTAGCCGTTTATCACCTAACCACACGCCGTTGGAATTTGTTTGCAACATGTCGTCATATTCGCTCAACTGCTCGTTGATGGGAGATGTGTCATCGTAATACGGGGCCGGCGAACGCCAGTTTGCAGATGGACCCCAATGCAGAATTTGCCCAACCACGCGCAAGTACATTTCGGCATCGATGGTTTGCGGAAGAAACCCAGCCGATTTCAAGGTTTGTTCGAACGATAGCCGGAGATCTTTTGCCGCAGAGATTTCATGCTGAGTTGGAAGCTGGTTCTTCTTTTCGAGAGGTACTTTGATGGTGAATATCGTCTTGTATTCTCGAATGAATGATTGAGCATGAAGACTAATCGCCTGGCTAGAACCATCGGTTAACATCTTCAATCGATTATTCATCGATTGTTTCAATGCTTCATCCTTGGTGTCTCGAATGTGCTTGATTTTGTCCAGGGTTGGCCGAATGTCTTGAGACCCCATCAACATTACTTGAATGAAGCTTTCTTTGGGATAGTCAAACGAAAAGAGAACGTTTAGACGTTGAGTTATTGAGTCGTCGCCACCAGGCAATGGCTTACAGATAAAACCAAATCCAATATATCCATCAGCCATTGTGAATAAAGACGTTTCTTCATCAAATGACTCGACTGGTACAAGCTCGCTCAGCGTATGACGCTTGAGTTGCTTTTCATATACAAATGCACCCACAAAATGCTCCCCTGATGTTTTTGGCTACTAAATCCATTCTAGAGGGATGTATTTATTTGCATCGCGGTGAAAGGCGCTGTTTTTCGGCCTCTTTTGTTTCTTGTTGAGCTTTTAAAAAAAGGCCGCTCACCAATGACAATGAGCGACCTTTTTGGGGGTACAACTAACAACAATTTACTGCTGCGCCCGCCGGTTAGAACGGGCGCTTCCGTTGGAGTTACACCAAAGCGGAAACAACACCGCTGATGACGGTTGGGCCGTAGTACAGAGCCAGCGCTCCACCGATGCCAACAACAACAGCAACGATAGATTGGTTGATGATACCGGCAGACAAACCCACCATGAACATACCCAGAGCAATGATTTTGCCCAAAGTACCTTGAGTCCAACCTACTAACAGAGTGTAGATGTCGTCGAATTCGGTACCGCCAGTACCAGCCATCGCGTCGGTAGACAAGAGAGCGGCAGCAGCCACGGTAGAAGCAACAACAGCTTTGTTAGCAAAAAGGGCTTTCAATTGTTTCATGATTTACAACTCCAAAAATATGCTTGATTAAGGTGGCCAGCTATTTGCAATTCGCCGACTGGGGTTCTGTTCCGGAACAAGTTCATTTTCTAGAAAAAATCAACTTTGTTTAAGCTCGAAAGATGTCAAAAATAGATGCTCTTTCGGTGGAGAATCTAAAGGCTATCTGTTTTACCCGCCTTTCGACCGAGCATAAAAAAACCGAACACGAGGTTCGGTTTTTTTGTTGAAGTGTTTCGTTATTTTCCTGATGTGGGTGTTTGAACCGATAAAGGAGATATCGCCGTTCCAGGCGATCGAAAACGATCCCCAAGATTCCATCGCCTGCTCTCAATTTCTGTGTACATATATCCGTCAGCGTGGAGATCGCCATCATCATCTTCCCAAGGCGCCATCCAAATACGCATCACCTTGGCCTGCGTTCTTATTGGAATCGGTTGCTCGATACTTGGCACTGCCACCTGACTGGTTCCGTTCTGAATATGACCGGTGACGATTGCTTTTCCCGTCTCAGACTTATCGGATTCCGCTATCGTTTTTACGTAATCCGAAGACTCGGTGGCTTGATAAACCTGACGTGCTGACATACAGCGCACCCCATCAACACCACCTGGACAGGAAAAGTCTCCTTGTCCAATTCCTAAGAACGAACACCCATTTAAAAGCGCCGCAAACAAAGCCAAAAATATAGACTTGAAGTGTCGATTATCTACCATTGATTTCATCCTCAAGGTCTTTTTCCAATAATGTTTTGAATGATGGCACGCCACCTTTGAATGTGTTCTTTGATGGTAAAAAGATGAAAGGTACTCCCTGAATATCCAGCAATTTAGTGGCTACAACTGCTTTTTGCAGCGGTTTTAGATCACATGACCCTTCTTTACGAACCAGTGCTGGTAGTTTGGCATAATCCTTCGCAATCAACGCCTTCAAAGATTGCTCTTTATCTTGATTGCATATCAGCTTTTTGCTGATCTCAGCTGATTCCTTTCCGAGAACAGGGATCAAGACCAACTTGAATGAATACTCTTTACTCAACGGTTCAAGCTGAACAATAAGGTCGTGACAATAGTTGCATTGAGGGTCTACAAATATAGTCACCTCTTTCTTGCCTTTGCCTATGGCGAACGTAGATAGTTCATCTGGATTTAGGCCAATTTTCCTCAAGTCTACTTTGTCAATGCCTTTGGTATCTGATACTGATCCAATAACCTTTCCTTGCCACATATCAACTAGCTTGAAATTACCCGCAACGACAAAATGACCGTTATCCGTGATCAAGAACGTTCTTTCACCCGCCTTAACCATCGATAATCCCGTCACCGGTAATCGCTTCACTTCGTCGACGCTACGCATGATGTCTTTGACTTCTGCCGTCATTTCAGTGTCTGCTTTTGGTTTGTTAGGCTGAGCCGCATCTATCCCTACTGCATGTGCTTCTCCCCAAAACATAACTAGGGCAAACAAAACCGATGTCTTTTTCAACATTATTTTCTCCAAAATATTTAATTTAGCGTCGATAGCCGCCATAACTGCTGCCCATACGAGAACCTAAATAACCGCCAACACCCTGTCCGCCACTACTGAGCATTCCACTCATCATGTTTCCCATCATTTCGTTTCCATACATCTCATTACCGCCCCCGTAACTTGAACCTGCATTACGTGGATTTCCAACCATGCCCGATCCCTGTTGATTGGATTTCGATTTCGGTGACAACGACATACCGCGGATCATGATGAAGTCGATTTTCCGGCCGGCATCAACTTCAATAATTGGGAAGATGTTCTTTGCCATTTCCAGGTAATAATCAGCAATCTGCTCCGCAGCGCCTTTAATGCCACCCATCAGCGCTTGTCCTCCTATCATCTCGGGAGATGGGTACTGAAATACCTGTTCCTGGCCAGGCGTTACATTGGCATAAGCCCTGACTTTCTGAGGAGCAAATGCATTGGTAATCCCGGATACGAAACCAGACAACAGTGAATTTGCAATGATTTGTCCGTTTTTGCTGACCAATCGACCTCTAACACCCGCTTTCCCGTCTTCGCCAACAGAGTACGCATCGATAGCTGTTTCAATGATTGCGCCGTCTTTCTTCACACATGAAATCCTTTCTGCTCTCATATATGCTCGTTCAGCACTCAAATCGCCATAACCACTGGCAATAAGAAAACATTCCCGAATATCCATCCTATATCGGTTAGGCAAAATTGCCTCATGCTTGACCCGCAATAGAGAAGGAAAAGGATCATTACGAGATTGGTTAGATGTAGGCGCATCAAGACCGGTAACCAATGTACCGCTCAAAATACTGCCTGATGGTAAAAACATGTCTGGAATACCGGTTTTACTTGACGGTTTTTTGATGTTCACATATTCAGTGATTCTTTTTTCTCCCTGTTTTTTGGCAGCGCCGGCATCAGAGCTGGAGCCGCTTTTGGCATTTTTTTGTGCTTCTTCACCGGTACCAGTTACCACGCGAATTTTCGGGCCAGTTTCTGCCGGCGAAACATCGCCATTTGAGGCTGGAGGACCTTGTTGGCCTAACAAATCTGGCTGAGGAAGCTCTTTGCCTCCTTTTTTCCCGCGGCCCTTTCCATTTTCATTGCCCTGGTCATCCAGCGGCACATCGGGCAGCGGGATTTGATTTTTCAGGTTTTCTTGTGCCGCGCTCATTTGCTGCATAAGATCGCCTGTCTGTTGCGCTAATCGCTCTGTTTTGCGATTCAGCTCGTCAGTTTGCATTTTTAGTGATTTTGACGCTTCTTGAATTTTTTGATCCTGGCGTTGAAACAGGGCTCGAATCTCAGAAAAATCCTCGGTCAGTTTTTTTATTTTTCCTGCCATGGCATCAATGGACACGTCACGCGGGCTTTTGCCGTTGAACAACGTGTATTCGACTTTCCTGGGTTTTTGAAGAAAGTTATTAGAAGTGTTATCCGATGTGGCCGAGATGAGAATTGCTGCCACAATGAACAACGCACCGCTCCCGCCGAATAACGTTAATTGCTTTCGCTTGGAAGGATCGAGCTTTTCATACCATTCGATGATTTTTTCCTTGGCGGTCTTCTTTTCAAGATCGATCATAATGATTCTCCAGAATTATTAGAGCAGGGCCGGTCTGATTTCTTCGCCACTTTTACCTTCTGGCAATCGTAATAGAAGATAAATCTCGGTTTTTTCTCCAGGCTCCAACCTAACCTTCGGCCATGCTGCAACCGCCATGGTGTTTTCGCTGGCACAGAATGACTCTTCAAACGTTGTTGCCAAAAGTCCATTGTTTTGCGCGATAAGCACAACGATTCTTGAGTCGTGGCCTGACAGTAATTGACCTGGCCAATAGGTCAAACCAGGGTCATGGCAAAAGGTCATCGCGCGCAATTCATCCGTCAAATCTACTAGGGTGAATCCTTGCGGGATTTGTTGCTTACCGAGATTTTGCATAATTGATTTAACCTCGGTTATATATGGCGAGTCCTGTCTGAATAGCCTGTCATTTTTCGATGACCCTGCTTCACTTGTATTGGCTTTTGGATCGCCCTCGATTCTGATTTCTACCGGCATGACTAGTTCTTGAGGTGATAGTTGTAGTGATGCCGCATTGCCAGATTCGCTGTCCGATATAAACATGCTCACCGGAGATTCCGAATCGGTTGCGATGTAAATTGCAGAGCCGTCGACCTTTGTTTCAACATTGTCCACTGTTAATACTTTCGGTTCCGCATAAGGCGTAACGATTCTATTAAGCTTACCTTTGGCGATGATCACGCTTTCTGTCCGCCCCGGTTTTGGCTTGATCGTAATCCCTGATTGCAAACCGAGATCGAGACCTTTTGAGTTTTTCGAATTTTCCGCTGAATTTTCAGGAGCTTTATCTAAAACCTTTGGTCTTTTTTTGGGTTTCGGCGCGAGTTTTGGCTCTTCCAGTGGAATTTGTGTTTGTTGATCCTGTAACAACGGCTCATCCGGCACCCCTTGTCGCGGTTGAAAGTGCGTAGGGGGCGTTATTTGATTCGTTGCCTGCTTGAACACGGGATCGACTATCACCTGATTATTGCTATTGTCATAGGCGCCCAGGTCATCGGCTTCACCATTCTGATAAGAAGTTAAGGATGACCCATCAGCAGCTTCGAAGGGCAATTCTGGTGGAGGCGGTGAATCGCTATTGGCATAAGCGGTAGTAAATGCAATTATCGCCATAGAGTTAATAATTAATTTAACTTTCATCATGGTTGGCTCCTATTTTTTTGTAATGCTTTTTGGCGTTCTTCTTCAGCTTTTTGTTTTGCTTCTTCTTTTTGAAGAACGCTTAATAATTTGGGCATGCCTTCATATGAAGCCATTTGAGTAATAATTGGTGAATACTGTTTTACATCAATTTTGAATTCAAAGGTTTGTTCGGTTGCGTCAGATTTTCCTCCGGCACCCGTCATTCTGTTTTTCCCGGTCACAAATACCTTGTCTGTTTCAGGTTCATAAGTAACCCTGACAATATCAAAACTCGATGTAACCTTTTCTTGCTTTAAGGTATCCAGTTCCTGGGCAATCTGTTCAGTTACGAGCGCTCGAATTTCCCCTGTTACCATCCCAGCAAAAGAATCCAAGACGAAATCCGCATTTTCTGGCGTGACATTTCCGATAAGTGTTGCGGTATACATTGCCCAAGCTTTTTTATAGCCTTCCGACGCTTTATTTTTTGCTATCTCGGCCTTTTCTGACAATTCAGGCGGAATCAATATTACGGAGGAATCCTTTTTTAGCCACCCGATAACAGTCAGTAGATTCAAACCTACCAAACCGATAATAACTAATTTTAAAAATCGATTTGATGCCTGCAGGCTTAACCATGTTGAAGCAAAATTTTTATAGTTCATATCCTGCTCTAAAAAAAACGACGAATAAATGAAAGCGGCAATGATGTAGGAAATGATTCTTTTGAACCCATACCGCCATACCAATACATTGCATGTAGAAGGAAACCAGATGCTTGCCTGTCTTTGATTTTGCGATAAAACTTGATCCCAACAAGTCCCATCACCAGCAATACACCGAGATAACCCACCATAATCCCGGCTCCAAATGCTATTGCCAGAAGAATGAATTCATCGAGCTCCCAGAATAATATTTGCTGTGGGTCATCTAAATAATTTGGTATATCTCGCATATCAATTACCTGTCATGGGTATTAGGTTTGCTCTGCGGTTTTGAGCTCGATGAATTTCTGTATCGTTTGAAAATTCAGGCGAGGTTTCGCCAAATCCTTTCGTAGATATTTTCGACTCGCTTATTCCATGCTGAACTAAATAGTCCTTTACAGCTATGGCTCTTTTAACAGAAAGTATTTTGTTGTATTTTGCGGAACCTTTCGAGTCAGTGTGTCCTTCAATGCTGAGATGCATTAAGTTCGATGACTCGATCTTATGAATAAGATCATCAAGTTTTTTTGATTCTCCATCTGATATTGATGATTGATCAAGCTCAAATAAAACGGTTTCTTTTTTCGGAATATAGTTTTCCGAAAGCGCATTAAATGGATATGATTCAAATGTCGGCGTTACAGGCGCTGAAATCGTTTCTTTATGACCTGAAACAGTTAGCGCATGCTGAAATTCACTTGGGACAATCACCTGGTCTTTATCGCCTTGAATACTCCTGTAATCCAAATCTGAAACGATCGGAGGCAGGTAAGCTTTTATGGTAATTTTTTCGCAATTATCATCGCCAAACAAAGACTCAAATGGACATGTATCCGTTGTAGCACAACCCGATAAAATTAAGGCAATAGCCATTATTGGCGGTAATTTATTTGATTTTTTCATTAATTATTTTCTCGTAACGTTTTATTTTTCCCACGTAATCGATTCCTCTGGCATGGTTGGACGGAGAGTGGTAGTCGGATACCGTTCTAGTAATATTTCTGTTAGTTTTTAAATCTTTCAAATAATCCGCAGCTACCCTGATATTCGTTCTTGGGTCTAGCAGGTCAGTTTCGTTCTCAACTTTGTCAGCATGCCAATAGAGATTTACCTGCATGATTCCCACATCAACATTCCTAATTCCTTTTTTAATCAAATCGACCAAAGCCGCTTCGGCAGCCTGCCTGGAAGCGTACCGCCGCGGTCCGGCTTGAACACCTTCATTGCCTTTATTGACATTGAGAGTCCACGGCCAAGGTCTGAAACTGCCATCTGACCAGTGCATGCCGCTTTCGTGTACTGCTATTCCATACAGAGTCGCGACATTTATGCCTGCATACTTTGCTGCCTCACCCCAAAAGCTGTTTGCCAACGCGGTATCAGGGAAAGCTCTTTGAGAAACCAACAATGAGAACGCGAGAATAAGATGTTTTTTCATGCCGTCATCGTAAATGGTCACGAGAAAATGCATCATGGTGAAAGGCGCTGTATTTCGGCCTCTTTTGATTTTTAGCTGGGGCGCAGCGATACTGCGCCTGTGAAAAATGGTGGAGATGCTGCGACAGCAGAGCTGTAAAGGTAAAACAGGTTTGCTAATCCCGTGACCAGTGTGGCACGCTGCATGACCGCGATATCAATGCAGCCAGGAATATTCTTGCGGCTGGGCATAGCCGTCCAGCCGGGCGGAGCCAATCCATCCTTTCGGATGAGGTGTCAGTTATCCACAGAATCTGTGGATAACCCTGTTCATCATTAATCTCCTGGCTACGTGCTATCTGGTTATCACTCAGATTGGCCAATAAATAGACAGCTACATGTTGTCAATTAAATATTGTCTTTGAGCATCGATATCGGTTCCTTGGGTTTGCAAATTGATCCTATCAATAACACTATTCGTCTGAGTGTTAGGTAGGTCACCAACGGTTGAAAACTGGGTGCTGTACATTTCGTCTGCTTTAGCCCAGTCCAGTGGCATGACGTTTGCCACTTTCAACATATTGATCCATTCACCAAAATCCATTTTGTCAAAATCAAGTTGACTGATTTCCTCTATCGTTAATCCTTCGCAAATTGGCGCCAATGGCTCACCAAAATCATTGCCCATTTGTTTCCTGGCCTGCTCCTGAAACACCCTAGCAAAAGGGCTTGAAAAACAGCAGTAAACTTGCTTCTCGGCGACACAGCTGCCTAAGAATTTAGACGAACAATAGGTCCCGATCTCATCGGGTTTGGTACACATTTTTTGATTTTTATACATTTGAAGCTTTATTTCTTCTTCCGTACAAGCAAAAACCAACTGGACAACAAGTTTTGCTATTTGATAAATCGCATAAATGATTCCGACAACGGTTACGATTGAGGACAGTAATGATCCGGCCATTGAATAGGTTGTCGTTGCAGCCGCACCAGTACCGCTTACCGTTGCTGATAGCAATGTTGATGCCGCGGTTTCCCCGAATGTCGACGCAATCCATTCACCCAGCCATTGCACGACTTGTTGTTTTATCGCCTCAATCCCTAAATCAACGCCTATCTCCTCGCCTAACATCGAAACAACAGAATCGGACATCGATGTAAACGTATCGGTAATTGCCGTATAGGCTTCTGATATTAAACTGACGGGCGTTTCAAGGACTGTCCCGCTAGTTAGTACCTGCCAGGCACCGCTCTGACCAATGCCTTCCAGTCCATACGTATATATCTCTACAGAGGTGTCAGCTAAGCTCCAAGTGTTCTTTGCCAACCAGATGTAATCAATCCAACTGCCTCCTATTGGCATATTGCAGCAATCTACCGAACCCAGGATCGACAAATCCGCCATTTGGCATGTGTAAGCCTCTCCTGCAAATAGCTTGCATGCTCCTGCAAGCGGATCGCAAGACAGTTGCTTTTGAGACTCATTCAGAGTTTGCAGCGCGGTTGCTGCTTTGATGAAATCCTCATTTGATTCTTGCTTGGGATCAACGCACTCCCCACCCATGCACCGGATTTGCGCGTCACAAATGGTATTTTCACCGTTGTTTGTTGTGTCGCATGTCGAGGCACTGTCAGTTCCGCAGTCATAAGTGACAATAAAGTCTTTGCATGCCCCGGTAACTGGATCTATTAGCTCGTTACCGTTTGCGTCCTTCTCGCATTCTTCTTTGATGTAAGCACAGGAAGATAAAGATTCGCATGTGTTATGTTCGTTAGTGTCGTAATTGTATTGCGGACAAACTTGGTAACCTTGGTAGTCTGTGTAACAGTCCAGAGATATCGTTCCCGGCGTTCTTGTCTCCGCTCTATTACAAATTGGGTTGGGAGGCATGACAGGAGCATCCGGCAAGATGTCCGTATTATTTGAAACGTATGTCGTGTAATTGTTCGGAGTGATGGTTACGGGGCCAACCACCATTGCATTTGTCGCATCGGAACACTGCCACCAATCCGTCGATGCCTGGTCATTCAACGAACCGGATGATACAAAGGTAGGTGCTGTTCCACCTAGTGGCCATGCGTTAAACAATCTCTCGCGGCATCCAGCAGGACTATCAATAAATTGTTCTTCGATATCGGGTTCCGCTTCTACTTTTATTCTCGCGTAACCCTCTCCATTTCCATCGACCCTGGTTTGTTGCACGAAGCTAATTAACGTATCAGCCGCAGCTTGCTTGAATGTTGATGTTATATCCAAGTCCGGATATTCATCCCAACTGGTCCCGTGTTCGCAGCCTCCCCAACCCGATTGCCCGGTAAAAATCAATGCACCATTCATCCATATTCGGGTCTCGTCGTCATATTTGACGCGATAAATTGTCACTCGCTTGATTTTGTCGGGTCTTAACACTCTAAACGAGACGGATTGCGTGTATGTGTCGCAATTACCTGGCCAATAGTTATCGCCGACTATCCCAAGATTGAGAAAGGTACAACCTATACCACAGCTCTCTATGTTTCCATCTCCTGAACCGAATGCCATTACAGGACTATAAGCAAGGGATCGGGTTACAGAACACTTTTCTGTCTTGAGAGATTTTTTACATTGTTTCAAGTCCTCGACGTGAATCGAACATGATTTTTCACTCCAATTTGTTGTTTTTTCACAGCCGCTGAACATATCGTCGATCAAGGGCGAGGTTCGAGACAAAACGTCATCCGATTGCTTCCAAATCGGATCGTTCAGCATGTTCGGCATTGCTGTATTGGCGCCCATGAGCGTTTGATACGCAGCGGCATGTTGTGTTGAGCCTGTACTTAAACTTTCGATGCTGCTATTAACATAGCTTCCTTGAGCGCCGGCATTTCCATAAGCTGCGGCCGCGGTATCCATTGATCCCGGCTGGATCTCTTGGAACATTTCGTTTTGTTCTATGGTTTGGCCTGAAACCAATCCATTTGTCAGTGTGATCTGACCGGTCGAGCCATTAACATTTGGAACAGTAAAGCCTGACAGGAGGGAGTTCCCCAATGCCTCGCCTTCAGCCGCCTGATCGAGAAAAGCATCTGCGAACACGGGAAATGGCACAAAGAATGTCGCTAGCGTCAATAAATAAAACGCTGCAATAGAATTATGAAATATGCACACAATCAGTATGTGTGCCATCGGTTTTTGGATTTTATCCATTGCTTCTATTTTTCAATGTAACTCAGGCAGCAATCGGTATAGCGCCAAATCAGGTAAACAAAATCTTCACCTGTGCCCGGTATGTTTCGCCACTCACCCCATTTGAATGGGGATTCCCCAATGTAGTGGCAACAGTTTTCACCGGGCACGACCTTTTCAACCATTTCTGGTTGTCCGTTTGCTCCAATAACTGTATTGCCATTTGCATCTTTCTTCTCAGTCAGCATTTTTTCGGCTTCCGCTTCAGTGACCGGAAACAACATGCTCATCTTGTATTGTTGCTTTGGAACCATTGGGTAGATCGTTCCGCTACATAAAGCGTCATTGCCATAAGTTTTATGGGCTAATCCTCGCCTGTGAAGTGCGGCCAATACCCTTGCCGACAATAAACTGGTGTCTCTAGGAGGCGAAGCATCGGATGCAATGTTTCCTACGAACGGATATAAGTTGCCCCAGCATCCAGCACACCACCATAAAGAAGTCATGGGCTGCGATGCAGTCGTTACGGTGCAGTCGACCGTGCAGGCCGCTACAGCCAAAGGATTAGCAAACACCACTGCTTCGGGATTGAGGAAAAAAGCCAATTCATCAATATTCCATGTCGGGTCCAATTCAGACATGTACATCATGTCCATACTTCTAAATCCGCCCGCATTGCAGCTATTTTGAACAAACAGATCCAGGATCATGTACAAGGGATAAGCCCAATAGTGATAGTTGTAAAAGGTCTTATCTGTTCCGTCGCCTTCCACCTCTTTATGCCCACCCCAAAGTCTTACGCCGTTGTTGAACGATATACCGCCAAGGGCTGGAGAACAGTAAGGCTTTCTAACGATTTCAATGAGTCTTGCTGGCAGCCATGCGCTAGCCGTCATGCCAATATTTGGAATACCGTTGTCGTCGCTACAGAAGCAAAAGCTTTCATCCGTCGCTCCATCCGGTATATCGTTATCCATGTCGAAAAGTGTCATGCCCAAAAGCCTGACAGGAAACAAACAACTCCAACAAATGCCGGTCATCATTTTCTTTCCCCAAATATCGGCATCAGGGCATAACAATTTCTCTGCTGAAATCGTATTGCTATCGGAAGTATTGATGGTTTCTTGCGCCAGGAGATGGCCTGAGAGCACCAAGCCAAATAGAGTCAATAATATTTTCTGACGCATTAATGAACCTCACCGCTTGCAAGTTCCTTGGCAACAACGTGATCGCCTTGACCTTCAATTACAGTTGGCAATACCTCTAACTTGAACCGGTCGACGATGCTTTTATTGAGCTTGTACAAAGGACCGTTCACGAAATCGCCGGTCTCGTTGTAATGGCTCCAGCCACGATCCTTGTCGATCTTGGAAAACAGGTAAATGACAGGTTTACCTTTTTTGAGAATTTCGTCTCCGGCTTTTTTGGCGATTGCAACCTGTTTTTTACTGGTGGCATCAAATATGATGTAGGCGTGCCGCATCGGCATCAGTGCTTGCGGATTGATCCTGTCGCCTTTTTTGATAATTAATCGTCCGTCGGGATGGAAAATATCCTGCGTCGAAACGATTGTCATGTCGATAGCCCTTTCCCTCGTCTTTTCGGCCGGTCGTAAATTAAATTCGTCTTGATGCTTCCAGAAATTGGCGATGGCTTCGGTTTTTTGTTTTTCCCAATCGACATTTGCCGCTCTGCGCTGGATTTCTTCAATCATGTCAGGCTCTAAAATGCCGTAAATTGGTCCTCTTTGGCCATGATCTCCAGGTTCTTGCTCGCTTAACCAATCGAATCCCGGTAAACCACGAGCACTACGTGTTTTTCCTTCTGCATCGGTCTCGACTATTGTTGGTACTGCTGTAACATTGAATCTCGTAAACAAAGTGGGATCGATGACAGCACCTGGGACTGGCTTTAATTTCTGCACAATTGGCAAAAGCTTTTTGGTGATTGACCCCGTGTTTTGGTCTTTCTCAACCCCTCGAAAAACCAGTATCGACTTGGTGGCCGCTGCTTCTTCAGCCGCAGCTTTCATTTCATGCATCGGCATGCCGAACGAAACGAAAATCCAGCGTCCATGCACAGCCTGAGCAAGCGACCGCTTACCCATGTCTATGTCGTTATCAGAACCCGGATTTGCGATCCGACTGCCTTCCCGAAGTATCTTTTCTAAAGATGGACTTAACTGCATGGGCTTGGTTTTCAACCAATCGGGTAATTGTCGGTTCATATTGGGCTGTTGTTTAAGGAGTTCCTTTAGAAAAAAATCGTCTTCTCCCGCCATAATGGAAGAAGACGACAGGTGCAGCACCAACGCTGCCAGGAAACGACTAGAAAATAGGGTACGCGCGACCAATGACATCTTTTTCATCTACCAGTCCAAGAAGGTTATAACGAGAATCGAGGCTGTATTCATGATCACCGGCCACGAAGTATTTACCCAATTGGATCGTATTTTTCCCATCATGCAACTCATCATTTGGAAATAGTTTCTTGAGGCTAAGACCAACTTCTTTACCGACGAGCGTCCGGTCGCCCACGGTGAAATCTCGGCCTTTCTTAGTAACAATGTTGCCTGGACCAGCGAGTAGGCGTTTAGCGAAGATATATCCATCTGGATAGGGATCGCCGTTGTGCCATTTGAATGCTATAAAGCCCCCGGTTTCGACATTTCTATCAAGACAAATCAGGAACAGCGTGTAAGGCAGGCTAGGCGTTTGATTGATAGCCAAACGGTAGTTGGCGTGTATTACGCCGTACAATGAAATCAACAATACCCAAGTAATCGAATGCGACTTAAGGTGGTTGACTAAAATATGGCCGAATGTCTTTGTTCGTTCGATAAAGACATGTATCGTTAATGGTTCGTCACTATTCAATGTTGACATAAGCTTCCTCTGGAGCGCTCAGGACAGACTGCGCGTCGAGAATGACCACGCCGCGCTGGATTAACTCTTCAGTCGATGATTTAACTTTCGTCATAAGAGCTTTGGCGTCTTCTTCTGTTTTAGCCTGGTCTGCTTCTACAGCTTTTTTGACTAAGGCTTGCACATCGACAATGGCAATTTGTGCCGGCACTGGTGAAAAAGAGGCGGCGAAATAGCCGCCCAAAGCACCAGAGAGGACACAACAAAGTAATAAAACCAGCATTTTTAGTGGGGTTAGAGAAATCATGCGTCGAGCCCGTACATCCTTGCGAATTCAGCAATGCCGCCTTTAACCCCGCGACCAACAGCTTTGAATTTCCAGTCACCCTGGTAGCGGTAGAACTCTCCAAAAATCATTGATGTGTAAATTGCCGTATCTCCCTCTTCACTTAGGTCGTAACGAGTAACTTCTTCTTGAGTATCTTTTTTGACTAGTCGTACAAATGCATTAAGGACTTGGCCAAAGTTTTGTTTGAGTTTGTCAGCGTCGTGAATGGATACAAAAATGATTAGTTTTTGAATTTCATCCGGCACTTTGTCCAAAAATACGTGAATAGACTCATCGTCGCCTTCGCCGGCGCCAGTTCTGTTATCACCCGCATGATTCACCGAACCGCAAAGCGACTTCTTATTGTTGTAAAAAATGAGATCTTTCTCATTTTTAGCCTTTTCGTTGGGCCCAACCATTAGAATGGAGGCATCTAAATCAAAGGTTTCCTGGTCACTCTCTCTAACATCCCAGCCAAGGCCGACGATGATGTTTTTTAATGAAGAGTCCGTTTTTGACAGGTTGATATTCCCGCCTTTGGTCAAACTTAAAGCCATTTTTTACCCCTTTGAGTTGGTTATGAATTGTTGTGAAGCTTGGGATAACGCTGCTTGAGCGATTCCGGAGCAACAAGCAATGCCTGTTGTTTGTTGTATGAATTTGAGGACCAGAGAGATAGACCAATCAAGACGGCGCCGGTAACTCCTGTTATCACTTCTGGTATCTCATGAACGATGCTGACCAGCATGAGCATTGCCAATGCGAGAATGGCGTAATGAGCGCCGTGTTCGAGGTAGATGTATTGATCGAGTACGCCTTTTTTGACCAGATAAATTGTTAATGATCTAACGTATAGAGCTCCAATCCCCAAGCCAAGCGTGATGATTTGAATTTCTTGAGATATTGCGAAAGCTCCAATGACACCATCGAATGAGAATGAGGCGTCGAGCAATTCAAGATACAAAAACACAATGAGGCCACCCCGTTTAGCGGTTTTCGTGATTGACATTTGATCTTCGGAAACCGCAAACAGACTATCCAAACTGCTCACGAATCCGTAAAGGAATATCCCCCAAATGCCACCTAACAAAACCGAGGACTTGATTTCAGAAGATACCGTGGTGCTAATGATCAATAAACAAGCGAGAGAGATTGTCGTATTTACAGCATCGATTTTTCCTAGCGATTGAAGACGTTTTTCGATGCCCCCGATCCATAAGACATCACGCGTCTCGTCAAGTATGAAGCTCAATCCGACCATTAACAGAAACATGCCACCGAGCGATGCGATCATCGGATGAGCCTGATGTAAGTGATGGGCGTACTGCTCGGGTGAATTTATCACCAGCAAGATCACATCATGAGCACTTAATCCTGTTGCAAATGACACCACCATGATTGGAAAAACCAGGCGCATGCCAAATACGGCAATCAACATGCCCCATGTAAGGAAACGCTTCTGCCATATCGGTTCCATGTTTTTTAGCACACCGGCATTCACGACGGCGTTATCAACCGAGAGGCTTATTTCCAGTATCGCCAGCACTAAAACTAGAAAAGCATCTTTTATCCCATCTGTTACAAAAACCGCGATCAAGACCATCGTCAAGATAGCGTGCGAACCATAAAAACTACGCACGTTTATCTCCCTTGTAAATCAATTTGACGATCATTAGTTCTGGCGGAAAAGACCTTGAAGCGTAGGTTTTGAACGCTTTAAGTGTTTGATCGTTATCAGACTTTGAATTTATTTCTCCGGCCTGGGACGGGTTGGCCAAAGCCATACAAAGAGCAAGAGCACAGGTTATTAATTGTTTTCTCATCAATTTTTCTTCCGGTTAACGTTGAAAAAATCTTACGAGAAACAACTTTTTTCTATCGGCATAAAAGACGCTGTTTTTCGGCCTCTTTCGATTTTTGAGCGTTCGTTGACCCTAAGTGCGTGATATCTCTGGAGGGTATAGAGAGGACGAATTGACCACAATCGGTTCTTGAATTGGAGCGGCGCCTGTGTAGATCAATATTTACATATATCGTCAACAAGGTTTTTTGATTACATAATTTTTGGAGTGACTAGCATTTGGGATGTGTGACCCTACATACCTTGCGCATCATGGCTTGCGCGGGTTATTGCCCTTTTGGGTGATTTTTCGCGCTATGGCATTTTTAATGCCTCAGCCAAAATTCACCCAAAAAAATAATATGGAGATGTGATTAAAATTATGAATCTTGTTAACGATGATTTAAAAGCCATCAACTTCCAATTTTTGATGCTGGCCAGGGAATGCGCCCGGCATAATCCCATGGAGGCTATTTGGAGGTTTAATCTTAATGGCATAGAAATCGAGAAAATCGCCAGCATGACGCTGGAAGAAATCAAAAGCCTGTCTGAATGCGGCAGGGCTGTCTTTAGAATGCCGTCCGTCATGCCAGCGCCGCACGGTATTACATCAAGTATAGCCGCAGCCTTATTACCAATTGCGTCGCTCGCACAGGCTTAAAGGGGGCTAAGTGATAACGGAATCTCACTTGCGGCTTACACCCAAAGAGGCAGACATTTTAGGTCTAAAACGCAAATTAGATCTGGCAAAAGGCATCATTGAAAAAGGGGGGCGACCTTCGATTGTGAGAGCTGTTTGCCAGATATCAAAAGCATCCGCTCTTCAATTCCATAAAGAGATCCATGGACAAGGGCCCTCAGCCGGTCTATTGCCCTATGATCCTGACTGGATAGTCAAAGCGCCGCAAAATTGCCTACATGCTTCAATTTATTTCAATGTTTTTCAAACGATTTCCCAAAAGGCGATCAATGGCGAGAAACAAGATATTTCGTCTATCGGCAAAGTCGGGAACAAGGAAACTAACAGCCTCGACCCCAAAAAAAATACCGAAAACGAAACCGCAAAACATGCAACAAAAGGCGAAATCTTCCTTGCTTCCTATATGCTCTATGAGCAAATTATTGGGGGCAATCCTAAGATACTAAATATCAATCGGGCTTGGCACATTGGACAGCAGATTGCCATGGCTTACATAGGTGGAATTAGCTGCGCCCGATGCAATTCGTCATATGTTTCCATTCGAGATTACCCAGAGCTTTATAAACTTTGTCCACTATGCGACTCAATTACTGATTCAAGTGGGCGTCAAAAATGGAAAACGCCTAACCTGAACGTTAACAAGAAAAACGCTAACGATATATTTTCAAAATATACGTTTCATTCGGAGGCGTTGTGATTTTGTTAAAGAAGTTATATAGACGAAAAATGCTTAATTCGGAAGGATCTGATCTTTCCCGGGTCGTTACTGAACGATTGTTGACTTCTGATCAGATTTGTCGAGTAGATTTCGATTCAATCGCTAAAGTAACAGTAGTTTTCTTTCAAGATTTTTTGTTCCCGCTGGTTCTTGAGTTTGGGAGCGAAACCATAAAAAGCAGGGTTCATTTGATGAATTTGTCAGATGACCATCATTTGGCTTACGAAGAAGCGCTTTTAAAGTCCTTCCAATATTTGGACAGGGTTGTAGCTCGGGACAGCAAAACATTTGGCGACATATCGGATATCACTTGTGATTTGCTTATTAAGGCCAGGGAGTTATCACGCCGTGATCCATCTGCGGCTCATATTATTTTTGGGTTGAGTTCTGGAATGATAGAGTCCATTGCGAATATGGATATTGAACAAATTCGTCGAATTTCGTCTTCTGGCGTTATTTGTTTTGAACCACGATTTACTACCGAGTTCGCATCGAAACTGGCTGCCTTACAAGGAGATGAGATCGACGTATTTTTGAATGTCATCGGTAGTATAGACATGGAAGGGGTCTATGAGTCTGAATATCATTGAGCGATATGCTACCGCTATTGAGCTTTTGTCGCTTGAGGCAAGAATTAACATCATCTCTGATGAGACAGGATTGTCGCCTAAGATTCTACGCAAAGCGTTTGTCGATATGCACAAACGATCCCCACCGAGAGGACCGTTAAAGTTCAACTCGAATTTTATCTATAAGAGTTTTACAAGAACGAAGCAAGCCACTGTATTTGTTTTTTATTTTCGTATTGAAATCCATGATGACTTCATTCAGCGATGTATTAACGCGTATCGCCGATACAAGGCATATATATTGACTGTTTATAAAGTCAGACCAGTTTTCGATTTTTCTGATTCTTGGATGATTGCAAAATGGTCAGAGTGTGGGATTTTAAAGCTGGTGCGATGTAACCATTGTCGAAGCGCCAAACTGATTAATAATGAGTTGCAGCAGAATGTTTGCTGCGTTTGTAAAAGTTGAAAGAAATATTTTCATGAAAGTATCTACTTATTTAGCTTTATTAGCAGAATTCGGTACGGCAGATATTCCTTAACGGGTTAGCAGTCAAAAGTACGCCATGGTTTCGGTTGTACCGAGGCTATGGCTACAAAATCTAGACGACGCTAAAAAAACCTGGAAAAAAATTAACAATTGAGCTGAAACATTTGCGACTTTGAGTAACAATATGACCGTGCTAGTACCTCTAGAACAGTGGAACGCAATAAAATTCGGAGGGCGTTATACGCTTAAAACCCTGCGTGTCTGGGCGAGGAACGGCTATATCAAGCCTCCAGCTCAGAAAGTAGGGCGTGATTGGCTTGTACAAAGCGACGCCATCTTCCAAAAGCCTCAAAAGCCTGTTGTAATTCCTAACAATGTGAATTTTGAAATATCGCCTGTAGATCCATTGGTTTTAGCTATTTTGAATAAGTAGGCAATAAGATTATGTCGCCTCGACAAAGATCAACAACGAATCGAGATTTAAACAAGATACCAAACCTCTACCGCAAATTTGACAAACGAAGAGGTAAGCTATCATTTCAGTACAAAGACCCGCGAAACGGGAAGTTTTGGGGGCTTGGTCCAGACGAGGAAACTGCTAAAAATCGCGCTAAACAACTCAACGCGGCAATTTATTCCCAACTAGCTCAAACCGCAACAACCGATTGCATAATGGCCGAACAGCCGCGCATCAAATCTTTGGGCATACCCTTCAAAAAATGGGTGGACGAATACCTGAAAATCACCCACGACCGCTTGCAGTCTGGAGAGATTAAACCAAACACCTATCGAACCCGAATCCATTTAGTCAAACGTTTAGGGGAGATTTTCGGCGACAAAGGAATAAAGGGAATCACGGTTAAAGAAATCGTAACAAATCTGGATGCGTACCGCGCCACTGGAAAAGAGCGCATGGCACAGTCTTTACGTTCGACGTTGATCGATGTTTTTGCAGAAGCAATACAGGCTGGAGAGTTAGATTCCAACCCTGCAACCATGACAAAGAATAAAACCGTACGCGTGAAACGCGCTAGGTTGACGTTCGAAACTTGGCAAACAATTTTTGATTCCGCAGAGTCACTACAACCCTGGGTGCAGAATGCCATGCTATTGGCAATCCTTACTGGACAACGCCTCGAAGATATTGCCTTGGCACGCTTCAAACGCGGTTCTGACTGGGAGCCAGCATTTTCGGCATTCATTCAGAAAAAACCTCATTCGATCAAGCCTTATACCTTCATTGACGGTGAGTTTTTGCATGTGCCTCAACAAAAGACTCGTGCATTGATCAAAATACCATTAGCACTTCGTTTGGAATGCATCGACACAAGCCTGGGTGATGTCGTAACAAGATGCAGAAAGCACGCCCTATCTCAATACCTTGTTCATCACACCCGCCGCGGAGTAAATCAGGAAATTGGCGACCCCGTCCATCTTAATACTGTTAGCAAAGGATTTCAGAAAGCTCGTCAAAAATCAGGATTGGTATGGGATGGCTCGCCGCCGACGTTTCATGAACAACGATCACTTGCTGAGCGTCTCTATCGCGATCAAGGTATAGATACACAACGCCTACTCGGTCACAAATCCGCGAAAATGACCGACGTATATCACGACTCAAGAGGTGCTGAATGGCTTGAAATAGCCGTCAAATAGAGTGGTTATTTTGGGGCGATTTTGGGGCGATTTTGGGGCGATCACTAAGATATTGATTTGCATAGTAGTATTTTTATCGGCAGATAGTGCCCATACAAACAAATAACACTTTTACTTGGTTCATGATAAAAAATAATTTTAGAATTGGAAAACTTAACCTGCTGTTTAACTATTATGCCCATTAATGCTGGTTATATCTATCGCAGTAATTGCTCGATTCAGAGAAATAAGGTTGATATTTTCTTAATTACCTCAAAAAAAATGACGACCTTAAATTATCAGCTATCCTTTTATTAAATTTGAGGCGTTCCAATAAACAAAGGGACTCTGAACTAACCTTATAACTAAAATTGCTAATCCTTAAAACCAATTTAGATTGAATAAAAAGGATGAGCCGGAGAAACATATGATCATGAATTGGCATTCAGTTGGCGTTAAAGTGGTGGCTATTACCACAACAGC
Source organism: Methylicorpusculum oleiharenae (assembly GCF_009828925.2). Lineage (NCBI taxonomy): Bacteria > Pseudomonadati > Pseudomonadota > Gammaproteobacteria > Methylococcales > Methylococcaceae > Methylicorpusculum > Methylicorpusculum oleiharenae. The sequence continues at coordinate 3,838,619 of NZ_WUTY02000001.1, forward strand.
GTTAGCGATAATCGCAACAGTATTGTTGTTTATTTATGGCATATCAGAAAAAGAAAAACTCATTAATAATGAAATTCAAAACGCTAGAAATCTGATTTTATTATCTGAATCGGTTCGAGAAAACACCAACAGCAAGTGGGAAAAAGGGATTTTTTCAACCGAACTGGTTAAACAGATCGCTCAAAACAGTACCGGAAAAGATAAAAAAGACAAAGTGTTGGCTACAGTTCCGGTGATGAATGCTTGGGACGTAATACAATCCAAAGCCAAAGAAGGAAAATTTCGATTTAAGGCTCCCCGTGTAGGCGCGAGAAATTCAGCCAATGAAGCTGACAGCATTGAACGGGATGCTTTAACCTTTTTTCAAAATAATGCAGATAGTAAAGAATTTGTTTATATCGATGAAGATAACGAAGAATTACGCTTTTTCAGACCGGTTAAACTCAGCAAGCAATGTGAAGTTTGTCATGGGGACCCAGCAACGTCTGAAGCGGTCTGGGGAAATGTTCAAGGAGTTGATATTCTTGATTACCCTATGGAAAATAAACGGGCAGGCGATTTGCACGGAGCATTCGAAATAATAAGCCCTTTAAGCCAAGTCAATGCACAATTAAAACGTGAACTTATGATTGCAGTGGGTTTCAGCTTGGCAGCACTGATTGTTGTGGGAACCCTGGGGGCATTGACAATTAATTTCGTTATTATTGCCCCTCTGACCGATTTGGCGTTAAAGCTACAAGATATCGCGGGTGGTGAAGGAAATCTGAGAGCCAGACTGAACGCTTCGGGTAAATCCGAATTTGCCTGGGTAGCAGGCAGTTTCAACAGTTTCGTCAAAAAGATAGCCAAAACGGTTGAGCGTATCAGTTCTACCAGTGATCAACTCGCCCAGGCTTCTGTTCGTTTATCCAGCATTACTGAGGAAACAGAAAGAGGTGTAGATAAACAACAGTCTGAAACGACCCAGGTGGCAACAGCTATGGAAGAAATGACTGCAACTGTCCAGGAAGTGGCGAGAAATGCGGTAAGAGCTTCCGAGGCAGCTTCAAAGGCCGATTCTGAAGCATTGTCCGGAAAAAATGTAGTCGCAGCTTCAGTAGATGGCATTAACCGGCTGGCCTCTGAAGTTGAAAATGCCGCACAGGTTATTCATGAGTTGCAGTCGGACAGTAATAGTATCGGTGAAGTCTTGGGGGTTATACAAGGCATTGCTGAACAAACAAATCTTCTGGCCTTAAACGCAGCAATTGAAGCGGCGAGAGCCGGTGAACAAGGCAGAGGTTTTGCCGTTGTGGCGGATGAAGTCAGGACATTAGCCAGCAGAACACAAAATTCGACCTTGGAAATTCAAAAAACTATAGAACGCTTACAAGCCCGAGCCGAACAAGCCGTTAAAGTGATGGAAAACGGCAAAAAACAGGCTACAAACAGTGTCGAACAGGCTGCGTCTGCAGGAGAAGCCATCTCAAGCATTAGCCAGAAGATCGATACCATCAATGATATGAATAACCTGATTGCTAATGCTGCCGCGCAGCAAAGTCTAGTTGCAGAAGAAATTAATCGTAATATCAGCAATATTAGCGCTGTGTCTCACGACACTTCGATTGGCGCTAGAAACACGACAACTGCCTGCAGGGAATTACAGACTCTCGCCAACCAGCTTAGAGAGGCTGTTAGGCAGTTTAAAATATAACTGAAAAATCAGGCAATATTTTTCATTGCTTAAATCAAAAAAGGCTTTGAATGATTCAAAGCCTTTTTTATTGGCGGCCATAATAAAAGTTTTATGTCATGGTTTTAATGGGGTTTATTTTAGGCGCTGTTCGCGTTATAGTGGGTTTCGCCCTGGCGCGGATTGCCGGGGTCAAGAAGCCATGGATGGGGTTGGACACATCCTTGTGACCTTGACTCGCTTACTCGGTCTAACGGCTCCGGCAATCCATGCCGGAATGACGGCGTTGATGTTCTTTCAACTACTAACCGCGAACCACGTTTTCATTGGCATGCAGGTTAATTTTAGCCATCAACTGATCATATTCTTTTGATTGCCAGGGCGCATAGTTAAGATTTTTAAATAGACCGGTCAAGCGGGTAAAATAGCTTCTCACTTGTTCCTGATCAGAAAAATGATAAGGATATGAAATCAGCGTGTAGATCAAGTTGAACACTGCTTTTTGCCGATCTAAAGGCACTGATACATCAACTTTATCAAACGCGTCCTGCTGCAAATAAACCATATCGAAAAACAACGACTGTTGGTAAAGAATGAAGTCTTCGAGAGTAATGCCCTCCTCACCTGCCACCTGAATCATTTGGTAAATGGCATCCCCACGTCTAAGCAAAGCCAACACTTCACTCACACGCTCCGTCCAGCCGGCATCAAGATTTTCGTCATACCAGATTTTAAGTTGTTCCGAATAACGGGACCAGGACAGTAAAGGATCAACCGCAGGATAAAACCGCTTGTAAGCACGGTCAGCACTCAAACCTAAAAAGGTCTTTACCGTACTCAAAGTTGATTGGGTCACCGGTTCCTCAAAATTACCGCCGGCAGGCGAAACTGTCCCTATTAACGTCATACTGCCTGTGGTTCCATCTTGCATTCTGATAACTCCGGCACGCTCATAGACACTTTTTATAGCCGAATCCAGATAGGCGGGAAAAGCTTCCTCGCCGGGAATTTCTTCTAAGCGGCTTGATGTTTCCCGCATCGCTTGAGCCCAACGAGAAGTTGAATCGGCCAGCAATAAAACTTTCAAACCCATTTGCCGGTAATACTCTCCAAGTGTGATCCCGGTATAGATGGAGGCTTCCCTTGCGGCAACGGGCATGGATGAGGTATTGCAGATAATAATGGTTCTATCCATTAACGATCCGCCCGTTTTAGGATCGGTCATCATTGGAAATTCGGTGATGGTTTCTACGACCTCGCCAGCTCTTTCACCACAGGCCACCACGATGACGATATCCACTTCCGAATTTCTTGATATCAGGGACTGTAAGACTGTTTTGCCCGCCCCGAAAGGACCGGGAATACAACCTGTTCCCCCTAGTGCGATGGGGAAGAAGGTGTCAATCAGTCTCAGGTGAGTAATTAGCGGTTCGACAGGATAGATACGGGTAGCAAGATTGGTTTTCAACATATGTTGAGGCAAGGGTCTTCGCACCGGCCACCGCTGTTTTAATGTAACTAATCGTTCTTTGCCGTTCGCGGATTTTATTTTAGCTACCGGCTCATCAACAGTCACATTTCCCTCTTGAATCCAAGTCACTGTGACTTCATCGGCACAATCAAAGGGAACCATGATCTTGTGGCAAAAACGCCGTTCCTGAACACTGCCTAGCACCGAGCCTGCTTTAAGCTGCGTACCAACTTTTACAGTGGGCGTAAAAGCCCATTTGGCATTATGATCCAAAGCAGAATATTCAACGCCTCTAGGCAAAAAATAGCCGAATTCAGTAGCGAGGAGATCCAGTCTGTTTTGCAGACCATCGTAGACTTGTCCCAGTAATCCCGGCCCCAATTCCACCGACAATAATTCACCGCTTTGAATTACCGGATCACCGACACCGACACCGATGGTGCTTTCATATACCTGGGCATCGGCTCTATTTCCGTTGATACGCAGCACTTCAGCTTTTAAATGTTCTTGGTGTGTCTTGGCAGTTCGAGAGGGTAGAATATAAATGACTTCATTTTTGGTTAGCGGCTTCTTACTGTCAGGTAATATTTCAATTGAAACAATATCATCCTGAACAGCTATAACACGCGCTGTAATCGATGTTTTATCCGAGGTTGGATTTTCCATTGAAGATTATTTATTTTGTATTAAAAATCGAGAAGTCCGGCGTTAACCAACTCATCAAACCGAAGTTTAGCTTCGTCTCTGTCATAACTTGACCAGCGACTGATCAAATCCCAGCGCAAAACATAGATGACAACAGCAACGAAATCAAAGTAATGATCATTTCCGAGTCTGGCATAGTATTGCCAAACCAGATCCAACATAAATTTTTCCAATTCCAGTGAATCACCTGCTTCAAATAACTTATTGGCTTCAGGTAACCAGGGAATCAAATGACTAATTCCAAATTCTTTTTCATGCCAATTTTTTTTAATCAACTCCGGCCATTTGCCAAATCCATAAAACACGTTAGCAGTTGCCGGATTTATACCGGCCTGACGTATTCGAAGTGCCGATAAAACAGTACGCAATTCCAATCGCCAGCTGACAATGTGATTAAGGATAGGATGTTGGATTAAAGCGAGCAGTTGAATATTGGCTTTAACAGAGGCCAGATCGGTTTCATCGACGTTTTTTCCCCAACGCAAGATTGATTCGATTCGGGCTAACTCAGCCGCATCACCCTCTGATAGCAAAGCCAAACGCCTATCCAGCTGAATTCTTGATACCGGCGTTTGTTTGGCGGTAATGAAGCTTTTCGGATGCAGAGGCAAACTGCTTAGTAACAGTATGTATTTGAAGCGGTCGTGCATTATTTAACAATCCCCTGCAATAATGCCCTAAACCTTGGCTGTAAATGCTCGAGCAATAAAGCTGAAACGGCCTCATCAGTTAAATCAATAACAATATCCAGATCGTCTAGTTTGACCTGAATTCCCGCACTGAACTGACCCGAAATTTCAAAATTGACGCCTTCTCGCAAAAGATCAGCAGCTATCGCAGCGGTTAATCGGGATAAAATCCCCTGATTCAACTCTTCCGGATTCTTTTTTAAGGCTTCAACGCCGACGACATCTTCAGGTAATTGAAAGGTGATGCGGCTATTGAGATCCATTCCGGTTTTTTCTCTAACTCTGCCAGCCAAAGCCATTATCAGTTGTTCAATGAAGGCCTCTTTCGCCATCTGTTCGCCCACAACACCTTTCAATTCCTTACTGAAACTGCCCAATAGAGTGTCTCTTAGTTTGATCAAGGCATCGCGCCCCGCCAGTCTTAAGGCATCATTGCCGGCCGATTTGATGGTTTCAGCTTCTGTACGGGCTTGTGACAGTATTGCTTGTGCTTCAGATTTAGCTTCTTCAAGCATCCAGTCGACTCTTTTTTGAGCATCGACAATGATTGTTTCGGCTTTTTCCTGACCGGCATTAACCGCTTCATCCCTTAATCGTTTAATCAGCTCTTCAACTCCGGAAGATGCAACATGGGTTTTTTCTGCTTTCATGAAACAATCCCTTACGATTGAACAATACCGCCGCTGATAACCAACGCAAATATAAATGCAAAAACAGCAAAACCCTCAACAATTGCTGCGGGCGCTATGGATAAACCAAAAATTTCCGGCTTGGCTTTTGATGCATGGATAGCCGAAGCGCAACACTGACCTTGATAAATGGCGCTGTACATCAGCGCCAATCCTGCCAAAACGCCGATCGCAAAAATACCGGGCGCAACATCGGCAGTTATAGGTCTATTAAGGGTAAACATCACCACTATTCCGTAAATAACCTGTGAAGAAGGCATGGCGGATACGCCTATATAGCGCCCGTAACCGCTTTCAGTGTCCAGCATTGCGCCGATAGCGGCTTGTCCTGCTACCGCACAACCGATAATGCTGCCAATTGCCCCCAAAGCCATGGGTGCATACAAACCAATCCAACCGAGAATTACCATCAGTTCAGCCATTAGCGGCCTCCCTTTTTGGCAAACGCTTTGAAAGGATAACCTTCATCAGATACACTCCAATTATAAAATTCAATAAAATTCAGACGTAAACCATGAACCACGCCACTCATAAGGCATAACACCAAATTTAATCCATGCCCAAATAAAAGGATAATTATGCTGAATAACAAACCCAATCCAGGCATGGCATGGTAGACCTGAACTGCCAATTGGTTAAATGTCAAGGCGAGTGATGCACTGGCTAAACCGAGTGCAAATAAACGCATATAGCTCAGTACATCGCCGAATAACTGAGTGATTCTTACTGTATTTTTTAGGCCGTCCAGCAAGCGTCCGCCGAAATTTTTCCAGGAATCAAAAGGTCTTTCACTGCTGAATAATATCAACATGGCAAACCCCGCCCCCATAACCCCATAACAGGTATCGATCAATAATTGATTGTCGTAACGTGACAAAAACCACCAGCCAAAGCCCCCACAAACTATCAATACCCATCCCACTGAACCAAAAGCCGATGACGACTGTTTGTGTTGATACGCCAGAATCAAATTAGCCACACTGATATGAATGACGCCAACGCCCATAGACAAAGCCATCATTTGATCAAAATCATTGATATCGAATACTTTAATTCTCCCCAAAAAACTCTCGGGAGGGGGGCTGAATCCCATATAGCCGCCTGTTAAAATACCCCAGAATAAAGCCACGCCAATCGTAGTTGCAGCCAAAAAGCGCAAGCGTTTTTTCTTTTCTGTTTGTCCCAATGCTTTCCACTTTAATAACAGGATCAAACCAAATACTGCTGCATAACCCGCATCGGACAGAATCATGGCAAAAAAGAGTGTAAATGATATGAATACGGCTACCGAAGGGTCCCAGCCTTGATAAGCAGGAGTCTGATAAAAATTGACAACCTCCTCTCCACCTGCGAGTTCGGCCGGGTTGTCCAATAGCGTTGGCGGTTTATCAACAGAAGTGGGTTCTTCAATCAAAATGGCCAGTTGCCGTTGATCGGCAAAAGCTTTTAATCGGTCCAAATCTTTTTCAGGGAGCCAACCCTGTATCGCAAAAACGCCGCTTTCATATAAAGTCATTCTTTCTGCTAGCGCCAGTTCACTGTTATCTGTCGCTTCATTCAAATGCAATATCATCACGGCAATCCAGCGAGTCAATGACTCACGCTCAGCTTGCATGTCTTCCAAAGCAAGTGTGACTTCAGTCAACTGATGTCGTAGCTGCAACAAAGAAATACTGCCGGTATGGGTTCTTGCAACCGGCATCGCTGAATTTTGCGGTTCAGTTTCGGCAACCACCACAACATAGGCGAATTGATTATCTTGATAAACGCACTGCCAAATCAGATTTTCAGCGATATCAGACATCAATCTTTTTGGCACAATGTAAAACCAAAGCTTGAGACCGGCAACTTCTTCCTGACCAGGCAACTGAAAATCACCCCACGGTTCAATTTCCTCGATTCGCTTTTTAAGCGCATCCTGCTGATCGGAGAGCGATCGAATGCTTGACTTGACGCTGAGTACTTCCTGAGTAATGGCATCCAAATCGAACTGATCCGATGAGTGCATCTGATGCCGTTTGTTGGGGCACTGATTCAGGTATTTAAGTGCTTCGATAACCTGTTCGGCTTGATAACATTCGGTGCTTTCTGACGACAACGGAGTATGCATTGGAATCAGATGCAGAACTCCAATACGTTGCAAATCAATGAGCACTTGCGTTTTTGCATCCCTTAAACCACACAAGGTCACTTTTTTTAATTTGACAATGGCCATTAAAGATCTCTGAGCTGTCGATTTTGCTTGGTAATTTTAGCTCTCACCACTCCTGCGCGTTCAGTATCCGATAAAAATATACGTATTTTTCGTATATTTTGACTGGCCTTGGGAATCAAAACCTTATCGAAAAGATTAACTTTTTGCGTCAATCTTTTAACTGCTTGTTCCATGATTTCCATACGCTTACGTTGCACAGTCAACGTCACCTTAAGTTTTAGAATGGCCGCCAACTCCTTGACCAGTCGATCTACCCAATGCGGATATGAATAATTCGAATAGGGGCGGGTCAGCACTACCACTTCAGTAATAACCGGGAGTTGAATGCCGACGATATTTTCTTCACCCACGGTGACTTTGGTTATTTTAACCAATCCCGACAAATCCAAATCACGATTCGAAAGCATGGGAAGGTTTTCAATAACAAAGCGTTCACAGACGGCAATTTCATGTTCTGTTTCGGCCATTTCAGCAACAATTCTGTTTTTTTCAATAATCAGTTGCTGACGCTTTAAATCCAGCGAAGGCAAATATTGCCGGTAAACCGATAACTTATGGGTTTCTTTATGTAAAGAAGCCTTACTCAGTAATAGCTTGCTCATGCCGATCTTTAGGGAAATATTTGTCTATCAAGACTTGTTTCATTAACAATTCGGTTTCATCAAAACATTCGGCAAGTGTTTGCCAGCTTAAGTCCAGGGCTGCTTCCAGGGGCATCGAAACTTGGATATCCATAAACCGCTTTCGAAATAATTGGCCAAACTTAAGCAGTTTATTGTCAAACGGCGACAAATCAAAGGCCATGGCTAATTTTTGTTCTGCTTCATTGGCCGCAGAGTAAAAACGGATCATGGTGTTCATGATCTGGGCATGATCTTCCCGGGTTACTTTTCCGATAACATGTTGTTTGAGCCGTGATAGCGATCCAAACGGATCCAGCATTCCATCATGCAGATAAAACTGTCCTTCAGTGATATAACCCGTATTATCCGGAACAGGGTGGGTGACATCATTACCCGGCATGGTTGTGACGGCTAAAATGGTGACCGACCCCGCGCCTTTATAGTCACAGGCTTTTTCATAACGTCTGGCCAATTGCGAATATAAATCACCCATATAGCCACGATTGGAAGGCACGTGCTCCATTGAAATGCCAATTTCCTTCATCGCATCGGCATACGCGGTCATGTCGGTCATCAGCACCAATACCCGCTTACCCTCCTCGACCGCAAACCGCTCTGCAACCGCTAAGGCAAGATCGGGGACCATCAAGCGCTCGACGATAGGGTCTGAAGCTAAATTACAAAACATCACGGTTCTGGCAAAAACACCGGCTGTTTCGAACTGGTTTCTAAAATAATGAAAGTCATCAAAAATAAGACCTAATCCAGCGAAAACGACGATATCAGCATCCGCCTGAATACCAATCCGTGCCAGAAAGGCATTAAACGGTTCACCCGCTATTGAAAAAATAGGAATTTTTTGGCTTTCCACCAGACAATTGAACAGATCAATCATCGGCACATCGGTTCGAATCATTCTTGATGCCAAAACCCTTTTTAAAGGATTTACCGAAGCACTGACAATTGATACTTTAGGGTCAGGCTGTAAATCGGATCCGCCATCCATAGGGTTGCCAACGCCATTGAAAATGCGGCCCAATATATTTTCCGAATAAGTGACTTCAAGGCCATGCCCTAAAAACCGAACCGATGCATCGGTTGAAATGCCCCGTGTACCCGAAAAAACTTGCAGCGAGATGTTACGATCATCGATTTTTATCACTTGTGCCAGAGAGACCGTGCCGTTCGTGTCTTCAACTTTTGCCAAATCCCCAAAACGGGTTCTTATTTCAGAGTTATCATTGGTAGGACTGACTCGGACAGTAATAATATTTCCAACTATTGAGACTATGTTGCAATATTTGACCATTTGCTCAATCATGTTTTATCTCGATAGATCATATTAACAGTGATAAATATTCTAATGCTTTTGAATGGATTTACACTCTAAATCAAGTAAGGCTAATTTCTTTTTGCACTACAAGGTCGTCAAAAAATAATCCTGTCAAGCACGTTTCCAGTTTACTTCAGATGAATCAGAGACACATTCTGATACTTCAACCTTGTTACGACCATTGTTTTTAGCCTTATACAGGGCACTGTCAGCGGACTCGATAAGTTTAGCAGCAAGAACCGGCCCTGTTAATAATTTAGATTCGGAAGGAATACACGACGAAGCCCCAATAGATATAGTCAATGAAATGGCTTGACCGTCAAAGACAATGGTTAATCCCTGAATGGTGGCCCGAATACGTTCGGCTATGCTTTTAAGCGTTTTATCATCGATATGGGAAAGCAGCGCAACAAATTCCTCTCCTCCATACCTTGCCAATACATCATTATTTCTGAGCAGGTTTTTTATGGTACTCGCGACGAGTTTCAGAACATAGTCACCCGCTTGATGACCATAAGTGTCGTTGACCTGTTTAAAATGATCTATATCTAAAAAAAGGCACGAAAGTGCTTCGTTGCTTCTTTGGCAGCGGTCCAATTCCTCACTCATCCGTTGCTCTAAAAATCGCCTGTTATTTACCCGGGTCAACGTATCGATATAACTGGTGCGCCGCATGGTTTCATAATTCAGATTGTTTTCCAGACAAATACTGACTACCGAGACCATATGCTCAAGAAAATCAGTCGCCATATTGTCTATAAAGCGTTCAGACTGATAACTGCCAAAGTTTAGCGCACCCATGACAGTGCCTCGGCGGCATAGCGGGATAATGGCAACACAAACAGGCTTTTCATCGACTTTGGAAAAAAAATCGTCGCACTTTTCAGGTCGAAATTGCCCTATAAACGGCCTCATTGCTAGACTGAACGTATGGTTTAACAACTCTTTATCCTGCAGCAAAATCAAATCTTTAATATTGCTGGATTCCAAACCTTCTTCAGCCAGACTTTCTGCCAGTTCCCCGTCAGTATCAATGATGCTGAAAGTCAGTACATCAATATCAAAAAAGATTTTGCCCTCATGCAAAACCAGCAAGATCATCTCAGCCAGCGAACTGGCATTGATCAGCTGCCGTTCAAAGTCTTGTAACTTTTTAAATGACCGGCTGTTTTGGTTTACTCTTCCGAGTACGCCATCGAGGTGGCTTTCCAGTACTGATAAATTTGTAATTAAGTCTTCTTGCAAAGTGTTTTCTCAAAAGGCCTTGCTACATGTGACATAAGAGTAGCACTTAACCGGAAAAATACGACGAACCATTATGTTCCGTTTTAATTAGTTAATCGGATTTGAATATCGAAAAGCTAAAGATCGGCGAGTGAAAAAATTCATTGCATGTTAAAAGCAATCAAAAACCAACTTTGTCGAATGTTGAAATACCGTGAACCTGACAATCTGGCCGACACTGTTTCGAGAAAATCCTTAGCCGCAACCGGCCAATACCCGACCGTCGGGGTCGCCATCCAATTTCAATAGATTAGGCTAGCTGTGAGCCTGTTGACTGTCAGGTATTGGGGCAGCAGAATGACATCATCACCGGGTCACAACGGCACTTAGCTCCCTGTCAATGGGTAAAAGATTGACGAATTGCGGCCGGCGACACTGTTGTCGAGCAGACTAGCCTCTTTTCAAGCCACGTCAGCAAAGTCTGGTAAAGGACATCCGGCCTCACTGGCTTGGAAATGAAGGCATTCATGCCTGCCTCGAAACACCGCTCCTTGTCTTCTGCAAAGGCATTCGCCGTCATCGCCAGAATTGGGGTTGCTGAACAGCCCGGGAGTAGCCGGATCTGGCGGCTCGCATCCAACCCGTCCATGTGCGGCATCTGCATATCCATCAGGATCAGATCGTAGTAGCCGGCACTTGCCTTTTCGACTGCCTCCCGACCGTCGGTGGCGAGATGGACAGTGAGCCCGACATCCTCCAGCATCATACGGGAAATCTCCTGGTTGATGGGTTCGTCTTCCGCCAGCAATACAAGCTTGCCGGCATGGTTGCGCCTGATCGCCTGCCCGGCGTCCTCGCCGTCGATCTTGGGGAGGGTTTCGAAAATCTGTTCTGCCTTGGTGAAGACGGCGGTAAACCAGAAGGTGCTGCCTTGGCCCTCGATACTGTTGACGCCAACCCGACCGCCCATAAGCTCGGCAATCTTCTTGGTGATCGAAAGGCCCAGCCCGGTGCCGCCGTATTTGCGCGTGGTCGAGTTGTCGGCTTGCTCGAAGGAGTCGAACAGTTTGGGTAGAGCGTCGGGGGCAATGCCGATTCCGCTGTCTTCCACTTCGAAACGGAGCGTAACGGTTTCGTCGGTCTGGGCCTCTTCCTTAACGCGCAAGGTGATATGGCCCCGCTCGGTGAACTTGAGAGCATTGGCGGCATAGTTGAGCAGAGCTTGCTGGAGTCGGGTGGGATCGCCCAGGAGAGGGTGAGTTAGCGCGACGGATTCCATATTGATGGCGATGCCTTTGGCCTTAGCCTTTTGGGCCAGCATCGAGACGATGTTGACCAGCACGGTGTCGACTTGGACTGGAGCGAGCTCCACGGTGAATTTGCCGGCTTCGATCTTGGAAAGATCGAGAATGGCGTTGATGATTTCGAGCAGGTGGTTGCCGGCGGCTTCAATCTTGTCGAGTTTGTCGGTTTGCTGTGGTGTCAAGACCGAACGACGAAGGATGTGCGTCATGCCGGTGATGGCATTGAGTGGCGTCCGTATCTCATGGCTCATGTTCGCTAAGAAGGCGCTCTTAGTGATGTTCGCGGTTTCGGCGGCTTCCTTGGCCAGTGTCAGTTCGTGGGTGCGCTCGCCGACGAGTTTCTCAAGATTGCTGCGGTGTTGTGTCAGCTCTTCCTGGGTCGCCTTGATTTCCGTAATGTCGGTATGCGTGCCGCACATGCGCTGCGGTTTGCCTTCTGCGTCGCGCTGCATCACACTGGCTTGATCGAGAATCCAGAGTAGGCTGCCGTCCTTACGCAGCATGCGATATTCGAGTCGGTGCATGCTCGAGCGGCCTTCAAGAACGGAGTTGATCGAATCCCAGGCACGGCTGCGGTCATCCGGGTGAATGAAATCGGTCCATTGCTGAGTCGTCTGCCGGATGTCTTTATGGCTGTAACCCAGCATGGTGGCCCATCGCTCGTTGCGATAAACCGTGCCAGCCGCTATGTCCCAATCCCAGAAACCGAGTTCCGCACCTTCGAGAACGAAGCGCAGTTGCTTTTCGCTGTTTTCCAGCGCGCGTTCAGCCTTATTGCGCTGCGTGATGTCATTACCGATGCCGAGAATGCCAATGAGTTGGCCATTTTCATTGCGCATGGGAATCTTGATGGTTTGCAACAGTTCACGGTGACCGTCGGAGGCAAAAGTGATTTCCTCTTCGTTAACCGTGGGGCTGTTCCTTTCCATTGCGGCGCGATCGTTGGCCCGAAAAGAATCAGCAAGCGCCTTGTCAACGAAGTCGTGGTCGGTTTTACCGACGATCTCCCGCTCGCAGGCGCCGAAGAATTGCTCGAATCGATGATTGCAAGCCAGATAAATGCCCTTGGGATCTTTCAGCCAGATCAGGTCGGGAAGTGTGTCGATTAGCGTGCGCAACATGGACCGCTCACGCATTGCCGTTTCCTGCGCGGCTTGCAAAGCCTGCTGGTCTTCCAGTTGCCGTTCCTGATCGCGAAAGATCAGACACAGCAACATGGTGGCAGGTGGATAGAGCAACAAGAGTACCCACCAGGCTTGTTCAATGAAGGCATAGCCAACTTGATCGGGAATCTGCGTGAAGGCGGCCAACTGTGACAGTTGCACCACCAAGCCCAGGGCCAGATATTGCAGCATGGTCGGAGGTGCTTGGCGTTGTGACCACCACTGTCTTGCCAGCACGCCCAATAGCGAGGACACCACTACAATCAAGACCCCGACGGGCGCCCCGATGCCGCCCAGTTGATAACGATAAATAGCGGCCATGATCGCCGCAATCGCTGCAGTGATTGCGCCACCGACGACGCCTGCCACCGATAGAACGATCGATCGGCCATCAAAAATCAATCCTGGTACAAAAGTCACCGGGTTGAGCATGCCTAGCAGGGTCACCCCGCCAAACAGGAGACCAAGCAATACTTGCCGATTCAGCGCGTTGTTATGAAATTGCCGGAGGACAATCTGCCCGGTCGCCACCAGAGCAATCAGGAATGCGATGTTGTTGATCAGGTTGATGAGCATGCGTCGGTTTTCAACTGTGAACGTGTATCAGCTTTTTTGTGGAAAAATTTGCTAAATATTAGGATACACTGATGATACAGGTTGTGCACACTTATGCTGAAAACTCTGTATCTTTGACAGCCGGCAGCCAGTAAGAATAAATTCATGGGTTGCTGAAATCCTGTACCAAAAACGAGGCAACGGTTTAATCGACTCTTTCAGCGGACGTTGTCGATCACTTAACACACGACTGCAGACACCGGCACAAATCCAACCAATCACTAGCTTTATCATTGGAGGCCAGTTATCAAACCAACGAAACGCCTACTGGATGGTCTTGAGCCGACATTGACCCTTCATTGCTACGGTCTGGAGGCCGATTGGGTTAAGGTAATCAATGGCTGTTTTGTAGACTTCCAGTTCGCAGAATCTGCATTTGGCTTACTGACCGGTTTGGAGAAGCGTGACCGGCAGTATTGGGTCGATTTTGATCCTTCAATACTGAAAGAGCAAGTTTAGCCATAAGTCGCCCGTAACCTCATCAAATCCAATGACTACGAATGGGCCTGTTCCTGACTTCAGCTTTAACTAATAAACCAGCTTCGTGACAAAAGCATCAAAACTTCACCTTGTTCTACTGGTATCCCATATGGTAGGGTCCCGGAGGTATGCCTTTCATAGCTTTGTTCGGCGACTACTTTTCTGGGTTTTTCCAGTCAAGTTTAGTCAGATCATGTTGCCCTTTAACAAAGCGAAACGTTTTTTATGATCTGAAAGGAGTGTTATTTTACGTATAAACTAATGCTGCTCCAGCAGCCTAAACAACATTTCCCTTATGTTCATCGGCTCAAAAGGCTTGTCACAAATGGCTGAAACACCAGCCTGCAGAACCCTGCTCAACCTTTTTTCGTTGGCCTCACTGGTTACCATCAGAATGGGCACAAAACGATTATCCAGGGTATCTCGGATTGATTTAATCAACGCTTCTCCATCCATTTCCGGCATATTGTAATCAGTCACGATCAGATCGAAAGATTCATTATTATCCGAAAATATCTGCAATGCTTCCTTGCCATTTCTTGCTGTCGATACATGGCTAATGCCCATGTTGTTTAAAATTCGCGTGATGTGTTTAAGCGACATGATGCTGTCATCGACAACCAGCACGCGAATACTCTCTATGTCGTATGAATCGAGATGTATTTCTTCAGGTTCGACCAGTTCTATGGTCGCTCGTAAAGCCCGCTTTAAATCCGAATGACTGAAGGGTTTTGGCAAAATAGCAACTACCCCGGATTGCCTGATAGGTTCCAGTGCCGCTAAATTGGTTTCGCTGGAAATGAGCATGCAGACTGTGTTCTCAAATTGAGGCGAACTTTTTATCGATGAAAAAAGCTCGGTTGCCGTCATGTCCGGAAGATACATGCTGCTGATAATCAAATCGGGTTGATAATTTTCAAGCAGTGCCATTGCTTGTTCACCGGATGAGACGCCTTGAATATTAACGACCCCCTCCTCATGAAGATAATTAAGTATGATTTTCAGCTGGGTTACCGAGGGCTCAATCAGAACAATCGACAAGTCAGATATTGAGAGATAAGTCATAAAGGATACTTGATCAATGAATTAATGAAATCGCAACTAAAAGCTTCTGATACGGTGTAATTGAAATTGGCAGGCCACTTTCTTCAAACTGTTGTGATCATCTGTTTCTTTAATAACGTGTGAATTTATTCTTGCCCGTCAAATACGTTAATAAAGCCGTCATGATTGGGCATGGTAATCCGCGGAAGGGTTTTCGCACTTATTTCATCCTCACTTTTGATGATGTGGTTAATGTATAGAAGATATGCGGTCACGGCATATAACTGATCATTAGTTAAAGAACCAGGCGCCGATAAAGGCATGGAACGCCTTATAAAATCAAACAAAGTCGTGGCATAAGGCCAGTAAGTTCCGATGGTTTTATCGGGTGGATTATCAGTTAATCCGTGCAATGCACCGGCTAATTCTTCAGCGCTGCCCCCTTCCCCTTTGAGTCCATGACAGGTTTGACAATGCTGACTGTAAATCGCCTCTCCCTGTCTTGCGTTGCCTAACCCTTCAGGTAACCCCTCGCCATCAGGAAATACGTCATAGTTCCCTTGTTTGAGAAAATCACCCGGGGCTTTTTGTCCCAGATCAGGGCTGCTTTCAGCACTGCCTGCCAGAGACCAGCAAACACTAAAAAAGAATAGCAGAGTTTTACGCATAGACATGACTGACACTCCCATCATCGGCAATCGCCCAACTGACAATGGCATGATAGTGAAAATAGCCATGCTTTCCTTTTGCCTGGATAAGTTCATGCCGCTCAGGCTGCTGATTACCTTGGTCATCAATTGCACGGCTTTTTAAAACGGCCTTTTTTCCCTCCCACTGCCAAGGTATGCGAAAACGGGTGAAACAGCGAGACAAAACCGGTTCCTGCAATTGCGCTTCCGCCCAGCTTTTCCCTCCATCAGCCGATACTTCGACCTTAACGATTTTGCCATGTCCACTCCAGGCCAGACCGATAATCTCATACAAGCCTGGTTTAGTAAGTTGCTGGCCGTAGGACGGACGGGTAATCAAGGACTTAACACCCATTACAAAACTGAATTGCTCTGCCTTGCCGTTGGGCAGTAATTCGGTATATTTTGCCGTTTCATTTCTTGCCATGACCGGTCTGTTAGTCAAACGTAACCGACGCAACCATTTGACATTCAACACACCTTCCCAGCCCGGCACCAATAAACGAACCGGATAACCATTCTCCGGCCTGATTCGCTCACCGTTTTGATAAAAAGCCAACAGGCAATCATCCAGCAGTTTTTCCAACGGCAAACTGATACTCATCATAGAGGCATCGGCGCCTTCGGCTATTACCCATTTTGCTCGGCCTTTGATACCGGCTTCGTCGAACAGTATTTTGACAGGAACGCCGGTCCATTCGCTGCATGAGGCCATGCCATGAAAATACCCTGCTTCGGTTTGCATGGGTTCAGTATGCCAACCGGCATTACTGTTACCACCACATTCAATAAAACAATACCGGCTGGTCATTGGATAACGTAATAAATCCTCTATTTTGAAAACCAACGCCCGATTCACCAGACCATGAATTAATAAACGATGATTATCGGGATCAATATCCGGAACGCCGTTATGGTGACGCTCAAAATGTAAACCATTAGGCGTTATCATCCCTTCCAAAGCATGCAGCGGCGTCCATGAAACCCCGTTGCCCGGAGCTGCGGCATTACCCATTGTCCAGCGTATGACTTTGTTTTCGTGATTGGACGGGTTGCCGTAATTTGATAAAGCCCGCCCTGGCGCTGTCATGGCATCGCTGCGCACTGCTTCGGCCATAGCAGAGGGAGCTAACCATGCAATACTGGTAAAAGTGAGTCCTTTTTTAAGAAAAAAACGTCTATCCAATAATCCACCTTCGGCAATGGGTTTCAATTCATCATGCATAGGCTTGGCATCCTCTCAAATTTGTTGAGTTATTAGCGGTGAGGCGGCTAATGGCGCTTCTCATCTAATAAAGAGTGTAAACGTTATGCTCGCTAGATTCGATAGCTGTAGTGATTGATTGCCTAAAGCGGCTCTTCTCGATTACGGGAAAAATCACACTATCCTTAAACATCAATTACCTATAAAACAAATTTAAGTTTTAACTTAACAAGTGTTATTGGTAACATAAATTAATAATCACTCTTGGATGTTTTCTGTTGTGTTGACACAAAACCAGTCAGATGGATTTTTTCTGACAAACGCTCGCGATTAACCGACTCACTAAACTTGAGTGCTTTAACCTCCCTTTTTATCAAGGACATACCATGCCAGCAAAAGCAGTTTTCAAATTGATCGGACTTTTATTCATCCTAAGTGTTTTAGCCGGTTGCCCGGCTAATAAACCAACCCAAGGAGATTTGATGATGAACCAAGGCCCTCATCTCATCGATGTGGGAACAAAATGGAATGAGGGCAATAAGTTGGTCCAATTTGGCAACGATATGATTGCCCAAGGCCGTGATAATGTAAACGAAGGCAACAAACTGATCAGTAAAGGCAATATTCAAATCACTGAGGGCAACAAATTAATCGAGCAAGGGAAAAAACTGATCAGCGAAAGTGAAAATGATTACCGCCAACGCGTCAATTCAGTTCCGCCCCCCCAACCGGCAGTAACCCCTGTTCAGCCTGCCGATTCAACAGAAGTATTTCCTCTAGAAGATTAAGCCTGTGGCTTATTAACCTCTTTTGATGCAGAGAAAAGCGCTACTCACCCTATTCCTGTTATTTTTAATGATTCAAGCGGGTAAGGCTGAGGATAGTCTTCCCGAGATAAAAGTCATTGGACTTAAGGGTAGCCAATACAGGAACGTTAACGCTTTTTTGAGATTGGCAAAGGAAAGTTGTTCGACGCCTAAATGGCGGATTAATACTTTGTTCAAACAAGCGGATGACGATATTCGTAATGCTTTAAAAGCATTAGGTTATTACCAGCCGGCCATTACTAAAACGCTAGCATTCACCTCCGATTGCTGGGTCGCTGAATTTACGATTGATCGAGGCTTACCGGTTAAACTCGCTTCAGTCGATGTCCAAGTAACCGGTTCCGCTGAAACCGATCCCGCCTTTCAAAGCTTATTGTCAAAAAATCCGTTGGAAACAGGTAAAACTGTCCATCATGGCCGTTATGAAAATTTAAAAAGTAGTTTGCAATCTTTGGCGTTGGAGCGTGGTTATTTAAACTACCGTTTTGATAAAAGCCGCTTGCTGATTGATCTTGAAAAACACCAGGCTGCTGTGGAAATCAGCTTTGATTCCGGTCCTCGATTCTATTTTGGGGACATCAAGATTGAACAGGATTTTTTAAGTCCGGACTTGGTCGACCGCTTTGTTAACCTGGAAGAAGATGAATTCTATTCCAGTAAAAAACTGGCACAAATTCATAACAGCTTCTCCAGCAACGAGTATTTCAGCAGCATAGAAATACAGCCGTTAATTGATCAAGCGACCGACGATTTCAGAGTGCCTGTTGTCATCCAGTTACATCCCAGAAAAAAACATACCTATGAGGTAGGCCTGGGTTATGACACTAACTACGGTCCCTTGTTCAGTGCCGGATACGTCAATCGCCGTATCAACCTGCGCGGTCATTCTGTTTCTGCCGCCATGGATATCTCGCCGGTTTTATCAACCGTGGAAGCCCGTTACAGCATCCCTTTGCAGAATCCCACTACCGACAGTTTCAATCTGGGACTGGGCTACAAACACGAAGAACCGGACACCTTTAATTCGGACCTTTTCAAGCTGTCTGCACAGCGCTTGAAATTTCATCAAAACAGATGGAAAAGCATTCTGTCACTGGATTTAATCTATGAGGATTATGTCTCTGCTGATACCGCAAACAGCTCATTTTTGCTGGTACCTGGGGGTCGCGTCCAATATACCGAATCCAATGCGGAAGTCAGACCGACTGAAGGCTACCACCTCAATCTGGGCATTTCGGGAGCCCATGAGGCTCTGCTTTCCGATGTCAGTTTTGTTCAGGCAAGCGGACTGTTTAAATGGCTGACGGCCATGCCTTGGGAAGGGCGTCTCATAACCCGCGCAGAATTAGGCGGCACACTGGTCAGCGACTTTAGCCGATTACCTGCTTCATTTCGCTATTTTGCCGGGGGCGCTCAGACCATAAGAGGTTATGAATATAAGGAATTAGGGCCTAAAAATAAGGACAACGAGGTCATCGGCGGCCCGATGTTAGGGGTTTTGAGTATTGAGTACGAAAAATTTATTGGCGACAAATGGGGCGTCGCGGCCTTCATAGATAGCGGCAATGCCTTCGATACCAATGACTTTAGTTTGAACACCGGGGTCGGTTTCGGCGTTCGCTGGATTTCGCCGGTGGGTCCGGTTCGAATTGATTTTGCAGTCCCCCTTGATGAATCCGGATCATCCTTTCAGATCCATTTTGCGGCAGGGTCAGTCCTATGAAGCGTTTAGCCAGGGGATTACTGTACGCTATATTGCTCTGTTTATTGGTGCTTGTTGGAGCGGTGTTCACTTTGATTGGAACTGAACCGGGCACCCGCTGGCTGTTGAAAAACAGCGTGTTGACGTCGAACTTTAATGTGGCAGTCGATAAAGTCAACGGGACCTTGCTGGGAAAACTCGAATTAACAGGCATAGCGTATCAATCGGGAAATGATGCTATACACATCGACAGTCTTCAATTTGACTGGCAACCGATTGAGCTATTGACGGGCAAGCTTCATATTGAATCAATCAAAGCAAAAACCCTTGCCATTTCAGGTTTCGAGAGCGAGTCAGAAACACAAGAAGATGAAGCGTTTAAAATTCCGATCATACCCATAGAAATCAAGCTGGAACAGTTTCTGGTTGAACAATTGACTTATAAAACAGCGGATGCCGAGACCCTGATCAATCGTCTGGAAACAGGCGTTTCGTTAGTGAACCAGCAAATCACTGTTGCTTATCTGAAAGTTACTACACCTCTACTGGAAACCGGTGGTCAAGGGGTGATTGAGCTGGCCGAGCATTTCCCGTTACAAACTGAATTGAACTGGCGAATAAATCTGGAGGAATCGCCACCGATTAACGGCGGAATCCGAATCGATGGCAACCTTAATTCATTAAGGATGTCAGGCGATGTCAGCGGGCCTTTATCGTTAAAACATAATGCTCAGATCGACTTGTCCGGAGCAAGCCCGTCTTTTGATATCGCCTTGGTATGGCAGAAACTTCAATGGCCATTGACGGAATCAACACCTTCGATTCAATCCGGCGAGGGTCGGTTGAACATCAAGGGAACCAGCCAAGCTTATACTATTGAGCTTAAATCGCCCCTACAGATTGAAAAATCCCTTATTACTATTGATCTTAAAGGCTTTGGCGGCATCGATGCGCTTACTTTGGAAAGCTTGCGTATAAAACCCGAAAAAGGAGAAGCCGAATTCACCGGTGATATCAATTGGGGACAATCTGAACCGGCGTTCCAACTAAAAGGCCACTGGAAGTCGCTTCAATGGCCGTTATCAGGCCCGCCCCAATTGCAGATCATATCCGGCCAAACTTCTTTTAGCGGCACATCCAATGCCTATCAAATCAGCCTGAACACTCAGGTAAAAAACGAGCAGTTGCCATCTTTTAAACTGCTATTGAACGGCACCGGCAACGCAGAATCGCTGGATATTGCCGAGCTTTCCCTGGCGCCAAAATCCGGATCATTAACTATAAAGGGTCATTTGTCCTGGGCTGATCATTTCAGTTATGCGCTGGATCTATTAGCCAAAGCCATCAATCCGGCGGAATTTATTGCAGATGTTCCGGGCTCTCTTAATTTGGATGCAGCTACTTCAGGCACGCTAACCGACGGGAAGTTGAGTGGCGACTTCACGCTAAACAAGCTGAGCGGCACATTGCACAAAAACCCAATAGAAGGTGCAGGAAAATTAGCCTTCAAAGATGATCAACTGACGATTGAAAAATTGCATTTACAATCAGGCAGAAACAAACTGGAAGCCGATGGCTTGTTAACACAAGCCAAAATGCAGCTTGAGGCCACTCTTAATGCACCGGTGCTTGCTTCACTCTGGCCGGGACTGGGCGGCAGTTTAATAGGAAAGATCGATTTGACCGGAAATTACCAGATGCCGCAAATCAAGCTGGATCTGTCTGGAATGGACTTAAAATATGAGAACGATTACTCATTGAAAACGATCAGCTTGAAACTGGACTATCCCGGAATTGCTCAAAAACCGTTAACGCTTGATTTACTGGCGAATGATTTGCTGTTGAACGGCCAACAGATCCAAAGGCTAGGCTTGAAAGGCAGCGGCCCATTAAATCAGCATCATTTTAATCTCGAGGTGGCTTCGAATGTGTCTAATGTCACGGCCAGCCTCAATGGCTCCTGGGCTAACGAAAGGTGGACAGGTTCCATTACGCAATTAGATCTGCATCACCCCAAGATGGATGTCTGGCGGCTTGATCAAACCGTTAATTTGAGCTTGAGCCAGTTTGGGAAAGGCGGTTTTCTGCGGATGAGTGAAGGCTGTTTAACCCGATCAGAAGCTGCCTTGTGTTTCCAGGTGGAGGGGGATTTGAAAAAAGACCTAATGGCGCAGGCACGTATTGAAAAACTGGATCTCAGCATCTTGAAGCTTTGGTTGCCGGAAGAACTGGTAACGCAAGGCTTGCTCAATGCAAAACTTAACTCGACAATTAAAGGCGATAATATAAACGCCAACCTGAACGCGGAAATACAAGGTGCGGGCGTTAAATTGTATTTGCCGGACAAACCGCCCATCGATTTCAGGTTAACATCCACAACGCTAACAGCGACTTATCAGCAAAAGCAAGTCAATGCCGACCTTGTCATGCTGCTGGAAGGCCAGGATTTTATCAAGGCTCAAATTTCAGGACCAGATCACGCCCTTGACGGGCACATTGAGGCTGTCATTCGGGATTTAACGTTATTAGATGTTTTAGTTCCGGAAATAGAAAAGGTAAAAGGACAATTCAATGCCGATGTCACTTTTTCAGGCCCAACAGCCCACCCCTCTATTCAAGGCCTGATTCGTTTAACCGATGCCGGAATGGATATTCCCGCAGCCGGTATCCAAATCAAAAATATCCAGCTGGCTTTGACACCGGACGATGCAGAACAAGGCCGGTTAAAAATAGCCGGGCAAATGGAATCAGGATCGGGCAACTTATTGATATCCGGCTTCATGTCACCTTATGCTGATCAGGGGTTCCCTGCAGACATTCAGATCGGCGGCAATAATTTTCAAATTTCCCGTGTACCTGAAGCGGCAATATCGGTATCACCCCGGCTTAATATCACACATGAAAATAATCGGGTTGAAATAACAGGTGACGTAACCATAGACGAAGCCATCCTTAAAATTAACGAATTGCCGGAACATGCCGTGCAACCCAGCGAGGATGAAGTTATTCTGGGACAAATCGAAATTGCCGCAGTCCAGCCCAGTCCTATCAACTTAAAAACCGATATTTCATTGTTGCTGGGTGACAAAATAACATTTGATGGTTTTGGCTTGTCAACTCAACTCAGCGGCCGTTTGCGCTACACCGGCCTGTCTAATCAGCAACGTATGCAAGGCCGGGTCGCTATGAATGAGGGTAGGTATAAAGCCTATGGACAGGACTTGACGGTCAGCAAAGGCGAATTTTTGTTCAACGGACCGCTGGATAATCCCTGGTTGAATATCGAAGCCACCCGCAAAGCGACCAGCGAAGACATTACCGCGATTCTCAAAGTCACCGGCCCCTTAAAGTCTCCACAAACAAAAGTCAGCAGTCAGCCCGCCTTGCCGGAATCAGAAGCGTTGGCATATCTTATTACCGGACGATCTCTGGAATCAGCGGGTGGAAGTCAGTCTGAGGCCTTGGCAAAAGCAGCATTAAGCTATGGTACCGGACAGCTGTCCTGGCTCAATGCCAAACTGGGCATTGATGAGCTGGAGTTTGAGGAAAAGGAACGGCTGGAAGATTCAGCAGTGCGCTTAGGAAAATTCATCAGTCCTGATTTTTATATTGGTTTATCGCTGGGTTTCTTTTCCAATAACTATGCGGTGTTGCTGACAAAGAAATTAAGCAAACATTTCAGTTTGCAGACAAGAGCGGGTGAAACTCAAAGAATTGATCTTAAATATCATATAGATACTGAATAAAGACAAATAAGTACAATTAAAAGACTACCGGCCGGTTGAAATGTAATTTGCCTAGTCAGGGTAGACAGGACTATCATCGAAGAATGGAACCCCAACTTATAGACCAATTTGTTAAACTTTCATTTTAGCTTCAAAAATCTTGGGTGATTAAAACAGCCTAAGACCTTTTATTATTAAAACAACATGAGGATATATCAATGGATTTGTTGAAAGAGTTAGAACAAATTTCAGAAAAAGTCAAAACTCAACGCGATGAAATCATGGTACAAATGCACTTGGCCGGACTTGATGCAAAATCTGAGTGGGACAAAGCTGAAGAAAAATGGCATGAACTGAAAATTAAAGCAGAGGAAATCAAGGATGAAACCAAAGAAACGACAGAGGAACTGGTTTCCAAAACCAAAGTAATTGCTGACGAACTCAACACGGCCTATCACCGAATCTTAGAGCGCCTCAAAAATTGATTCAGCCATAATTCTTAGCCGCTGTATTAGACAAAAGAGGCCAATCAATGACTTACCTGACATTTTGGGGTGGCACAGAGCAGGTAACAGGATCTTGTTACCTGCTTGAAACAGGCCATCACCGTATCTTACTGGATTGTGGTTTATTTCAGGGAAGTAAGGAAACAGAACGGCTCAACGCCGAAGACTTTCCCTTTGATCCAGCAACAATTGATGCTGTCGTTTTGTCCCATGCGCATCTTGATCACTCCGGACGCTTACCCAAGCTGGTTAAAGAAGGATTTCGAGGTAATCTGTTCCTGACGGAAGGCAGCTATCAGTTACTGGAACTGCTGCTGAAAGATGCTGCGTTTCTGGAGCTGAGAGATACCGAATGGGAAAATAAAAAGCGCGAGAGAGCTGGAAAAAAGCTGTTAGATCCTCTGTTTACGCTCGAAGATGTTGAAGCTTTGCTGACATTGAGAAAACCTTTTCCTTATAAAACGGCAATTGAGGTATTACCCGGCATAAAACTGCAGTTTTTAGATGCCGGACATATTTTAGGTTCATCAATCGTAAAGCTTGAACTACAGGAAGGCGATAAAAACAAAACACTGGTTTTCTCGGGGGATCTCGGCAATTCCGCCTCCCCCGTTTTACCTGATCCGGAAACGGTCAAACACGCTGATCTGCTATTGCTGGAATCCACCTATGGAGACAGAGATCATAAAGCGTTAGACCCTACTCTGGACGAACTGAGAGTGATACTTAAGTTAGCCGCCAATAGCGGTGGCAATGTCATTATTCCTTCGTTTGCTGTCGGCCGTACTCAGGATTTGCTGTACTGGTTGGGCAAACTTTACCGCGAAGGTTCATTGCCTCAACAGCAGGTTTTTCTTGACAGCCCTATGGCCATCAATGCCAGTGAAATTTATTTTGATTATAAGCACCTTTTTAACGAGGATGATCCTGAATTTAATCGAATAGCACAAAAAGGCTGGCAAGCCTGGCTCCCCTGCCTATCCTATTCGGAAACGGCAGAAGACTCGATGGCGATCAACCGGATTGTTGGCGGCGCTGTTATTATTGCTGGCAGCGGAATGTGCACGGGTGGGCGTATTCGTCACCACTTGAAGTACAACTTGTGGCGGCGTAATGCACACATCGTTTTCGTCGGTTTTCAAGCTCAAGGTACCTTGGGCAGGCGCTTGATTGACGGCCAGAAAGATTTAAAAATACTGGGCAGCAAAATCCATGTAGAAGCCACAATCCATACGTTGGGCGGTCTTAGCGCTCACGCCGATCAAAGCCAATTGCTCGCCTGGGCTAATCACTTTGAAGGAACCAAGCCCCGGTTGTTTTTGGTTCACGGAGAAACAAGCGCTTCTCATTCCTTACAGACCTGTTTTAACCGATTGGGTTGGCCTGCCAACTTACCCAAAATCGGTCAAAAAATCGAGATATCCTGATAAGATCCGGCTATAGGGGGTCATACCATGATAGCCGGATTTATCCTTTTCCTTTGGTGCGGGTCGATTTGTTGACTGAATCTTTTTCAATAAAGTCAATAATCATACCCGCTATATCTTTTTCAGTTGACGTTTCAATACCTTGCAAGCCCGGTGATGAGTTGACTTCCATGATGACCGGGCCATGGTTGGAGCGCAGCAAATCCACACCGGCAACATTTAATCCCAGGGTTCTTGCCGCACGAACGGCAATGGAGCGTTCCTCAGGCGATATTCTGATTAAAGAGGAAGTTCCGCCCCTGTGCAAATTGGATCTAAATTCGCCTTCTTTACCTTGTCTTTTCATGGCCGCAACGACCTTGTCACCGATAACAAAGCAACGTATATCGGCACCGGCAGCTTCTTTGATGAATTCCTGGACTAAAATATTGGCCTTTAATCCCATAAATGCCTCGATAACACTTTCAGCCGCTTTTTGAGTTTCTGCCATTACGACGCCAATACCTTGCGTACCCTCCAATAGTTTTATAACCAAGGGCGCTCCGCCAACCATTTTGATTAAATCTTCTACATCATCGGGTTTATGAGCAAAACCTGTGACGGGCAAACCGATACCTTTTCGTGATAACAACTGCAATGAACGCAACTTATCTCTTGAGCGAGATATGGCTACCGATTCGTTTAGTGTGTAAGTACCCATCATTTCAAACTGCCTCAGCACGGCAGTTCCGTAAAAAGTAATCGAAGCTCCGATTCTAGGTATGACGGCATCAAATCCACTCAATATGGTGCCTTTGTAGTGGATGCCGGGTCTGTTGGACGTGATTTCCATGTAACAACGTAAAGCATCAATGACATGAATTTCATGCCCTCTGGCCTGAGCGGCTTCAATCAGTCTTCGCGTGGAGTATAGTTTTGAATTTCTTGAAAGTAATGCAATTTTCATTTGTTACTAAAGGTCCTGGCCATCAATCACAACCACAAAATAATTATTAAAAAGTAGGAACTAAAAAAGGAAGTTCGTAAGGACGCGACGCAAATACTTACGGCTTACATTTCGAATTAGGCAACACTCAGAAGAGATCGTGAAACCATAGTTCAATCAGTTGAAGCATTAAGCAAAAAAAGAGTGAATCGACTTTTGGCGCGTATTATAGATTAAATTGTCTTTAACTATCGTTAATCTTATTGAGTAATGGAGTCATGAAAAAGCTAAGATAAAATCCACCGGATTGAGTCAAATATCCAGGCATTACCTGTCTTTTGAACGCAGATGCACAATTCAAATGAGAAAGAAAAGAGCAAAAAAAAGGGCCTGTTAAGGCCCTTTTTACTAGCTGGCTAATTCGAAATCATTATTCACTGATATCGACTGCTTTCATGCTGAGTCTGA
This sequence comes from Methylicorpusculum oleiharenae, assembly GCF_009828925.2. Lineage (NCBI taxonomy): Bacteria > Pseudomonadati > Pseudomonadota > Gammaproteobacteria > Methylococcales > Methylococcaceae > Methylicorpusculum > Methylicorpusculum oleiharenae. The sequence goes on from NZ_WUTY02000001.1 coordinate 3,865,319, forward strand.
CCCTGCCCTGGCGATCAATTTCCAGAACTTTAACCCGGACAACATCACCTTCATTCAGTTTATCGCTGACTTTATCAACATGTTCATCTGAAATTTGCGAAATATGAACCAAACCGTCTTTGCCAGGCAGAATAGTTACAAATGCACCAAAGTCCATCAAGCGGGCAACTTTTCCTTCATAGGTTTTACCGACTTCGACTTCAGCGGTGATTTCTTCTATCAACCGGCGCGCTTCTTCTCCCGCCTGTTTATCAACCGAAGCAATTTTTACGATACCGTCATCGGTCAAATCGATGCTGGCTCCGGTTTGCTCAGTCAAACTTCTAATTGTCGCCCCGCCCTTACCGATGACTTCGCGAATTTTGCTGGGGTCAATTCTAATAGTAATAATACGAGGCGCGAAATCTGACATCTGTTTTCTGGTTTCAGAAAGCGCTTTATTCATCTCGCCCAGAATATGGATACGACCAATTTTGGCTTGATCCAAAGCGGTTTTCATAATTTCCGCGGTAATACCATCAATTTTGATATCCATTTGCAAGGCGGTTATACCGTCTTCCGTTCCTGCTACTTTGAAATCCATATCACCCAGGTGATCTTCATCACCCATGATGTCGGACAAAACAGCAAAATTGTCGCCTTCTTTGATTAACCCCATAGCAATGCCGGCTACAGGTGCTTTAGTAGGAACACCGGCGTCCATCAAGGCCAAACTGCTACCGCACACGGATGCCATGGAACTGGAACCGTTCGATTCGGTAATTTCCGAAACGATGCGGATGACATAGGGGAATTCATCCATATTCGGTAATATGGCTTGAACGCCACGCTTAGCCAAGCGGCCATGACCAATTTCACGACGTTTCGGTGATCCGACAAAACCGGTTTCGCCTACGCAATACGGAGGGAAATTGTAATGCAGCATAAAGCTTTCTTTATACTCGCCACCCAATGCATCGATAATTTGTGAGTCGCGCTCCGTTCCCAGTGTGGCTACAACCAAGGCCTGGGTTTCACCACGAGTGAATAAGGCAGAACCGTGAGCGCGAGGTAAAACGCCGGTACGGACTGAAATAGGTCTGACGCTGTCCAGATTACGGCCATCGATACGCTTGTGTTCGTTAATAATCGAACTGCGGACAATTTTCTTTTCCAGCTTTTCGATAATTGCGCGAATGTCTTTTTCTGAATATTGATCGTCAGCCGTCAGTTTGGCGACAACAGCGCTTCTGATTTCTTTTAATTGATCTTGCCGGGTCAGTTTTTCAGCAACTTGATATGCAGCTTTAATATCAGCTTCAATCGAATCGGACACTAATTTTTCCAATTCACTGTTTGCGACGGGAGCCTGCCAGTTAATCAAGGGTTTATTGACCGTTTGAGCAAACTCTTTAATGCCGGCTATAGCTTGTTGCATTTGCTCATGACCAAACAGAACAGCGCCGAGCATAATTTCTTCGGTTAAGCTTTGGGCCTCTGATTCAACCATCAATACAGCATGTTCGGTACCGGCAACAACTAAGGACAATTGCGATCCTTTAAGAGCCGTTACTGATGGATTCAACAAATATTGATCATCTTGATAGCCCACTATAGCTGCGGCAACCGGACCATTGAACGGCAAGCCGGAGATAGCTAATGCGGCTGATGAGCCCAATAATGCAGGAATTTCGGGGTCAATCTCAGGATTAAGAGACATGACCGTTGCAACGATTTGAACCTCGTTGGTGTACTCGTCAGGAAAAAGCGGCCTGATAGGTCTATCGATTAAGCGTGAAGTAAGCGTTTCTTTCTCGCTAGGTCGTCCTTCGCGTTTGAAAAAACCACCTGGAATTTTTCCTGCGGCATAGGTTTTTTCTTGATAGTTCACAGTTAATGGAAAAAAATCTCCGCCAACGTTTGCATCTTTTTTTCCAACGACTGTGACGAGAAGGGTAGTCCCTCCCATGTTAATAATTACTGCACCGTCGGCCTGGCGGGCTATTTCACCGGTTTCAAGTGTGACGAGCTGGTCGCCGTACTGAAATTCTTTCCTAACAAGAGTCACTATAAGGTTCCTTTATGTTAAAGGTTATAAATTAAGTCATTATGTAACCGCAAAGAACGGCACACAGGTGCCGTTCTAAGTCTGATCATTTATTTACGCAAACCTAAGCGATCTATTAATGAACGATAGCGATTCAGATCTGTTTTCTTCAAGTAGTCCAATAATTTACGACGCTGATTAACGAGACGTAATAAGCCGCGACGTGAATGATTGTCTTTTTTGTGTTCTGCGAAGTGAGGCGTCAAATGAACAATCCGCGCAGTCAACAAGGCGACTTGGACTTCAGTAGAACCGGTATCGGTTTCTGATAAACGATATTCTTCAACGATTGCTTTTTTGTGTTCAGCAGTAAATGGCATTGATAATCCCTATAGATTAACGAAATAAAAAAAGTCATTTTTTCATGACTGGGGTTCACATTGTTTCCACAATAGGGTGTAGAAACAGATGTTTTTTGGGTCTGCTATTAATCAGACACCTTTGTTCTGTGAATACCGAGTATTCAGTTTAAGTTAAATATTTTTTTAGGCGCTAGTTTACCATCCAAAGATAATTCACCCAACCCCAAAAAGTTCTGCAGATTGTAGATGCGAACCTTACCTGTGCGATGTTCATCAAAGTTCACAGCTCTTCCTTGTTTTAATCGTTCGGCTTGTTCTTCGCTCACTTGAACGGAGTCCATAAATTCAAGGGGTTTGTCCATTGGGACAAGTGCAAGCCTTAAGCCATCCAACGACAAGTCCAGCAACTGTTCTATCGTCAAGGCATCGTCAATTTTGAAGCAACCGGCTTCCAATCGGCGCAGTTCATTGACAGTCCCGCCACAACCGAGGTAAAGACCGATATCTTCTGCCAGCGTTCTTATGTAAGTCCCTTTTGAGCACCAGACATCAAGGGTCAGCGTATCGGTTGTTTTATCAAGCAGATCAATTTTATAAAGGGTGATACGCCTGGCTTTACGTTCAACGGTGACACCTTTCCTTGCCAACTCATACAGTTTTTTTCCCTGATGTTTCAAAGCGGAGTACATCGGTGGAATTTGCTCAATTTCACCCGTGAAATGGAGCAAACACTGCCTGATTAATTGATCATCAAGCACCGGCACCACGGCAGTTTGAATAACAGCCCCTTCCCTGTCTCCCGTTTCGGTTACAACGCCTAACTGGATTACAACCCGATAGCATTTGTTATCATCCAGCATAAATGAAGACACTTTTGTGGCTTCGCCAAAACACAGCGGCAGCAGTCCGGTCGCCAATGGATCAAGACTGCCGGTATGACCCGCTTTATTCGCATCAAAAAGCCTTTTTACTTCCTGAAGGGCTTTGTTGGATGAAACGCCGCTGCGTTTATCAAGCAATATAATGCCGTGAACTGCCTGTCCTGATTTTCGTCTAGCCATCAAACATCAATCTTGCTTAGTGTCAGGTAAATCACTCAGCAGTTCAGCGACCCGCATGCCGTTTTCAAAAGACGTGTCATAATAAAATCTGAGCTCCGGTACTATGCGCAGTCGCATTCGTTTTGCAAGCTCACTTCTTATAAAGGGCGCCGAGTCATTGAGATACTTCATACTTTGCTTTCTTTCGTCACCTTCCTTATTCAGGATGGTGACGTAAATTTTAGCAACAGCCAGATCCTTGTTTGTTTCAACATCATTAATCGTCACAAAACCCAAACGAATCCTGTCCAGCTCTCTTTGAAGAATCAAAGCCAGTTCTTTTTGAATCTGTGATGAAACACGGGCGTTACGACCAAATTCTCTAGCCATTCTCGTTACAATTCCCGTTTGACTTCAATACGTTCAAATACCTCAATCTGGTCTCCGGCTTTAACATCGTTGTAATTTTTCACACCGATACCACATTCCATGCCCATTTTCACCTCGCTGACATCGTCTTTGAAACGGCGCAGTGACTCTAACTGTCCTTCATAGATGACCACATTGTCCCGTAATACGCGGATAGGAAGATTGCGCTTAACATTGCCTTCAATCACCATACAGCCTGCGATAGCACCAAATTTCGGGGAACGGAACACATCGCGCACTTCGGCCAAACCAACGATATTTTCTTTGATTTCCGGTGCCAGCATGCCATTGATTGAGCTTTTAATTTCATCAATCGCATGGTAGATCACACTGTAGTAATGCAGATCGATATCTTTTTCTTCAATCAGCTTGCGTGAAGTTGCGTCGGCACGCACATTGAAACCAATCAGTATTGCACCGGATGCAAGGGCCAGGTTAGCGTCGCCTTCGTTAATGCCGCCGACACCACCGTAAATGACCTTAACTTCAACTTCCTCACTTGACAAGTTAACCAACGATTCTCTTAAAGCTTCCAGACTGCCTTGAACATCGGTTTTGATCACCAGATTAAGTGATGCGATCTCACCGGTAGCCATGCGAGAAAATACCTGATCGAGTTTAGCGGCCTGTTGAGCTGCCATTCTGCTGGTTTTACTTCTATCCTCACGGTGTTCTGCCAACTCTCTGGCGGCACGCTCATTTTGAACCACTAAAAACTCATCGCCAGAGTTGGGAGTTCCGGATAGTCCTAAAATTTCAACCGGCGTACTGGGGCCTGCTTCTTTAAGGTTTTTCCCATTTTCGTTAAACATGGCTCTAACACGGCCATATTCGTAACCGCAAAGGACAAATTGACCTTTCTGTAATGTGCCTTTTTGTACCAGAACGGTAGCGACCGCTCCCCGTCCTTTATCAAGTCGTGATTCAATCACAATACCCGAAGCAGAGCCTTCAACTGGAGAGGTTAATTCTAAAATTTCAGTCTGAAGAATCAATGCCTCGATCAAATCATCTATCCCTTCACCGGTTTTTGCAGAAACCTTGATGAACTGGACATCACCACCCCATTCTTCGGGTATGACATTAATGACGGACATTTCCTGCATGACTTTTTCAGGGTTAGCCTGCGGCTTGTCAATTTTATTGACCGCTACAATGATAGGCACATTGGCTGCCCTGGCGTGCTCAACCGCTTCTTTGGTTTGCGGCATGACGCCATCATCGGCTGCTACCACAACAATAACAACGTCAGTCAGTTCTGCACCGCGAGCCCGCATGGCGGTAAACGCCGCGTGACCCGGAGTATCCAGAAAAGTGACTGAGCCATGGTCAGTAACAACCTGATAAGCACCTATGTGCTGGGTAATACCGCCCGCTTCGCCTGCAGCCACCCGAGTTTCACGAATATAATCGAGTAACGAGGTTTTTCCGTGGTCAACATGGCCCATGATCGTGACAATCGGTGCTCTGGGCAATTCCCTGCGGTTTTCTTCTTTCAATTCGGCCAGGATTTCAGCTTCAAGATCATCATCGCTTTGCAGGATGGCTTTATGCCCCATTTCTTCAACCAGCAAGACGGCTGTATCCTGATCAATTGCCTGATTAATGGTCGCCATAATACCCAGCTTCATTAATTGTTTAATTAATTCAGCTGCCTTGACGCTCATTTTTTGAGCTAAATCGGAAACAATAATATGTTCCGGAATAGTCACATCTCTGACTACCGGTAAAACCGGTTTTTCGAATTGATGCTTGGCATCCGACGATTGATTTCCTCGGTCTTTCTGTTTCGATTTCTTTTTGCCGGTGCGTCTACCCTCGCTATCTATTTCCTGAATAACGGGTTTACGTTTTTTCTGGCTTTCCACTTTAGCCGCAGCCAGTTGCCTGACTTTTTCAGCGTTACGCTCGACAGCTTCTTCATGCCGTTTTTGACGGTCAACCGTCTTCTTGCGCTCTTCTTCGGCTTTTTTGTTTTTCTCTTTTTGTTCTTTGCTTATTTCAATGATAGGAACGACTTCTTCTGCTGCCTCAGGAATAATCTCTTCGTCATATTCCACTTTAACCACAGGCTCAAGGGTCACAGAAATTTCGGATTGAACTGCCGTTTCGGGCGAAGCAACCACAGGGTGTGATAAATGAACTGATTTATCTTCTGCCGACACATCAATCGCAAGACCGGGCTTAACTGATTTCGCAACAATCTCGGGTGATGCTGACGCTTCTAATAAATTAGTTTTTTCGGCCTCAGTCTCTTTATGATCATCGACGCTGGCTGTATCAGTGCGCTTGATGTAGGTTTTCTTTTTACGGACTTCGACGCTGATCGTTTTTGCTGCACTACCCGGTCCGGTATTTTGCTTGATTTCGCTAACCTTGCGTCGTTTGAGCGTAACGCGGGTGGGTGTGCTTTCAATTTCGCTAATGGACTTGCCATGTCGTTTGCGCAAATGTATCAATAACTTGACCTTTTCATCTTCTTGAATGACATCATCAGGGGCACTTGCAGACAAACCTGCTTCCTTCAGTTGCTCTAATAATTTTTCAAGAGGTATGCCTACTACCTCAGCTAACTGCCGTACTGTTTTATCGCTCATATCTTACCCTCGTCCTATACGCCTTGATCTCCAGCAAACCAAGGCTCTCGTGCCTTCATAATTAGTTTTGCCGCTCGTTCTTCATTTACATCAGAGAATTCCAGCAGATCATCAACTGACTGATCCGCCAGATCTTCCATGGTCAAAATTCCGTGACTGGCCATTTCATAAGCCAAATCTTTATCCATGCCTTCCATTTCAAGCAAATCGCTTGCTGGTTCGGCAGCCTCAATTTTCTCCTCTGAAGCAATTGCGCTAATTAAAAGTGCATCTTTGGCCCGATTTTTAAGCTCTTCAACCAATTCCTTGTCAAATTCCTCAATTTCAAGCATTTCATTGACCGGTACATAGGCAATTTCCTCGATTGAATTAAAACCTACTTCAACCAGGATGGAAGCCACCTCATCATCTACACCCAATTCATCTATAAACAATTTCTTGGTTATTTCAGCCTCCGCTCCGCTGGAAGCTTCTGCTTTGGATGCATCGATAACATTCAATTCCCATCCGGTTAGCTCTGTCGCTAACCGAACGTTTTGTCCGCCTCGGCCGATGGCCTGAGACAGATTATCTGATTTTACCGCCAAATCCATGCAGTGTTTGTCTTCATCGATAATGATGGATTCAATTTCAGCCGGCGCCATTGCGTTAATTACAAATTGGGCTTCGCTGTCATTCCACAGAATGATATCAATTCTTTCACCTGCCAATTCATTCGAGACTGCTTGAACTCTGGATCCTCTCATGCCAACGCAGGCACCGACCGGATCCAGACGCGGGTCATTAGCTTTAACAGCAATTTTTGCGCGTGAGCCAGGGTCTCGAGCCGCGCCTTTAATTTCAATCATGCCTTCACCGACTTCAGGCACCTCTAATCTAAATAAAGCTATCAATAATTCAGCCGCCGCACGACTGACGAATAATTGGGGGCCTCTTTGTTCGGAGCGTACCGCTTTTAAATACCCTCGTACCCGGTCGCCAATGCGAACCGATTCACGGGGGATCATATCTTCTTTAGAAATATAAGCTTCTACGTGCCCACCCAGATCGAGATAGATACTGCCTTTTTCAATTCGCTTGACGATACCTGTAATCAGTTCACCCACTCTGTCTTTATAGGCTTCAACGATCTTTTGACGCTCAGCCTCCCTCACTTTATGGATAATGACTTGCTTGGCCGTTTGGGCGGCAATGCGGCCAAATTCTATCGAGTCAATCTGTTCCTCTATGACATCGCCAACCTCGGCATCACTTTTTATTTTTCTGGCATCATCCAGCAAGAGTTGAGTGTGGGGAAATTCCAAGTCATTTTCAAATCGTGAATCCGGCTCCACCACTTCCCAGCATCTGAAAGTGTCGTAGTCGCCTGTTTTGCGATTAATACTGACCCGAGATCTAATATTGTGACTGTAGCGCTTGGAAGTTGCAGCCTCCAGTGCCGATTCTACGGCTTGAAAAACTGTTTCTTTATCGATTTCCTTTTCATTGGAAAATACATCAACCATTAATAAAATTTCTTTATTTGCCACTGCGCACTCCTTTATTTTTTAAATACTCAGGCGCCAGACGCGCTTTACTCATCGCTTCAAATGGAACCTCAAAAATCTGCTCATCTTCCTGAAGAAAGATGTTTTGGCCTTCAACCTTGATGATGAGGCCTATTATTTTTTTTCTTTTTTGAATAGGACTGAACAGGTTAACCTGAGCCAGACTGCCTATAAAACGTTCAAATTGTTCCACTTTAAAAAAAGGTCTGTCTTCACCCGGTGAAGAAACTTCCAATTGATAATTTCCTTGTATGGGGTCTTCGACATCCAGCATGCCACTGACTTGGTGGCTTACCCGGGAACAGTCATCAACCAGAATGCCTTGATCACTGTCGATATAAATTCTCAACAGGCCATGCCGAGGATGAGGATTGTATTCAATCCCAACGCATTCATAGCCTAGACCTTCCACAATTGGTTCAATTAAATTAACCAAATGCTCAGGAGCCTGTTTCATATTGCTGCCTCATTTTCTCTCGCACATAAAAAAAGAGCCAAAGGCTCTTCCTTAAAAAATATCAAGGGCTCAAGCAAAAGCCCTAAAAAGCAAAAAGCCCCAAAAGGGGCCTTTTAATATCTGGTAGCGGGGGCAGGATTTGAACCTACGACCTTCGGGTTATGAGCCCGACGAGCTACCAAGCTGCTCCACCCCGCGATTGATTTGTGCATTATAAGCGCTTTTTCAGATTAAGCAACTCATTTATTTTATATTAGTAAATCCCCGGTTGATGACAAACAAGGGTAGGCGTAAGCTTTGCGAGGATGTCGGCAGAGGGATGCTGCCGTCAAGCCCCCACGGATGGGTCTACGTCGCTCCTCGCAAGGCTTAAACCCACATTAAAAATTCAAACTGGGATGGCTAATTTTATACCTGTTAAATAACGGACTGGTCATTAAAAATAAAGAGCATTATCAGACAGGATATCCCGCCTGCAATGATGTCATCCAGCATGATACCAAGGCCGCCATTGATTTTCTTGTCAGCCCAACTGATCGGCCAAGGCTTGAAGATATCAAACCAGCGAAAAAGCACAAAACCTATTAAGACTGCCATCCATGACGGAGGAATAAACAACAGTGTAATTAAAAAACCGCCTATTTCATCCCAGACGATCCCACCAAAATCATGTTCACCCAATTTTTTGGCCGCATAGTCACAAAAATAGATTCCGGCCAGATTGATTAAAATGACCAGAAAACCATAAAGCCAGGGATCTAACGCCGATAGCGCCCAATAGATCGGAATAGCCGCGAGTGTACCCATTGTGCCGGGCGCTTTTTTGGATAGCCCCGAACCGAAACCAAAGGCAAGAAACAAAAAGGGGTCTCGCAAAATTTCTGATCGCGATAACTTATTTCGTCCGGCTTCATGTAGAAAAATGCTCAAAACCTTTTACCTTTAATGAATCAATCAAGCCATTACGTGAAATTCTTATGCCGGGCTCCGACTCGATGATGCCGATTTGTGTGCAGGCAAATTTCAGAAGATCTGCTTTTTCAGGCGCAACGGTAAAACAAAGCTCATAATCATCACCTGAACAGAAAGGAAATGACCAGTCGTCAGTTTCCTTCAGGTATTTATTAACACCGGCAGATAATGGAATCCGATCAAAATCAAGGCGTGCGCCAACTGAACTCAGCTCCAGAATATGCCCCAAATCGGCAGCCAAGCCATCGGAAATATCGATGCAGCTATTGGCAACAGTGCGCAATGCAATGCCCTCCTGCACTCTGGGCATTGGACAATTAAAACGTTGCAAAGCCATTTGGCAGTCTATTTTAGTCAGATGTTGGGCCATTTTGAGACCCAAGCCGGCATCACCAAGACTGCCGGTCATAAAGATCAAATCACCGGGCTTAGCTCCGGATCGGAGCAAGGCAAGTCCTGAAGGTATCAATCCCATGGCTTGAACTGTCAGGGTCAGCGGCCCGCTGGTTGTATCACCACCAATCAAGTCAACGCCAAATTGCGAAGCCAACGTCTGAAAACCGGCTGAAAACTCCGACAGCCACTTCTCATCGGCTTCCGGCATCGTCAAGGCCAGGCTCACTGCGATAGGTTCTGCACCCATCGCGGCCAAATCGCTTAAATTGACTGCCAGTAATTTGAATCCTAATTGCCTGGGATCTGTGCCACGCAAAAAGTGAACACTTTCCACCATCGTATCTGTGGTCACGGCCAATTGGTGGCCATCGGGCACCTTCAGCAGAGCGCAGTCATCACCAATACCCAGATGCGTGAATGAGCGATAATGTGTTTTACCGGCAAAAAAACGGCTGATTAAACTGAATTCAGTCAGCGCCACTTGTTTTTTTTGCCCCGCTATTTTTTATTTTTATCTCTCCCGCGCGTTGTTGTTGAGCGACTTTATCCAGAATACCGTTTACATAACGATGACTGCCTTCAGCGCCAAAGCATTTGGCTAAATTGATGCTCTCGTTGATAACGACCTTATAAGGCATATCAAGACGCAGAAGCAACTCATACACACCAATTCTCAGAATAGCCCGCTCGACAGGATCTATTTTTTCAATAGGCCTGTCGACAAAAGGCGTTAGTGCTTCATCAATTTTATCCAGTTGCGCCGGAACACCGTGAAAAATTTCATGAAAATAGCTCTTTTGGGCATCTTTAAGTCGGTCATCTTCGAGAAACTGCAGCTCAATCTGACTGAGATTCTGACCGGTCATCTGCCACTGATATAAGGCCTGCACAGCTGATTTTCGAGCATTGGTTCGAGCCTGACTCATTAAACGTTTTCCAGATTTTTGAATAAACTGACCATTTCCAATGCGGACATAGCCGCTTCAGCCCCTTTATTTCCGGCTTTTGTTCCCGCTCTTTCTATGGCTTGCTCAATCGAATCGACGGTTAATACGCCAAAACTGACGGGTATATCGTATTGCAGAGACACCATCGCCAAACCTTTCACACATTCACCGGCAACGTATTCGAAATGCGGAGTACCACCACGTATCACTGCACCCAGTGCGATTATCGCATCATATTTTTTAGTGGCAGCCGCTCGCTGCACCACCATGGGTAGTTCGAATGCGCCGGGAGCCTTGATCAAACAGAGATCGGCTTTGTCGGCGCCATGCCGAACCAGCGTATCAATAGCCCCCATTTCCAATTGCTCCACAATGAAGCTGTTGAATCTTGAGGCAACGATACAGAATTTTCCGCCTTTAGCAGACAACTGCCCTTCAAAGGTTTTTATAGCTGACATGGATACTCTCTAAATTTTAAATGTAAAAAAATGTCTTAAGCAGGTAAGCATTAGCGTGATAACTATTAATGAGCCCGGTTTATTTAACTGTCCTGATCTGCATAATCGGTCACTTCCAGATTGAAACCGGACAATCCCAGATACTTTTTCTGTGTTCCTATCACTTTTAACTTTCTGACACCCAGATCCGCTAAAATGCGTGAACCGGTTCCGGTCATACGCCAATTGTCTGTGCCTACCATAGCGGGTTGCGGAGCAATGCCATTATCCTGCATCCGGTATTGATGAATATGTTCCACCAGGGATTTATTGTCTTCATTTTGGCGAATCACGACAATGACACCCTTGCCTGCTGCCGAGACAATCCGCATCGCTTCACGCAACGACACGCTATTTTCATTACGCTTTGATGAGAATAAATCATCCAGTAAATTGCGCGCATGGACTCTGACCAGAACCGGTTCATCCCCGGCGACTTTACCCATCACCAACGCCAGGTGTAACTTATTGTCATTCCTGTCCTGGTATGCATAAAGACGGAAATCACCAAACTCAGTTGGAAAATTACATTCGCTGATTCGCTCAAGTGTATTTTCGTTTTGTATCCGGTAATGAATTAAATCGGCAATGGTGCCGATTTTTAATTGATGTTGATCTGCAAATTTCTCAAGATCAGGACGCCTTGCCATGCTACCGTCATCGTTTAAAATTTCAACAATAACGGAGGCCGGCTCTACGCCTGCAAGCCTTGCCAGATCGCACCCAGCTTCCGTGTGACCAGCCCGGTTCAACACGCCGCCGGATTGCGCCATTAATGGAAAAATATGCCCCGGCTGGACTAAATCTTCGGCTTTTGCATCGGTTGCTACGGCACATTGAATCGTTCTGGCCCGGTCAGCCGCAGAAATACCGGTTGTTACACCGGTAGCGGCTTCAATAGAGACGGTAAAATTAGTCGAATGGGCCGTTTTATTTTCGTTGACCATCAACGGCAGCCGCAACTGTTTGCACCGCTCAGTCGTTAAGGTCAGACAAATCAATCCTCTACCGTAACGCGCCATAAAATTGATATCCTCGGATCTGACGAATGAGGCAGCCATGACCAGATCGCCTTCATTTTCCCTATCCTCATCGTCCATGATAATGACCATTTTGCCTTGGCGCAGGTCCTCTATAATTTCTTCTATGGTATTCATTGATGTTTAAAAAATCCGCTGTTTATGAGCAATTGTTCGGTAACACCGCCCGTATATTCTGATGACTCGGCACTACCGCCCTGGAGTAAGCGCTCCATGTAACGAGCCAGAAGATCCACTTCCAGGTTGACTTTTGTACCAATGTGACTGGTACCCAATGTTGTTTCCTTTAGTGTATGAGGCACGATATTAATACCAAACACGGCGCCTTCAACTTCGTTAACCGTCAAACTGATGCCATCAATACAGATAGATCCTTTTTCGGCAATATATTTGGCAATTGTATTGGGTGCCTCGACACGAAAACGCCAGGAACGCCCGTCTGATTTTTTATCGAGAATCGTGCCTATGCCGTCGACATGACCACTGACAATATGACCGCCCATCCGGGTCGAGGGCGTTAATGCCAGTTCCAGATTGACAGGCGAACCTGTTTTAGCTTCATTTAGCGTTGTGCGAGACAGCGTTTCATTAGACACATCGGCAATAAAATAATCAGTACCCAGTTCTACCGCCGTCAGACAGACACCGTTAACCGCGATACTATCGCCGAGCTGAACCGCAGACATCGGCAACTTGCCCGTTTGAATCTTAAGACGGACGTCACCCTCTTTAGGCGTGATGGCCGAGACCTGCCCTATTGCCAAAATAATACCTGTAAACATGGCTTCTTTAATGTTGCTTAAATTAATTGAGTCAAACTGAGCCGGAGATCGGGACCAACAGGCCGAACATCAACCAGTTTGAGTTGTTTTCTTCCGGCCATACCGGTCAACTCGGGCAGCGAAAATAATCCCCGACCTTTATCGCCCAATACACACATTGCCTGGTAAACAATCCATTCATCGACGCAGTTTTGCTTCAGTAAGGCACCGTTTAAAATTGCCCCCGCCTCAATGAGCAACTCGTTGATTTGCAGGGTCCCCAAAAATTTTAATGCGGCAGACAAATCAACAACTGCACCTTGTTGGCCGATTCTGACAATTTCACAACCGGACTGTTCCAGTAATTGTGCTTTTTTTTCATCATCACAACAGGTTAAAACAACCGTGCGCCCAGGAATTTTTAACATGTTCGCGTTGACAGGCATTTTTAACTGCGAATCCAGAACCACGCGTAATGGCTGCACCAGCGGTTTATCAATGCGGGCATTCAATTGCGGGTCATCAGCCAGAACGGTATTGATTCCGGTCATAATAGCTGAGCTTCTCGCTCTAAGCTTATGAACATCGGACCGGGCCTGTGGCGAGGTAATCCATTTGCTTTCGCCGCTGGCCAGCGCAGTCCGCCCATCCAGACTCATGGCCAATTTACTGCGAATATACGGCAAGCCCGTCTGCATCCGCTTGATGAAGCCAGGATTAAGCTTTTGGGCATCTTCTTCCAAAACATGACAACGAACTTCAATGCCCGCCGCTCTTAAATTTGAGATACCTCGTCCGGATACCAGCGGATTGGGGTCTTGCATGGCGACAACAACACGAGCGACTTTTGCACTGATCAAAGCCTCCGCGCAAGGTGGCGTCTTACCATAGTGACTGCAGGGCTCCAGGGTCACATAAGCTGTGGCACCGGATACGTCGCCCGCATTTTTTAGCGCCTCTACTTCAGCATGTCCCTCACCGGCCTTTTTGTGCCAGCCTTCACCCAAAATCTGTCCGTCTTTAACTAAAACACAACCAACGCGTGGATTAGGGTCAGTTGTGTATACGCCTTTTTGGGCAAGCTTGATTGCTCGCGCCATCAGCTCAGCATCGATATCCAGCAACAGATCTTCTCACTTTTTTTGTAGATGATTGATCATATCAGTGAATTCACTGATATCCTGAAAACTGCGATAGACAGAGGCAAAACGGACAAATGCGACATGATCCAGTTCGCTTAATTCTCGCATGACTTTTTCCCCTAACTCATTGGCAGTCACTTCACGTTCGCCTTTCGCCATCAGCTCTTTTTTGATCCTGTTGATGGCCGCTTCAATAGCATCGCTGCCTACCGGTCTTTTTTCCAGAGCCCTCAACATGCCGGAACGCAGCTTGTTTTCATCAAAAGGTTCTCTTGCCCCGCCTCGTTTTACAATTCTTGGCAAGCTTAATTCGACAAACTCATAAGTAGTGAATCGTTCTTTACAGACAATGCATTCACGCCGCCTGCGTACTTGGTCGCCTTCGTTAGAAAGTCTTGAATCAACGACCCGGGTGTCTTGTGTCCCACAAAATGGACATCGCATAATCAACTACCAATAGTAATGCTGCATGGTATCTGCTTACCCTCTCCAATTTTAGTGGGTGTAGGTGGTTGATTGAAAAGGCTTCCGCAACAGGGATGTTGCAGAGAGCTACAGGGACGTATTCACGCGTCCTTTGAATCATTCACCTACCCTCTTAATTCAAAGCGGGCCAGTAGTTACGCTGTTTGAGGCTAAGTCGTTTAAAACCGAGCATTTTATCTTAATTAACCTTAAAATTCTGAAAATTGTTCATCCTTTGTTTGCATTGGTTAAACTACAACGCATTTTGAAAGCGGTCATCCATTCTTCGACACCATGAACGAACCAGAAGGCGTTATCAAATTTGAGCTTCATCATGCTCATGCCCCTTTACCTGCCGGAATTGACCTGCGTCCTATTAATGCCTGGCGAACACTATTTCACCGGTTAGGACTGATCGGTCAAAACCCGGAAAGATACGACGGATACGGATTTGGCAATATCAGCTTCAAATCAGACAATACAATGGATCAATTCATTATTAGCGGCACTCAGACGGGGCATCTTGAAGCATTGGAAACTGAGCATTATTGCATGGTCACTGGCACTGAAATAATAAAGAACCGTTTAACCTCAACCGGTTTATCAAAACCGTCATCGGAAGCACTGACGCATGCCAGTGTTTATCAACAAGATCCTGAAATTAAAGCTGTAATTCATGTTCACAGTCCTGAGCTGTGGATAAAAACCAGAGAGTTAGGGCTTCCTTATACGCCGATTTCAGTTTTATACGGATCGCCGGAAATGGCCGTAGCGGTTAAAGAATTATTTACCGGCGGGCAACTGGACACTTGTTCAATATTCAGCATGCAAGGCCATGAAGACGGTATTGTTGCGTTCGGCCGATCTCTTGAAGTAGCGGCCTGGGCTCTGATAAATTGTTGGATTAAGTCGAAGTGCATTGAATAAATTAATGCATATCCCTAAAATGAAATGACTCTTTAAATATGGAATTAAATGACATGCCTGACATTCAAATTTATACATCGACGATCTGCCCTTATTGCATTATGGCCAAACGATTGCTGGATAAAAAAGGCGTTCGCTATATCGAAATGAATGTCGACGAAAAGCCTGAATTACGACTGGAAATGATGCAGCGAACTAAACGGCGAACCGTGCCTCAAATTTATATCGATAACTATCATGTAGGGGGTTACGACGATCTCTATGCATTGGAAAGGGAGAAAAAACTGGATAACCTGCTGAAGATTCAGTGATTCTTTATTCGCTCGACAAGTAGCGTAAGCCCATAAACAGACCTTGACCGGTAATTTCTGATTTTACCCAGCACACCTTAGCCAGCGCTCTTATATTTAAAGCTTCGGAAAATAATTTAACGACCACTCCGGGTATTAAACTTTCGTCTCCCTGTACCAAATGAATCATCAGACCATCCACTGATACATTTTTACCCTCGAACTCAATACGTTTGTTTTTCAATAACATATAACCGCTAAAATGTTGTTGCTTCCGGTAATATTGCCTTTTTAGCCAAATTTTTTCAGCGTTATAAATGACATCTTTAAATTCAAGCCCAATTAATGTTTTGCCGTTTTCCTGGCGAAGCCAGATTATTTCGGCTTCGCCCGTCAGCATTAAATCTTTGACGAAGATTTCAGCGTGAGATGTTTCGGCCAGACACGCTTCAAAATCTTCATAACATGACAGCAGCAGCCCTGGTAACACTTCAATAGAAATGCCCTTGACCGACACATCATGACTGATAAAGTCCAGCACCTCTCCTCCTAAATACAGTTGCCCTGAAGAAGTAAAGTTTTTTCTATATTCTTTTCGATCTTGGAACATTATTGAGTTACCAGTTTCTGAAATCTTCTTGATTGAGATAAAGATAGCTTAATCTCATTTATTGACTAGAATTTCCTTTACTAAAAGTAACAAAATCTGTTAAGGAACTGACTGCTTTTTTTAAGCGTTTATCGTCGCTGAATGAATATTGATATCGGTTCACCTCTACAATTTTATGGGGTGTAGGTGGTTGATTAAAAAAGCTTTTTGCAACAGTAATGTTGCAGAGATATACAGGAACGCATCCAGTCTCCCTTTTGAAATCAATCACCTATACACTCAATTAAAAGCGGGCTAATAATTACGAATTTTGTTTATTTTTATGAATAGGATTGAAAAAATCTAAAGCCATCAAAGAACGACTTGTTTTAATTGATTTTCAACCACAGACGATCCAATTTAATGTCCATTATTTCCAGTTATAACCATACATTCGAAGAAAACAGTCATTATTTACGACAGATCATACAGATAATGGCAAACCATAGAATATCTGCTGATCCTATTAATTATTCTGTTTGGTATGAATATGTAACCGGCAAAAATAAACTTTTAAATCAGGCTATTGATAACTGGCGAGATAAAAATCAACCGTTTGATCAGGCTTTTGCACTTGAACTGTATAAAAAATTTATTTGCAGCAGTTCGATAGAAGCCTTTGAAAAAATCAACAACGAATTTATCAGCTTAATGAATAACACGGCTCAAACTGTCGAAGCCTCGAGCTTAAAGGCATCAGCGGCAACAATCAGTTTTCAGGAAAAATCAAAGCTGCTTGAAAACATCAACAGCCGAGATGATCTTAAACAACTCCTAGCTGAAATCGTTATTGAAACGAATGGCCTGACGGTAACAAGTCAGGATTTACAATCAAAACTCGACAAAGCAAAAGAAGAAATAGAGGAATTACGCATTGAATTGGTCCAGGTTAAAGAAAGCGCATCCTGCGATGCATTAACAGGTTTGTTAAACAGAGGATTTTTTGACACAACTTTAGAGCATTTGGTTAATAAGAATAAACACACCAAGATGTGCTTAACGCTGCTTGATCTGGATCATTTTAAGAAAGTTAATGACACCTATGGTCACTTGGTCGGCGATAAAGTACTTAAATTTACTGCCAAATTAATCAAACAACACACAGAAGATGCCCATTTCGCAGCCCGATTCGGAGGAGAAGAAATGGCAATTATCATGCCTGACACACATATTCAAAAAGCATTAACAGTAGCCGAAAATATTAGATCCACTTTGGAAAAAAGCCGATTGAAACGAAAAGATAACAGCGAATCTATCGGCGTGATAACGGTATCGATTGGTATCGCCTCTTTGAGGCCTGATGATACTGTAGAAAGCCTTATCACGCGTGCTGATGAAGCCCTTTACAAAGCGAAGGGCAACGGCAGAAATCAGGTAGTTCTTGAATCATGAATCCATTGCCGCAATTTCTTAGAGACAATTAACCGTTTGTAAGGCCTGGTAACAAATCATTCTTGATATCTTCGATATTTTCCAAGCCAACGGAAATTCTTACCAGACTGTCCTTGATTCCGGCTGCCTGTCTTGCTTCCGGTGACAAGCGTCCGTGAGTCGTGGTTGCCGGATGCGTTATTGTCGATTTTACATCCCCCAAATTGGCCGTTATCGAAATCAGTTGCGTTGAGTCAATCAATGACCATGCTTTTTCTTGCCCGCCTTTTACTTCAAAACTGACAATTCCTCCGAAATGCTTTTGCTGCTGCTTAGCCAACTCATGTTGGGCATGATGCGCAAGACCGGGGTAATGCACTTTTTCAACACTTTCCTGGTGTTCCAGCCAGTTAGCTAATTCAAAGGCATTATCACAATGTGCTTTCATTCGGATCGACAAGGTTTCAAGACCGCTCAGAAAGACCCAGGCATTGAATGGACTCATCGTCGCACCGCCCGTGCGCAGATAAGGATAAATGCTTTTTTCAATAATCTCATCACTGGCAACTATTGCGCCCCCGACACAACGCCCATGCCCGTCAATATATTTAGTGGCAGAATGCACGATAATATCAGCCCCCATATCCAGGGGCTTTTGAAGGGCAGGCGTACAAAAACAGTTATCTACTACCAGTAAACAGTCGTTCCTGTGGGCTATTTCAGCAATTTTTGTTATGTCGGCTATTTCAATCAAAGGATTGGAAGGGGTTTCCAAAAATAAAAACCGGGTGTTCGGCTTTATTGCGGCCTCCCATGCCGATAAATCGGTCAAATCGACAAAGTCTGTTGTTACTCCGAACTTTCCAAAATAATTTTGAAACATTAAAACGGTATTGCCGAATACACTTCTGGATACTACGGCATGATCACCGGCTTTTAATAAACCCATACCCACCGCCATAATGGCAGCCATTCCTGATGCAAATGCCAAACAGCGCTCACCATTTTCCATCAGTGCCAATCTTTGCTGAAAAGCATTAACGGTTGGATTTGTGAAGCGTGAATAAATATTTCCGGGTTGTTGACCGGTAAATCTTAACGCCGCTTCCCGGGCACTTTTAAAAACATAACTTGACGTGGTAAATATAGAGATACTGTGCTCATCCTCTTGAGTCCGGTTATGCCCCGCTCTTATCGCCAGTGTTTCGTCTAGGTACTTTTTTGTTTCCATATCCTGTGTCATCTAAGGTCAATCTGAATTCTGCATGCCAATAATGAAATTTTCTGAATTTCGCATTATTTGCGCACCATCATTACGCAGCTTTTCAATTTTTTCCAAATAGGCATCATCAATATCACCGGTGATATATTCTTTACTGAAGCAGGATGTATCAAAATGCTTGATATTACGGTTACCGCGTCTAACTGCTTCAATTAAATCATCAAGATCCTGATAGATTACTTTATCTGCGCCGATCGCCTGGCAAATCTCATCTTCGGTGCGGTTATGCGCGATCAACTCCCGGGCGGCAGGCATATCGATTCCATACACATTAGGATACCTGACCGGCGGAGCCGCCGATGCAAAATAGACTTTTTTAGCGCCTGCATCCCTCGCCATCAGAATAATCTGTTCGGATGTGGTACCTCTAACAATGGAATCATCGACCAATAATACGTTTTTACCTTCAAATTCCAGATCGATAGCGTTTAATTTCTGCCGAACCGATTTTTTACGCATTTGCTGGCCGGGCATGATAAACGTCCGTCCTATGTACCGGTTTTTAATGAATCCTTCGCGAAACTTTACGCCCAGGCGGTTGGCTAACTGCAGCGCGGCAGTCCGGCTGGTATCCGGGATGGGGATGACAACATCAATGTCATGATCAGGCCATTCACGTATGATTTTATCGGCCAGCTTTTCCCCCATTCTAAGACGGGCTTTATACACCTGAATATCGTCAATAATGGAGTCCGGCCGGGCAAAGTAAACATATTCAAAAATACACGGACAGTGGTCCACCAAGGCAGAGCACTGCTTGGTATGGAGAATGCCGGATTCCTCTATAAATACCGCTTCACCGGGTTCAATATCTCTGATCATGTCAAAACCCAGAACATCCAGAGCCACGTTTTCCGAGGCGATCATAAATTCCGAACCGCTTTCGGATTTGCGCTCGCCAAAAACAATAGGCCTTATACCGTGAGGGTCCCGAAATCCCAGAATGCCGACACCGGCGATCATCACCACAACCGCATAAGCACCGCGGCATCGTTCGTGAACCTTGGTTACTGCCGTAAATACATCTTCTACACTGAGCTTCAGTTTTTTCAGCTCTTGAAGTTCATGAGCAAACACATTTAACAATACTTCCGAATCCGAATCGGTATTGATATGACGCTGATCTTCAACAAACAAGGCCTGCTTCAACTCTTCGGTATTGGTCAGATTGCCGTTGTGAGCCAACGTCAAACCAAAAGGAGAATTAACGTAAAAAGGTTGGGCTTCAGCAGAGCTTGTGCAGCCGGCAGTAGGGTAACGGACATGGCCAATGCCCATATTTCCTTTTAGTTTCAGCATGTGACTGTTACTGAACACATCTCTGACTAAGCCATTGTCTTTGCGCAGATGCAATCGGCCGTTTTCGCAGGTCACAATTCCTGCTGCATCCTGGCCTCTGTGCTGAAGCACAGTCAAAGCATCATATAATTCCTGACTGACATAACGATGAGAAACAATACCGGCGATACCACACATCTTAGAGCCTTAATTTCTGGAACGGTTAATGATAATTCACATAGCCGGCCAAACCGGAAGGAAGGTGTTCCCTGATCCAGATGGCCAATGTTTGAAATGGGGGGATTAAAATGGATTCTTTCCACCAGGGGTCTTCCGGTAAAGAGGTTAAGCCCGCCAGCATAATACATAAAGAGACAACAACAAGACCGCGTCCTGCACCAAAAATCATACCTGCAAAACGATCAGAAATCGTAAGTCCAGTCTTGTTAATTAATTCAGTCAACAGCAATTCAATAACACCGCCCACTAACAGTGTCGTAAAAAAAAGGATACCAAATGCCATGCCAATTCTTGCTATTGGCAGTTCAATAGCCGGTTGCAGCCAAACTGACAACTCACTGCTAAAAATCAGTCCTATGCAAATCCCTATGACCCACATTGAAAGTGCCAGCGCTTCTTTCAAAATTCCACGTAAAAGACCCATCACCAATGAAATACCAACCAAACCAATAATGGTGTAATCAACCCAGATCATCATTGCCTGTTACCTTGATAAAGCTGTCGTTTTTCTGATACCGCTCACTGATACTGTTCTGTTTCCAATGATTATTTAAAGCAGGGATATTGACGTTCTTTGTTAGCTTTTAATAGAGAATGCGTTAAAACTATAAATCCTATTTGCTAACAACCCTCGAATCAACCCCAACTTATCTTCTACTCGGCTTTTAACAGCGTGGAAGAATTTGTAACTTTGTCGAGTTTAGCTTTCATCTCCTCTGCTTTTTTCTTGTTCAATTCAGGTCCTGCTTTTAAGCGGTAAGCTTTTCCCTTTGATGTCGTAATTTCATCAAAATTGACAGAAAATCCCTTGCTGCGCAATTTATCTCTTAACGCAACCGCATTTTCTTGTTTAGTGAAAGTCCCCAACTGAACGAACCATCGGACGGATGCAGGAGGATTATCCGCCACGGATTTTTCAGCTTTCGCGGACAATGCTTTATCAACTTGCTGAGCAGGCGATTTGAGAGTATCTGATGCCGCAGGTTTACTTCCTCCGGTCAAAATACTCTTGAGTTTATGTTGTTGATCAAGTTTTGACTTAATAGTGACAGCCTTGTTTTTATCAGACTCCGGGCCGACCCTTAATCGATAAGCTTTACCTGCAGGTGTTCTTATTTCATCCAGTATGACAGGAAACCCATCGGCTTTTAATTTGTTATACAAGGTAGAAGCATTTTCCTGCTTACTAAAGCTTCCCAGCTGTATATACCAGCCGGTTGCATCCGGAACGGCAGACGAGACTGCCGGGGTATTTAACGGCTCCTGCACTGGATCAATACTAGCGTCTGCTAAAGTTGTGAGCGGATCATTTTCAGAGACCCCGGCTTGTGATGATGTTTTTGTGTCCGGTTGAACAGTCTGGACTTGAGGCGCGGCTCCTTCTCCTAGATCGCCAATCTCAGAATAATTCTGCCGAAAATCGGCAGTGTATTGTCCGGCGTCCTCGACATATTCTTCATTTAAGGGTAAATACTGATCCTCGCCATCTGGAACAATTACCTCATCATCAGCTTTTTGTTCTAATACCGCCTCGGCCGGGGGCACTTGTTGAGCGGTCTCTTCAAATGTCTGAACGGGTGGCTCAGGGATTGTCAGCTCATTAACAATTTGTCCGCTTTCGTCAACCGGATTATCGAATAACATAGGGATAAAGATTGCCGCCAAAGCAGTTATAACCGCGACGCCAATAAGCCTTTGTTTTAATTCCTGATCCATTATTAATAACCTCTATTCTAAACTGGCTAAGTATTCCGATACTAAAAAGAAAGAACCAAATATCAACACCAAATCACCCTCTTCTGCTACCTGATTAACCGCTAAAAAAGCGGACTTTGTATCGGCAAACCCCGTATGAACGAGCGGCACCGAGCAACTTGCAAATATTTCTTGCAACATAAAATCGGGCGCACTTCTGACATTGTTTATTAAAGGCGCACAAAACCAGTCAAACACGAAGGGCTTGATAATATTGATGATACCGGCAATATCCTTGTCTTTCATCACGGAAAAAACGGCACGCACACGCATCTGACTAAAGTTTTCCTTAAGATAATCAGCCAGAGTTTCGACTGCTTGGGGATTATGCGCCACATCAAGCAAGACCGGTATTTTACCCTCGATGTATTGAAATCTTCCGGGTAATTGAACCTGGGATATACCTTTGTTTAAAGCATCACGATCAACCGGAAGAGAAGTCTGCATTGCCGTGATTGCAGCAATTACTGTGGCAGCATTTCTGTATTGATGCTCCCCTTTTAAATTAGGTAAAGGCAAATTGCTTATCTGAACTTGCTCGCCAAACCAATTCCATCCATGCGGGTGCTTCTCGAAGTAAAAATCCTGATTTATGAAGCTGACTTTTGCACCACTTTCATCTGCGCAGATTTTAAGCGATAAGGGAGGAACAGGATCACCGACAACGGCAGTCACATTCCTTCTAAAAATGCCGGCTTTTTCTCTGCCAATAGATTCGCGTGTATCACCTAGCCACTCAGTATGGTCAATGCCGATGCTCGTAATAATGGCCAAGTCAGTATCAATAATATTGACGGCATCCAGCCTGCCTCCTAATCCGACTTCCAGCAATTGCACATCCAGATCGAATTGAGCAAAGATATCCAATGCTGCCAAGGTACTAAACTCAAAGTAACTTAAAGATACATCGGATCGAACGGTGTCAATTCTCTCAAAAGCACTGCAAATAAGGTCATCCGATACAGGAATTCCGTTTATTTTGATTCTTTCGTTGTATTTGAGAATATGAGGCGAGGTGTAAGTGCCGACTTTGTAACCTTGAGCGATATAAATCGACTCCAAAAACGCGACAACTGAACCTTTGCCATTAGTACCGGCGATCGTTAACGTTACCGGTTTATTGTACTTCGGCTGCAAAGCACTGAAAACCTGTCCTACACGTTGCAAACCCAAATCAATAACGCGCGGGTGTAGGCTCTCCTGCCATTGCAGCCAGTCCTTCAAAGAATTAAATGACATGTTTATGAACTGATCAGGCGGGTACTAGATGACTATACCGTCTGTTCTTCAACAGCAACCTCATTATCTGAGCTTGGGATCTGGTTGTAACTGGTTGATTCAAGTTTTGACGCCATTAAAATAGACAAGATATCAGCAAGCTTATCCCTCATTTCACGGCGATCAATAATCATGTCAATAGCCCCGTGATCCTGAAGAAACTCACTTCTCTGAAACCCGTCAGGTAATTTTTCGCGCACAGTTTGTTCAATTACGCGGGGTCCGGCAAATCCGATCAGCGCATTGGGTTCAGCAACATTGATATCGCCCAACATGGCCAAACTTGCCGACACCCCCCCCATAGTGGGGTCAGTCATAAAGGAAATAAAGGGAATTCCCGCTTCAGAAAGACGCGTTAATGCGGCGCTGGTTTTTACCATCTGAAAAAGCGAAAACAGCGACTCCTGCATCCTCGCACCACCACTGGCAGTAAAAACGATAAAAGGGATTTTAAGTTCCAGGCTTTTATTAACACCTCTTACAAAGCGCTCACCGACGACAGAGCCCATTGAACCGCCCATAAAACCAAAGTCAAAAGCGGCAACAACGATGTCCTTTCCTTTTAATTTTCCTTTAACAACGACCAGCGCGTCGTTTTCCTTGGTTTGTTTTTGTGCTTGAGTAATTCGGTCTTTATATTTTTTACTGTCTTTAAATTTAAGCGGATCAGTAGGTTTTATGCCGGCCCCTATTTCTTCCTGATCATTCTTATCGAGAAATAGTTCAAGCCGGGTTCTTGCAGAAATGCGCATATGGTGTTCGCATTTTGGGCAAACACTGGCGTTTCTTTCCAGCTCCGTATTGTAAAGAATGGCACTGCAGCTGGGGCACTTGGTCCAAAGACCTTCTGGTACGGTGCCCTTTTTTTTGCTCGAACCTTCTGTTCTTATCGTTGAAGGTACTAATTTTTCAAACCAACTCATTTTGTCGAACTCCGGGTATAGATATAGCTTAAAGCTCAGCTGTCCATCGCTTGGCGCATTGACTTTAGTAATTCAACGATTTCGGCTTTTGCCTGGACAGGATCATCCAAATGAGCTTCAATCTTGCTGATCAGCGCACTACCGACCACCACGGCATCACCAATTTCTGAGACTGTTTTAGCCGTTTGCGCATCTTTGACGCCAAAGCCTATGCCAACAGGCAGTCCGGTATTTTCCCGGATAACATCCAGTTTTTCCTTAACATTCACTGTATCAAGATGGCCTGCACCGGTGACTCCTTTTAAAGAAACATAATAAAGATAACCGCTTCCAGCTTCACTCATAAGCCTGATGCGTTCTTCTGAGCTGTTGGGAGCCAATAGAAAAATCGGATCAATATCCCGGCTTTTAAGCAGGCTGACACAATCGACAGCCTCTTCCGGCGGTAAATCGACAGTTAAAACACCATCCACACCGACTCGTTGTGCAGCATTCGCAAAATCTTCATAACCCATTGCTTCAATGGGATTCAAATACCCCATCAATACCACAGGCGTTTGCTCATCCTTTTTTCTGAATTCGGCAACCAACATTAATACCTTTCGCAGGCTCATGTGATGAGACAATGCCCGTTCACTCGCTTTTTGTATGACCGGACCATCCGCCATGGGATCTGAAAAAGGTACGCCTAATTCAATAATATCGGCGCCGGCTTCAACCATGTCATGCATCATAGGCACAGTAAAACCAGGTTCCGGATCTCCGGCAGTTATAAACGGTATCAAGGCTTTACGACCACTTTTAGCCAGCTCTTCAAATTTAGCAGTTAAACGACTCACAATTCTATCCCCTCGCGTTGAGCCAACGTGAGTATGTCTTTATCACCCCGTCCTGACACGTTGATAATGATGGTTTGATCTTTATCCATGGTCGGAGCAAGTTTTGCTGCATAAGCAATTGCATGGCTTGTTTCCAACGCAGGAATAATACCTTCCAATTCAGTTAATGTATGGAAACCAACCAAAGCCTCTTCGTCGGTAATATTGACATATTGAGCCCGCCCGGTGTCTTTTAACCAGGCATGTTCCGGTCCTACCCCAGGGTAATCGAGGCCGGCTGAAATTGAATGGGTTTCGATAATTTCACCATCGTCGTCTTCTATCAGATAGGTTCTGTTACCATGAAGGACTCCGGGACGGCCTGCGCATAACGGAGCCGAATGACGGCCTGTTTCTACGCCATCACCGGCAGCTTCAACACCGAACATTTTAACTGAACGGTCATCGATGAACGGATAAAACAAACCGATCGCATTGGACCCACCGCCGACACAAGCCACCAACGCATCCGGCAGTCTGCCTGTCATTTCCAGGCACTGTTCTTTCGATTCGCGGCCAATAATCGACTGAAAATCGCGCACCATGGCTGGATAAGGATGAGGTCCTGCCACCGTGCCTATAATATAAAAGGTATTATCGACGTTGGTTACCCAATCTCTCAAGGCTTCGTTCAATGCGTCTTTGAGAGTCTTGGAGCCAGATTCAACCGGCACGACAGTAGCGCCCAACAGCTTCATGCGGTAGACATTTAACGATTGCCGGGCCACATCAACCGAACCCATGTAAACCACACATTCAAGCCCCAGTCTGGCGGCAACGGTAGCCGTTGCAACACCGTGCTGTCCGGCCCCTGTTTCAGCAATGATTCTGGTTTTACCCATTCGTTTTGCCAATAGCGCCTGACCGATGGTGTTGTTTACTTTATGAGCACCTGTGTGATTTAAATCTTCACGCTTCAAGTAAATTTGAGCCCCGCCAAGTTCCCTGCTCCATCTTTGGGCATGGTACAACGGAGAAGGACGTCCCACATAATGCCGCAGGTCATCGTCAAGTTCCGCTAAAAACTCGGGGTCTTTGATATAATGTTGATAAGCCGTATTCAATTCCTGGATAGGCTCCATCAACGTTTCAGCTACAAACATTCCGCCGTAAGGTCCGAAATGTCCGCGTTCATCCGGCATGTTATATTTTTCGGTCATCGTAATAATCTATCAGCCTCATTAATCTCGCTTAAAAATGCCGCCATCTTAGCGGTATCTTTTATACCTTTTTTTAGTTCAACACCGCTACTGACATCCAGAGCATAAGGTCTTACCTGCAGAATTGCCTGTCTCGCATTACTGACATCCAATCCTCCGGCCAGAATTAAAGGCAAATCGCATTGTTCAGGGATCAAATCCCAGTCAAAGCAGTTGCCTGTTCCACCTTTAGCACCAGGGTCATAGGCATCCAGAAGCAATCCGGACGCATCAAAATAATCTTTACACACTTGATCAAGGCATGAGTCATTGCGTATTCTCACGGCCTTGATATAAGGCTTACCGTATATCCGGCAAGCCTCCGCTGTTTCATCGCCATGAAACTGAATGCAATCGATAGCAACATG
Organism: Methylicorpusculum oleiharenae; assembly: GCF_009828925.2. Taxonomy (NCBI): domain Bacteria; kingdom Pseudomonadati; phylum Pseudomonadota; class Gammaproteobacteria; order Methylococcales; family Methylococcaceae; genus Methylicorpusculum; species Methylicorpusculum oleiharenae. The sequence continues at coordinate 3,892,435 of NZ_WUTY02000001.1, forward strand.
CTTCAATACGTCTCTGATAGAAGTTTCATCGGCATCGACAAACAATCCGACAACCGAAACAAAAGCAGGTAACCCTGCAACAATTTTTATTGCCGCATCAATATCCACATGACGCGAACTGGGTGGGTAAAATACCAAACCGATTGCATCAATACCCATAAAGGCTGCAGATCTTGCATTTTCGGCACAGGTAAAACCGCAAATTTTAACGCGTGTACGCATATCTGTAACAGGCCGCAGCCCCTAAGGTTAAGGGGGCGTAGCATAGCATACAGTCCTCTTATATGCGAAGGCTTAATCGCCTGTTTCAAAGACAAAACGCAGAGTAGCCAAAAAACCGGATTTCTATAAATTTACCCTTGAATTCAGCTTTTTCAACTCAACCCTCCCGCTCAATAAATCCACAAAACTAAAACGATTGTGTTAAACGAACACAGTTCATTTTAGTTAGTCGAAGCGTTTAATGATCGTGGCTATGTGAATGTTGATGGTTTTGCCCACTTTCCACTGCATGAGAATGACCGTGCTCATGATCATGAAGCTCTAATTGGACAGCATCAGAAGGATTATTTTTTACAGCAACACCATGCTGATAAACCATTAATCCACCGAGATCTGCCGCAAACATGACTAAAACCACAAGAATGGCCGAAAATGTAATGAACAGACCATTCGCTGCTCCTTTTGGATTATCACCTGTTGATAATCGACCGACAAAACGCCATAGACTTAAAAAAAGTGAAAGTACTAAAACGGCAATTCCAATATGCTCATGATTCTCCATGATTTCATGAACAGCATCCCCATGAGCAACTGATTCAGCCGCTTGAAGCCCTGCCGCCACTGTTAATCCGGCTGTCAGCGCGCCCAAATAAAGCAGCCCGCTAGCGACATCCCGCCAATGTGATTTTTTGAATAGCCCACCCAAGCAATCCAGCAAAAAAAATCCTGTTAAAAACGCAATCGGAAAATGCACCAGAATCGGATGAATATTTTCTAACTGAGTCAACCCAGGGAAAATAGTTGCCAACATATCGGAAGGCTCTTTGCCGGCCAGACCTTCAAAAAAAGCCAGAAGTTCGGCAACATAGGCTGAAAATCCTTCCCCATGATCTCCGCCGCCATGAATTTGAAATGACAAAAAATTATTCACATCTATCCTATCCAGTGTTTTAAAAAATCCAATTTACTAGAATTTCCAAGTTTTGCAAACTCACAGTAATTATTGCGATGGCTTTGAATTTATTTCATTCCAATTTGGTCACAAGACTTTACAAATGCACAACTCTATTGATGTCTAATACTTTTGTTCAGGTATTATTCTCGTCTTGAATGGTGTAGTTTATGGTTATCGCGAAAAGAACTGAACTAAGGCGTTAATTAAATCGGTTAATTCCAGGAAAAGTCTTAACAGAGTCCAACATCAGATGAAAAACAATTTTACGGAACGGCGCACTTCAGATGGCGACCGAAGAAAAAGCCCTTTATTAACCGTGGAATCGCAGCGTTTATTTCAAATTATGGTCGTTTCCGAAGATCATTCCCCGGCTGAACAACTTACTTTAAGATTAAAGAATAAAGGCTATCAATCTGTTATTTGCACTGGCCTGTCTGAATCTCACTGCTTCAATGAAAAACATCCGGATGTGATTGTCATATGCTGCGACAAAGAATGTGAGAAGATCAAAAATCAATTAAAAACCGATGATTATCTGGCGAAAACGCCTGTCATCTTATTAAAAGATGAAAAACCCAAAAAAATCAAAAAGGTCATGCAGGAACCATTTTGGACTGATGATACTGTATTTGAAAATCTGGAAGACCAACTCCGCTCGATATTGGTTAATAAATTAAATCCTGGCATTGACAGTCATAGTATCGAACGAAGAAAGTGTGATCGGCGCTGGCCTTCTGTTTTCCAGCCAACCTCTAACAACGAAAAAACCCAGCAACTAGCAGGTGTTCCTGAGACAAGCCCAGGCCTGCCTCTTGTTTCTATTTCTTCTCAATTCAGCTTCAAATCAGTCAATGACTTATTCAGCCTGGTCCTGGTATCTCTGCATCCGGTCCTTTATCAGAACTGGCTGACTCAGCTCAGTTGGGATACTTTCATCAGCGCCTCATCGCTTCGTTTAGATAGAGCCGAATTAATACCGATAATGCTTAACCATGCACAGCCAAATTTGCTTTTATTGGACATGCAAGGCTTGGAATCAAGTTCAGATCTTTGGATAAACGCAATTCGAATGGCCGATTCTCCGGTTGATATCATTTTAATCGTCAATGAAGACTTCCATGATTTTACGGAAGTAATGGCTAAACATGAAATTTCAGGAATTCTGAGCGCCAAGGATAACGCATGCACGGTAACTCGAGCAATTCGTTCCGTGATTGAAGGTGAACGTTGGTTACCGGAGCGTTTTAAAACAAAAAGAATTAATGAGTCAAAAGCCGATAATCAGACCGTTAACACCACTGACAAATGGAACCTGTCTCAACATTCTTTTGATGAAGCTACTCTGTTAACTGCATACGAAAACACAATTACCCAGTTAGTCATGATGGGTCTTACGATTGAGCAAATAGCAGAGGAGTTGAATGCTGAAACTCAAGCAATCACTCGGCAAGTTATGTTCCTTTCCAATAAATTAAGATTTAACAATAGCCAAATCAAAATCAAGCAACTGAGGCGAAAACTGCACTGACATGATTATTTCTGTCATTTCCAGGAGAGCATTCAGCATGAAAGAAGTAGATGTTTCGATGTCATCCCTATCTGAATCGAGATGACTTATTCGACATTTACATTTGTGACTGCAAATAATTTTGCAAGCCGATTTTCTCAATCAACTCCAACTGAGTTTCCAGCCAATCGACATGCTCTTCCTCGCTTTCCAGAATGTGTTCGAACAGTTCGCGTGTTACATAATCATTAACAGTTTCGCAATAGGCGATGGCGTCTTTTAACAAAGGCAAGGCAATGTGTTCAAGTTTAAGGTCGCACTTAAGCATTTCTTGTGGATTCTCGCCGATCATTAACTTGCCGAGATTTTGCAGATTCGGCAAACCCTCTAAAAATAAAATACGCTCGATAAGCTTGTCGGCATGTTTCATTTCATCAATGGACTCGTGATATTCCTTTTCATTGAGTTTTTGAAAGCCCCAATTTTTATACATGCGGGCATGCAGGAAATATTGATTGATGGCCGTCAATTCATTTTCCAGCGCTTTATTTAGAAAATCGATAACTTTTTTATCACCTTGCATAGCGTCACTCCTTAGATAGTGCACGTAACTAAATTTTCATTGGCCGCTTTTGTTAAGCGGCAGTTTCTTTTCCTGTCCAAAATCTCGCCGACTTCGGAATTGCATTTGCCGCAATCGCCGCCGACGCCGAAACATTGGAACAATTGTTTACGCGAACATAAACCGCTATCGATAGCTGCCTCCAACTGCCCATCCGTTACTGCCTTACACACACAGATATACATAGTTCCCCCGGATCGAAATTAAAGCCTTCGACGCTTGACCAGTTTAGGGTCGGCGGTAATCTGCCGGTATATTTCCACACGATCCCCGTCCGTGACAACAGTATCCAGCTTAACGATTTTTCCAAAAATACCCACTTTTTGGTTCTCAAGATTGATGTCGGGATATTGTTTTAAAACACCTGATAACTGAATTGCCTGTTCGATTGTGCTGCCGTCGGGCACCTCCAATCGTAACCAAAGCTGACGATCGGCTTCTGCATAACATACACCCACATTCATGTTTGTCTCCTACAATTCCGGAATAGCTTCGTTGACATTTACCCGGGATAGTTTTGCCGCCCGTTTGTTATCAACCAATCGCTTGGCAACGATGATAAATGCCAACATAATAAACCCGCCCGGCGGCAGGGCGGTCAGCAAAAATCCTTTGTAGTTTGGAATAAGGGTCAGTTCCAGAAAAGAAAACGAATCACCCAATAACAACGATGCGTTGGCAAATAAAGTTCCGGAAGATACGATTTCACGTGCCGCACCAAGCACCACAAGGACAAAGGTAAAGCCGGCCCCCATCACCAAGCCGTCCCACAATGACAAGGCCAGGGAATTTTTTGATGCAAACGACTCGGCTCGGCCCAATATCGCGCAATTCGTAACGATTAAAGCAATAAACAAACCCAATACTTTATGCATCTCATGCATCCAGGCATTCATGCACAAATCGACCAGTGTCACCAAACTGGCTATTAGCAAAACGAAAACAGGGATTCGAACTTCAGCAGGAACCAGATGCCGGTTCAACGAAATAATGCCGTTTGACATAACCAGAACAACTAAGGTCGCCAAACCCATACCCAAACCGTTAGTTGCCGTACCTGTTACGGCCAGCAAAGGACAAAGCGCCAGATTCTGGACGAGTACGATATTGTTCCCCCAAAGTCCGTCAGAAGCGAGTCTTTTATAAGGTTTCGATAGCAACATACTGACTCCGGTTAAGTAAGATTGGCGATAAAAATAAAGCAGTTCGCCTGTTCATCAATTGAATAATTCGGATTTATGTTTATCGAAAAACAACAAACCCTTGTAAATCGTGTTGACAACCGCACGCGGCGTAATCGTCGCGCCGCTGAATTGATCAAAAATGCCCCCGTCTTTTTTGACAGCCCATTCCTTAACGGTCAGATTATGAATGGATCGTCCGTTAAAATTCAAAATCCAATCGGATTTACTGACTTCTATTTTATCGCCCAAACCCGGTGTTTCAGCATGAGCAATGACGCGAACGCCTAAGACTTCGCCGTTTCGGTTCAAGCCCATGATCATTTTGATATTACCCGAATAACCGTCGGGTGCTGTTAATTGGAATGCTGCTGCCGTGATTTCTCCCTGTTTTCGCGCCAAATAAACCAGGGTTTCTGCTGTACCTAACTCGCTATCTGCCGGAACAGGCACAGCATCTTTAACCAAATCGTTATCAAAAAGTTCGGCCGGAACAACCTGAACCAATGAGGCTTTTAAATCTTCTTCCTGCCGTAGTTTGATGACATCCCGTGTATTGAGATCGGCAACACCCAGCAAGGCGCTGGCAATCAAAGCGTAAGCAGCCAGCAGGATTGTCTGATAAGAAACACGGGCTTTTAGTTGTTTCAGATTCATCGATACTCTCGTTGATTAATTAAGGCGGCTAGTTCAAAGCTCTAATGGCCGCCCCTGACGATCCCGGCCGTAAATTCTGGGTTTTACGTAATGATCGATTAGCGGTGTCAACGCATTCATCAATAAAATCGCAAAAGCCGCCCCTTCCGGATATCCACCCCAGGTTCTTATCGTAAAAATCAACAGACCGCACGCCGAGCCAAAAATAAGCTGACCTAGCGGCGTATTCGGCGAAGTGACATAATCGGTAGCGATAAAAAAAGCGGCGCACATCAATGCGCCGGAACTGAGATGCACACTTGGACTTAGATAGATTTCGGGATTCAGGGCATGAAACACGGCTGAAATTAAAGCAACGGAGATAATGATCGATAAAGGAATATGCCAGGTAATGATTTTTTTAAACAGTAACCAGCCCCCACCCAAAATCAAAAGAATAGCCGATGTTTCGGATAAACTGCCTCGCATGAAACCCAGCCAGGCATTATTCGAGTTGTAAATATCTGCGAGACTCGCCGATAACGGATGCTTTTGCGACAATTCGGTTTTCACATAGCCCAGCACGGTGGCACCGGTAGAACTGTCGATATTGTCCAGACCCATGAAGGTAATGTGCAACCCGGTCTTAAAATCAGGTGCGGACTCTGATAACCACGGCGCGACGTTAGCCCAAGTGGTTAGCTCCAAGGGAAATGAAATCAGCAAGGCTACTCTGGCCAGCATGGCCGGATTAAACAAATTTTGCCCCAAGCCGCCGTAAACTTGTTTGCCCAATATAATTGCTAATCCAGCACCAATAACACCCACCCACCAGGGAGCCCAAGGCGGCAAACTCATTGCCAGTAGCCAGGCGGTTAAGAGTGCGGAACTGTCTTTTAATGCCGGCAGCGCCGGTTTATCGGCCAGTTTCAGACAGAAATATTCAAAAAACAGAGCAGAAAAGATCGTGATCAAAAATAAATTAATCGCCGGCCAGCCAAACAAATAAAGTCCGAACAAAGTGGCAGGGATCAGCGCGTAAATAACCTGCCGCATAATCCCGCCAATGCTCAAGTTTTCTGTGGTATGGGGTCCTGTCGTGGGCTTGACATTCAGCATGAGTGATGTCCTGTTGTCAGCAGTGCAACCGTATTCATATTACCTGCTCCGCCTGGTCTGCCGTGTATTTTGCGACTTTCGCAGCTAATTCCCGCGCCGCTTCCTCGGCTTTTTGCTTTTCAATCCGTTCAATACGTTTGTTCCGTTCATCAATCAGTTTTTTGGTTTGCTCGGTTTTGTGTTGTGCTTGCTGCCTTGCTGCCAATTCACCGGCCGCATACTTAAAATAATGCACCAAAGGTATGTTGGATGGGCAAACATAAGAACACGAACCGCAACTGATGCAATCTTTTAACCCGATGTCAACGGCCGACTCCAGTTGATTGCTGCGAATTCTGTTCGCCATATCGACCGGCAGCAAACCTGCAGGGCAAGCACTAATGCATCGGGCACAGCGAATACAGGCCTGTTCACTGCCGCGCGTGATTTCGTCCTGGGTCAAGGCCAGTATGCCGCTGGTTGCTTTGACGACAGGCAGTTCAGCAATCGGCAATGCATCGCCCATCATTGGCCCGCCCATCACCAAGCGCGCCATGCGTGTCCTATTAACCCGGCAATAATCCAGTAATTCTGAAATCAGGGTACCGATAGGCACCCAAATATTTCCGGGGGATCCTGCAGCGCCACCGGCAATAGTGACTACCCGGTCCACTAACGGACGGTTATGCCGTATCGCTTTATGAATCGCATAAGCCGTTGCTACGTTATGCATCAAAACACCGACATCGGTTGCCCGCCCATCGGCCGGAACCTCTTTTCCGGTCAAATAGCGAATCAATTGTCTGTCCCATCCCATAGGATAATGAGTCGGGACCTGTCTTACTTCAATTTGCCGATAGTCAGCCGCCGCATTTTTCATCGCACGAAAAGCCGCAGGCTTGTTATCTTCTATGCCAACAATGGCTTGCGGTGTTTCCATGCCGTGCAGCATGATGCGAATTCCATCGATAATGCCATCGGCTGACTCCTGCATGAGCCGGTCATCGCACGTCAAATAGGGTTCGCACTCGCCGCCGTTGATCAACAAGGTGCTGATTTTATTTTTCCGGCCCAGATTCAGCTTGACGGCAGCCGGAAACGTGGCGCCACCCATGCCGACAACACCGGCGGCACCCACACGTAAACTGATTTCTTCAGCACTCAAGGCAAAAGGGTCGGTATGGGTCTGCAGTAATTGCCAGGCATCTTTCCCATCGGTTTCCATGAATACGGTACGTATCGGCAAGGCCGATGGATGAGGAGCGGGATAATCTGCGATATCGGTGACAACACCGGAACTGGGTGCGTGCACAGGTGCTGAAATCATGCCCTGACTGTGTGCCAACAACTGCCCTTTGTAGACGTAATCACCAACCCTGACCACGGGCTCAGCCGGTTTGCCAACGTGCTGTTGTAACGGAATATACAATTTTTTAGGTAAAGGAAAATCAGACGCGATAGAAAGATCGGTCGTTGCCGTTTTTTTGGGATCCGGATGAACGCCGCCCCGAATTCTAAAGCTTTGCATTAAGCTGATCATGCCGGCGCCCCGGCAAGTTCTGGTAAAGGCTTTTGCCAGCGCCAGTTACGCAAGGTAACTTCCGGCTTGTGCATCTGCAAACACTCTGTGGGACATACATCAATACACTTCTGACATCCGGTACACGCATCTGCCACTACCGCATGAATCTGTTTCGCTGCACCGACGATCGCATCCGTTGGGCAGACTTTAAAACAGCGCGTACAGCCTGTGCAGGTATCTTCGCTGACTTTGGCGATCAAAAATTCCGGTTCTTCAAAATTGCTTAGATCAATGGAAACACCGAGCAGCGCTGCAAATTGTTCTGCTAAAGCACTGCCTCCCGGCGGACAGACCGTGATAGGTGCTTCTCCATTTGCGATGGCTTCCGCAGCGGGACGGCAACCCGGGAATCCGCATTGTCCACACTGCGATCCCGGCATCAAGGCTTCCAGCTCCTCTACGATGGGATTGCTCTCGACTTTGAGATATTTAGCAGCAATCGCCAATAACCAGCCCAATACCAAACCCAAAGTCGCCAAGCTTGCAATCGCGGATAACACGTACATATAAACCTCGCTATTTTGGAGAAAGACCGGCAAAACCCATAAAGGCCAGAGACAGTATGCCGGCTGTAATGAATGCAATCGGAGTTCCGGCAAATAAAACCGGCACAGCCATTAAAGCCAGCCGCTCTCTAAGTCCCGCAAAAATAACCATGACCAGCGTAAAACCCAGCGCAGAACCAAACCCGTAAAGGACGCTTTCCATAAATCCCGATTCTTGTTGAATATTAAGCAAGGCCACACCCAGTACCGCGCAATTAGTCGTAATCAAAGGCAGAAAAATACCTAACACCTGATAAAGGACCGGACTGGTTTTATGAATCACCAATTCAGTAAACTGGACGACTGCCGCAATCACCAGAATAAAACTCAATACTCTTAAAAAGCCGATATCCAGCGGAATTAATACACCGTGTTCCAGCAACCAGCCGGAGAGTGCCGCCAAGGTCAACACGAAAGTGGTCGCCAGCCCCATGCCCAGTGCAGAGTCCAGTTTGTTGGACACGCCCATAAACGGACACAACCCCAAAAACTTGACCAGAACCACATTATTGACTAACGCAGTTCCCACAATCAGCATTAAATATTCGCCCATCATCTTGCCTTTATTCGTTATCTTTTCCCTGTGGGACAGCATCAACCATGCCAATACCGATTTGACTGGTGAACACCACTAACCATGCCGAAACCAAGCAGAATGCAGCCTGTTTCTCTGTGTGAAAAAAAACACAATGACTTAAACGGGAATAGCTATTGTCGTAAACGCTACAAAATCGGATAGCCGAATCGTCTGAATTACGTAGCAATTTCTACATAAGGCTCTTAATGTTAAAGGGACAAGCGGTCTTTAAATGAATTTGGCGTTTAAATTGCTTAATCCTTCATAATATTAAGGAAATAGAGAGACTGATCGATATGAATAATACGTTTCCGGATTATGAACATTCCTCTCTCGATATCGAGCAGATGATGGCCCTGCTGGCTCCGTCTGCTTCGGTCAACCAACAGTTGCACAAGCTTATCGAGTCATTGGGGCAGCAAGGTAAGATGCTGCCTTTTTTTATGCTGGTGCAAGTCGTCGAACAAGTGCCTATCGCGATATCGATCACCGATAAGAAAGCCAACATTCTCTATATAAACAAGGCTTTTACCGAAGTCACCGGTTATAAATCAACGGAAATACTGGGGCAAAACGAATCGGCATTGTCGGATAGATCAACACCCAGAACCGTCTATTACGATTTATGGCATACCATTTCGCGCAAAAAAGTCTGGCGCGGCCATCTAGTCAATCGAACTAAAACCGGACAACGCTACCTGGCTGAATTATCCATTGCGCCAATGCAGGACGAAGAGGGTCATATAACGCACTATATTGGGATGCACAGGGATATAACCAAGACGTACCATGCCGAACAAAAGGTCAAAAATCAGAAAAAACTGATCGAATCAGTAATCAATGCGTCCCCTGTCGCGATGGTTGTGCTGGATAAAGAAGACCGGGTGGTCATGGATAATCAGGTCTATAAAATGCTGATCAGTGACCTGGGACTCCAGGAACCGGTCCAGTTTTTTTTGAATCTGTTGCGCCAGGATATGGGCGATCTCTGGCAATACGCATCCAACACCGAACATGGTTTCGTAAACCGGGAACTGAGGATGGAAGGCATGGGGCGAAGAGGAACTCGTTGGTATGCCTGTTCAGGCAACTGGTTTACCGAAAATGATACCTGTGCCGATGCGTTCTTTTCAGGTCAAACGAAAGATTACCTGTTATTGAGTTTAAGTGACATTACCCAACAGCGGAGACAGCAGGAAGAACTCCAGTTACAAACATTACGCACCCTGCTGGCCGAAGAAGAACAACTGCGGAGTATCAGGGAAACCTTGCTGGGCGCAATGCACCATATCAGCCAGCCGCTAAATCAGATCAGCGCGGCTATCAACATCATGAGTCAACGCAACGATAGCCAAAACAGCCCGATCAAAGATCTTTTGCAGCAAGTCAGCCGAATGGGTGATGAAACGCTGGCCACCTTGCAGCGATGCGTTCCTGAGATTCCCGAAACAGCCGTGATACCGGTCAATTTGAATCAACTGCTGCACGAAGTCACGCAAATGAGCAGCACAAAACTGTTGGCTAACGGCATCATTATTGACTGGCGGCCCAGTCCCATTTTACCTTCCGTATTGGGATCGGAAAACAAATTGCGGATGCTTTTCAAACAGTTGATAGATAATGCCATAGAAGCGATGAACCGCAACGGTAGCAAAGAGCGCTTAATCAAAATAACGACGGCCGTTGAACGCAATTGGGTTTATGTTTTACTCGATGATAAAGGGCCCGGCATACCCTCGAATCAACGAATCAAAGTCTTTGAACCGTTTTATACCACTCACCCTATGGGTGCGATTCAGGCCGGCATGGGGTTGGTCATGGCGAAAGAAATCGTCAACCAACACAATGGAACCATAGAAATTGATTCGGCCTACAGCGAAGGCTGCCGTTTCAAGATCGGGTTTCCCGTGCACCAAAAAAAATCAACGGTCAAAAGATAAATCATGTCAGAGCGTCTATTGTTGGTCGAGTCCGAACTGGATACCTTGTTCCTGGTCAGTCAATTGCTGAACAGCACGCATGATATGCACAGCAAACTGGGCGGTATCCTGGAAATATTACACAAACGTAATGGCCTGCACTTCGGCATGATTACCTTACGTGACGTTGATGATGACAGCATGGGCATCTGTGAAGTTTATGGCGAAAATATTGACAAATCGGTGCGCTATCAGCCTGGAGAAGGACTGGTAGGCGCTATTTTGGATGAAGGCAGTACCATTGTGGTCGACCGTATTGCCGATGAACCCCGGTTTTTGAGCCGTTTGGGCGTTTATAATCCCAATCTGCCGTTTATCGGTTCACCCCTGGCGGTTCAACAAGGTGAAGTAGTCGGTATTCTAGCCGCGCAACCCGAGAATGCGCGTTTTTTAGGCGAGAAAGCTCGCTTTCTGGAAATGGTCGCGAACCTGATCGCGCAAAGCGTCAATATGCTGCGCGTCCTGGAACGCAAACAAAACGAGCTGACGAACGAACGGGATTATCTCAAACAAACGCTGGTCCGTAATTACCGGTTCGAAAACATCATCGGCCATTCCGAACCCATGCTGAAAGTGTTTGACATCATCCGGCAGGTCGCAAAATGGAACACGACCGTGCTGATTCGCGGCGAGTCTGGCACCGGCAAGGAAGTCGTAGCCAACTCCATCCACTTTAATTCGGCCTGCGCCAATGGGCCTTTCTTAAAGCTCAACTGCGCGGCGCTACCCGACACGTTGCTGGAATCGGAATTGTTCGGCCATGAAAAAGGCTCGTTTAGCGGCGCGATCGGCCTGCGCAAAGGCCGCTTCGAACTGGCAGACAACGGCACCTTGTTTCTGGACGAAATCGGGGAAATATCGGCTTCATTTCAAGCCAAATTATTGCGGGTACTGCAAGAAGGCGAATTTGAACGGGTAGGCGGAGTGAAAACGCTGAAAGTCCATGTTCGGGTAATTGCTGCAACCAACCGAAATCTGGAAGAAGAAGTCGCGGAAGGCCGGTTTCGGGAAGACTTGTATTACCGGCTTAACGTCATGCCGCTCTATATGCCGCCATTGCGCGAGCGTATCGAGGATATTCCTGAATTGGCGGCATTTTTGCTGAACCGTATCTCCAACCAGCAAGGCGGCAGGCATCTGGAAATCAAGGAAAGCGCACTGCGCATCCTAATGAAACATTATTGGCCCGGCAATGTAAGAGAACTTGAAAACAGGCTGGAACGTGCCGCGATCATGAGCTCAGACGGTATAATCGACCGTGATGTTATCGCTAGTACCGGACTTGAAAGTGAAATAGGCATGACAATGAACACGTATCCAATCAAACCGGTTGATTTGGACGATGACAATCTGGATGAACGCGAGCGGGTTATCGCCGCGCTTGAACAAACCGGCTGGGTCCAAGCCAAAGCTGCCCGACTGCTGGAAATGACGCCCAGACAAATCGCCTACCGCATTCAAACGTTGAAGATACATGTTAAGCAGATTTGAACTGCGACCAAAATCTGACGCGAATTAAATCGCTCTGACCGAATAAACGCTTTCCCTAAAAAAGTTCTAATCCGGAACACCAGAAAATTTTGTCACACTGAATAAATCTATTTTGCCTATTCCGCTACAAACCTGCTCCCGGTTTCAATTCTTATCAGGCTATCTATTCCCATACGATTACACCATTAGTGATTGTCGGCTTGTGAGTGTTGCGAACGGATGCTAGCGACCCATTACCGACAGATAAGATTTAATTTGCGGTGACAGGAAAGGGCAAATAAACTGTCCTTCAAAATGTAGTTGCAATTAGCTTGCGTAATCGTACATTTCAAGATCAACATTCCTCCCTTTATACTATCGCTAATTGGAGCAACGCGGACTACTACCCCGGCTCCTCAAGCAAGACTAATCCATTGAGAGACATCAAATCAATGCGCCTGCTTTCGGTCGAATCGTATTTCTCGTTCTTTCCTGTTAATAAACCAACTGATGGGATTGCTACTCAAAGTTTCTTTGGACACCATTGCATTCTCCTGCTGTTTTCTTCTCACCGGGTAAAGACTGGACTTTCACCAGCTACCTGACTATCATGCCGGTCGCACCGCATATCCAGCTCTACTTGGCTTTCTCGATATCACCGATGCAAAAGTGGAGCGAGCGGCGTATCGTCATCAACGATGAAGACAATCCATCTGACTCCTTTTTTAGTTTGCCTTACCCATGGTATTCCTTAAGGTTCGTTAAGTGTTATGGATCAAAACTCATCTGCAGTATCTTTGAACCAAAAAGCTGGCGATAAATCGTCTTTCAGCACAAACTGCCGGTTACTCTGGATCATGTCCAAAGCGTTTTTCGCCTCGGAGCGCCGGTTCACGGCGCGTAAGCTTGCCGTTGTTCTACTCGTCCTGGTTCTGTGCGTCGCCGGAGTGCAAGTGGTTATGAGCTATGTGGCCAGGGATTTCATGACCGCCATCTCAAAGAAGGACACTCCTGCGTACTGGCAAATGCTGTGGTTCTATCTCGGTACATTTGCCCTGGCCGTCCCGCTCGGTGCTTTTTACAGGTGGACGGAAGAGCGGCTAGCCCTGCTGTGGCGGGAATGGATGACGCAGCACCTGGTCAAGCGGTATTTCAACAACCGTGCTTACTACCGGCTGTGCGGCTCGGCCAGCATCGACAACCCAGACCAGCGCATCAGCGAGGATGTGCGCAATTTCTCTTCCGTCTCGCTGTCTTTCCTGCTCATCGCACTGAACGCTATTGTCACGGTGGTCGCATTTGTCGGTGTGCTTTGGGCTGTCTCTACGACACTGGTCGGCGTGCTGATGATCTATGCCTTGGTCGGCACCGGGTTGAGTATCCTTATTGGCCGCCGACTGATCGGCCTGAACTATAACCAGTATCAGAAAGAGGCCGATTTTCGCTACGGCCTGGTGCGTGTGCGCGACAACGCCGAATCCATCGCCTTCTATCGCGGCGAAAAGCGTGAGCGACGTGTTCTGGTGGGTCGTTTGATGACGGCGGTGGTAAACATGTTGGACATCATCGGCTGGAATCGAAACCTTGCATTCTTCATCAGCGGCTACTTTTATGCAGCAGCCCTCATGCCAGTCTTGATCGTCGCTCCCATGTTTATGCGTGGAGAGGTGGAATTCGGCGTCGTCACCCAGTCGGCCGGGGCGTTCGCCCAGGTCCTGTCCTCTGTGTCGCTGATCGTCACGCAGTTCGAGCGACTGAGTGCCTACCTGGCCGGCGTGCAGCGTCTCGGCATGCTTTGGGACGAGCTGGATGAATTCGATGCAGAGGAGGATCGGGTGGCACAAGAGGGGAGCCAGGAAGTAGACGAACACAGCCTAAAAGTGAGTCTGAACAAGCTGACCGTTCGCACGCCGGACGGGATGAAAACACTGGTGAACGACCTGTCCTTTGAACTGCGTCGTAACCAGAGCCTTCTCATCATGGGCGCAAGCGGCACTGGCAAGAGTTCTGTTTTGCGCACCATAGCCGGCCTGTGGCCAATCGGCTCCGGCGCGCTCGAACGGCCACCATTGCGCGACATCATGTTCCTGCCCCAGCGCCCCTATATGATAGACGGGAACCTGCGGGACCAGTTGCTATACCCGTATCCCGACGAAGGCTTTAGCGACGAGCAAATTCTCGAAGTGGCGGGCAAGGTCAACCTGTCGGATGTGCTGGAGCGCGTGGATAGCGATCTGAATCGTGTGATGGACTGGATCAACGTGCTTTCAATCGGGGAACAACAGCGCGTGGCCTTCGCTAGGCTGTTCTTGCGAAATTCCAAATTCGCCTTCCTTGACGAGGCCACCAGCGCGCTAGACGAAGAAAACCAAGAGCGCTTGTATCAACTGCTTAAGGAGGCCGGCACCGGTTTTATCAGTGTCGGACACCGTTCCACTTTAATTGAATATCATGATCGTGTCCTGGAACTGGACCGCTCGGGGAGATGGAAAATAAAAGAGAAAACTACTCACGTGAAATCAAGGCCAGCACCCGTAAATCCCGTAAATGCCATTGAGGCCGACAAGTCCTCGCCTGGCCCCCTCTACATCAAGTTGTTTGGGCGATCTCAGCTCCGCACCCTACCTTGACATCAGCGGCCCCGGTCGGAAAACTGTAGCTTTGGCTTCCACGTTTAATTCCACGGCATTGATAAGCTAATAAACCCCCTCCCTTCAAACCAAATGCGCCTTCGGTTTTCTCGAACACAGATTTCCAGTCAAAAATTTGCTTATTGGGATGTTAGCAACCAACTTGCATTCTTCAACTTGGTTTTCCGGCTATGCTTTTTTAAAACCCGGTATAGGGTCAAGTCTTGCAAGCATACATAACTAAATTGAAAGACTGGTATCCAAATTTAGGTTTTGTCAGCGATGCTTTTTATTAACCCTTGCTTGTTATTCAGTGTTGGTTTGTGGCTTCAAAATTTGCCGCTATTTTGAGCTTTGTAGCGACTAACAATAAACGCTTGTTGCGTGTCCATAGGCTCGCATTGCCCAATAACCTCGTCGAAGCCTGCAAATGCGAGTCAATATAGCCAATGCCTAAGCCAAAGAGTTGATAGCTTTCTATGAAAAAATTAACTTCTTCGTTAAAAACCAACGGGGCTTGTGGCAAATTGTCTAAAGCTGACAAAATCTTGTTCCGCTGCTGTAAATTTCTTAACGCAATTTCCACTCTAACAAAAAGATGACACATAACTTGGTTTTGCAGCAGTAATTGTGCAAGTACTGGTTCGTTAGTGCGCAGGTGATCTACCCAGACAGAAGTATCGACCAGGATCATTAAATTAGTCGTTATTTTGTCTACGAGGAATCTTTTCCAATCCTGGTTCTGTAACGCCCAAGTTGGCCAGCCTTTTTGCACTCTCCCTTTCTATCAATGCTCTCAAGGCTTCATTTACTAAGCTGGATTTTTCATAAAGGTTAGTCAATGCTTGAGCTTTTGCCAACAGTTCATCATCTATTACTATCGTGGTTCTCATGAGATAACTCCAAATTCATCATCAAATGGTGCTCTTACATATGCTTATTTTTCAAATATAATTTTCTCCTATTGCTGACTAATTAATTCTATCTGATTGAAAAATTGTCTGTTTTCGGAAGTTACAGGGTGTGTTTGGCGGGAATGTCGGCAGTAATCATGTAAGTAGCCATCAAGCCCTCGAGTAGGGTTCTCACCTCGCACATCAAAATCAAACAATTTTTGAGTATGAAGGCAGTATTTGTTTTCCAGATGCCTATCCGCCCCTGCTAACATATCCCACATGAACATTGATTATTTAATTGTAGGACAAGGGCTGGCAGGAAGCTTGCTAGGCTGGGAGTTGATCCGGCGAGGCTGCAAGGTTTTGGTCGTTGATTCCGGCGCTAACAATGCTTCGCAAATTGCAGCGGGGTTGATCAATCCGGTCACCGGCCAGCGTTTTGTCAAAGCCGATGAAACCGATCAACTGATGGCGTTTAACAGAACGTACTACCATCAACTGGCTCAGCATTTCAAACAAGATTTTCTTCATGAAAAGCGAATGCTGAGGCTGTTGCGCGATGAAACCGAATACCGTTTCGCATTGAAACGGCTAAAAGATTCCCGATACCGGCCCTATTTGGCCTCTTTGCTACCGTCTGACCAATTGGAAATCCCCTGTCATCACCTGCACGGAGTCCTGGTTCAGAAACAAACAGGCTATTTGCTGACGCGGCCTTTACTGGCATGCCTACGCGAATTCTTTATGATTAACGGGCATTTCCGGCCCGCTCTTTTCAATTATTCGGACGTTCAATTGACTCCGTCGCTTAGCTGGCAGGATATCAGGCCCGGCCGCATTATTTTTTGTGAAGGCTATCAACTGATCAATAACCCCTGGTTTAACTGGCTGCCTTTACAACCGGTAAAAGGAGAAATTCTGACACTGGAAAACCCAACAAAAATACCCCCTCTCATGCTCAATTTCGGTCATTGGCTGGTACCGCTAGACGACCATCGAATCCGGCTGGGAGCAACATTCATCAGAAACAACCTGAGTCTTGAACCTACCAAACAAGGTGAAAAATTACTCTTGGATTCACTTTATCGATTGACCGGTTTTTTCAACAAAGCCAGAATTACTGCAAGCGATTCGAATATTCGCCCCTGCACGAGCGACCGCATGCCTTTTATCGGTAGCCATCCCAAGCATAAGCAACTGTCGGTTTTCAATGGATTTGGCGCCAAAGGGAGTTTGCAAATACCGTGGTTCAGTGCTCATTTTGCCGACAGTTTAGTAGCGGACCAACTCATTTCTCCCTCTTGTGACATCAAACGACACTATGCCTCGCATTTCATTGGTTAACCTGATCCACAACCGCCTGTCCACTTTGTTGCATAACGGGGATACCGTGATAGACGCCACGGCCGGAAACGGAAACGACACCTGCTTTCTTGCTGAAAAGATAGCGCCGAACGGCCGGGTCTACGGATTTGACATTCAGGCTCAAGCCCTGGAAAAAACCCGTATTGCCCTGGATCATCGGCTTCTGACGGCCTATGCAGCGCTGATCAATGCCAGTCATGCCGCTATGAAACAATGGATTCATTCATCGCATGTCGGGCAGATTAAAGCGGTACTGTTCAATCTGGGCTATTTGCCGGGCGGGGACAAATCAGTCATCACAACCAGCGAATCAACACTCGCCGCTCTGGCGGTTTCTTTAGAATTGATTTCAACCGATGGCATTGTTTCTATCCTGGCCTATCCCGGCCATGCCGGAGGGAGTCAAGAAACCGACCGAGTCCGTGAATGGTGCCTAAACCTTGATAAGGCCAGTTATTCGATCGAGATTATTTACAGCGATGAGCAAAACCCTCAGGCGCCTGTGCTGTTTTGGATAACTGCCAGGGCACAAGACTGAGCGATTCTGATATTATTACCCACTTTTAAATTTATCTCGGGACGGATATGTCATCATTTGAAAATGTAACAGTCACTAAAAAAGCCAACGTGTATTTCAACGGCAATGTCAGCAGCCGTACTTTGCAATTTGCAGACGGATCGATAAAAACGTTGGGCTTCATGCTCCCCGGCGAATACACGTTTAATACCGCCGATGCAGAGGTCATGGATATCATCGACGGCGAACTGGAAGTTCAGTTGCCCGGCTCCGATCAATGGCAATCGATTAAAGGCGGCGACTCTTTTAATGTGCCTGCACAATCCAAATTTACCGTTAAAATCATTACACCAACCGATTATTGCTGTTCATTTCTGAAGTAAGCCGGTACTTCGGGCGAAGCTGAGCGCGTGGTTTGCTGAGGCTTCGTCCGGATCATAACTGTCTGACGCTGACATAGACGCCACCGAGTGATTGCCACACTTTCGGCAATGTTATAGTATTCGGGCCTTAATGAAGTGGATTTCAAGAAATGTCTAAAGCCAATAACGATTCACCTAACCCGGTCGATGTCAGTCATGATCACACCGCCTGCATCAAAGACGCGATCAAAAAAGCCGAAGAAATTTGTTTGCAGCGGGGAACGCAACTGACACCGATTCGGCATAAAGTGCTGGAGCTGATCTGGGAAAGCCACCAGGCCGTTAAAGCCTATGATTTACTTGACCGCATCAAACCCTTCAACGACTCCGCAAAACCGGCCACGGTTTACCGTGCACTGGATTTTTTGCTGGAAAACAAGCTGATTCACCGCGTGGAAAGCATGAATGCGTTTATCGGCTGTAATCATCTGCAGGGTCAACATGATTTGCTGCTGCTGATTTGTGAAGCCTGTCATCAAGTCCAGGAAAGACCCGCCAAGCAGGTGATGGATGCGTTAGCCAATGAGCTCAACGATTCAGATTTTAGCGCCCAGCGCAAAACGATAGAGATCCACGGTATCTGTCATTCTTGCAAAAAACTTCATTCAAACCTTTTACTCAACGAGACGATCGCTTAATCAAATCGCGTGATTGCCTTGCGCTATCACTTCAATGAGTTGGCCAAAACTGAGACCGGCGTCGTTTAGCGGCACCCGCTCAGGAATAAAGACCTCAAAGTCTTGCTGCACCAACAAACTGACAGCCTGGTCAAGCAAGCGTTTATTTTGGAACACCCCGCCTGAAAATCCGACCTTGTTAACGCCGTACTCGTTACGGAACAGTTGCGCCTGATTTAACAGGGTCTCGGCGAGACTGGCATGAAACTGACCCGCACGCGTCTCGATTGAATGTCTGTTATCGTACAGTAAGCCGATCAAAGCCTCCCAATCAGCCAAGCAAATTCCACCGGAATTTTTATAGAGCCGCAATGGCGGCACCTCATCAACATTAGTGCTCAGCGATTCCAGCATCATTGCAGCCTGCCCCTGATAACTTTGCTCCTGCACAACATCCAACAAAGCGGAAGCCGTATCAAACAAGCGGCCCACAGAACTGGTCAGGGGTGAATTGATCTGTTTTTGCCAGGCAGAAAAAAGTAAGGGATGCGCCTTAGAAAAATCGTTACGGTTTTCACCGGTTTCCCATAACAAAGCCAGCGCACAACGCCAAGGCTGCTGACCTGCCCGCTCCCCCCCCAACAAACGAAATGGCCGAAATGAACAGACGCGCTGCCATTGACCGGGCTGCCCCAATAAACCTTCGCCCCCCCAAATTGAGCCATCTGCACCCAAACCTGCACCATCCCAGGTAAAAACCAGCATAGGCTCTGTTACAGCCCATTCACCGGCTACCGCTGAGGCATGTGCATAATGATGATAAACCCGGGTTAAAGGCAAGCCTTGTTCTGCCGCCCAGCGACTGGTCCGGTAGTCGGGATGTGCATCGCAAACAATGGCTTTAATCTCGACACCGTACAAACGGCACATATCGGCTATGATTTGCTCAAACACGGCTTGCGAGCGCAATGAATCCATATCACCGATATGCGGCGACATGATCAGCCGGTTATTAAAAGCAATGGCAACGGTA
This sequence comes from Methylicorpusculum oleiharenae, assembly GCF_009828925.2. Taxonomy (NCBI): domain Bacteria; kingdom Pseudomonadati; phylum Pseudomonadota; class Gammaproteobacteria; order Methylococcales; family Methylococcaceae; genus Methylicorpusculum; species Methylicorpusculum oleiharenae. Next base: position 3,912,289 of record NZ_WUTY02000001.1, read on the forward strand.
TTTTTTAATTGCCCGCCCACAGCCAACACCGGATAGTCCACCACAGAGGGAAGCGTAAATTCAAACGGAGCAAATCCGCGTCCAATCCGGACCGGCCTCAGTTTGCCCGCTGTCATTCTGAAAACACTGTCATCAGCGGGCCGCACGATAGGCCGATTATGATGCAAAAATGCATCGGCTATAACGCCCAATCGCTGCTCAACATCGGAGGCCTCGGTCAAAACCGGCTCGCCGCTGATATTGGCAGAAGTCATGATTAATGGCCCCCCAAAATCATCGGCCAATAAATGATGAAGCGGACTGTAAGGCAACATGATGCCAATCTGGTTCAAACCCGGGGCAACGGCAGGCGCAATAGTTGATCCTGCACGTTTGTCAACCAACACAATCGGCCTGAGCGGATCGGTTAATAATGACAACTCCTGCGAATTGGGCTCAGCCACTTCATGCAGAATATCTGCGCCATCACAGCCCTGCCATGGCAGCATGACGGCAAACGGCTTATCCGGACGATGCTTGCGACTGCGCAGCCTAACAACCGCGTCCTCTGATCCGGCATCGCAAACCAGGTGATAACCGCCAATCCCTTTAATGGCGACAATCAAACCGGACTTAAGCGCTGCAACGGTCAAATTTAAAGCGCCTTCGTTATCACCGGCTACGATCTGGTGGCCTTGCTTAAAGCTCAACGATGGACCACAGTTAGGACATGCCAGCGGCTGGGCATGATAGCGTCTGTCATTCGGTTGGTCAAATTCGGCCAGACAAGCCTCACACAGAGGGAATTCGGCCAGACTGGTATTGACCCGGTCGTATGGCAAACGTTTAATCAACGTGTAACGCGGACCGCATTGGGTACAATTGATAAAGGGGTAACGGAAACGGCGCTCGCCGGGATCACGCATTTCCGACAAACAATCATCACAGGTGAAGTAATCCGGTGGCACATGAATCTCGTCAAACGTGCCCTCCTCGCTGCTGAGGATCTTAAACGTCGATAAGCTAACAAGTTTTTCAGTTGAGGATTGGACAATAACGGGTCTGGCCAAGGGCGGTGCCGAGCAGACTAATTGCTGTTCAAATTGAATTAGACTGGACGGCAAACCCTGAACAAAAATGTCAACTTGCCCTGCCCTGTTTTTGACCCAGCCACACAGTGCCAGCTGATGCGCCAGTCTGCTGATAAAAGGACGAAACCCTACGCCCTGAACCCGGCCTGATACAGTCAGTAACTGTGCCGACCTCTGATCGTTAATTTGAGCCATCCGGAGCAAACAATTATTTCAATCCGTATATTTTCAGTTGACTGCAGACCTTCTGCTGATTATCGGGCGCACTGCAATTGGAAACGTCGCCCACGCGATAAATCATGACATAAACCCTGCCGTTGGCGACCACGGGTGGAATCATCTTGGACATGGTGCCAAGCCCGCCCTGGGTGTCGTCTCCTGTCCGGAACAAGCGATTCAGTTTATTGCCCGGTGCAACCGTAGTCGCATCATAAGCAACCAGTTGTCCCTCGGCGAAGCCTTTGTTGACATCACCGTATTTAGGATAAACCGCCCAAAGAATAGCCGAACCGAAATCAACGGCGTAGGGAAAATTAGTTTTGGCCGATGGCTTGCTGGACAGCATCAGAAGTCCACCCGGCATGCCACCCGGTGATTCTGAATTTAATGAGGCTTGCTCAAGGCCTTCGGCACGAAAAGTCGGAAGCGTGCCGCCTAAGGCTGAAAAGTTATACGATTTGAGTGTCGAATTTTCGCCCCAGACATAAACGATACCGCCTAGCTGATCGCGCTGGGCAAATGACAGTGCGTGGATGTGATGCATTTTATTGTTTTCAGGGTCACCGCATGGAATAAACCAGCCGTGTTCACTGTGTTGACTTGAGGGGCAAGGCAGGCTTCGATTCAGGCGTTGAGCCCTATCCCAATTCTCGGCTACATCCCCGCCATTGTATGAAGCGATCAAAGGCGGCTTGGACATCAATTGATTAAATCGGTCGTTTTTCCCCAGATTAAATTTATCCAGCGAATAAATAATGCCGTCTTTGGTTCCCTGCAACAGCAAACTGGAGCCCGGCACCAGCATCGGGCCCGCCGCCCCGAAATCCCAATCTGCTCCGGCCGCATGAGCTTCTGCACGGCCACAAGATACTTCAGAGTCATTGTCTCCCCACAGACAGCCGGCACCGGAAGTGCGCTCATCCATGAACGCCTTGTAATAATCCACCCGTTCAAGTAACGGACGCCCACCGGCATTGTTTGGAATGAACCTGAGTTTGATCATGCTTTCAGCGAGATCGACATCACCGTTATTCGAAGTTCCATTTGAGGTCGCCACATAGATCATGTCATTTTCCGTGACCGGTGCGCCGCCGGCATGCCAAATACCAGCACCCCATGAATTATAAGCAGTTGCACAAAAGATCGCAGCCTCGCTGGAAAATCCGGGCTGGGCTAGCAAGCCCCGGGTATCGTAAGCCACGACAAAACCATGCGGATTTTTCCGTCCTCCCATTAACGATTCGCCATTTGCCGCAAAGGCGAGAACCAGACCATGGTTGGCGGTAAGTGCCAGTCCCGCTCTGAGTTTTGGGTAGACATGTTGCCGTGTCTGGTTATTTTCAGTGAATACGGCACCAGAATCGTTGAACCAGCAGCCATTGCCTTCCTGAGACTGTCCGAAAATACGAACCGGCGGTGATTTACGACTGCCGTCCAAGGGATTCAAAGCAAATACCCAGTAGTCACGAAAGCGGTTGTCATTGGCGTTTTTTCGCAGCCATGCGGCGACAAACAAGGTGTTGGTTGCAGTATCTATAATCGGCGTGGCCGAAATACCCCAGGTGGGGGTATGTTTCCACATATCCATATCCTGAGAGCTGATTTCAGGACCGAGTTTGACCTTATACAAGGTTTCATTTGTGCTGGCATTGATACCGATGACGTCATTTTTCATCGTGGTAATGATGACCAGATCATCAGAACCGGCACCTTTTTCAATGATCAGCGGTTGAGTCTCGACTTTCGCATCAAAATCATAGGTACGAAGTAACCCGAATTTATCGGGATTGACGTTTTGCTTGTTAAGTGTGAATTCCTCATTATTTGCGGCTGTCCGAAAGGGATTACCGGCCCGCTCCGTAATACTGACCGCTTGAACATTTTGAACCAGGAAGCCCGATAAAACAGTGCTTAAAGTTGCAAGGAGTATGAGTCGCATGATTTTCTCCTACTTTTGAATGGGTTAGATGAACCATGAGGGGAATAAAGCAGGTTGTCAAGCGATAAAATAACCCTTCACATTGAGTAATGAAATGAAGGGATTATTATTGGCCAATTCCTACGAATAGGGTTACAAATAACTTCCCGAAATGGGGGCGGATTTTTAATAAATTCCCCTTTTTCAAAGCTATTTTCTCGTCAGTAATTGAAAGTAAATTAAAGCCGTCATTCCGGCATGGATTGCCGGAGGCGCTAGACCGCGTAAGTGAATCCAGGATACAAGGATGTGAAAGTCCACTGCCATCCATGGCATTGGATGCCCGTTTCCGGACGGGCATGACGGTCTTATGAATTTAGCAGAAACAGCCTGCTGATCAGGATCACTATTATTCTTCTAAAATAAACCGCTTGCGCTCTTCGGCGGTCCGTCCCAGCGCTTTTGCCATCCAGGGTGGCGGCGCATCGAAGACTTTCTGAAACTCGCTGAGTTTCTCCGCCGCTTCAATAACTTCAGGCACTTTGATCGGATAGATATCGGCTCTGATCACTTTAGCCGCTGCAGGTCCACCAATGGATTGAATAAATAGAACGTGGCAGTCTTTAATGAGTTGTGCACGAAACATATTCTTGTCCTCGGCATTGTCAGCATCGATAGTCGAACGAATATCGACTAATCGGCAGTCGTTTCTGGACAGTTGATAAACCAGAAAACGGATGCAGGAACCGAAATGGCCATTGAGTAATGTGCCCAAATTTGAAGCAATCGCAACCCGTATCGATTCCGGCATATCACCTTCATGATAAGGCATTATTTCCGGCAGATTTTCGTCTTCGGCCTCTTCACCCCATAAATAACGGATTGCCAGTTTGATATTAGCCAAACCGATGCCAATGTCCTCACCGTCCTCTTCGCCATCGAGACTGCCGATACCGGTTTTGAGGTTGGTGACGGTGATTGCTTTGAGTTTGTCGTCGTCCAGAGGTGATCCGACTTTATCATGCAGAATACCTATCAGCATCGGCACATCCACGCCTGGAAGCACTCTGGATGCCAAAGCGATGCGTAAAGCGATTTCTCGGGATAATTGAGCCATGGTTAACCAGCCTTTAAGTGGAAGGAGTTTGTGAATGACATTCTTTCCAGTCGGCATAACCACCGGCCAGACTGTAAACGTGGGTAAAACCAAAATCGCAAAACTGGGTGGCCAGATGCTCGCTGGCATGGCCGTAATAGCAATAAATCAGCACCGGATGTTCCTTGTTTCCCTTCATTAACAAACTTTCCTTCAATTGTTCATGCAGATGCATCGCGTTTTCAATATGACCGGCACGATAATCTTTTAAATCGCGGCAATCCAGAATTACAGGCGCACTCGCTGCTATCAGTTTTTCAGCGTCCGCTACCTTAATCGTTTCGAATGGATTCATAAGCCATTAAACCGGTCCGACGGCGGCATCTTTCTTGACTTCAACCGTTTGAGTCAATGCCTCGCTGTATGAAACCACCGGTGATTTACCCACAAAACTTTTTGTGGCATCAAAGACAGTGACCACCTTATCTTCGGCTGACTGGCCTTTCAGATCGGCTTTTTCTATGTAAAGTAAATCCAGTAAATCATTCCAAACCATGCCGTTTTTATAGGGTGTCAAATTGAAAACAACGCCATCTAACGTGATTTGCATGTCTGAAACGATATTTTCAACAAAAAATAAGGCTATTGTTTCAGCGCTCAAAGCGGCTTTGTATTTTTCAACAAAAATAGCTAAATGTTCCAGCTCGAAGAGTAAACCGCTGACAAACAAAATCTTTTCATTGTCAGCCAATAGCGCCACATGGCGTATCACCAACTCAGGCGGTTTTTTGTCGGTAGTGGAACCTTCGCGGAAAGCACCTTCGATTAATACGAGATCGCCACGAAATGCACTGATACCTGAGCTGCCTGTCTTGCCCAATACCGAGGTCACTGTCAATAACCCTTGTTTGTTGTATCCATCTAATAACATTAATTTATCTCCGGAGTTTTTTGCTAAAAAGAAATAAGGTAACGGCTTTTGTATCAGTCAACCGCAAGAATCACTTCAGTTGATTTGACCAGTGCGTAAGCCGGGCTGCCGATCTGTAACTTCAGGTCATCTATCGACTTTCTGGAAACTATTGAAGTGACAATCACATCCGGAGCAATTTCCAATGTCACTTCGGAAACAATGGTACCGTGGGTAATCGCTATAACTGTGCCCTGCCACGTATTACGGGTGCTTATTTTCATGAGTTACCTCTGTGCATAATGAATAACTATTGAATAAGCAGAGACTATGCCATTTAAAAGATCTCTTGAGATGAGCGCTTGTAGACAATCCATAAGCCCATCACGGCGCATTAGAAACAATAAATAAAATATATAAATCAGTCATTTATAGTGGTTTTATCGTGGTTTAAATTAGAAAGCAGCTGATCAACACCCGACAAAATTCAAGCTTTGAACACCTGGATAGAAAAAGTCCGTTTTAATTTGTTGAATACAGAACAAAATATCAAAGGGAGTTTTTGCTGAATTGTCGGTTTAACGACAAAATCAGGGCTTGATAAGAGGAATGGATGAACACTCAGCCAGTTTGATGATTAAGAGGGAGAGGCGTTAAGCTTTGCGGGGATTTTGGCAGCCGGAATGCTGCCGTCAAGCCCCCATGGAGGGGTCTACGGCGTTCCTCGCAAGGCTTACGCCAACCCTCAAAGCACCATTAAAAGTTCAAACTGGCAATTGCAGGTCAGATTCTAATTGGTTGACCAAGAGCACCAAAGGATGCACGACTTGAACCCCGGCCTTTGCTAAACCGGTATTAAGATGAAGTGCACAACCGAAATTGGCACTGACCACCACATCGGGCTTTGCCTGGGCGATAGTATCCAGCTTCAATGCTTTAAGGCGATCTGCGTTATCCGGATGCGTCAGCATGTAACTTCCGGCCGATCCGCAGCAAAGATGATTATCAGGCAGTGACTGAACGGATAATCCCGGAATTTTTTCCAACAAGCGATAGACCGCTGTCTGATTTTTCAGAACATTCCGTTGACTGCAAGGTTCATGAACGGCAACGGTCAAATCAGTCGGTTTCATGATCTGCTGCTCAGGCCAATGCTGCAACAGAAAATCATTGATATCGAAAAGCCGGGACTGAAAGAGTAGGCCTGCTTGATCGTCTTGCGCATATTCGTCCAGCATAGCCCCGCAACCCGTTGCAGTAAAAACCACGGCATCGACATCCAACCCATTAAAAACCAGCTTGTTTTGATCAGCAAAAAGGAGTGCTTTGGCTTGCTGCCCATTATGTTGATGAATGGCCCCACAGCAGGTTTGTTCAGATGAAACCCAGACATCGTAGCCGATGGCATTGAGTAATGTGATAGCCGCATTCAAGCTGTCTCTGTCAAAATGATCGCTCAAACAACCGGTAAATAAACCGACTTTGCCTTGACGCGCAATCTGCGTGGGATAGAAGTCCGCTAATTTTGCCAGTGCCGGTACTGCGGCTAAATGATCGGCTGCTGTCAGGTTCAACCGGTCTAACAAACCGCTGCGACGAATCAGAGATTGCAGACCCGAACGGATATAGACCCGGATGAACGGTAACAATGCCCTGCGAAGGTTTTTGATTTCAATGAGACGGAAAGCGAGTCTTGCCAAAATACTGAGTTTCAGGCCTTCACTTAACCGTGCCTGAGCTTGATCGAACAAGCGACCATAGGCCATCTGACTGGGGCATACTGTTTCACAAGCCCGGCATTGCAGGCAATTGTTCAGATGCGTCAACTCGTCAACATCAATGGTCTGATCGTCCAGCAGAATTTTACCTAGGGTTTTAACGCGCCCGCGCGGCGACTCTTCATAAGTCTGAAACAATTGGTACGTCGGGCACTGACTCACACACAGGCCGCAGCGCATGCATTCGGCGGCATCAGGCAGATAAAGTCCGCCTGGGTCTTGCCTTGAATCGACCGTGTCTTCCGATTCAAAAAAATCGAACACCGTCAGGTTTCCATTACTTTTACATAGGCGCGGCGCAATAATTCCATTTCCGCTGGAGGCCTGCCACGCAGTGAAGGCAGTGTTTTGAGCGAGCAATCCTTGGCTTGCATCAAGGCATGAGGCGGATCTAATCGGGCAAGCCTGGCCATATAAACGGTGATAATGCCGCCCGGCGTATCAATTTGGGCTTTAAAACCGGGTTCTGGTTGTAACAAATCGTGAGGTAACGCCAGCAAATTGTTGATCGCATTGATCAACATAGCCGGATGCAAAGCCACTTTCTGAGCGACCGTTTCGTCTTCCTCCAGAGCACTGGACAGTACAGGCAAAGGCTCAGGAAAACACACCGAACCGTTCTGATGCTGGGCAAACAAGGTCAATGCACTGATATCGCCCTTGTAGTAAAGCAGCAGGCGGCAATCATTGAATTCCGATCCAGGCGCGGTCATGCGCTATCTCCTTGTTGATCCCATAACTGCTTAAAACTGCTGTCCATCCGAGATAAGCGTGCATTGACCCGCTCCAGATCAGGTAATTTCGGAAACCGTGCCGTTTGACCTTCGCTGTACCATTGATCCATCATCGCAGTTAGACCGTTCCTTTCATTAAAACAACCGGCTATCTGGTTTTTTAACCACGCTTGATTGTTTTGAGGAGACAAGGTAGCAATGCGGTAGCGCAGACCGTTTCCGAAAATCCTTACCCCACCGCCTTGTTCGACGGTCCGGTACAATTTTTCTGAATCGGTTATTTCTACTCCGGCCAGATAATCGATGCCGAATTCATAAAGTTGCGGCAACCAGGGAACGCTAGGTCCCATCAACACAGTGGTGGTATCGGCTGCCAATTCGGCCAATCGGGGAAAAGTTTTGTTTGCGAGTGAACTGCCGGTGATAAATACCCAGTCAGCGCCGGGTATCACAAATTCGCAAGCGCTGTCCGGCCAGTCAATTCCTCCGGGCTTACGCTCTAAAACGGTTAAATCGAAGCGATTACGGTAAGCCTCAATTCCAGGGTAATGGCCAATCACAACCACTTTTTTACCTTGCAATTGCGGCAAAAAATAATCAAATACGGCAAGGTTTTGATTGTCTGAATGGCTGTCCAGCGCAATGGAATCGGGCATTGCGCGAGCATTGATGCAACAATTGATCGCCGCCATCGCGACAGTAGATTGATAAGGATCCCAGGAGTTGACCCAGGGAGCCAGATCACATAAGGTCCGTGTTGTCAATGCTCCTGCCCAGGGCAATAAGCGCGTGGGAATGCCGGGACTCATACTTAATCCTATCGAAGCTTGTTTGGCTCCATCGCCCGCTGTCTGACAAACGGTCCACACCAAACCGACAGTCAAGCGGTCGACAGGCAGGTTATCCGTACAATAATCCAGTAACAGTTCATAGATGCGCTTGGGGTCATCCATCACTTATTCCGGCATTTCCAAAAGTTTCGGCTCTGTCTTGATATACCCTTCCTTCCCCCAGGCATTCATGACATCGATAAAATAATGTTTTTTGGTTGGATGCGGCTTCAGTACATCGTATTCAGCGTAGAAACTGCCGTCGCCGTGAAATTGAATTTGCCCGATTAGCCGTTTATGCGCGCCGTACCAATAGCCGGCCAAATCTTCGCAGCGCGAATAAGGATCGACAACCAAACGGAAATCAGCTTGCTCAAAAACAGGATAACCCGACTCACCCAGCTCTTCTAAGCCCAGTTTCTGAATGGCCTGGGTGATTTCCTGACAGATAACGTCGCCCAGTGGCCGGTATTCGTTGATTTTTTGCTGAAGTGTATTCATGGCTACTCAATCTCCAAGGCGGACGCTAAATCGCTGATCACGGATGAGCCGGACCTGTCTTCAGGGTCAAGCTCCTGTAGACAGGTCAAAATAACCCGGGCTTCAATGGCCTGTCCGCTGCGTAATTTGATAAAGGCCAAGGCTTTTAAGGAATACAGATAAAAATGGGCGACTTCGTTGGAATACAAATTCCATTTTTCCTTTTCCCTGACCAGTCGCTTGTAATCTGAAGGGAAACGGCCCTGACGGGCAGCTTCCTCCAATGCGGCTAGAACGGTGGATTCGGCTTCCGCCAACCGCGCCCGGTAAAAATAAAATTTGTACAACGCAAAATAGGTCTGTAAGCAATGGCTATCCAATTTCCGAGCTTTTATAAAAAGCCGCTCTGCCGTCACTTCATCATCATGACTGGCAGACACCGCTGATTGCAGAATTTGGTTAACGGCTTCGGGTATATTTGGAGCAAACAGCACGCTTTCTTCAAAGAGCTGCAAAGCGGTCATGGCCTACCAGACCTCGGCAGGCACGACCAGTGATGCGACGGGCGTGCCACCCAGAAGATGTTCATCAATGATCTGTTTGACATCTTCTTTTTTAACTTTGCCGTACATCAGGCCTTCCGGATAAATCAACACACTAGGGCCTAATGTGCAGGGCCCCATGCAACCGGTATTAGTTAATCCGATCTTCTCGAATAAATTGCGGCTTTGTATTTCATTCATGAATTCGTTCATCACTTCGGCACAACCACTGGCTGCACAAGAGCCGCGCGGATGACCCTGGGGTCTGTTTTGGGTACAGACAAACACATGTTTTTCCGGTCTTGGCATGATCTCTTTCCTGAAAAAAATTTAAAAACGATGGCAGCACAGGCTTTTACCATGAGCGGTACAACACGCCTTCAAGCCTCGGCCTGCCGGTTGATAACTAACTCCAAAAGGCCTTGGGCGCCAATACGATCCTTGGCATCCAGTTCCGTCAGTTTTTCGAATATACTCCGGCTCAAAACCAGATTATTAAGGCGCATATTTAAAAAACCGATGGACTTTAACGTAAACAAATAAAGCCTGATCCGGGTCAATTGTTCGGCCGATGCTTCGGTGATAGACTGACGGTTCATCTGACGCCAATCGTCAGGTAAGGTCAAGCCGCAGCGGATTATGTCCAGCGCTTTCTCAGAAATCAGCAGGGCTTCAGTCAAACGGTGCTGGTAATAATAAAACCGGTTCAATGCCACCAGGACATTAAGCGATTCGGGCGCCCTTAAATAAGCCTGCAACAACGGCAATTCCGCCCCTTGTTGACCGTAAAGCTCTGCTGCCAGTCCGATTAAGGTTTGTACTTCAGCAGAATCTTCGCATTCGAAATACAAATCCTGCGCATCGAAATCGAGTAAGTCCATCAGAGGCCTACCCTATCCACTTGGCTTTTGACCAGTTCGGAACGGCAAACAGTTTCGGCATCGCAGCTCACACAGGCTTCCTCGTCAATCCGTTTTTGCTGTGACTCCAATTTATCCAAACGCTCCAGCACACAATTAATCGCCTTGCCAACCGGATCAGGCACCAGATGATGATCCAGATCGATGCCGTATTCATTGGTAATCTTCAGACCTTTACTCTGAATCACACGTCCGGGAATCCCGACCACGGTGCAACAATGCGGCACATCCTTGACCACTACCGAGTTTGCGCCAACCCTGACATTGTTACCCAGCGTAATGGCGCCCAGCACTTTGGCACCGGCGCCGATCAACACATTATTACCTAACGTCGGATGGCGTTTAATCTTGTTCCAGGAGGTTCCACCCAACGTGACACCGTGATAAAGCGTAACATCGTCGCCGACTATGGTCGTCTCGCCGATCACGACACCGGCGCCGTGATCAATGAAAAACCGTCGGCCTATAGAGGCACCGGGGTGGATGTCGACATGCGTCATCCAGCGGGTAAACGATGACAGCAGTCTTGCGGTCAAAAACCAGTTTGACCGCCATAACTTATGACTGACGCGATGCAACAGCACCGCATGAACTCCGGGATAAGCGAGTAATACTTCAATCCGGCTGCGAGCGGCAGGATCGCGGGCGAAAACGCAAGCAACATCTTCCCGCCATTGTTGCGTTAAGCTATGTTCGTGATTCATCGCATAGTCCGGAATGAAGGCTACCATTACACCAGGCTCCAGGTCGTTTTTCCGGGTACCGGTGTACCGGGAATCCTGAAAAATGAACCTGGAAAATCATCATCCCCATCAAGAAAATCTATCGTTTGATGCTCAACTTCTTCCTCGGTTCGCTCTTGTTCGCGGTCCTCGTTCATGACACACCTCACACTTGTTGTAGAAAATGATTTAAATCTCCGCGTTGCGGAATACGTTTGTACACACTTACAAATTGCCGGATATGCGGCAAAATCGATAACGCCTGAGTCCGGCTGAGTTGGATACCAATCTGCCGGTAGGCATGAACCACGCCCTGGGTTCCGGAATGTTTGCCCAACACCAATTGGTGGCTACGACCCACAACTGCCGGATCAATGCCTTGATAATTGTTCGGGTCCTTCAATAAGCCATCGACATGGATGCCTGCCTCATGACTGAACACCGCACTGCCGATCAGACTTTTACGTGAACCGATAGTATCGCCCGAGGCTCTGGCGACCAGACCCGACAATTCAGTAAAGTTTTGCAGTTCAATACCGGTTTCTATGCCATACAATTGCCTTAAACCAAGCACCACTTCTTCCAAAGCCGCGTTTCCGGCCCGCTCACCCAGCCCGTTCACGGTGGTATTCAGATGAGTGGCCCCTGCAATCGCTGCAGCCAGCGTGTTTGCGGTCGCCAAACCCAAGTCATCATGTGCATGCATTTCAATATCCAGATCAGTCACGGAACGCAGTTGCTTGATGCTTTCCAGGACACCGAAAGGCTCCATTATCCCGACAGTATCCGCAAAACGAATGCGTTCTGCCCCTGCCCTTTGCGCGGCTTCAGCCATTTTGGCTAAAAAATCAGGATCAGCTCTGGAGGCATCTTCGGCACCTACGCAGACGTTGAGGCCGGCATCTCTTGCCGTTTTGACCAGTCTGTCTATCGTGTCCAGAACCCATGCCCGGCTTTGTTTTAATTTATGACGGATATGTTGATCGGACGCTGAAATCGATAAATCCACCAGATCGACATTCAAATTCAAGCAGTGCTGTAAATCGTCTTCCCGCATTCTGGACCAAACTACCAGACGACTGGGCAAGTTAAGCTCAACAATCGCCTTGATCTCTTCTCTCTCAGGCTCGCCCATCGCAGGAATACCGATTTCCAGTTCCGGTACGCCCATACTTGCAAGCTGCCTGGCAATGCCAAGTTTCTCATCAACAGAAAAAGAAACACCCGCTGATTGCTCACCGTCTCTGAGTGTGGTGTCGTCAATGATGATGGTTCGAGAGTAGGGTTTCATGCATCAATCTCAACGCTAAGACCAGGTTTTGTCATCAGGCATCAGACGCCTTTACCTGATCTAAAGCAAAACACTTGCCAATAACACAAGTGGCTGTATTAGCGGGTTTGAAGACAAAAAGAGGATGATTACGACAAGACAACGCAGTACACAGCAAAGGTAATGTAGTAAAACTTACAAAGGAAAGAGGTGCGGATCAGGCCTGTGTTTAAATCCAAGCATCAAGAATGAACCTATATCCGATCAAAAATGGTAATTTTGTAGGATGTGGTGAGGAACGAACCGCATCATTCGCGATCGATGCGGTTCCTATCGTCACCGCATTCTAAGCTTCTAAGTATTTGCTCTTATTTACTTTTATTTTGACGTGAATTATTTTTCAACTGAAGTTTCCTGTTTTTAAGGTTATCCAGACTTGTTAGAGAACTATGTTTGCATTAATAGTTACCGTCGTTCCGGCAGACCAAGCACAATGGAAAACTGTTTTGAAATTATTGGGAAACTTCATTTTTTCAACATAAATGACTTTCAGCGATACCCAGTAACCAATTGCTTCATGACATGAGATGCCGGTTAGGGCTTTTCGATCACCAACATAAGATTTAACGGACTTTGGGCTTGTTTGATCGTTCTGCCTTGTACTGTGAGAGAGAAAAACGCAGTGTAGTAGAGACAGTTAAATAAAAATAACATGCACTTAGCGCACAAGGGGACTAATCATGAAAAAAAACATAAAAGCTCAAAATGCAGTTGAAACATTAGGAATATTCGCTCGAAACATATGTTTTCGAAGCGTAGTTTTCATCGCGTTCGCGGCAGTCACTTCCTCATTTGTCATGGCGAAGACTAGCAACGACAATAAACCTACGATTACGCTGTACTCCACCAGTTTCGAGCAACCGACTTTCCAGGTTGGTGATCAGCTACTGGGGCTCGACAATTGGTCGACGGCTATCCCGCCGTTCTTGAATCCCGAGGCTGCGAAGATCACGCGCGACGCAGCGAGTCACCAAAAACAGTCCGTGGAAATCTTTGGTGCTGATCTGATTGGATCAGAGGGCATCACAGCCCCTTATGATGCGGTAGGATCGTACCGAAGGCCGCTCGATCAGACTATAAACGCCAAAAACTCCAGGGTACATGTCGATGCCGACCTACTACTTGAAACGAATCAGGACGCGACGCCAGGCCAGTTCTTCTCCCTCACAATCGCCGCTCGTTCAGGCAATGGCGAAACACTGGGCGAAGTTGGGCTGTCTTCCGAGGGAGTGGCAGAAGCTTTCGACTTCAATGCAATCCCGGGCGCGGCACCGACATTCTTTACGCCCATTTCCTTAAACCAGTGGCATCACATCAGTATGCTTATCGACTACGAGAACCGGACTACATCTTATTACATCGACGATCAATATCTAGGTACAGTTGACGCCCCGAGCACATCCAATGTCTTAGCACGCGTCGCCATGGTTGTCTATGCTCGTCCAGACGGAGATGCCTCTGGTGGTGAGGATAATAACCGGTCGAACTACGCGGCCCGTTTTGATAAATTTCGGGTGAGAGTAAATAGCGCTCAAAACTGAACTGCGACCGCAATTTTGTAGGATGTGGTGAGAAACGGACCGCATCATTCGCGATTATTGCGGTTCCTGTCGTCACCGCATCCTACAGACTTACACGTACATACTGTTCTTATTGGCAATTAACAGATGCTTGAACACCAGCTCTGTCTTTTCGTCGACTTCCTCCGGCGCAAAGATTTCTGGAAGCCCCGTCTTCTCATTCCACAGATAATCTTTAATCTTGATTTTTATCTCGTCGCGGGTGCTTTGTTTGGCGGTAAAGTTTTGGATGCGGTCCACTTCCGCCTTCAGCGTTGTATAAAGACCCTCAGCTACTTTTTTGATTTGATCAATTTCCGCCTTATTAAGGTCTGGTTTTAACAACAAGTCGAAAAAAGCCAGAGATTCTTCAGACAAACCTTCCTTGACTGCCCGCTGCTCTTCTTCGGACAAGGCATCCACCAGCTTTAGCAGAGCTTCGAAGGTCGCTAAGATGGTCACCCTGTCTTTCTCGTTGTTGTACTCGTCGATAATGGCTTCGTAGTGTTTTTGAAAATCCGTCCGGGTTGGATTTTGCATCAGCATTTTGAGCAGCTTCCTTTCGATGATGTCTTTCAGACTCTGAACGGTCGTATTTTTGGCTGGAGAGCGCTCGAATTCTTTCCGCAAGCGTTCAAAGTCGATCTGGCTGATATCGTAAAGTTTGCTCGGCTCTTTAATGCCCTTATTGGGCACTATGCTTTGTTCGATAATGGCATGGAGCTCGCGCATGATCTCCGAAATATCGGCTTTCTCCACATCCTCCTGCAGGCTTTTATAGATGATGCTGATGGCGTCGTGTGCGGCGCGGAAGTTGTTAACGGCCTTGATCGTCAGGCAGGCCTTAAATTTCTTGAAGACTTCGCGGCAGATGATTTCAAAGCGTTTTCTGGTTTCGTCATTTTGATTGACGATTTCTTTAGCATCTATAATGGCTTTATTACGCTCAAAGCCTCGCAACTCACTGACGCTTTCCAAGCGGAAAGACTGGGCGCTCAAGAATGAGCGCACGGCTTCAATGGTTTCCGCCAAATCAGCCAAGAGTTCTTCCTCTGGCTTAACCGGGTCTAGCTCTGGCGGCGGTTCGCCATTGCCACCATCTACACCGGTATGCCCTGCAAACGTCGCCAAGGCTTTGCGCAGGTTTTTCAGAATACCGCAGTAATCCACGATCAGACCGTTGTTTTTACCCTCATACACGCGGTTAGCACGGGCAATCGCCTGCATCAGCGTGTGCGCTTTCAGCGGTTTATCCAGATATAAAGTCGATAAGGTGGGTACGTCAAAACCAGTCAGCCACATGGCACAGACAATCGCAACGCGGAACGGGTGCTCGCCTTTTTTAAAAGCGTTCTCAATATCGATTCTTTTGCCATCCGGTGTTTCAAAGCCTTCCTTGATCAGTTTCCGATGCGGGGTAATGTCCAACCCCCATTTCCGAAACTTATCGACTTCGCCCTGTTCCTCGCTGACCACCACGGCCATGATGGTTTCGCGCATCCAGTCCAGCTTGCGGGTCATGTCCATGATCGCCTGTTCATCCGCCAATGAGCGAAGCTGTTTTTCCAGTTCGGCAATCTTCACTAGCCACTTGTCATGGATGATCTGCTCCATACGCACACAAGTAACCTTATCGATGCACACCAGCATGGCTTTGCCGTTTTCCCAGCCGGTGCTGTAATGCTCCACAAAGTCTTCGGCCACTTGTTCCAAACGGCTTTGCGCAGTAATCAGATGGTAATCGCGCTTGAGCTCCCGCTCCAGGCGTTCCGCCACGTCCTGATCGTCTATCTCTAGCGCTTCCAGCTTTTCCGCGATACGCTCATTCAGTGAATGGGTCGCAATGCCCAACTTCTCACCCCGAGAGTCGTAATACAGCGGCACGGTGGCCTTATCTTCGACAGCGCGTTGAAAGTCGTAGGTCGAAACGTAATCACCGAACACGCGGCGGGTGATTTCATCGTCCTTGAACAATGGCGTACCGGTAAAGCCGATATAGCTGGCATTGGGCAGCGCATTGCGCATATTCAGCGACAACCGGCCATACTGGGTACGGTGCGCTTCGTCGGTAATCACAATGATGTCGTCGCGGTCGGAATAAGGCTTGGCGGGGTCAACATCCTTATTGAATTTCTGCACCAACGAAAAAACGTAGGCTTTATGCTGATTAAGTAAAGTTTGCAAATGTTCGCCCGACCCTGCCCGGCAAGGGTCTTGGTCGTTATCAACCAGTCCGCATCCGGCAAAAGTGTTGTAGATTTGCTTATCCAAATCCTCGCGGTCGGTACAAATCAGAAAGGTAAAATTGCCGCCGATTTTTCGGTGTATCTTGCGGGTAAAGAACGCGATGGAATACGACTTGCCCGAGCCTTGGGTGTGCCAGAATACGCCCAGCTTTCCTTGCCGTGCCTCACGGTTTTTAACGGCTTCGATGGCGCGATTGACACCCAAAAACTGGTGGTTTCGGGCCACGATTTTGACCAGTTTCCCCTTGCTTTCATCAAACAGTATGTAGTTTTCAAACAGGTCGAGAAAATCCCGTTTGTTGCACACGCCCTTGAGCAAAGTCTCCATATCCACTACGCCGGTATCATTTTCGGCCAGCCGCTTCCAATCGTTGAAGTGCTCAAATTTGCTGGAGAGTGAACCTATTTTGGCATTCACCCCATTGGCCAGGATCACAAAGGCATTATGGTGGAACAGGTGCGGAACCGTATCTTTGTAATCGGAAAAATTCTTCTCATAGGCATGGCGAATGTCTTTATGAAGGGTCTTGCACTCGATAAACATCAGCGGCAGGCCATTCACAAAGCCAACAATGTCGGCGCGGCGGCGGTAAATATCACCGCGGACCCAAAGCTCGCGCACGCACAGAAAGTGATTGTTTTCGGGGTTGTCAAAATCAAAAACTTTGAGCCGCTTTTTCTCCAGTTCGCCCTTGCCGTTGCGGTACTGAACCAACACGCCATTTTTGACCCGTTCGTACTGCTCATGGTTAATTTGCAGCGTGTTTTCCGTCACCGGCGCTTCGGTGATTTGCCGCAGTCCCCCTGTGCCAATATGACCTGAGACACCTACCCCTCGGAAATTAGAGTATAAAGGTAGGCCAGAATCATGAGCAAATCGAAAGCAGAGACCATGGAATCACCACAAGTAACTGCGCCGGAGGTCGCGTTGGAAGACGCCCGTAGGGCGGCTGAAAACGCGACCTCCGGCGCGCGGCCCGACCCAGAGGTGGTTGCCACCGCCCAGCGCCGACAATTTACCAGCAGCGACAAGCGCCGTATCCTGGAGGCCGCTGATCGCTGTACACAGCTGGGTGAGATTGGCGCTTTATTGCGCAAAGAAGGGATTTACTCCTCCCATCTGTCAACTTGGCGTAGGCAGCGCGCTGCCGATGAGCGCGCCGCGTTGGCGCCGCAAAAACGTGGGCGCAAGGCCGACCCGGCTCAGGCCGAGGATCGTCGTGTGCACCAACTTACTCAGGAAAATGAGCGTCTGCGCCGCAGACTGGCTCAGGCCAATGCCATTATTGAGGTCCAAAAAAAACTTTGCGTCTTGTTCGGTCTGCCGACGGACGAGACGCCGAGCGAGTCCTGCTGATGCAAGCCCTTAACCAGTTGGCCCCGGAGGTCGGCCTGGCGTCGGCTTGCGCGGCCCTGAATTTGAACCGCAGTTCGGTCTATCGCGAGGATGCCCGCCGGCGCCTCCTGGTGCCTGTGCCGGTAACGCGGGTGCCTCGTCCACCCGCCCCGCTGGCTTTCTCGACCAGTGAGCGACAGCAACTGCTGGCGGTGCTTAACAGCGAACGCTTCGCCGATTGCTCGCCGTATTTTGTCTATGCCACCCTGCTGGACGAGGGGCGCTACATCGGCTCGGTGCGCACCTTGTACCGCGCCCTGGAGGCGGACGGCCTGTCGGCGGAGCGCAGGCGCCAACGGATACACCCGGTCTATACCAAACCGGAACTCCTGGCCACCGCGCCCAATCAAGTCTGGAGCTGGGATATCACGAAACTCAAAGGCCCGGCCAAATGGACCTGTTTCCACCTGTATGTGATCCTGGATATTTATAGCCGCTATGTGGTCGGTTGGATGGTCGCTCCGCGGGAAACCGCCGAACTGGCCGAGCAGCTGATCGCCGAAACAGTGACCAAGCACAACATCCCGCCGCATACGCTGACGCTGCATGCCGACCGCGGTTCCAGCATGCGCAGCAAGCCGGTGGCCGCCTTGTTGGTTGATCTGGATGTCGCCAAGACCCATAGCCGGCCTTATGTCTCGGATGACAATCCCTATTCCGAGGCCCAGTTCAAAACCTTGAAATATCGGCCTGATTTCCCCGTCCGCTTCGGATGCCTTGAAGATGCCCGCAGCCATTGCCAACGCTTCTTCCAGTGGTACAACCAGTCCCATTGCCACTCGGGCATCGGTTACATGACCCCGGCCACCGTCCACTTCGACCAAGCGGCTAAGGTATACCAAGCCCGCGCCAAAACCCTGGAAACGGCTTTCCTTGCCAACCCAAAGCGATTCAAAGGACAGTGCCCCTTGCCGCCCCGCTTGCCCAACGCCGTTTGGATCAATCCGCCTAATAACACAAAGGAGAAACTTGACCCATAAATAAACAACAGTTAGA